>NZ_BAAACG010000012.1:0-887 GCF_039521385.1 Clostridium oceanicum | reverse complement strand
AATTACTGGTTGGTTTATAAGAATTCATTCTTATCCTCTGTTTAATTTTCAAAGACCTTGTCGCTTCATGCGACTTTTATATAATAACATATTGAACTAAAAATGTCAAATAATTTTTGACTTATTTTTTAAGTTCTCGCCGTCTTTCTTAACGACAAGGAATATCTTATCATAATTATTCATAAATCTTGTCATATAATTTGTAATTTAAAGATTTTACTCTCTATATTCTACATATTAATCTGTTTTTCTTTATATATCTTATATTGATACTCTAGGTTGAGTAGTTAATAGATTTTGCCCTAATAGAAAGGTTATTAGATATATCTCTTCATATAATTTATATTAATATTATTTTTTTAATTAAATAAATTAAATTAACCCTTACTAATTAAATGTAATCTTT
Source organism: Clostridium oceanicum (assembly GCF_039521385.1). Lineage (NCBI taxonomy): Bacteria > Bacillati > Bacillota > Clostridia > Eubacteriales > Clostridiaceae > Clostridium > Clostridium oceanicum. The sequence goes on along the minus strand of NZ_BAAACG010000012.1, from coordinate 481 downwards.
ATTTTATTAATAGTTTAATATACAAACTCTATTAAAAATTTCCTATTACCACTTAAAACAAATTTAATATATAACTTATTTATCTACATTATATATAATAAACTACTCTATTTTTATTTACTAACAATATGGTTCATTAATAGTAATTTTTAAAGATATAATATTATAATTTAAATATATATTTAATTAACAGCTTTTAAAAAACTTATTAACATATCCACAATCTATCTTTATAAAATCTGTGGTTATTTTTTTGATTTTATAAAAACTGTTCACTACTATAAACTATATATATAGTTAAATAAATTAAATTTTATCTTTGCTATTTTATAAATAAAAATATAGTAATCTATATAAGTATAGTCAATATATTTTTATATAACAAAAAACCTCTAACAAAAGTTAGAGGTTTCATGGTGGCTTCAACTGGAATCGAACCAGTGACACGAGGATTTTCAGTCCTCTGCTCTACCGACTGAGC
>NZ_BAAACG010000011.1:0-1567 GCF_039521385.1 Clostridium oceanicum | reverse complement strand
TTACTGGTTGGTTTATAAGAATTCATTCTTATCCTCTGTTTAATTTTCAAAGACCTTGTCGCTTCATGCGACTTTTATATAATAACATGTTTGAATTTATTTGTCAACATGTTTTTTATTGACTTATTTGTCAATTTCTTGCCGTCTTCGTGACGACAAGGAATATCTTATCATATATATTAATTATACTTATATGACAATACTCTATTTATAAAATTTATGCTGTATATATTAAAGTATAATCCATTTTACTCTCTATATCTTATAGTGATACTCTAGGTTAAGTAGTTATTATAAAACCTATTAAAAATCCTTATATACAGTTGAATATATAAGGATTTTTAATATATTTATATTTACTTTTTATAGAATGATAAAGATATATAATTACTATTCTATACAGCCAATTAAAAATTCATTTATAATTTTAATATTAGTTATTATTATACCTTTGATACTACCTTAAATAGTTAATGATTGATGTGAATTACAAATTGGCCTTTCATTTTAAATATTTTTAATTTATTATTATATATTTATTTTTTCATAGAAAAAAAACTATTCTTAATCTATAAATAGACTTAAGAATAGTTTTTATAAGATTTATAATCTCTTATATATTAAAAAAATATACTATTTAACTTCTACTGAATATTTTCCTCTTAATTCTTTTGTAAATTCGCTATATTTTTCATTTTGTTTTTGTTGAAGAAGCATAGATTTTATACTATCTTTTACTTCATCAAAACTTTTAGCAGTACTTTCATTTTTGTTATCAACTACAATTAAGTGATATCCAAATTGAGTTTTTACAGGTTCACTAACTTTTTCTATATCTAATTCTAAAGCAGCTTTTTCAAATTCTGGTACCATTTGACCTTTTGTGAAAGTTCCTAAGCTTCCGCCTTGTGCTTTAGATGGACATTTAGAATATTTTTCTGCTGCTTTAGAGAAATCTAAACCTTCTTCTATTTCTTTTGCTACTTTTTTAGCTTCTTCTAAAGTATCAACTAAGATATGTCTTGCTGTTATAAGCTCTTGAGTTTTAAATTGATCTTTATTATTTTCATAATAATTTTTTACATCTTCTTCTGAAACTGTAGCTCTAGCTAATACATTAGATACTGCTACTTGTATCATAAGTTGTTTTTTAGCAGCTTCTAACTGTTTTAAGAATTCTTCATCTTTATCTATTCCACTATCTTTTGCATAATTGTATGAAAGTTCGAAATCAACCATTTGATTGATTAAATCTTTTCTTCCTTTTTCATTTTGTAAATATGATTGTCTTTCCTTTGGAAAGCTAGCTATTGTAATATCTACATCCTTCTCAGTTATTTCACGTCCATTTACTACTGCAACTACTTTATTTTCCATAGTAATTCTCCTTTTTAATTTATTTTTATAATTTAACTTTGTAATTGTTTTCAAAGTGTAAATTAATAAATCTCTTATTTGCCAAAAAAGCATCTTAGATACGTGATCTAAGATGCTTTAGTTTGGTGGCTTCAACTGGAATCGAACCAGTGACACGAGGATTTTCAGTCCTCTGCTCTACCGACTGAGC
>NZ_BAAACG010000010.1:0-763807 GCF_039521385.1 Clostridium oceanicum | reverse complement strand
TGGAATAGTAACAGCAAAGGCTATGGGAATAGAAGAGCCTACAGTTGGAATACTTAACTTAGATGGTGCAAGACAAGTAGAAAAAGCTCTTAAAAAATTAGATAGCAATGGTTACAAAATAAAATTTGCAGAATCTTTAAGAGCAGATGGTGGATCTGTAATGAGAGGAAACGATCTTTTAGCTGCAACATGTGATGTTATGGTTACAGATACACTAACAGGTAATCTTTTGATGAAAGTATTTTCTTCATACACAACAGGGGGAAGTTATGAAGGATTTGGTTATGGATACGGACCTGGAATCGGAGAAGATTACGACAGAACTATATTAATACTATCTAGAGCATCAGGAGCACCGGTAGCTGCTAATGCTATAGAATATGCATCAGGTTTAGTAAAAGGAAACCTAAAGAAAGTAGTAAAAGAAGAATTTGAGAAAGCAAATAAATGTGGACTTAAAGAGATATTAGAATCTTTAACTGCAAAAAATGAAAAAAAAGAAGATGAAGAAGAAGTTAAAGAACCACCAAAAGAAATAGCTACAGCAGCTATTATGGGTATAGATGTTATGGACATAGAGGATGCACAAAAAACTCTATGGAAAGAAGGCATCTATGCAGAGAGTGGAATGGGTTGTACAGGACCTGTTGTAAAAGTAAATGAAGGCAAATATGACATGGCAGTAGAAGTATTGACTAAACATGAATATATAAGCTAATTAAATAAGTTTATCTAATAAATAAGCTTGATAAGTCTATAAAAATAATTGTAATGAAAAGTATGTTAAATTCCTAAAATCCCTAAGTTTGAAATATAATATAGTAGTTATACTAAAAAAATAAAAATATTTTCAGCCTTATAAAAGATAGTCGAGTCTTTTATAAGGCTGTTTTTTTAGAAAATATAAATTTTTATATAAATTAGTATTTGTAGTGAAGTTTTAAGTTGTTTTAAAAAATAGTTTTACTTTTAGATATTATTAAACAAGCCTATATTTAAAATAAATATAGGCTTGTTTAGTTAAAAATATTTTATTATGATTATATAAATATAAAGATAGTGAAATAAATTAAACGTTGAATCTAAAGTTAACTATATCTCCATCTTTCATTGTATAATCTTTGCCTTCTAATCTATAAAAGCCTTTTTCTTTTGCTTGAGCTTCTGAACCAGATTCTATTAATTTATCATAAGATATAACTTCAGCTCTAATAAACCCTTTTTCTATATCAGTATGTATCTTACCTGCAGCTTTAGGAGCCTTTGTTCCATCAACTATAGTCCAAGCTCTAACTTCATCACTACCAGCAGTTAAAAAGCTTATAAGACCTAATAGTTTATAGCTAGATTGTACAAGTTTATCTAAACCGGATTCTTTAAGGCCGTATTCTTCAAGCATTTCATCTCTTTCTTCATCTTCTAAAGTAGAAAGTTCTTCTTCAAGTTTAGCACATAGTGTAATAACTTCTGATTTTTCATTAGCTGCATAATCTTTAACTTTTTTTACTAAGTTATTTTCAGCATTTCCAGACATTATATCATCTTCAGATACATTAGCTACGTACAAAACAGGTTTAGAAGTTAAAAGAAAATAACTGTCTACCATCTTTTGGTGATCTTCATCAAGTTCTAATGTTCTAATAGGTTTACCTTCTTCTAAGTGAGATTTTAAGCTTTCAAGAAAAGCTAATTCTTCTTTAGCTACTTTATTTCCACCATGAGTTAATTTTTTTGTTTTATCTATTCTTCTTTGAAGTAATTCTATATCTGAAAATACAAGTTCTAAGCTTATAGTTTCAATATCACGTATAGGATCTATAGAACCATCTACGTGGACAATATTAGGATCTTCAAAACATCTAACAACATGTACTATAGCTTCTACTTCTCTTATATGAGATAAGAATTTGTTTCCAAGTCCTTCACCTTTACTAGCTCCTTTTACAAGACCTGCTATATCATAAAACTCAATTGCAGTATGTATTTTCTTTTTTGGATTATACATTTTTTCTAGAACATCTAATCTTTTATCAGGTACACTTACTACACCTACGTTTGGTTCTATAGTGCAGAATGGATAATTTGCAGATTCTGCTCCTGCTTTGGTTATAGCATTAAATAATGTACTTTTACCTATGTTAGGTAATCCTACTATTCCTAATTTCATCTATGTACAGTCCCTTCTTTGTATATAGTATCTATTAATTAAAAAATTCATACTAAAAGTAGTATTTCTAATATAAGTATAAATTCCTATTAAATTATACTCCACAGATGTAGTCATTTCAAGGAAGTATACCTTTATAATTATAAATAAATAAAAATTCTTACATTAATTATATAAAAAAGCATATGAAATATACTGATATAATTTCATATGCTTTTTATTTAAGTAAAAATTAAATTAAGAGATTATTTTTCATTTATATACATTCCAATAAATATTCCCTTCATAAAGTTGATACCAATCATTGATGCTAAACACATTTTTTCTTTTTTACTTAAACAGTGAAAATGATGATGTTTTATCATTTTGTTGTATTTATTCATTTTTTTGTGTTTTTTCATTGAATTTAATTTTTTGAAATTAATGCTGTGCATAATACTAAAACCTCCTTTCTTATAATATTATTTTCTACATAAAACTACATATTATTTAACTTTTTTATAGTAATTATTTATATAAATAAAAATTTGTAGTTTTATTTGTATAAGTTTATTAAAATTAATATTGAATTTATATATTAAAAATATATTAATTTTTTTTACCATTGAAGGAATTCTAATTAAAATATAGAATAGATAATTGTGTGGTAGAATGTGGTTTGAAGTGGAGGAAAATATAAATAGAGGTGTTAGGATGTTCATAGGGGAATATAATCATTCTCTAGATAAAAAAAATAGAATTATAATACCCTCTAAATTTAGAGAAGAATTAGGAAAGCAATTTATTTTAACAAAAGGATTAGATGGATGTTTATATGTATATCCTAGAAGTCAATGGGAATTACTTCAAAAGAAATTAGAAAAACTTCCTCTTACTAATAAAAATGCTAGAGCTTTTGTAAGATTCTTTTTTTCAGGAGCCCATGAAATAGAATTAGATAAGCAAGGAAGAACTCTTATACCACAAAATCTTATAGAATATGGGAATATAGAAAAAGATGTAGTAAGTATTGGAGTTTCAAATAGGATAGAAATATGGAGTAGAGAAAAATGGGATGAGTATAATAATTCTAATATAGATTATGATAGTATTGCGGAACAGATGAATGAACTTGAATTTTAAAACATAGGAGGAATAGCATGAATTTTAAACATATATCTGTACTACTAAATGAAACAATAGATTCGCTAAATATAAAAGAAGATGGTATCTATGTAGATTGTACTTTAGGTGGAGGAGGACATTCTTATGAGATAGCTAAAAGGCTTTCTTCTAAAGGAAGACTTATAGGCATAGATCAAGATACTACAGCACTTAAAGCAGCAAAGGAAAAACTTAAAGAATTTGATAATATAACCTATGTTCATAATAATTTTTATAATATAGATTCAATCTTAGAAACGCTAGGTATAGAAAAGATTGATGGAATAATGATGGATCTTGGAGTATCTTCTTATCAGCTAGATGAAGCATCAAGAGGATTTAGTTATATGAAAGATGCACCGCTAGATATGAGAATGGATACAGAATCAGATCTTTCAGCCTATGATGTCATTAATTCATATGAAGAAAAAGAAATCTTTAATATATTAAAAGAATATGGAGAAGAAAAATTTTCTAGAAGAATAGCTAATTTTATTATAAAAGCAAGAGAAAAATCGCCGATAAATACTACAGGGGAACTTGTAGACATAATAAAAAAGGCTATCCCAGCAAAATTTCAAAGGGATGGTCATCCAGCCAAAAGAACATTTCAGGCTATACGTATAGAAGTTAATAGAGAACTTAAAATTTTAAATAAGGCTATAGAGGATTCTATAAATAGATTGAATAGTAAAGGCAGAATATCTATAATAACTTTTCATTCTTTAGAAGATAGAATTGTAAAAAGGAAATTTAAAGAAATGGAAAATCCATGCATTTGTCCACCTAGTTTCCCTATATGTGCTTGTGGAAAAAAACCAATAGTAAAAATAATAACAAAAAAACCTCTTGAACCATCTAAAGAGGAAAAGGAATTAAATTCAAGAAGTAGAAGTGCAAAACTTAGGGTATCACAAAAACTTTAGTTCTAAATAAAAAGGAGGGAGAATAAAGTGATAATGGTAGATAAAGAAAATAACATAAGCGGAAATACAGCACTTGCTCCAGAATATGCTCCTTCAACAGATGAAAAACATAATAAAGAGTTAGAAAAATATAAAAAAATTAAAAATAAAAAGGAAAGACAAAGACGATTAAAATTTAAATTTAAAACTATTAGAAATATAATTATATTTTTTGCTATGGGAATTACTATAGTTGGAAGGTATTCTATGATATATAGCATGCAAAGAAAATCTAATGATATACAAAAACAACTGAACGAAGTTAATAAAAATACTGAAAATTTAAAGGTTCAGTTGGTAAAACAGAGTAATTTAAGTGTCATAGAAAAAGAAGCTTTAAGCAAACTTAAAATGGTAAATCCTGATAAAAACACTGCGTTATATACAGATTTAAGTTATGATAATTTTTCAAAAGAAAACAGTGATATAAATAAAAGCAATAAAGAAAGCAATAGTTGGTTTTCAAAGTTCTTTAAGGGGATTAAAGAAATGTTGTTTTAATGGAGGTATGATAATTGTCTAAAAAGGAGTATAGAGACAAAGTTATAATTAGAAAAAGAATGGTCGTTGTGTTCTGTTTCCTTTTTATATGTTTTATAGGACTTATAGTTAGAATGAGCAATGTAATGATAGTGCAATCTCCTAAGTTAAAGGAAAAGGCAGTTGATCAGTGGACAAGTGAAGTTGAAATTGATGCTAAAAGAGGACGAATATTAGATAGAAATGAGCATGAGCTAGCAATTAGTGCTAATGTATATAGAATTGATCTAGATATGAATGCTTTAAAAGACACTTTGAAAAATAAAAAAATGACTAAAGATGAGTTAGCATCTAAATTATCTACCATTTTAGAGATGAAAAAAGAAGAAGTTTTAAAGGTTTTAAACAAAAAATTGGCTAATGGCTTGCCACTACAATCTGCTACTTTAAAAAGAAGAATAGAAAAAGATAAAGCAGATAAAGTTAGAGATTTAAAATTAAGAGGATTATTGGTATCTGCAGATACTAAAAGATACTATCCTAATAATAATTTTTTATCTCATGTTATGGGGCACACCAATTCTGATGGAAAAGGCTTAACTGGAGTAGAGCTTTACTATAATAGTATACTTGCAGGTAAACCTGGAGTTAGAGTGGCGGAAACTGACAGGAAAAGTGAGGATTTACCTTATGCTATTTCTAGGTATACAAAACCTGAAGATGGAAAAGATTTAATTTTAACTATAGATGAGATGATACAACATTTTGCAGAACAGACTGCTGAAAAGGCACTAAAAGATAACCAAGCTAAAGCTGTAACAGTTGCAGTTATGGATCCTAAAACAGGAGAAGTTTTAGGACTTGCAAATAAGCCAGACTATAATCCAAATGATCCTTGGGAAAAAGGAAAAACATATAATGAACTTCAAAAGAAATGGAGAAATAGAGCAATAAATGATACTTTTGAACCAGGATCTATATTTAAACCAATAACAGCAACAGCGGCCTTAGAAGAAAATGTAGTTAATTCTGATACTAAGTTTACATGTAATGGTAGTATGAAAATAGCTAATAAAACAATACATTGTTGGAAACCAGAAGGTCATGGTACTCAGAATTTTGAAGAAATATTAAAAAATTCTTGTAATATGGGCCTTGCACAATTAGGAAAAATGATAGGAAAAGAAAAGTTAAATGAGTATATAAAAAAATTTGGATTAGGACAAAAGACTGGTATAGATCTTCCAGGAGAAGCAAGAGGAATAATAAAAAGTACTAAAAATATAACGGATATAGATTTAGCTACAATATCTTTTGGTCAAACGGATACAGTATCTCCTATACAATATTTAACAGCATTTAATGCTATAGCAAATGGTGGTAAGCTTATAAAACCCCATGTAATGAAAGAAATAGGACATTATGATGAAGAAAATAATAAAGAAATTGTAGATGAAAAGAATAAGTTAGAATATAAACAAATTCTTCATCCTGACAAAATGTCAACTTTAAGAGGGATATTGGAAAAAGTTGTTTCAGAAGGTGGAGGTAAAAATGCCTTTATTGAAGGATATCATATAGGTGGAAAAACTGGAACTGCTCAAAAGGCAGGAAAAGGAGGTTATGAGGCAGGTAAATATGTAGCTTCCTTTGCTGGAATGGCACCGGTTAATGATCCTAGGGTAACACTTCTTGTTTCAATAGATGAACCTAATCCTGCAAAACATTTTGCAGCTCAAACAGCAGCACCAGCAGCTAAAGATTTGTTTAAAAACATATTCAATTATCTAGCTACAATAAATGGTGATGAAGGAGAAGATTTAGCAAAGAGTTTACTTGAAGATGTAAATGTTCCAGAACTTAGAGGGATGAAAACAGAAGACGCTAAAAAGAAAATAAAAGATCTTAAATTAGATGCAGAAATACAATCTAAGGGAGAATATATAGTAGATATGAATCCAAAACCAGGATATACAGTAAAAGAAGGTAGTAAAATAATACTTTACACAGGCTCTACACCAAATTATAATAAGGTAGTAGCTGTTCCTAATGTTAAAGGAGATACTACTAAAGAAGCAATGGCTATTTTAAAAAGTATTGGACTTAAAGGTAAAATAAAAGGTGATGGAATAATATCTAAGCAGTCTATACCTCCAAAGAAGAGTGTTAAAAAAGGTACTGTAATTAATTTAAATGCAGAACCTATAGGAGACTAAATTTTGGGGTAGACTTAAATTTATGATATTTCAGCATGCAAAATATAGAAAAAACTGTATTTTGCATGCTAATGTTTTGTTATATGTATAATAACTTTGCTATAAGGATGTGTTAATATGAAATTATGTAATCTTTTAAAAGGAGTAGAATATAGCTTATTGTTTGGAAATGAAAAAATAAGTTTAAATAAAATAGAGTATGACTCTAGAAAGGTAAATAAAGGAGATGCCTTTGTTTGTGTTGAAGGTTATAGTACAGATGGTCATAAATATGCTAAAAAAGCATATGAAAGTGGTGCTAAATTAATAGTATGTGAAAAAGATTTAGAGAATATTGATTCTTATAAAGATTGTACTATTTTAAAAGTCTCTAATAGTAGAAGAGCTTTAGCAAAAATGGGAGCTAATTTTTATGAAAATCCAGGGGATAAGATTAAAATTATAGGTATAACAGGAACTAATGGAAAGACTACTACTACTTTTATGCTTAAATCTATATTAGAAGAAGTTGGATATAAAGTAGGTCTTGTAGGTACTATAGCTAATTACATAGGAAATAAAAAAATAGAGTCTCATAGAACAACACCAGAGTCTTTAGAACTTCAAAAATTGTTTAAAGATATGGTAGATGCCAAAGTAGATTATTGTGTAATGGAAGTTTCTTCTCATTCTTTATATTTAGATAGAGTATATGGAATAGAATTTTCAGAGGGGATATTTACTAATTTAACACAGGATCACTTAGATTTTCATAAAACATTTGAAAATTACTATAAATCTAAACTTATATTATTTAAAAATTCTAAGCATTCAGTAATAAATTTAGATGATTCCTATGGTAGTAAAGTTTCTAAAGATATTAAAGAAAATATTCTTACTTATGGAATAGAAAAGGAATGCTCTTTAAAGGCTGAAAATATAAATATGCATTCTAGAGGAATAGACTTTGAAGTTGAATATAAAGGCAGAAGAGAAAGTATAGCTTTAAATATACCAGGCAAATATAATATATCTAATGCTTTAGGATGTATAGGTGCATGTATCTTAGAAGGAATATATTTAAAGGACATAAAAAAGGGTTTAGAAAACATGAAGTCAGTTCCAGGAAGATGCGAAATAGTTACTAAAGATTATGATTTAGGATATGATGTAATAGTAGATTATGCTCATACTCCAGACGGACTTGAAAATATTTTAAATACAGCTAGAGAATTTACTAAAGGAAGACTTATAAGTGTATTTGGATGTGGTGGAGATAGAGATAAAACTAAAAGACCTATTATGGGTAAAATAGGATCAGACTTAAGTGATATTGCAATAATAACTTCTGATAATCCTAGAACAGAAGACCCATCTTTAATAATAGAAGATGTGGTAGAAGGAATAGAAAAAAATAATCATATAGTAGTTGAAAATAGAAGAGAAGCTATAAAAAAATCCATGGAAATAGCTAAAAAGGGTGATGTTATAGTTGTAGCAGGAAAAGGACATGAAGATTATCAAATTTTGAAAAATGAAACAATACATTTTGATGAAAGAGAAGTTATAAGAGATATAATAAAAGAATTATATGATTAATTTCTAATCTTTTGTATTAATTATAACTAAAAAATGGGAGTGTTAATACTATGGAAGTTATTACTTTAAAAGAAGTATTAGAAGCTGTAGAAGGTAAGCTAGTTATAAAGGGTGAAACTGAAGAATATAATTCAGTAAGCACAGATACTAGGAAAATACAAAAAGGAGATATATTTATAGCATTAAAAGGAGAAAATTTTAACGGAAATAAATTTACAATAAATGCTATAGAATCAGGAGCTTCTTTATGTATAGTAGATGAAATATGTTTTAAAAGTGAAGATGTTTTAAATAAATCTTATATAGTTAAAGTAAAAGATACTGGTAAAGCTTTATTAGATTTAGCAAGATATTATAAAAATAAATTAAATATAAAGGTTATAGCTATAACAGGGTCAACAGGTAAAACCTCTACTAAGGATTTAGTAGCGGCTACTTTATCTAATAATTTTAAGGTGTTTAAAACAGAAGGAAATTTTAATAATGAAATAGGTCTTCCTTTAATGGTATTTAAATTGGATAAAAGTTATGATATAGCTGTACTTGAAATGGGAATGAATCATTTTGGAGAAATACATAGAATGGCAGAAGTTGCAAACCCAGACATTGCTATAATAACTAATATAGGCATATCTCATATAGAAAATTTAGGGTCAAGAGAAAATATATTAAAAGCAAAACTAGAAATCACAGATTTTTTTGGAAAAGACAATCTTTTAATATTAAATGGAGATAACGATATATTGTCAACTTATAAAAATAATGATTACAAGCTATATAATATAAGTACTATAGATAAAAGCAATTCTAGTTTTTTTGCAGAAAATATAAACTTAAGTGAAAAAGATGGAAGCTTTGATATCTTTGAGCAAGGGGAAAATAAATATAAAGATTTTAAGATACCAGTACCTGGGAAGCATAATGTATTAAATTCTTTACTGGCAATAGCTTGTGGTAAATATTTTGGCATGTCATATGATGAAATGCAAAATGGAATGAAAAATTTAAAATCAACTTCTATGAGATTAGATATTATAAAAAAAGAGAGCTTTACTATAATTAATGATTGTTATAATGCTAGTCCAGATTCTATGAAGGCAGCTATAGATGTTATGAAAAATGTAGATGGGAAAAGAAAGATATTAGTTTTAGGAGATATGTTAGAATTAGGAAAAGAATCTTTTAATGCACATAAATCTATAGGAGAATATGCAAGAAAAAATGGAGTTGAAGTTATAATTGCTATAGGAAAATTTAGTAATGCCTATAAAGAAGGTTTTATTTCTAGTGAGGATAAAAAATATTTTAAACAATGTGAAACTAGAGAAGAAGCATTTAAATATATAGAAAATATTTTACAAAAGAGAGATATTATTTTAGTTAAAGCTTCTAGATCTATGAGATTAGAAAAAATAGTAGATAAACTAAAGAACATCAATAGTTAAGTTAACTGGGAGGTGAATTCGCTCAAATTTGAGCGATTAAAAATGAATAGAATTGTATATTCAGTACTTTTAGCGTTTTGTATTTCAATATTAGAAGGTCCAGTAATTATTCCATTACTTCATAAATTTAAGTTTGGTCAAAGTATAAGGGAAGAAGGACCAAAAAGTCATAGAAAAAAAGCAGGGACACCTACTATGGGCGGAATTATGTTTATACTTTCCTCTTTAATAACTATGCTTTTGGTTATTAGAAATCCTAGTGATGAAGCAATGGTTGCCTTATATGCATTTATCGCTTTTGGAATTATAGGAGGTATAGATGATGCCCTTATAATAATAAGAAAGAAAAACTTAGGATTAAGAGCATATCAAAAGATGTTACTTTTAGTTGTTGTATCTGTAGCTTTTGCATACTATGCTTCTACTAATCCAAATATAGGAACAGAAATTATAATACCTTTTGCTAAAAAAACTTTAGATTTAGGAATTTGGTATATACCATGTACTGTATTCTTTTTTGCAGCTACTACTAATGCTGTAAATTTAACAGATGGATTAGATGGACTTTCAAGTTCTGTTACAGTTTTAGTGATGACTTTTTTTGCATTAGTTAGTTTTGGAATGGGTCACTATACTTTATCTATATTTTGTGCAGTAGTATCTGGAGCGCTACTTGGATTCATAAAATATAATGCTTTTCCAGCACAGATATTTATGGGAGATACAGGTTCTTTAGCACTAGGGGGAGCTGTAGCTGCTGTAGCTATGATTTTAAAATTACCATTATTGGTTATAATAGTAGGGGGAATATATGTAATTGAAACTTTATCTGTAATAATACAGGTAACATCTTTTAAACTTACAGGTAAGAGGGTATTTAAAATGAGTCCAATACATCACCATTTTGAATTGTGTGGATGGCATGAAACAAAAGTAGTATCTGTGTTTTCTATAATTACAGTTGTATTGTGTTTAATTGCCTTTTTATCCTTATAACTATTCATGGGGAGGAATAAGTTATTATGAAAAAATATAACAAAAAGTTAGGAACTATAGATTTTGGATTATTTGCTATAATTATGGTGCTAGTATCTATAGGAGTTATAATGGTATATAGTGCTAGTTCTTATGGAGCTTTTTATGGTCCTCATAAAGATAGTACTTATTACTTGAAAAAACAAGGAGCAGCAGCTATTATAGGGATAATATTAATGATAGCTACTATTAAAATTGATTACCATAAACTAAAAAAAGTTACTCCCAAACTAATGATTTTAACAGTTATATTACTATGTTTAGTTTTTGCTTTTCCTCCTGTAAATGGTGCAAGAAGATGGATAAGAATTGGTGTTTCTATTCAACCATCAGAAATAGCCAAATATATAGTAGTTCTTTATATGGCCAAAAGTTTATCTAATAAAGGAGAAAAAGTTAAAAGCTTTTGGCACGGTGTTGTTCCATACCTTATAGTATCCGGATTTTATGCAGGTTTGGTATTTTTAGAAAAAAATTTAAGTATAGCTGCAGTTATTATGATTGTTACACTTATAGTACTATATATTTCAGGAGCAAGATCAAAACATTTGTTTTTTGTTCTATTGCTAGTAGGATTAGCAGGGGTAGCTGGTATATACTTTGAGCCTTTTAGAATGAAAAGATTTATGAGTTTTTTAAATCCATGGCAAGATTCTAAAGGAACGGGATATCAATTAATACAATCTCTTTTAGCTTTAGGTTCAGGCGGTATATGGGGAGTAGGTTTGGGTAAATCAAGACAAAAATGCTATTATATACCGGAACCTCATAATGATTTCATATTTGCAATAATAGGAGAAGAACTTGGATTAATAGGATGTATTTTTATAGTTGTAGTTTTCTTATTATTTATATGGAGAGGTATAGTTACTTCAATTAAGGCTAAGGATACTTACGGTACATTACTTGCTATAGGTATTACATCTATAGTAGCTGTTCAAGCTACTATAAATATAGCAGTTGTAACAGGATCAATGCCAGTTACTGGAGTTCCTCTTCCCTTTATTAGTTGTGGAGGCTCTTCCTTAGTATTTAATCTTATGGCTATGGGAATATTACTGAATATTTCTAGGCAAAAGAGCACCTAGGGAAAAATGTTTTTAAAATATATTATATAAAAAGCTTTCAAGTAAATTTAAACTTATTTGAAAGTTTTTTTTATATGGATAAAAATTAGTTAATAAAATACTAGTTTTTTATTATTATCTTTATTTTTAAAATAAAATTTAAAGAAGAAAGTTATTACTTTGAAAATTTATAAGTTTGATTCCATTTATGCAATTATTTATAAATAAATAATTGCATTTTATTAATGTTTATATAGAAATTTAATATTTTATAATTAATTTCTTAAGAATTTCGTAAGAATTATAGATTATAATGGTTATGTGTACGAATAATAAAATAGATGATATTTATAAGACAATAAAATAATTAGATTTTTAAATAAATTATTGAATTTTGTAAATAAATCTTAATGAAATAAATTGATTAAAGTGGTAAAATTAAACTTAGTTGCAATTTATTTAAGTGAGGGTAGGGTACTATTTATGAATAATAATTTATTAAGTACAGATGAATTTATAAAAAGAAAGAAAAGGAAAAAAACTATAAAGAAAACATTATTATTATTTGTATTTTTGGTTTCGATATTTGTAATTTTATGCTTAAAACTTCCATATTTTAATATAAGTAAAATTTCTGTGGAAGGAAATAATAATATTTCTAAGGAAAATATTTTGGATTTATCAAAATTTGAAAAAGGAACAAATATATTTTATACAAATACTAACATAGCAAAAGAGAATATTTTATCAAATGCTTATATAGAAAGTGTTACTATAAAAAAGACATTACCAGATAAAATAAAAATATTTGTAAAAGAAAGAGAAGCTTTATTTTATAATATGGTAGGAAAAAAATATTATATAATATCTAAAAATTCTTGCCTATTAGAAAAAAGGGATAATATTAAGAATATGAATCTTATAAAAGTAGATGGTTTTAATGTTGATAAAAGTAAGATTGGTAAAAAATTAAATTGTGATGATGAAAGAAAATTAGGTGTTTTAACGGAAATAGGAGAATTGCTAATCAATAATAATTCTAATGTAAAATTTACATATTTAGACTTAAAAAACATATTAGATATAAAAATTTATGCTAATAATGTTTTAGTTAAGATCGGTGTAAGTGATAACATAAAAGATAAGCTTAATAAAGCTATAAACATATTGAAAAGAAAAGAACTACAAAAATCCCAAAAAGCTTATATAGATGTAAGTTTTGATGGAAACCCAGTATTTCGCGTTGAGAAGTAGGAGAGAGAGGATTATGATGAAGAAAAGTTCCCAAATAAGTGTAGCTTTAGTATGTAGTATTTTAGGGTTTATGTTAGCCTATCAGTTTAAATCTATAATAAAGCAACAAAAGTCGCTGAATATATCACAAAAGAATACCTCTGATATTACTGTAGAAGTTGAACAATATAAAAAAGATAAAAAAGAATTGGAAAAAAAAGTTGATGAACTTGAAAAGAAAGCTAAAGGATATGAAGATCAGGCCGCTAAAAAAAGTGATTCTACAAAGCATATGCTTGAAGAATTAGATAGGCAAAGACTTATTAATGGTAATCTTGATGTTAAGGGTCCTGGAGTAACAATATACTTAAATCCTAATAACAATATATTTGGAAGAAGTCCAGAAGAACAGTTAACAGATAAACATTTAATATATTTAGTAAATGAATTAAGATTTGCTGATGCTGAAGCTATATCAATAAATGGTATAAGAGTAGTTAACACAACAGGGATAAGAACAGCAGGAAATTATATAATGGTAGATGATACTAGAGTGTCTCCAACTAGTCGTATAACTATAACTGCTATAGGGAATCCAGAAACATTATATGCAGCATTAGAATTTCCAGAATCATTTCAAGATTTTAGAAATATATGCGAAGTAAAATATGAAAAATCAAAAGATATAGAAATCAAAAAGAATAATAAAGTTATTAATTATAAATATGCTAAGCCTGTAGCAAAAGAACAATAATATGATTTTTATTTTTATTTAGGAGGACTAATATATGATCGGTTTTATAGGACTTATTATAGGAATAATAGTAGGAGCTGTTTGGAATATTAACATACCAGATAAATTTTCTCCATACATGTCAGTAGCAATACTTGCTTGTTTGGATTCAGTATTTGGAGCTTTAAGAGCATCCCTTGCTAAAAAGTTTGAAGCAGATATATTTATATCAGGCTTTTTTGGAAATGCAGTATTGGCAGCTGCTTTAGCTTATTTAGGAGATAAAATGGGAGTACCTATTTATTTAGCAGCAGTAGTAGTTTTTGGAGGAAGAATATTTGATAACTTCGGTAAAATAAGAAGAATAATACTTGATAAAACTAAATCACATCATTTAGGTGAAATTGATGAAAAGTAACGAGGCTAAATTATTTATTTTTATAGCATGTATTTCTATTGGAGTGCTTATATCAATGAATATAAGTTTTAAAAAAGTTGATCATAGAAATTTTTTAAATATAAAACAATATCAAGATGCTTATACAGAAAAAAAGAAGTTATCTTCAGATATAAGTAATTTAATAAAAAAATATAATCAATACTTAAAGAAAGTAGATAAGTATATTAAAGGTAATAAAGATGATGATGAAATAGTTGAAGAAGTAAAAAAAGAAATAAATAATAATGAGTTGGATTTAGGAAATATAAGGGTTAAAGGACAAGGAATTAAAATAACAATGAAAGATGGAGATAAAAAATTATTTTCAAAAGTTACAGATCCTAGTGAACAAATGGGACTTATAATACATGATAAAGATATTCTTTATGTTATAAATGATTTAAAAAATGCTGGAGCAGAAGCTATATCAATAAATGGACAAAGAATTACTAGTGATAGTTCTGTTTATTGTGATGGGCCTTTTTTAAGTATTAATGGGGTTAAAATAGTTAGTCCTTTTTATATTAGTGCTATAGGAAATAAAGAAACTTTAAGAGAATATATGCTACGAAGTGACGGGTATTTACAAATTTTAAAATTAAGAAGAACAAATGTAGATTTAACTAGGGTAAATGAAGTAGAAATACCAGCCTATCAAGGAGATATTTATTCTAAATATTTAAAGTCTGATGATTAATTTATTTTATGTAACAAAATGTTGTTGTAATGAAGGATTTTTTAGTTTTATGAAGAATATTATACTTAAAGATTGAGATTAGTTTTATGAATGAGTGGTAAAATATTGAAAGGACGATGTACTTTGGATATAAAACAGAATATACAGGAATTAAAAGATATATTACCAGACGAGGTTAATCTTATAGCAGTATCTAAAACTAAACCAATTGAGGATATTTGTGAAGCTTATGAGTTTGGTATAAGAGATTTTGGAGAAAATAAAGTTCAAGAATTATCTAAAAAAGTTGAACTGTTTCCTAAAGAAGATATAAGATGGCATCTTATAGGACATCTTCAAAGAAATAAGGTTAAATATATTGTAGGAAAAGTTAGTCTTATACATTCTTTAGATAGTATAAGACTCTTAAAAGAAATAGAAAGTAGGTATAATAAGGAAGGAAAGACAGCAGAGGTTTTAATTCAGGTAAATATAGCAAAAGAAGAAAGTAAATATGGAATATATGAAGAACAGTTAAATTCTATGATCGATGAAGTAGAAAAATGTAAGAACGTAAAAGTAAAAGGACTTATGTCTATAATTCCTAAAGGAGATAAAGAAATTTGTAAAAAATACTTTAAACAAATGAAACAAATCTTCGATAAATTAAAAGATAGGTCTTTTAAAAACATAAAGATGAAGTATTTGTCTATGGGTATGACAGGAGATTATGTTGAAGCCATAGAAGAAGGATCCAATATGGTAAGAATTGGACAAGGCATTTTTGGAAAAAGAAATTATAAAAAATAAAGAATGGAGGGAACTAAGATGGCAGGAAAATTATTAAATAAAATGGCAGGTTTTTTAGGACTAGAAGATGATTTAGATGAAATGGATGAAATGGACGAAATGGATGAAACTATTGGAGAAGACGAATCGGTTGAACCAATAATATCTTCTTCAAAAAGAAATAATAAGGTTGTTAGTATACATACCGCTATTTCTGCTAAAATTAAAATAATAAAACCTTCTAGCTATGAAGAAGCGGTAGATATCTGTGATGAGTTAAAGAACAGAAAAATAATAATAGTAAATACTTCAGATTTAGAAACAAAAACTGCTCAAAGGTTATTAGATTTTATGGGCGGAGCTAGCTATGCATTAGGTGGAAGTTTAGAAGAAGTAGAAAAATCAGTATATATATTAGCACCATCTACTGTAGAGGTTACTAATGATCTTAAAAGCCAATTAATATCTAATAAAGGTATTTTTAATTGGAATAAATAATTGGAGGAAACTATGACAAATACAATACTTCTCATTTTAAATATATTATTTAGATTTCTAGAAATAGCTATAATTATAGAAGTTTTCTTATCTTGGATGCCTAAACAAGGTGGTAGAAGTCAACTTATAGAATTTGTTCATGCTCTTACAGCACCACTTATGGCTCCAGGGAGAAAAATACAAAATGCTTTAATTCCCAATTTGATGATTGATTTTTCACCAATAATAGCTTTAGTATTATTGGATATTATAAAAAGGGTAATATATACTATATTATTGTAATATGAGTCAGAATATGTTTTTAAAAGGGTGTAGTTTAGAGTCTAAAGATGTTTTGAAAGATATATATAATAAAGCTTTTCTATCAGATAAAACAAGGAAAAGTATTTATACTGAAAAGTTCTACACCCCAAATATATTAAATTATATTAATAAATTGGACAAGTATTTTGATATAGATATAGTTACTTATGGGATATTTGAAGAAAGCGAAAGAAAAATTGTATGTTTTAATTTGAAAG
This sequence comes from Clostridium oceanicum, assembly GCF_039521385.1. Taxonomy (NCBI): domain Bacteria; kingdom Bacillati; phylum Bacillota; class Clostridia; order Eubacteriales; family Clostridiaceae; genus Clostridium; species Clostridium oceanicum. Next base: position 746,822 of record NZ_BAAACG010000010.1, on the reverse strand, counting down.
ATTTAGATGAAGTACCTATTGTTCTTATGAAAATCAGCTATAATTCTAAGTTTCAAACTTTAAAACATAAGGATTTTTTAGGAGCACTTATGTCTCTAGGAATCAAAAGAGAAAAAATGGGAGATGTTTTGTTAAAGGAAGATATATGCTATGTGCCTGTTTTTAGGGAACTTTATGATTACATAAAATTGAATTTAACACATATAGCTAAAACTCCATGTATTATAGAGAAGGTAGATTTAAAAACTCAGGTTATACCTGAGTTTAATTTTAAGAAGATTTTAATTAGAGTTTCTTCTAATAGAATAGATTCTATAGTAAGTTCTCTTTGTAATGTATCAAGAAGTAAAGCACTTCAGTTTATATCACAGGGGAAGGTACTTTTAAATTATAACCAAACATTAAAAAAAGATAAAGATGTAACAAAACATTCCGTAATAGTTATTAGAGGGTATGGAAAATTTAAAATGGTTGAAAAAGTAGGTTTTACATCTAAGGGAAAATTGAAAATATTATTTAAAAAATTTATTTGATTCGGGGTGTAATTTAATATGAAAATAACATCTATGGAAATTACTAATAAACAGTTCAAAAGAGGTATTAGAGGATACAATTGTGATGAAGTTGATGAATTCTTAGACTTAATTGCAGATGACTATGAAAGATTATATAAAGAAAATTCAACTTTAAATGAAAAAATAGCTAATTTAGAAGAAAAAATTAACCATTATAATAAAATGGAAGATACAATTCAAAATACATTACTTTTAGCTCAAAATTCAGCAGAGCAAGCAAAAGAAACAGCTCAAAAAGAGGCAGATTTAGTAATAAAAAATGCTAATGATTCAGCTAAAAGAATTATTGAAAAAGCTCAAAATGATGTTATGAAAATAACTGATGAATTTGAGTATACTAAGCAAGAATTCAACAAATTTAGAAATAGATATAAAACTTTCATGAAAACTCAAATGGATATGTTTGACGAGATGGAAAAAGAATTCATCAAAAATTATAATATTGGAACTGCAGTTAGTCCATCTTTTATAAAAGAAAAGGATATAGAACTTAATTTTGATGAAGAGGATATTAATGAAGAAGATGATAGTAGAAATGATAGCAAGTTTAAGGTTTCAGATGTTACTATAAATAAGCCATCTTTAGAAAGTGATGAAAAAGATATTAAAAGTTTTTTTGTAAAAGAAGATTAAATTGATAACTTAGACTTTTGGAATTAATTCCAAAAGTTTTTATATTTAATTTAAAATATAAATTTGATTTAAGACTTTAACCTTGTTATTTTAGTAATATATTCTTTTATTCTTTATTATTGTATAATTTATTAATTAAAGTTAAAATAATAGTATTAGGTTTTATTTATATTATAATCATATTATGGTAAGATTTATTGGTTAACATAATGGGATGTAATAAGTGGTGTTATTAAAAAATATATATTTTTTAAAATATAAGTTAAGTAAATATAAAAGTAGAAAGGAGATGAATAAAGATAAGATAATAGTGATTTTATATAAAACTTTACATTGGAGGATTGAAGTTTAATATGGGAATAACACCTGAAGAAATCATAAATAAAGAGTTTAGAAAAAATATTAGAGGGTATAAGTATATTGAAGTCGACAAAACTTTAGATGAAGCAGCAGAGAAACATGGAGATCTTTATTTGGAAAATGAACAGTTAAAAGAAAGAATTTCTCATCTAAAAGAAAGAATAGACTATTATAAAAAAATGGAAGAGAATATACAAAATACTTTAGTTTTAGCTCAAAACTCAGGAGAACAAATAAAGAAGGTAGCTAAAGGGGAAGCGGATTTAATAGTAAAAAATGCTAATGGTTATAGTGAAAATCTTATAAAAAATGCTAAAAGAAATTTAAACAAAATAACTGAAGATTTTGAATCTGTTAAACAAAAATTCAATAAATTTAGAAATGGACATAAAGATTTTATGAAAAATCAAATGGACATGTTTAAAGATTTAGAAAAAAATTTAAAGAATAAAAATGGAGAATGTAATACAGATTTATCTATAAAAAATGTAGAACATAATTATGATAGTGAAAAAGATAAAAAAGTGGAAAAATAAAATATAAAGTACATTTTAAAGGGGATACTTTATATTTTATTTTAGTTATAGTACTTAACAAGAACTTTTGGGTATTTCCAAAAGTTTTTGTTGAGTTTACTAAGAGTATTTTTAAAATTATCTTTTCAACATTAATATCGATAAAAAATTAAATTACTTTATATCTTATATAAAAACTATTAAGAATATTTAGGTATGATATAATATGTTAGTGTGAATATTACTAATTATAAGCTTATATTTTAAGAATATATTCTTTTGCTTTTAATATATTTTAAGTTTATATAAAATTAAATTTATTTATTAATGTAATTAGTTTAAGTGCTATATAATGTTGATTTGACAATAATTAAGCATTTATGTATTCTATAAAATGATACCAGGTTTTATTAATATGTATTTAAATAAAATAATATATAAATATATCATTTTAGTAAATAGTTTTTTAGAGGAAAAAAGATTAAATTTTGTTAGTTTTAAAGACTGTTATTTAAATAAAAATTTATATTAAATTGTTATTATATGTATGATATTAAATTTTTATATAATATAAATTTATAAATTAAAATAATTAATAAAAAATCTTATAGTAGGGGGACAAAATTATGACAATAGGAATAATAGGAGCCATGGATGAAGAACTAGAATTACTTTTAAAGGAACTTAATATAAAAGAGAAAAAAACAAAAGCAAATATGGATTTTAAATATGGTTTATTATGGGGAAAAGAAGTAGTTATAGTAAGATGCGGAATAGGTAAAGTTAATGCAGCTATATGTACTCAGATTCTTATAGATGATTTTGATGTTGATAAAGTCATAAATGTTGGAATAGCAGGAGGAACAGAAAAGGATGTTTTACCAGGAGATGTAGTAATAGCAGATAGCCTTGTACAACATGATATGGATACTACTGTATTTGGAGACAAGCTTGGTCAGATACCAAGATTAGATACTTTTGATTTTAAATGTGATAGAGAGTTAGTTTTAAAAGCTAAAGAAATTTGTGGTGATATAGAAGGACATAAATGTTTAATAGGAAGAATAGTAACTGGAGATCAATTTGTAAACAGTCCTGAAAAATCAAGATGGCTTTGTAGTGAATTTAAAGCTTTAGCTTGTGAAATGGAAGGCGGAAGTATAGCACAAGTTTGTTATTTGAATAAAAAGCCATTTGTTGTTATAAGATCTATTTCTGATAACGCTAGTATAGGAGCACATATGGAATTTGAAAAATTTATGGGAATATCAATTGCAAATTCTACGAATATACTTAAGAAAATGATACAAAATAATTAAAAGTAGAAAAAACAAAAATTTTGTAGGTGATATTATAGTGGAAAATTTATTAGTTATGGGTAAAAGTGGAGACAGGATAAATGTTAAAGTTAAGAATATTGTTATAGGAGAGAAAGAAAAAGTAATAATATCTGGACCTTGTTCAGTGGAAGATGAAAGCACAATGGATAAAATAGCATCATCTTTAAAAGATAAAGGGGTTCATATGTTAAGAGGAGGAGCATTCAAGCCTAGAACTTCTCCTTATTCTTTTCAAGGATTAAAATTTGAAGGGCTGAAAATTTTAAAAAATATAGGCCATAAATACGATATGCCTATAGTAAGTGAAGTTATGGATCCTAGAGATTTAGATGAATGTTGTAAATACATAGATATGATTCAAATAGGATCAAGAAATATGTATAATTATACTCTTTTAAAAGAATTAGGTAAAATAAAAAAGCCAGTACTTTTAAAAAGGGGAATGAGCGCTACTATATCAGAATGGCTTTATGCTGCAGAATATATAATGAGTGCAGGTAATTCTAATGTAGTTCTTTGTGAGAGGGGTATAAGAACCTTTGAAAATTATACAAGGAATACTTTAGATTTGAATAGTGTTGCTGTAATAAAAGATAAATATAGAATTCCAATAATAGTTGATCCAAGTCATGCCTTAGGACTTAGAGAATATGTACCTTCTATGAGTTTAGCATCAATAGCAGCTGGTGCTGATGGACTTATAATAGAAAGTCACATAGATCCTCAAAAAGCAGTTTCAGATGGAAGGCAAACTATTAGTGTGGAAAAAATAGGTGATATAGCTTATAAAATTAAAAAAATTAATGAAATTTTGTAATTTATGGTTCTAAATATAATTTTTCTTTTTAGTATTTTAGAATAAATATTTTAAATGTAGTTAAAATATTAATAAGCAACTTAACACTTAATATGATGAAAAGGAGCTTATATATGGAACTATACAAAGTGGAACATTTTAGAAATAAGTTATTACAGGAAAAGCAGAATGTAAATAATCTTTTAGAAGATATGAAAAAAAATGAAACTATAAATTCAAATGCTTCTATGAGTACAGAATTATCTAATTATGATAACCATCCATCAGATACAGCTTCAGAATTATTTGACAAAGAAAGAGGATTAGCTTTTAAAGGAAATGAAATGTCATTAATTAAAAAAATAGATGAATCACTTCAAGATATAGAAGAAGGTAGATATGGTATATGTAGAAGCTGTGGAAAAGATATACAAGAAGATAGACTAGAACTAGTTCCTTATGCTAAATATTGTATTCATTGTGAAGATGAAATAAAGTATGAACCTAAGACAATTGAATCAAAACCTATAGAAGAAAAAGTTTTAGGGTATCCTTTTGGATATGGTTATAATGATTCTACAAATAAGGTAGAATTTGATGCTGAAGATGCTTATCAAAAAGTTGAATCTTTTAATAAACTAGACAATATAAATGAATATTATTATGAAGATGAAGAAGAAGGATATGTTGATCCTATGGAAAGCATAAGTAATAGTGAATATAAAAATCAATTACCAGATTAGAAAACTAAAAAATATCAATTTTAATTATTAGAGAGATAGGGGGGCCTTTTTTTGGAAATATTAGTTTTATTACTAGGAATAGCTATAGATAGATTTACTAAAATATGGGCTTTGAACAGATTATCCAAAGGGCCTGATATAGTTATTTTAAAAGATTTATTAGGATTTTCTTATTTAGAAAATAGAGGAGCAGCTTTTGGAATATTTCAAAATAAGCTTATATTTTTAGTTATAATTACTAGTATAGTTATGCTAGGAATTATATATTTTATAATAAAGTACAAGCCAAAATCTAATCTTTTAAGATTTTCTTTAATGCTTATTGTAAGTGGAGCAATAGGAAATTTAATTGATAGGCTTTATTACAATTTTGTGGTAGATTTTATAGTTATACATTATAAAGATGTATATTATTTCCCTACATTTAATGTAGCGGATATGTTAGTAGTTGTAGGCACAATATTATTGGCTATATATATAATAAAGGAAGATTAAATTATGGTTAGAGATATATTTACTATAGAAAAAGAATCAGAAAATAAAAGATTAGATGTGTATTTATGTGGTGTTTATGAAGATAAATCACGTTCATATATTCAAAGTATAATAAAAAAAGGTAATGTTTTAGTTAATGAAAAGATAAGAAAAAGTAATTATAAATTGAAGGAAAAGGATAAAGTAGTAGCTTTTTTTCCACCACCGGAATCTTTAAATATAAAATCAGAAGATATACCTATAGATATAGTATATGAGGATAAAGATGTTATTATTGTTAATAAACCTCAAGGGATGGTAGTTCATCCAGCGCCAGGTTTGTATTCAGGAACCCTTGTAAATGCCCTTTTAAATCATTGTAAGGATTTATCAGGTATAAATGGTATTCAAAGGCCTGGAATAGTTCATAGAATAGATAAAGATACTTCAGGAATACTAGTAGTTGCTAAAAATGATAAAGCACACAATAGTTTAGCTAAACAATTTAAAGATCATTCTATAACTAGAACATACATAGCTTTAGTTGAAGGTATAATAAAAGATGATAAAGGAACAATAGATACTCAAATAGGAAGACATCCTGTAAATAGAATAAAAATGGCTGTAGTAAGAGAAGGAAGAAGAGCTGTAACACATTTTGAAGTTTTAGAGAGATTTAAAAAAAATACATTAATTAAATGTAATTTAGAAACAGGAAGAACTCATCAAATAAGAGTACATATGGCCCATAAATTTCACCCTTTAGTAGGGGATCCTGTTTATGGATATAAAAAGCAAAGATTTAATTTGAATGGTCAAATGCTTCATGCAAAAGAACTAGGATTTATTCATCCAACTACAGGGGATTATGTAGAATTTAATAGTAATATACCACCTTATTTTACCAATATAATAAATATTTTAAGAAATGAATTGAAATAATTTATGAAATATGATATAATTATTGAGGTTTACATAAGAATAAAATTATTATGTTTACTTAAATATTATTCCTTTAATTTGATCCTGTGAGGTCATAAGGCGTAGTTACATACTATAATTTTAGTAATTTATAAAAGCTAATTTTATGCGTCTTTACTTATAGGTAAGGACGCTTTTTATATTTTAGAAAGGAGGATTCTTATGAATTTAAAGGCTACAATATTAGATGAAAAAGGTATAAAAAGAACTTTAACAAGAATTGCCCATGAAATTATTGAAAAGAACAAAGGTGTAGATGATATAATACTTGTTGGAATAAAAAGAAGAGGGTATCCTTTAGCTAAAAGAATAGCAAAAGCTATTGAAAATATAGAAGAAGTAAAAGTACCAGTAGGATCAGTTGATATAACACTTTATAGGGATGATTTAACAACAATAACAGATCAACCACTTATAAAAAGTTTAGAGGTAGATTCAGAAATTAAAGATAAAAAGATTATACTTGTAGATGATGTAATATATACAGGTAGAACAGTTAGAGCAGCATTAGAAGCAATAATTCAAAATGGAAGACCTGCAAGAATACAATTAGCAGTTTTAGTAGACAGAGGTCATAGAGAATTACCTATGAGAGCTGACTATGTAGGTAAAAATATACCAACATCTAGAACAGAAAATGTATCTGTAAAGATAAATGAAATTGACAAAGAAGATTCTGTAAAAATTTTTGAATAATAATTTATATAATTTTAAACAAAATCTTTTAAATTTAGTCCAGCGAGGCTAATAAGGAGGAGTTAATATGAAAAACTATGTAGATGTAAATGAAAGGTTACCACTTTTAAAAACTATACCTTTGAGTTTTCAACATTTATTTGCAATGGTAGGAGCTACAATTTTAGTTCCTATGCTTACAGGAATGAGTCCATCAATAGCATTATTTTGTAGTGGAGTAGGATCCCTTTTATATATACTTTGTACTAAAGCAAAATTACCAGCATATGTTGGATCTTCATTTGCTTTTATTGGACCTATGACAGTAGCATCAGCAGCTTATGGAACTAATGCTATGTTGTCTGGAATTATAAGCGCAGGAATAGTTTATGTACTAGTATCATTTATAATAAGAGCAACAGGAACAGATTGGTTAAATAAATTACTTCCACCAGTAGTTGTTGGTTCTGTAGTAATAGTTATAGGATTAGGTTTAGCAGGGGTGGCTATAAATTGGGCAGGACTTAATAGTTCATTTATGGTTGATTCTATGAAAAATGTACCAAGATGGGCATGGATTGCAGTTTCCCTTATAACATTAGGTACTGCAGTATTAGGAACTATGTATTTCAAGGGATTTCTTGGAGTAATTCCAATACTTATAGCAATGATTGTTGGGTATATATCAGCTTTAGCTTTAGGGGTTATTCCTAAAGAAAGTTTAGTTAAGATAGCAGAAGCAAAACTATTTAGGTTACCACCTTTTATGGCACCAAAATTTAACTTAAATGCAATGATATTAATGGCTCCAGTAGCTTTTGTAACTTTAGCAGAACACATTGGACATGTATATGTAACTAACAATGTTGTAGGAAAAGATTTTACAAAGGATCCAGGACTTCATAGATCAATACTTGGAGATGGAGTAGCTACAATATTTGCAGGATTTGCAGGAGGTCCTCCTAACACAACTTATGGAGAAAATATAGGTGTTATGGCTATAACTAGAGTTTATAGTGTTTGGGTAATTGGAGGAGCGGCAGTAACTGCTATAGTTTTATCTTTCATAGGACCGGTAGCTACAATAATAGAAACTATACCTATGCCAGTAATGGGCGGAGTTAGTATATTGTTATTTGGAATAATAGCTTCTTCAGGATTTAGAGTCTTTGTTGAAGATAAAATTGATTTTAGTAAAAAAAGAAACTTAGTTATAGCATCAGTTATAATAGTTTTAGGAGTAGGCGGAGCTTGTATAAAGTTTAAATTTAATGGTTCAGATGTAGAAATAGCAGGAGTTGCTTTAGCAACTTTAGTTGGAATAATACTAAATTTAATACTTCCAAAACAAAGCAGAACTGAAGATGTTAAAGAAGATATAAATGAAGAAGTAAGAGAAGATATTTCAAAAGAAGCTATATAATATATTTTAAAATTATAAAGACATATACTAGCCAAATGTTTTAGGCAGTATATGTCTTTTGCTTTATATAAATACTATATTAGAAAGTTATATATTTATAGTGGAAAGTTAAAGTTAAACCTATTGTAATATTTTTAAATTTATAAGGAATATAGGGCTTTGTTTTATCTTAGCTTTTCTTTATAATATAATATTTTACTTTGAAAATATAAAATTAATTAAAAAAACAGTATGTATTTTTATAGATATTTGGTATAATTTATAACTGTCTACTTTTATTATTTTATAATAAAAATTAAAATATGATAGGATGATTAATATGAAAATTTACTCTTGGAATGTTAATGGAATAAGAGCTATATTTAAAAAGAATTTTTTGGATTTTATAAAAGAAGAAGAACCAGATATATTATGTCTTCAAGAAACTAAAATTCAAGATGATAAATTAGAAGATAACATAAGAAATATACCTCCATACTATTCTTATTTTAGTTTTGCAAAGAGAAAAGGATATAGTGGAGTAGCTATTTATAGCAAAATAAAACCTATTAGTGTAAAGTATGGAATAGGTATAGATGAATTTGATTCAGAGGGAAGAATTCTTATAGCAGAGTTTAAAGAGTTTATACTTTTTAATGTATATTTTCCTAATGGACAAAAAAATGAAGAGAGATTAAAATATAAATTAGATTTTTATGATGCTTTATTTAAGTATTGTGATTCTTTAGTTGAATCTAATAAAAGAATTGTCATATGTGGAGATTATAATACTGCTCATAAAGAAATAGATTTGAAAAATCCTAAAGCTAATAAAAATACATCTGGCTTTTTACCAATAGAAAGACAGTGGATAGATAAAATAATAGAAAAAGGGTATATAGATACTTTTAGATATAAAACTCCTGAAAAGATTCAGTATTCTTGGTGGAGTTATAGATTTAAAGCAAGAGAAAGAAATGCAGGATGGAGATTAGACTATCATTTTGTTTCAGAAAATCTTATAGAGAAAGTAAAACAATCGAAAATACTAGATAATATATATGGATCAGATCATTGTCCAGTACTTTTAGATTTAGAAATATAATAAATTTATTACATATTAGGAGATGAACAGATGGAATATACAATAATTGCTACTGCAACTTTTGGATTAGAAAAAATAGTAGCTAATGAATTAAAGGATTTAGGATACTTTGATTTAAAAATAGAAAATGGTAAAGTTACATTTATAGGTGATGAAAGAGATATTGTAACTTGTAATTTATGGCTTAGAACAGCAGATAGAATACTTATAAAAATGGCAGAGTTTAAGGCGGAAACTTTTGAAGAACTATTTCAAGGAACATTAAATGTGCCTTGGGGAGATATTATTCCTGAAGATGGTTTTATGCATATTACAGGTAAATCTGTTAAATCAAAACTTTTCAGTGTACCAGATTGCCAATCAATAGTTAAAAAAGCAGTAATTGAATCTATGAAAAATAAATATAAAAAAGATTGGTTTAGTGAAGAGGGTGGAGAATATAAAATAGAAGTTGGACTATTAAAAGATATAGCTACTTTAACAATAGATACTTCAGGACTTGGATTACATAAAAGAGGTTACAGAGAAAGAGCAGGAGAAGCTCCATTAAAAGAAACACTAGCAGCAGCTTTAGTTCTTATAAGTAAGTGGGAACCTTCAAGAATATTAGCAGATCCTATGTGTGGATCAGGAACTATTGCTATAGAAGCAGCTTTAATAGGTAAAAATATAGCACCAGGGTTAAACAGACGTTTTGCATCAGAAGATTGGGATATAATACCTAAAAACTATTGGGAAGAAGCAAAATTACATGCTAAAAGTTGTATAAACAATAAAGAGTTTAGAATATTAGGTTCTGATATTGATGGAAGAGTATTAAAAACTGCTAGGGATAATGCTAAAAGAGCAGGTGTTGAAGACTATATAGCTTTTCAAAAACTACCTATGCAAGAATTTAAATCTAAGAAAAAGTATGGATTTATAATTACTAACCCTCCTTATGGTGAAAGATTAGGAAATCATAAAGAAGTAGAAAAATTATATGTAGATATGGGAAAAACTTTTTCAGATTTAGATAAATGGTCTTATTTTGCAATAACATCAGATCAAAATTTTGAAAAATTATTTGGTAAAAAATCTGATAAAAACAGAAAGCTTTATAATGGAAGATTAAAATGTTATTATTATCAATATATAGGTGAAGAACCTAAAAGTAAAAGAGAGTAAGGACTGTGTCCTTATTCTTTTTTACTTTTTTATAAATTAAATTTATTAGTGAAGGATATTTTATAAATAAATGTATTAACTTTTCTAAATATGAATATTTATAACATAAAAGTGAAATGTTTTTTCAATATAATGAAAAAAATATATACATAATAGTTTGAAAATTATATAAATTTTATTAAAAAATAAAAAAATAGTAACTATTTCTATAATATTGTAAAAAAAACTTAAGTATGATATACTACATAATGGAAAACGTAAGAAAACGTTTTAAAATATTGATTTTAATTTCAATATTTTATAATTTGCATTGGAGGGAACAACATGACAAAAAAAATGAATTTAGGATTAATACCTAAAATTATAGCAGCAATAATACTAGGTGTACTTATAGGAAAATTTACACCAGAAGCAGTAGTAAGAATTTTTGTTACTTTTGGTTCTATTTTTGGTAATTTCTTAGGATTTATAATTCCACTAATAATAATAGGATTTGTAGCAGCAGGAATAGCAGAGCTTGGTAGTGGAGCAGGAAAGCTATTAGGTATAACTGTATTTATAGCTTATGGCTTTACATTAATATCAGGATTCTTTGGTTTTTCAGTTGGTAAAATGTTACTTCCATCTATAGTTGAAAATTCATCTTTAACTAATATAAGTTCTCAAGCTAAAGATTTAGCTCCTTATTTCACAGTAAAAATACCAGCTATGATGGAAGTAACTACAGCACTAATTTTTGCATTTTTATTAGGACTTGGAATATCAGCAACACAAAGCAAGACTTTGAAAAGCATTGCAGATGAATTCCAAAATATTATTTCAAAAACTATAGCAAAAATAATAATACCATTATTACCTCTTTATATATTAGGTATATTTGCTAATATGACTTTTACTGGAAAAGCAACAACTGTATTTTCAGTATTTTGGAAAGTATTTATAATAATAATAGCTTGTCACTTTATAATGATATCTTTACAATTTACCCTTGGATGTATTTTAAATAAAAAGAATGTATTTAAGTGTTTGAAAATACAAGTTAAAGGTTATTTAACAGCTTTAGGAACTCAATCTTCAGCAGCAACAATACCAGTAAACTTAGAGTGTTCAGAAAAAATAGGTATAACAAAAGGAATAAGAGAATTTGTAATTCCTTTAGGTGCTACAATACATATGTCAGGTAGTACTATAACAATTACTATGTGTGCTATGGCAGTAACAATGTTAAATAATAAGCCTGTTGATTTAGCAAGTTTTTCAGGATTTATTGCAATGCTTGGTGTATCACTTGTAGCAGCACCAGGAGTTCCAGGGGGATGTGTTATGGCAGCTCTTGGAGTTTTAAAAAGTATATTAGGTTTTTCAGAACCAATGCTTGGACTTATGATAGCTTTATATATAGCTCAAGATAGTTTTGGAACAGCTTGTAATATTTCTGGTGACCAAGCTGTTGCTATGATAGTAGACAAGATATCAAAAGGAATGAAAAAAGAAGAAAAATCTGAAGAAAAGCTTAGTGCATAATAAAAACTTTAAAAGTAAAATAATTTAAATTACATCCAATACTATAAATTTAGTATTGGATGTAATTTTTAAAGATATATAATTTTAATTTTATATAAATTTTAGTGATAAAATTTTAAACTTGTTTTAAAGTAGGTTCTTTAGGATCTATATATATAGTTTTATTTGTATAATATATTACTCTTCCAGGTTTTGCTCCATTAGGTTTATGAACATTTTTAACTTCCGTATAATCAACAGCTACCTTGTTGGAGCTTTTTCCTTTACTATAGTAAGCTGCTAGATTAGCTGCTTCTTCTAATGTTGTATCTGGAATTTCTCCAGTAAAGTTTTTAATTATAACGTGTGAACCAGGTATATCTTTTGTGTGTAACCATATATCATGTTTATTTGCAAATTTTAGTGTTAAATAGTCATTTTGAAAATTATTTTTACCTACATATAGGTCTATATCATCTGAAGATATAAGATGCATAGGTTTAGATTTTTTCTTTTTCTTTTTGTCCTGTTTTTTTAATTTTATATATTTAGTTTGTATAAGTTCTTTTTTTATATCTTCAATGTCTTCATAGGTATCTACATTTGCTAAGTTTGTTGAAACAGAATTTAAATATAAAAGTTCTTCTTTTGCAAGTTCTATTTGCTCTTTTGAAGCTACTTCAGCTTTTTTTAGCTTGTTATACTTTTTAAAGCATTTTTGTACATTTTCTGATGGAGTTTTGTTAGGATCAAGTTTTATAGTTTCAGTTTCATTGGTGTAGTAATTTAAAACTTCTATTTTTTCTAATCCTTTTTTTAATAAATATATATTTGCAGTAAGAAGTTCACCTTTAATCTTAAATTTATCTTTTTTAGCACAATCATCTAAATTTTTATTAAGTATTTTGATTTTTTTTGTGCATCTATCTACATTTAAATTTATAAGTCTTTGTAAATTTGAACTTTTAGAATTTAATCTATCTGCTTTATCTTTTTTATAATAAAAAGTTTCTACTAGATCAGATGGAGAGTCAAAATTTATTTGATTAAATCCAGATAAATTAGTAAGCTTAAAACAATAAAAATCTTTTACTTTGTTATCCTTAGAATATAAAAAGTAATTAAATTCTTTATTTTTTAATAAATTAAATATTTCTAATAAAGAGTTATAAATATTATTAAAATTTTGTAAATCTAGTTCAATGTTATATTTGTTTATTAATCTAAAATATATTTCTTTAGAAAATTGACTACTTATTCCAATGAAAATTTTGGAGAAGCACTTTTCAGTTATATCTATGTTGTTTTCCTTTATATAATTTTTAAATTCCTCAAAACTAAAGTTAAGAGGATTTAACTTTTGAGATAAAGGAGGATAAACATATTCTATATTTGGAAGTAAAGTTCTTACACTATTAATGTCTGGTGTTATATGTTTTATACTATCCATTATTATAGAATCTCTTTTTCTTATTAAAGTTATGTTACTGTGGCGCCCCATGATTTCTACTATTAATGTATATATACTATTAAATCCCATTTCATCAGAGCTTTCAAAATCTATAAATATAATTCTATCAGTCTCTAATTGTTTTATACTAAGTATTTTAGAAGAATTTAAATATTTTCTAAGTACCATACAAAACATAGGAGGCTTTAAAGGATTTTTTTTAGAAATACTAGTGAAATTAATTTTTGGATATACAGGGCTAGCACTGATTGAAAGCTTATATGTCTTTCTATTGTTTTTTATAGATAATATTATTTCGTCTTTTTCAGGTTGAGCGATTTTTTCAACTCTCCCATTTAATATTTTATTTTTTATTTCATCTAATAGGCTATGTATAAATATTCCGTCTAGTGCCATAGATGTAACCTCCTTAATGTAATTTATATAATTATTAATTAAATTTTATTATAATAATTACTTTAAATTTACTTTTAGATTTTATAATTAAACTTATATTAGTATAACATTTAAATTTTTGAAAATAAAGTGTTATATATATTGATATTGGTAAGTTATCGTAGTAAACTTAAATCTGAAGTTTAAGTATTATTATAAAGGATGTGACAATTTTGAATTTTACAAAAATGACAGGTACAGGTAACGATTTTGTAGTAATTGATGACAGAGAAAACAATTATTTAGGAAAAGAGAAAGAAATAGCATTAAAGCTTTGCGATAGACATTTTAGTATAGGTGGAGATGGAGTACTTCTTGTGCGTAAATCAGAAAAAGCAGATACAAAGATGGTAATAATAAATTCTGATGGTTCACGTGCATCTATGTGTGGAAATGGTATAAGATGTTTTGCCAAATATGTATGGGATGAAAAGATAGTTTTAACTAATCCTATGACTATAGAAACAGATGATGGAATAAAAAAAGCAGATTTAAAAGTAGAAGATGGTAAAGCAAAATATGTAACTATAAATATGGGAAAACCATCTTTAGAACCATCTACAGTATCAGAAAAATTTGATGAAAAGATATTAGATAAAAAAGTTAATATAAAAAATAAAGAATATGCTATAACTTCTTTTCATATGGGTGTTCCTCATACTATGGTTTTTGGAAAATTAGATGATTATAAAATAGAAGAAGGAAAAGGTATAGAAAAATCTGATATTTTTAAAGCTGGTACTAATGTGAATTTTTGTGAGGTAGTTAACAAAAACAAAATATTAGTAAAAACTTGGGAAAGAGGAGCAGGAGCTACTTTAGCTTGTGGCACAGGTTCTTGTGCATCAGTTATTGCTTCTAACCTTTTAGGATATACAGGTAAAGAAGTAGAAGTTGTAGTTCCAGGAGGGAACATTTTTATAGAGATAAAAGAAGAAGGTATACTTATGAGAGGACCTGCTAATACGTGTTTCAGAGGAGAAATAGATGTATAAATGCTTAGATCTAATGCCAAATTTAAAATTTGTTTAATTGTATCAACAATGATGATTGTTATGTCTGGTTGCTCTAGAAAAAATAAATTACCAGAAATAAAAACTCCTAATTTTAAAGATGTTATAATAGGAGAAAAATTAGGAGAAAAAACTCAATTTTATTCTATTAATAATGGTAAATTAAATGATAAACAATCTGTAGATAAATTAGATAAAATACAAGATTTAAAATACAATTCTGATAAAAAAACCTATATTTTTATACAAAATAATTTTAAGGGAAAAGAATTAACTAATAATAAAATCGAAATTTTAAAAAATGATAAAAAGATTGAATTAGATGATTTTTATTATGCAGAGGATATAAAATTATCAAAAGATGGAAGTAAATTAGCTTATAGAAGTTTTGCTAAAGATAATTTAAATAGTGCAGAAGGGTTAAAAGTTTTTGATATTAAATCTAAAAAATTGTTTAAAATTAAAAGTAAAGTTATAGTATCGGGAAATTTATATTCATGGCTAAATGAAAATGAAATTCTTTATTATGGTATAATACCTGGAAAAAGAAAATCTGCTAAAGTATATAAATATAATTTTAATACAAATAAGGAAGAAGAGTATATAGATAATATAAAAGGATATTGTACTGACTTTATATTAATAGGTAAAGATCTTTTATATATTTCTAGTATAGGTAATGAATCTTCATTAAATTATTATGATAAAGAGAAAGATTCCATAAAAATAATATCAAAAGATATAGATAATATACATGAAAGCATTGTAGATAAAAACAAAAATGTTTATTTAATAGCTAATAATAAACTAGAAAGAAAAACTTATTTGTATAGTTTTTTAAAAAAGGATATGAGTTTAAATAAACTTACCTATGATTTTCCTACAAAAATAGATACTAAGGGAGGAATAGGAAAAGATAGTAGTGGCAATATATATTTTCTAGGCAATAATGAAAGTAATAAAGATAGTTTAAAAAATGATGTGTATATGTATAACAGAAAAAACAATTCTGTACAAATAGTATCTGAAGAAAAAAGTTTGTATAATATATTCCAAAATAAAGAAATGGAATAATTAAAATTATATACTGATGAATTTTAAATAGTGAAAGATAATTTCTTAAATAATAAGAAATTATCTTTTATTTTATAAAAAATATTATAGATACTAATTAATTTTAATAGTAATAAATGTATAAAAATAAATAAAATTTCCAAATATTATTGAAAACATTTCCATATATGGTATAATAAAAATATAATTGGAAACGGTACCGATAACGATACCAAAAAATACCTTTACCTATATAGGAGAGATGTAATGGTTAATTTAACAATAAAAGACATATCTCGCATTGCTGGAGTGGGAGTTAGTACAGTATCTAGAGTTTTAAATGATCATCCAGATGTAAAAGATGAAACTAGGAAAAAAGTTTTAGAAGTTATAAAAGAAGTTAATTATATACCAAATAATAGTGCAAGAAATCTTAAGAGAAATGAAACAAATACCATAGGAGTTTTAATAAAAGGAATACATAATACGTTTTTTTCAAAAATGATAAATTCTATAGAGGAAAAAATAGCAGAAAAAAATTATTCTATGATTCTTCACTATAATAAGGGAAGATCAAGTGATTTTAAGGTGGCAGTTCAATTTATAAAAGAAAAAAAATTGAAAGGGTTAATATGTTTAGGTGGTGAATTTGATGATGTAGATAACGATGAACTGAAAAGTTTGAACATTCCAGTAGTTCTTGCATCTACGAATATTCCACAGCATATAGACAAAAGATTTTTTTCAAGTGTTGTTATAGAGAATGAAAAAGAATCCTTTAATGCAGTTAATTATTTATGTGAATTAGGACATAAAAGAATAGGTATTATAACTACAGGAGAAAGGGATAAAAGTGTAGGACAGCTAAGACTTGAAGGATATAAAAGATCACTTTTTAAAAATAACATTGAATACGATATCAATTTAACTGAAATTGGTGAATACACCTTTGAATCTGGTTTTAATGCTATGAACAGAATTTTAAATAAAAATTTAGAAATCGATGCTATCTTTGTTACAACAGATATAATGGCTATTGGTGCTGCAAAGGCAATATTAAGTAGAGGGCTTAAAATACCAGAAGATATTTCTATAATTGGATTTGATGGACTTGAATATTCTAAATATTTTCATCCAGCTATAACAACTATTAGCCAACCAGCAGAGGAAATAGGGAAAAAAAGTATAAAGATTATATTTGATTTAATTAAAAATAAAAAAAGCCATAAACATATAGTTTTAAAAACAGAACTTTTAAAAAGAGAATCTTGTATGAAAAAATAGGGGGGACAATAATGGCTAATGTAGGTTTAAAGAATTTAAAAAAGACATATGAAAACGGTTTTGAAGCAGTTAAAGGTATTGATTTAAAAATAAAAGATGGAGAATTTATGGTTTTAGTAGGACCATCTGGATGTGCAAAATCAACTACATTAAGGATGATAGCAGGCCTTGAAGATATCTCAGATGGAGAAATTTATATAGGAAATAAAATTGTGAATGATGTAGTTCCAAAAGATAGAGGAATTGCTATGGTTTTTCAAAATTATGCACTGTATCCTCATATGACTGTTTATGATAATATGGCATTTTCATTGAAAATGAACAAAGTTCCAAAAGGTAGGATAAAGGAAAAAGTAACTGAAGCAGCTAAAATACTAGATTTAGAAAGTGTTTTAAAAAGAAAACCTAAAGCACTATCTGGAGGACAAAGACAAAGAGTTGCAGTTGGTCGTGCTATAGTTCGAAATCCTGATGTATTCTTATTTGATGAACCTTTATCTAATTTAGATGCAAAATTAAGGGTACATATGAGAGTTGAAATTTGTAAGTTACATAAGAAACTTAAATCTACAATGATTTATGTAACTCATGATCAAGTAGAAGCTATGACAATGGGAGATAGAATTTGTGTAATGAATAAAGGAGAAATTATGCAAGTAGATACACCTCTTAATTTATATAGTTATCCAGAAAATAAATTTGTAGCTGGATTTATTGGTTCACCATCTATGAATTTTGTTCAAGGGGAGCTAATTAATAAAAATAATTCTATAACCTTAAAAGTAGGGAAAGAAGAATTATTTTTATATAAAGATATAAAAGATAAAGTCAAAAATTATATAGGTAAAAAAGTTTGGCTTGGGTTTAGACCAGAAGATATTAAGCTGAAAGAAGGTGAAAAGGGGGATATTATAAGAGGAAAAGTTGAAGTTATAGAGCATATGGGTAGCGAATCCTTTGTTCATTTTAACTTTGAAGAAAATCAATTAATTGCTAAATTAGATCTAGAAGATGCAGTTTCAGTAAAATCTGGGGATGTTGAAGAATTTATACTTAACATGGATAAATGCCATATATTTGATTTTGAAAGTGAAAAAAATATAACTTTATAAAATGGAGGGGTTATTATGAGAAGTATTAAAAAGATTCTAACAGCAGCAATGTGTTCAACTTTACTTGTATCATCTATAGGACTTACAGGCTGTGGTTCAAAGTCAACAGCTACAAATGCTGATGGAGGTAAAGTTACAGTTAATATGTTTCAGTTTAAAGTTGAAACAGCAAAAGAACTTGAGGAAGCTGCTAAAACATATTGTAGTAAAAATGATAATGTAAAAATAAATGTAGAAACTGTTGGTGGTGGAAATGATTATGGTGCTGCCCTTAGAGCAAAAATTCAATCAGGTGAAGAACCAACTTTATTTAATATAGGTGGCCCACAAGATGTTAAAGATTGGAAGACAAGATTAGTAGATTTATCTGGAGAATCATGGGTTAAAAATGCTGTAGATGGAGTTTTAGATGGAGTAACAATGGATAATAAAATTTATGGAACTCCATACTCAATTGAAGGATATGGATTTGTATACAATAAAGCCATATTTAAAGATGCAGGAATAGATGTTTCAAAAATAAATAATTATGACACTTTAGAGAAAGCAGTTAAAACTCTTGATGAAAAAATAAAATCAGGGGCATTAAAAGAAAAATACCCTAAATTAGAAGCAGTATTTGAACTTCCAGCTAAAGAGACATGGGTAACTGGACTTCATACTTCTAATGTACCATTAGGACAAGAATTTAAGAGTGCAACAGATGCTTATAATGCTAAAAAAGTAGATTTTAAATACAAAGATGGTTTTAAAGCATTAATAGATTTACAAGCTAACTATTCTAAAAATTCAGAATCAAAATCAAATTTAAATGCTGTAGATTATGCAACTCAAGTAGGTCAAGGATTAGCTGTAGAGCGTGTTGCTATGATTCAACAAGGAAATTGGATTTATAATGAAGTTAAAAAAGTAGATGAAAAAGTAGCTGAAAACTTAGATATATTGCCAATGCCAGTTAAAGGTGGAAAAGAAGATTCTATATCAATCGGTGTTCCAATGTATTGGGCTGTTAATAATAAAGCTTCAAAAGAAGAACAAAAAGTTGCTAAAGACTTCTTAAAATGGTTATATACATCTGAAAAAGGTAAAGATTTCGTTGTTAATAAATTATTTTTCATACCTCCATTTAAAGGATATGATAATTTTAAACCAAAAGATTCTTTAGGTGCAGCTGTTAAAAGATATGTAGATAACAAAAAGACTACTCCATGGGTATTTATGGGATATCCAACAGGTTGGGGCATGGAATCAGTTGGAAAACAAATTCAAAAATATTTATCTGGAGAAATTAAATGGGAAGATGTTATAAATAGATCTAAAGCAAAATGGGAAAGTGATAGAAAATAGTAGCTTACATTAGGAGGGGGAATCCCTCCTAATGTATAAAATTACAGATCTAAGGAGGCTATTATGAAAAAATCAAAATTAGGATTTTGGTGTTTTGTAGGACCTATATTACTTGCATTTTTAATGGTAGTAATAATACCTGCAGTTATTGGAATATACTATTCATTTACAGATTGGAATGGAATAAATAATAATCCGGATTTTGTAGGTTTATCTAATTACATAGCTATATTTAAAAAAGATGGAGGATTTGTAAAAGCCTTTATATTTACTTTTAAATTTGCTATTGTATCTGTTATTTTGATAAATCTAATAGGATTTGGGTTAGCACTTCTTGTAACTAGAGGAATGAAAGCTAGCAATGTTTTAAGAAGTATATTTTTTATGCCAAATATGATTGGTGGAATTATACTTGGATTCATATGGCAATTTATATTTACTAAAGCTTTTGATGCTATAGGAACTAAAATAGGATGGGGATTTTTAAATGGATGGTTATCCACTACTACTACTGGATTTTGGGCTCTTGCTATACTTATGTCTTGGCAAATGTCAGGGTATATGATGATTGTATATATTGCAGCACTTCAAGGTATTCCTGAAAATTTAAAGGAAGCAGCAGAAATAGATGGAGCAAATGGTTTTCAAAGACTTAAGAACATAACAGTGCCACTTGTAGCACCAGCTTTTACTATAGGAGTATTTTTAACCTTATCTAATTGTTTTAAATTATTTGATCAAAACTTGTCTCTTACTGGAGGAGGACCTTACGATTCAACTCAGATGCTAGCACTTAATATTTATAATTCAGCTTTTGTATATAACAAGTTTAGTTTAGCTCAAGCAAAAGCAGTAGTATTTTTAATTACAGTAGCAGCTATAACATTAACTCAATTAAGATTTAGTAAAAAAAGGGAGGTTGAAATGTAATGAAACAAAAAAGATTAAAAAAAGTTTTATGGAGTATTTTAGCTTTATTTGTTGCATTAGTATTTTTAGCACCTTTATATATAGCAGTTGTTAATTCTTTTAAAACCCAAAAGGGAATATATCTTGATACTTTAGGCCTTCCAGGAAAGTTAGTTTTTACATTGCAAAATTATGTTCAAGCTTTTAAGGATTTAAATTTTTTCAACTCATTTTTAAATTCATTTTTGATAACTACAATAAGTACAATAATAATAATTGCGTTATCTTCTATGGCTGCTTGGAAGTTGGTTAGAACAAGAACGAAAATAAGTGGAGTAATATTTTTTATGTTTGCAGCAGCAATGCTTGTTCCATTTCAAGCAGTAATGTTACCTTTAGTAAATTTGATGGGGAAAATTGGATTTTTAAATCCACCAGGATTAATATTCATGTATATTGGATTTGGATCTAGTTTATCAATAATTATGTATCATGGATTTATAAAAGGGATACCTAAAGAATTAGAAGAAGCGGCTATTATTGATGGATGTAGTGAATTTCAAGTCTTCTGGCTTATTGTATTTCCACTTTTAAAACCAATAACTGTTACAGTTAGTATTTTAAATGTTATGTGGATATGGAATGATTTCTTGCTTCCACAACTTATAATAAATAAACCTAAATGGCAAACACTTCCTCTTAAAATGTTCTATTTCTTTGGACAGTATTCTAAAAAATGGAATTTAGCTCTTGCAGGTCTTGTTTTAGGAATGATACCAATTGTAGTATTTTACTTTGTAGCTCAAAAACATATTGTAAAGGGAGTTACACAAGGTTCTATAAAATAGCATCAAATTAGGAGGTAAAATAATGAACTCATTTATGATAGATAAAAACATTTTTAAATATACTTTTGGAAATCCAATAGATACTGAAACTATATGTTTAGAAGGAGAAAAAAAAGATGAACAATATATTAAGTTTGTAAAGTTAGAAGAAGGTGAAGATTTAAACTTAATATATAAAATGGATGATTCTGATATTGTATATGGACTTGGAGAAAATCAAAGAGGAATAAACAAAAGAGGGTATATATATGAATCCTTTTGCACAGATGATCCAATTCATACAGAAAATAAAAAGTCATTATATGGTGCTCATAATTTTATAATTATAGATGGAAAAGATAAATTTGGAATGTTTATTGATTCTCCATCAAAGGTAGTTTTTGATGTTGGTTATTCTAAAAGAGATGAGTTAAAGGTAAATATTGAAGACAAAAATGTAAATATTTATATGATTAAAGGTTTTAAACCAAAAGATATAGTAAGAAAGTTTTTAAAGATAATAGGAGATACATATGTACCACCTAAATGGGCATTTGGATATCAACAATCAAGATGGAGTTATAAAAATGAAAAAGAAATTAATGATATAGCAAATAAATTTATAGAAGAAGATATTCCTTGTGATGCTATTTATCTTGATATTGATTATATGGATAAATTTAAGGACTTTACAATAAATAAAAAGGATTTTCCAAATTTTAAAGAGTTTGTATCTAATTTAAAAGATAAGGGATTCAGACTTATTCCTATAATTGATGCAGGAGTAAAGATTGAAAAAGGATATAAAGTTTATGAAGAAGGGATAAAGAATAATTATTTTTGCAGTGATAAAGAAGAAAATCCATTTATGGCAGCAGTTTGGCCAGGAAGATGTCATTTCCCTGACTTCTTAAATAAGGATACTAGAAATTGGTTTGGACTTAAATATAAAATTCTTACAGATTTAGGTATAGAGGGCTTTTGGAATGATATGAATGAACCTGCAATATTTTATACAGATAGAAGTTTAAAGGAAGCTATAAAATCTGCAAAAGATTCAGAAAAGAAAAATTTAGATATATATTCATTCTTTGATTTAAAAGATAAATTTACAAATATGTCAAACAACTTAGAAGATTATAAAAGCTTTTATCATAATGTAGATGGTAAAATTATTAATCATTATAAAGTCCATAACATTTTTGGATATAATATGACTAAAAGTGCTGCAGAAGGGTTAAAACAAATTGAACCTAATAAGAGATTTTTACTATTTTCAAGATCTTCATATATAGGTATGCATAAATTTTCAGGAATATGGACAGGAGATAACTCTTCTTGGTGGAGTGAACTATTACAGAATATAAAAATGATGCCTTCCTTAAACATGTGTGGTTTCTTATATATAGGGGCAGATACTGGTGGTTTCGGTAACGATTCCGATAGTGAATTAGTAATAAGATGGACACAATTTAGTATGTTTACACCACTTTTTAGAAACCATTCAGCTTTAGGCACTAGAAGTCAAGAACCTTTTGCTTTTGATAAAACTACTACCAATATAACTAAAAACGCAATTAAAATAAGATATGCATTAATTCCATATATATATTCTGAGTATATGAAAGCTGCTATAGATAGAAATTTGTATTTTTCTCCTATAAGCTTTGAGTATGATGATGAAATATCAAGAAGAGTAGAAAATCAAATTTTATGTGGGGATTCTATAATGCTTGCTCCTATATATGAGCAAAATGCTAAAGGTAGATATGTATATCTTCCAGAAGATATGCTTTTGTGGAAACCAGATAATTATCTTAGTAAGAATTATAAGGTTGTAAAAAAAGGACATAGATATATAGATGTGGATTTAAAAGAAATACCAATTTTTATTAGAAAAAATAAAATGATAGTTAAAACAGAAGCTGCTCTTAATGTAGAAAAAATTGAAGATAAACAATTAAATATAATAGCGTTTGTTGAAGATAAAGCTAAGTATTTATATTATGATGATGATGGAAAAACTTATGATTTTAAAAAGGGAAGATTCTCAACTATAGCAATTGAAATAGAAAAAGTAGAGGATGATTTTAAAATTTCTGTAAAAAATAAAGGAAACAGATTAGTTAAGAAAATAAATTTTGAAATAATAGATATAGAAGGAAAAGTTTATACAAAAACAATTTCTTTAGAAAAGTAAAGGAGAATACTGATATGATTAAAAAAAGAAGTAGCGGCATCCTAATGCATATAACATCACTTTCAAGTCCTTATGGAATTGGTACTTTTGGAAAAGAGGCTTATAAATTTGTTGATTTTTTAATAAAATCTAATCAAAGTTATTGGCAAATACTTCCTATAGGTCCTACAAGTATAGGTGATTCACCATATCAATCCTTTTCAACATTTGCTGGTAATCCATATTTTATAGATTTTGATATATTAAAAGAAGAGGGATTACTAAAAGAAGAAGATTATAAAAATGTAGATTTTGGAGATAACCCTTTAAAAGTGGATTATGAAAAAATTTTTAATCATAAGATGCCAATTTTAAGAAAAGCTTTCAATAATAGTAAAGATAAATATAAAGAAGAAATAAAAAAGTTTAAGGAAAAAAATAAAAATTGGTTAGAAGATTATGCTCTTTATATGGCTATAAAAGGAGAATTTAATTTAAAATCTTGGCAAGAATGGGATGAAGATATAAAGCTTAGAAAAAAAGAAGCTTTAGATTATTATAAAAATAAATTAAAAGAAGAAATAGAATATTTTATATTCATTCAGTATATGTTTTTTAAACAGTGGTCAAAACTAAAAAATTATGCAAATAGAAATGGTATTAAGATAATTGGAGATATTCCTATTTACGTTGCAGAAGATAGTGTAGATGCTTGGGCAAATACAAATGTATTTTTACTTGATAAAAATAAAATACCAAAAGTTGTTTCTGGTTGTCCGCCAGATGATTTTGCAAAAACAGGACAACTTTGGGGAAATCCTATATATGATTGGGATTACTTAGAAAAAACAAATTATAAATGGTGGATAGAAAGAATAAAGGGAAATATATCATTATATGATGTTACTAGAATAGATCATTTTAGAGGGTTTGAATCCTTTTGGGAAATTCCATATGGAGAAAAAACAGCTATAAAGGGTAAATGGGTAAAAGGTCCTGGAATGAAATTATTCAATCAAATAAATAAAGAATTGGGACAAGTTAATATAATAGCTGAAGATCTAGGATATCTTACAAAAGAAGTTATAGATTTTAAAAATGAAACCGGCTATCCTGGTATGAAAGTATTAGAATTTGCTTTTGATAGTAGGGAAGAAAGCGATTATCTTCCACACAATTATAATAAAAATTGTATAGTTTACACTGGAACACATGATAATGATACTGTAGTTGGATGGAAAAGCAGTGCTCCAAAAGAAGATGTTGAATTTGCAAAAAAATATTTAAATATAAAGGATGAAAAAGATTTTAACTGGGGGTTTATAAGAGGAGCTTTAAGTTCAGTTGCAAATTTATCTATTATACAAATTCAAGATTATTTAGGATTAGATAGTAAAGGAAGAATGAACATACCATCAACTTTAGGTGGAAATTGGCAATGGAGAATAGATGAAAAAGTTTTAGATGATAAATTAGCTAAAAAAATTGGTTCTATGACAAGACTTTATGGAAGGTAAGGGATTAATTATGAAGATAAATAAAGAAAGATTAAAAACAAATATTGAAGATATTTTAAAAATAAAGTATGGTAAAACATTAAAAAATGCAAAAAATCATGAAAAATTTAATGCTCTTTCTAAATCTATAATGCTTTTAATAACAGATAATTGGAAAGAATCTTTAAATACTTATTCTAAAGGTAAGCAAGCTTATTATTTATCAGCAGAATTTTTAATGGGTAGAGCTCTTGGAAATAATTTAATAAATTTAGGTATTTATGATGAAATTAAAGAAGTTTTAAATGAAATGGATATAAATTTAAATGAAATAGAAGAGATAGAAGAAGATGCAGGCCTTGGAAATGGTGGACTTGGAAGATTAGCAGCTTGCTTTATGGAGTCTTCCGCTACTAAAAACTTGCCTGTTACAGGATATGGAATAAGATATAGTTATGGATTATTTAAACAAAAATTTAAAGATGGCTTTCAAATTGAAGAAGTAGATAATTGGTTAAAATATGGTGATCCTTGGTCTATTAGAAGAGAAGAAGAATCAGTAATTGTAAATTTTAAAGATGGAAAGGTAAAGGCAGTTCCATATGATACACCAATAATTGGATATGGAACAAAAAATATAAATAGACTTAGATTATATAAAGCAGAAGCTTTACAAGAACTAGATCTTGAATTATTTAATGAACAAGAATATGAAAAAGCAGCTAGAAATAAAAATAAAGCAGAAGATATTTCAAAGGTATTATATCCAAATGATACAAAAAGAGAAGGCCAACTATTAAGATTAAAACAACAGTACTTTTTTGTTTCAGCAGCCCTTCAAGATATGATAAATAAATTTAAAGAAAATCATGGTAGTGATTTTAGTAAATTTAAAGATTATCATGCAATACAGTTAAATGATACTCATCCAGTTGTAGCTATACCAGAGCTTATGAGAATACTTATTGATGAAGAAGGACTAGATTTTGAAAAAGCATGGGACACAGTACATAATGTTTTTTCATATACAAACCATACAATATTAAGAGAAGCACTAGAACAATGGGATGTTGATTTATACAAGAGTATACTACCTAGAGTTTATCAAATAATAAAAGAAATAAACAAAAAATTTATAAAAGAACTTGGAAGTTTAGGTTATGGATATGAAAGAATAAATTCTATGAAAATAATATATAAAAATAGAATAAGTATGGCTTGGCTTGCAATATATGCAACACATGCTACAAATGGAGTTGCAAAACTTCATACAGACATATTAAAATATCAAGAGTTAAAAGATTGGTATGAAATATATCCTGAAAGATTTTTAAACAAAACTAATGGAATTACTCAAAGAAGATGGCTAAAATTATGTAATAAAGGATTATCAAATTTAATAACAAAATTGCTTGGTGGAGATGAATGGGTTACAAATTTAACAATGCTAAAAAATTTGGAAAAGTATAAAGATGATGAAATAGTTTTAAATAAACTATTAGAAATTAAACATTCAAACAAAGAGAGATTAGCAAAATATATAGAAGAAAATGAAGGAATAAAAATTAATCCAAATTCAATATTTGATATTCAAATTAAAAGATTACATGAATATAAAAGACAGCTTTTAAATGCTTTTCATATTTTAGATTTATATTATAGATTAAAAGAAAACCCAGATATGGATATAGAGAAAAGAACATTTATATTTGGAGCAAAAGCAGCACCAGGGTATTTTAGAGCAAAAGGAATAATAAAATTTATAAATGAAATAGCAAAACTTATAAATAATGATAAATCAATAAATAATAAGATTAAAGTTGTGTTTGTACAAAACTATAGAGTATCTTATGGAGAGAAATTGTTTCCAGCAGCAGATATTTCAGAACAAATTTCAACAGCAGGAAAAGAAGCTTCTGGTACTGGGAATATGAAATTTATGTTAAATGGAACACCTACAATAGGAACTTATGATGGAGCAAATGTAGAAATAGTTAAAGAAGCAGGAGAAGAAAATAACTTTATATTTGGAGCAAAAGTAGAAGAAATAGAAAAGATAAAAGACACATATAATCCTAAAAAATATTATGAAAAAGTTCCAGGATTAAAAAAAGTAGTAGATACTTTAATTAATGGAACCTTTGATGATGGCGATACTGGAATGTTTGAAGAGTTATATACTTCATTACTTGAAGGTGCAAGTTGGCATAGGGCAGACAACTATTTTATATTTAAAGATTTTGATGATTATAGGAAAGCTCAAAATAAAGTTGATGTAGAATATAAAGATAGACTTAGTTGGGCTAAAAAATGTCTTATAAACATTGCAAATGCTGGTAAATTTAGCAGTGATAGAACAATAATGGAATATGCAAAAGAGATATGGAGTATAGATAGTAGAAAAATTAAGTAGAATGATTTCGTTTTGATCTTTTAATAAAGAAAATATATTTTTATTAAAATTATTTTCATAGTAATAAATTCCTTTGTTAGGTTATATATTTTTAAATTTTATCTTTGTATAACAAAATATATTTGTAGCCATAATAAAATTGAAATATAAAAAAATATTTTGAACTAAAAACAAAGGAGAAGGATACTATGAAAAACAAACCAGATGATAGAAGAGACAATGTAGATAAGATTCAATATAATATTGATAAAACTATTGAAAATTGCCATCGTGCAGATGAAATGATAGCAAAAACAAGTGATGAGAAAACTAAAAAAGAATTAAAAGAAAAAAATGAAAGAAGAATGGAATCCTTAGATAGTATGAGATCAGAGATTAAAGATGAAGCAAGGGATAAGAAAAACGGATATAACTAGGTATTTAAGTGTTTTTTAATTAAAAATTTAATAATTGTATGCTCCAAAAAGGTTCTAAATTTCACAATTGTATTAAAGCTTTTGTTTGAAATTTAGAGCCTTTTATATTATAACTTAGTTTTTATTTAATATTATAGAGGAGATGATTACTTTTTTTATAAAATATAGGTAGATAGAAAGGTAGTAAATAAATATATGAAATAGTATAATATGTTATATATTATATATGTTTTTAGTATATGTTTATTATAGAAGGTGAATAAAATGAATAAAATTAATATTTTAGTAGTTGAAGATGATGAAGAGATAAATGGATTAATATCTAAGACTTTAATAAAGGAAGGATATAATGTTACCAAAGCCTTAGATGGTAAGAGTGCTTTAGAAAAGTATAATAAAAAAGAATTTCAAATGGTAATACTTGATATAATGCTTCCAATAATTGATGGTATGGAAGTTATGAGAAGGATAAGGGAAAAAAGTATGATACCAATAGTAATATTGTCTGCTAAAGGTGAGGAGACAGATAGAATAATAGGACTTGGATTAGGTGCAGATGATTATATGGTTAAACCTTTTTCTGTAGCAGAGCTTATAGCAAGGATAAAAGCACAACTTAGAAGGTATATGTATTTTAATAATTCTAATGAAAATAAAGAAAATCAAATTGTAAGTTGTGGAGATTTAACTTTTGATTTAGATAAAATTTTAGTAAGTAAAAAAGGACAACCTATAGATCTTACAGCTAAAGAAATAGGTATATTAAAACTTTTTATTACAAATCCTAATAAGATTTTTACTAAAGCTCAAATATTTAATACTGTATGGGGTGAAGAATATATAGGGGATTCTAACACGGTGATGGTTCATATAAGAAGGCTTAGAAATAAAATAGAGGATAATCCTAATGATCCTAAGTATATATTAACAGTTTGGGGAATTGGATATAAATTAGGAAGTGTAAAATGATATATATAACTTCAGTAATAATACTTATGCTCATTTTAGTAATAATAATTTTCAATTTTAAGATTAAAAGGATTTATAAAGTAGTGGAAGAAGTTATAAGGGGAAATTTTAATCAAAGAATAAGAATACAAAATCATAATAAAAGAATTGAAAAGCTTTCAGAAAATATAAATACTCTTATAGAAAGTTTTCAACGTATATTAAAAGAAAATGAAGATTATGAAAATGAAAGAAAAAAAATGATTTCAAATATATCTCATGATTTGAGAACTCCACTTACTTCTTTACTAGGATATATAGAACTTTTAAATACTGATAAAAATTTAAGTCATAAAGAAAAGAAGGAATATACTAAAATAGCCTATGAAAAAGGTAACGATTTACTAAATCTAATGGAAGATTTTTTTCAAATTTCTAAACTGGAATCAAATGATATAGAAGTATCAATTAAAAAATTAAACATATCAGAAATATTGAGGCAAAGAATAGTTTTATTTTATAATGATTTCAATAAAAAAGAGATTAAACCTATTATAAATATAAAAGAAGAAGATTTATATGCTTTAGGAGATGAAAAAGCAATAAATAGAATTTTAAATAATTTAATTTCTAATAGTTTGAAATATGGAACTTATGGGAAAGTTATAGGGTTAAATATAAAAGAAGAAGAAAATTACATAGTTATTGAAGTATGGGACAAAGGCAAAGGAATACCAAAAAGTGATATAGATTTGATATTTAATAGATTATATACTTTGGAAAAATCAAGAAATAGAAAACTTCAAGGAACTGGTCTTGGTCTTACTATATCTAAAAAATTAGCAGAAAGTCAGAAGGGAAGTCTTACAGTTTATAGTGTCCCTTATAAAAAAACAATATTTTCTTTAAGATTGAAAAAGAGTTAAGATATTTGTAAGAAATATGCAAATATCATGTAAGGATTGGGCTTTATACTTAAAGCACAGTCCTTTTTAAATACTGAAAGAAGAGGTGAGGATATGGGGACTATTTTAAAAACAAATAATTTAACTAAAATATATAAAGGAGTGACAGTAGTAGATAAATTAAATATTACCTTAAATAAAGGTGAGATTTATGGATTTATAGGAAAAAATGGAGCAGGTAAAACAACCACTATCAAGATGATTATGGGACTTATTAAAGCAAATAGAGGAGAAATAGAGCTTTTTGGAAGTAACAAAAATAATCAAAGAATATATGGAAAAATAGGTTCAATAATAGAATATCCAGGATTCTATCCTAATTTAACTGCAAAAGAAAATTTAGAAATTCATAGAAGAATGATTGGTATGCAAAGTAAAAGCTGTATAAAAGATAGCTTGAATATTGTAGGACTAAAAGATGCTGCAGATAAAAGAGTAAGGAACTTTTCTCTTGGAATGAAACAAAGACTTGGAGTTGCAAGGGCAATTCTTCATAATCCTGAGCTTTTAATTTTAGATGAGCCTACTAATGGTCTTGATCCTGTAGGAATAAAAGAAATGAGAGAATTTATAGAGGATTTATCAAATAAAAGAGGGGTTACAGTATTAATATCAAGTCATATATTAAGCGAAGTACAATTATTAGCAACTAAAATAGGAATAATTAATAAAGGAGTTTTATTAGAAGAGATAGGTTATGATGAACTTCAAAGAAGAAACAGACATTATCTAGAGTTAAAAGTTAATAATGATAAAAAGGCTTCCTTTTTGCTTGAAAATAAATTAAATATATCTGACTATGAAGTGTGGGAAAAAAATATTATAAGAGTTTATGAGAAAATAAATAAATCTTCAAAAATAAATAGAACAATGATAACAAATGATATTGATGTAGATGAAATATCAGTCAAATTAGACAATTTAGAAGATTATTTTATAAGACTAACTGGAAAAAATGATTAGTATTTATAAATCTATTTTAAGGATAAATATGAAATAGATATAAATAAATTTTTTCTTATTGATTAGTAAAGATTAGGGAGGTACATTATGATTAATACACTATATTCAGAAATATTAAAACTAAAAAAATCTTTTTTTCTTTTAATAATATTAGTAGGAGGACTAGCTTTGCCGGGGCTTTTATTTTTGGGATGGGCAGTGCAAAGTCAAGGGGTTGTAATATGGAATGAGTATACTTATCACTCAGAGTTTATGATGATTTTAGTGCTAAGTCCTGTACTTTTTTCATTGATTTCATCCTATGTTTTTTCAAGAGAGTTTACAGATAAAACTGCTAATATATTATATTGTTATCCTATTTCTAGAACAAAAATTTTTGTATGTAAGCTTTTCATTATATATTTAATTATAACTGTTGTATATATAATACATTTTTTAGGTTTATTTGGAGGGGGACTAATTTTAAAACATGAGCTTCTTACAAAGGAAATATTATTAATACATTTTAAAATCAGTTTATATTCTATGATATTGCAATTTTCATTAGTTCCTATAGTAATTTTTATTGCAAGTTTAAGTAGAAATATTTTAGTACCAGTAATATATGGTATTTTATTAGTTGTAAGTAATTTTTTATTAGTAGCTAGTGGTAAATTTAAATACTCACCTTTTATGATGCCAGGCATGCCATTGATAAATTATAACACCAAAAGTAATGTAGAGCATTATTTTCTTAAAAGTAATACTATAATTATGGCAGTAATAGTTTTTGTAATTAGCTTTATAGCATGCATAATATATTATAAAAATACTGATATAAGTTAAAATTTTAAATGCTTTAAAAACTATCTTAAGGTTTAGTAAAACTTTAAGGTAGTTTTTTGTTTGTATATTAAGAATTTTATAATATTATATTAAAAAATGAATATTATGGTATAATGATTTTTGTAATCTTTCAAAAGATTATATGGTATAAAATACTTTAAGATGATTATGAAAAAACACTGTTTTTAAGGAGAGATAACATGGGAATTGACATTATATTTATATTGAAAGCTATTATAATAGGTATTGTAGAAGGAATTACAGAATTTGTTCCAGTATCTTCTACAGGACATATGATATTGGTAGGAAGTGCTATTAATTTTAATGGTGAATTTGCCAAGATGTTTGAGGTGGTAATTCAGTTAGGAGCAATACTTGCAGTAGTAGTTTTATATTTTAAGAAGATTAAAGAAAGTATAATAGAATTTTTTAAATTTATATTTACTAAAGGTAAAGAAGGAAAAGTTGGATTTAAGTTTGGAATTAATGTTATAGTAGGATCTATTCCTATTGGAATTGTAGGAGCTCTTTTTTATCATAGAATAAAAGCTTTATTTAGACCAGAAGCAGTAATTATAGGATTCATAGTAGGTGGTATTTTACTATTAATTATAGAAACTATATATAGAAAGAAAAATCATTCTGTAGATGATATAGATAGCATAACAGTAGTCCAAGCTTTAAAGGTTGGAGTTCTTCAAATTTTATCTGTAGTTCCAGGTATGTCAAGAAGTGCATCAACTATAATGGGTGGATGGATTGCCGGTATATCAACTCCAATAGCAGCAGAATTTTCATTTTTCTTAGCAATACCTGCAATGGTAGGTTCATCAGCAAAGGATTTATTTGAATTTGATTATTCTATAATGACAGAAACCTTATGGATTGCACTAGTAGTAGGATTTATTGTTGCTTTTATAGTGTCAATAATAGTTATGAATAAATTTGTTAGTTATTTAAAGAAGAAACCTATGAGAATATTTGCAATATATAGGATTTTAGCAGGTATTTTACTTGGAACATTGGTAATTACTAATGTTATGAAATTAACTGTATAAAAGAGAAATAATAAGTTAAAAAGTCTTAGATTAGTAAATTGTATTTTATAAAGTAAATACAATTTATTAATTTAAGGCTTTATTTTTGTTGACTATAACGTTAGGTTATAGTGTATTGTATAAGTATATTAAGGATAATACAGCAAAAAAAATAAAAATAAGATTAGTTAGATTATAGAAAGTTTATACAAAATATTTTTATAAAATGTACTAAAAGGCAAAGTATCTACTGGTAGAAAGATACTTTAAAGAAAGGGTAGAATTTAAAAATGAAAATTAGAGAAGTTGCAAAACTAACAGGAATAACTGTAAGAACACTTCACTATTATGATGAAATAGGATTACTTAAACCAAGTGGAATTACAAAGTCAGGGTATCGTTTATATGATAAAGAAGCCCTTTTAAAACTTCAGCAAATATTATTTTTTAAAGAACTAAAATTTTCCCTTGCTGAAATAAAGAATATTATTACAAATCCACAGTTTGATAAAAAGAAAGCATTAGAAAATCAAAAGAAACTTCTAATTAAAAAGCGGAAGAGAATTGATGATTTAATAAATCTTGTGAATAATAGAATAAAAGGAGAAGAGAGTATGAGTTTTAAAGAATTTGATATGACAGAAATAGAAAATGCAAAGAAAAAATATGCAAAAGAGGTTAAAGAAAGATTTGGAAATTCTGATGCTTATAAAGAAAGCGAGAAAAAATGCAATGGTTATAGTAAAAATCAGTGGAAAGAAATAGATAAAGAGTGTAAAGATATTTTTAAAGCTTTTGCTTCTAATATGGATAAAAGAGTTGATAGTGAAGAAGTACAAGATCTTGTTAAAAGGTGGCAAAAATTAATTACATTAAGATTTTATAATTGCACAAATGAAATTTTAAAAGGACTTGGGGTTATGTATGTTAAAGATGAACGATTTAAAGAGAACATTGATAAAAATGGAGAAGGTACAGCAGAATTTATATCAAAAGCAATTGAAGTTTACTGTTTGAAATAAGATATGACTTTTGAAGAAAAAATAACTATTTGTTATAAAATGTTAATGATTATTATTTTAAATATAATACTAGTTAATTATAATAAAAATCATCTGATTTAATCAGGTGATTTTATGCTTTAGATATTAAAATAAATCTTAATTAAATATATTCCAATATATAGTATTAAATTTATTTATATGTCTAGTATGTAGATAAGAATTAAGTTAAAGGAGGAAAGATATGAAAGACCTTATAAATTTAGATAAAGTAATAGTTGAGGAAAAAGCTTTAAAAGCTATTCCAGAATATATATGTACAAAAAATCATATTATTCCAATTAAACTTAATGATAAAAAAATATATTTAGTTAGTTCTTCTAATTTAAGTGAAAATATATTAAATGAGATAAAATTTTTAACTAAATGTGATGTAGAAGTACTAAAAGGAGAAGAAAGTCAAATTAAAAGTTATGTTAAAACTTATTATAGTAAATATGAAGCACAAATAGCCTTACACAAATTTAAAAAAGAAAATTTAAAAGATGAAAAATCATATAAGAAAATATATGATGATGAACCGGTAATTAAGCTTACAAATTCTATAATAGATGAGGCTATATCTAAAAAAGCTAGTGATATTCATATAGAGCCTTTTGAAAAATATTGCATAATTAGATTTAGAATAGACGGAATACTTCGAAAATTCATGAAAATTAATAAAGAGTTGTATTCCCTTTTAAATGTTAGAGTGAAAATAATAAGCAATATGGATATAACAGAAAAAAGATTACCTCAAGATGGTAAAATAAAAGCTACATTTAGAAAAAATCATAATTTTAGAGTGTCTACACTTCCTACAGTATATGGAGAAAAAATAGTTATAAGGATACTATATAAAGATAGTAAAATAAAATCTTTAGATAAACTTGGTTTTGAAAAGAAAGATATAGAAAATTTTAAAAATATGATTATGTCTTCTAATGGGGTTATTTTAAGTTGTGGTCCAACAGGAAGTGGAAAATCTACAACTTTATATTCTATATTAAATAATATAAACAGTAAAGAAAAAAATATAGTGACTATAGAAGAGCCAGTAGAGTATACCATTGACGGAATTAATCAAATTAATGTAAATACCAAAATTAATTTAGGTTTTTTACAAGGATTAAAAAGTGTTTTAAGGCAAGATCCAGATGTTATTATGGTAGGTGAAATAAGAGATGAAGAAACTGCTAAGGTTTGTCTTAGAGCATCTATAACAGGACATTTAGTTTTATCTACTATTCATACTAATGGAGCACTAGAGGCTATAATAAGGCTTTTAGATATGGGAATACCCTATTATATGCTTTGTGATGGGTTAAAAGGAATAATATATCAAAGATTAGTTAGAAAAATATGTCCTAAATGTAAAGAAAAATATTTAGCTTCAGATATAGAAAAGAGTTATTTAAATTCTAATGAAGATTTTTATTTATACAAAGGTAGGGGATGCACCGAATGTAATCATACTGGATTTAAAGGTAGAACTGTTTTATATGAGTATATGAATATAGGAAATAAGGAAAGAGAATACATAAGAAAGTTAGATAAAATAAAAGAAAATAAAAGAAAGTTAATAAAAAATACTTTTAAAGATAAGGCTATAGAATCAGTAAAAAAAGGAGTGACTACTTTTGAAGAAATAAAAAAGATAATATTTTAAAATTTATTAGTTTAATAAAGTAGGAGAATAAAATGGAAGTATTTAAATATAAGGCTTTAGACTTACAAGGAAAAAGAATAGCTGGAAAATGCAAAAAAAGTAATATTAAAAATTTATATAAAAAACTAAGGATGAAAGGTTATTATGTTATAGATTTAGCCCCTACACATAGAAAAATATTAGAAGAAAAAATAAGTAAAAAACAATGTGCACTTTTATGTGATAAATTATATATGCTGATACATTCTGGAGTTGATATAACAGAAGCTATTTATATAATTAGTAATAATTTTAAAAGTAAAAAGATAAAAAATAGTTTGATAGGTATAAGAAGTTCTATATTAAAAGGTGAAACAGTATATAAAAGTTTTTGCAAATTTGATAATATATATCCTAATTTTTTTATAAGTATGCTTTATATAGGAGAAGAAAGCGGAAAGCTTGAATGGGTTCTTAAAAAATTAACAGAATTTTATGAAAACGAGAACACTTTTTCCAAAGAAATAAAAACAGCATTAATATATCCAACAGCAGTTTTATTAAGTTTTATAGCTATGATGTATATACTGATTAATAAAGTTATACCAAGTTTTATGGATATATTTAAAGATCTTGGTAGCAGTATAAACAAAGGAACGTTAAACTTTATTAAATTTATTAATATAACTAATTATATTTTAATCCTATTAAGTCTTTTAATTATTATAACTTTGATTATAGGTAAATTATCTAAAGATAGGTTTAAGTATAAATTAGATTCTTTAAAAATAAAAATTCCTTTATTTAAAAAAATAATAAATAGAATATTTTTAACTAAGCTTTCTTGTGAAATGAATATTATGTTAGAGTCTGGGATAAACATAACTGAATGCTTAGAAATTGTAGAAAGTACTACAAAAAACTATGCTTTAAAAGAGAAAATAAAATTATGCAATATACATATAAAAAAAGGAAATGGAGTAAAAGATTCTTTGATAAAGGCAAGAATAGAAGATAAATTATTTTTATCTATGGTAAGTGTTGGAGAAAAAAGTGGAAGTCTAGCAGAAAGTTTTAGAGACATCTTTTTCATATATGAAAAGGATATAAAAGATAAAATAAAGGCATTTATAAAGCTTATAGAACCAAGTATTATAATTCTTATGGCATTAGTAGTTACTTTTGTATTTGTAAATGTTTTTATACCTATGATGGATATAATGGATTTACTTTAATAAAACTATCATAAAAATTGAAGTCATTATATTTAACAAAATATATGGTTCATCTTTTATTTATTATTTATGTTTATAGGATATATTAAGTATTTTAATATAAAAGTTTATAGATTTAAGTAGTTAGATATTTAAATTAAGTATTTAAGTGATAGGAGGAACTTTTAAATGAATAAATATAACAAAAAAATTAGAGTAAGAGGAGGCTTTACTTTAATTGAGCTTATGATAGTTATGTCTATAATACTTATTTTAGCAGGGTTTATGGTACCTAAATTTGTTGCATACAAAGATAAAGCTAAAAATACTAAAGCAATAAATACAGCTAAACAAATACAAGTGGCAGCAATGACTAGTTATAGTGAAAATGAAGATGAATTTATTGAAAGTAGCGTAAAAGATAGTATAGAAAATTATACAGGAATAAAAGATGCTACTCCCTCAGGAGAAGGACAAGAAATTAATGTAACTTATAATAGTGATGGTAA
Source organism: Clostridium oceanicum (assembly GCF_039521385.1). Classification (NCBI taxonomy): domain Bacteria; kingdom Bacillati; phylum Bacillota; class Clostridia; order Eubacteriales; family Clostridiaceae; genus Clostridium; species Clostridium oceanicum. Next base: position 709,449 of record NZ_BAAACG010000010.1, on the reverse strand, counting down.
AAATTATACGGTTACTTTGAATGCTAATACAAATAATTACACAGTTAAAAAAGGTGAGAATGTTATATTTCCAAAGAGTAGTAAATAAATGTTAACAGTAGAAAAACAAAGTGTTATATGGAGTCAATTAGTATAATTATAGTTTATATGTAAAGTAATTGGTTTGAAAATTAGAAATATAAAAAATATTAAAAAAGTTAAAGAAGGTAAGTAAGGTGTAAAAATAATGAACCTTAAGAAAGTTAGAAAAGGCTTTGTTTTGTTTGAACTTATAATATATATGGCTATATTAATGATAGTATTTAGCGTAGGTTTTATATCAATTAAAAAATATACTAAAGTTTCTAGTGATATAGTTTCAAGTGAGTTTAGTAATTCTCTTATTGATTTTATAAATAATGCTAAAAAGGTATGTAGAGAAAATAATAAAGGTGGATTTATATATTTTGATATTGGAAAAGAAAAGATAGATTTTTCAATGTCAAATAAGTTAGTGAAAAGTATAAAATTAAATGATAGTATTGATTTGATTTCAATAAATACTCATGGAAATAACATATATATAAACAATCAAGGGATGACAAAAAATGCTTGTACTATAAAATTTAAAGATAATAGTAATAAGATACATAATATTACTATTTGTGTGGGGACTGCTTATGTTCAAATTAAAAACTAGGAAAGGTTATATACTTATAGAAATTTTGTGTGCAATGACTATATTTACTATGCTTGTAGCAAGTTCTATAGCTGTATTTTATCAATCTAGAAAAATAAAAAAGATAAAAAATGATAACTTAAATTGCTTTATTTTTGCAGAAGGATTAAAAAATAATATTATGTATAACAGTAATTATGAAGATTTATGTTATTTAAGAGAAAATAATAAGCTATATATAACTAAAGAAAACATGAATTTAGATAAGTTAAAAAATAAAGATATATTAGAAATATTTAAGAATAATTTTAAAGAAGATACACCTTATATAAAGTTGGATATTAAGGGAGAGGATATTCTTAAAATTAATATGAAGTTATATTCAAATGAAAAAAATAAATTAAAAGCAATAGGTTGTGAATTTTATAAAGGAAGGTATAAAAGATAGCATGGTAAGAAAAGGCTTTTGTGTACTAGAACTTTTAGTAGCTTTAAGCATATTAGGTATACTGTCAGTTTTTGTGTTAAAAACTACTTTGGTAAATATGAAAAATTATAAATTAAGCAGAAAGAATTCAACTCAGTATTTATATATAGATGAAGCTTTTAATTTTATAAATTCTGAATTTAGTAAAGCTAAAAAATGTACTGTAGATAAAAATACTATAAAAATAGAAAGAATAGACAATAAAGGATCTAATTTTATAAGAAAAGATACAGATGGGGATATAATAATATCTTATGGAAATAAGTATTCAAGAAACAACAACAATATTGTTAAAAATGTTAAAGACTTTACAGCTTTAGAAAAAGGAGAAGTTGTATATATATCTATAATGGATAGATATGGGAAAATATATAAAAGGTGTTTAAAAAAAAGAGAATAATATAGGTTTTTTATATATTTGTAATATATTGATTATAGAAGGTGAAGTATATAAAAATTATTAATAAAAAAAAAGAGAGAAAAGGATATGTTATTTTATATTCACTTATAATGGGAAGTTTATGTATGTTCTGTGCTCTTTATATTTTAAAAATGGAGCATATTAAATTTCAAAATGTTTCTGAAGAAATAACATATTTAAATAAAAAAAGTGATGTTCAAAAGGATAGAGAATTTATTTTATCTAAAATAGATAAAGAGTTTTACAAAAACAAGCAATCAGTTAATGACAAAGATTTTAAAAATAAGATAAAAGAGTTAGTAAAAACAAAATATAAGTTTAGGTATAACCATAGTTATGCTTATTTTGACGATGATTCAAATATAGTAATAGACTATTTTGTAAAAGGTAAATTTTATAAAGAAGAAATTTATAATGTTAAATTGGATAAGGAAAATTTGAAATATGAAAATATAAATGCTAGATATAATAAAAAGGAGGTAAGTAATTGATTAGTAAATATTCCTTTATAACAGTTGATAAAAATAATTTTAATTTAAACTATATAAAAAATAAAGAGAGAAGTAAAAATTTTAAGGAATTTGATGATTTGTTAGAAGATAAAAAGATAAAATCAAAGAAATTATATGTTTTAATTGAAGGAGAAGAAGTTTATATTAAAGAGCTAATAGTACCAAAAGTTAAAGGAAAGAAAATAAATAACATTTTAAATAATGAACTTTTATATGAATTTAATAGTTTAGAAGATATTTTATATTGTTATAAAATTAAAAATAAAAATAAAAGAAATATGAATATATTAATGTTTTGTGTAAACATATATGATAAGTTATACGTTAAAAAGATTTTAAATAATAAGTTTAATGTAAAAGGTATTTATTTAGTTCAATTTGTTATATTAAATTACTACATGAAATACATAAAAGAGAATAAGTTTAAATTCCTTTTAAAATATAAAGATTACATTTATTTTATAGTTTGTGACAAAGATAAAATAATTTATAACTCAGTTATAAAAGAAGATGAAAAAAAGAATATATTAATAAAAAAGGAACTTTTAAAGGAAGAGTTTAAAATGTATAACAAAATATACTGTGTGTTTTGTGATACAAATTCTTTAAAAGATGTTTTAGATGAATTTGAAGTTGTTTATCTTAAAAAATCAGATAAAAATCTTAAAAAAATATATAAAAAGATTATTAGAAGTAAGGTGATTATATGAATCAAATGAATTTTCTTCCGGACTTTTATGTAGAAATGAAAGCTAAAAAGAAAAGTAAAAAATATATTCTTTTAAATATTATATTATTTTTATTTATTACATTAATATTGATGAATATTTCAATAAATAAAGATAAAATTTTATTATATGATAATCAAATTAAAAAAATAAAAGATGAAGCCTTAAAAAATAAAAAAACTAAGAGTAAAAATATAATAAGAAAATTTAACTACATATGTTCATCTAAAGAAGAAGGAATAGAATTAAATGAAATATATATGAAAAAAGATGAAATTGTTATACAAGGTAAATGTAGTAATATGTCTTGTTACTATAAATTTATAGATTGTTTGGAAAAGGGGGATAAACTTGTAATGAAAAGTATAATCCCTCCTAAAAATGAAGAGGAAAATTCTAATTTTAAAATGATTTTGGAGTGATTATTAGATGAAAAAGTTACACCTATTTAAGGGATTATCCTTAATATTAGTATTGATTTTTATATTTATAACTTATGTATATTTAGAGGAAAGGAGTAAAACTTGTTTTAAAACTGATGAATTGAATAATATAAAAAATTTAAGTTTTAATGAAGTTAAAAAAATTTCATCTACAAGTAAAGTATTAAAAGAATTAAATAAAGATAAAAATATATGTATATTAAACATAAAAAAAGATAAGAATAATTCTCTTGTTAAGATATCTACCAATAATACATTAGACAATTTTAAAAGAACTTTAAACAGGTTGTATAAAATACCTAGTTTTAAGAATATAAAAGAATTACATATAAAAGGAGAAAAAAATAACAATATAAATACATATTTGGAAGTTGAGTTTTATCCTGAATTTACATAAAGTAAAAAGATATTTAACCAATTTCATGAAATTTGATTCATATTATCCATAATAATATTTGCAAATAAATAAAACTTTTGATAAAATAACATTGTTTGATATGACCCAGAGTTAGTCAATTACATAAGCACAAAGGTATTTTTATTATTTGGATTATGATAAGTATATCATTGCCTTATACGGGTTATAATATAAAAGGATTATTAAGTTTTGGAGGGATACATAGATGATATCAGCAGGAGATTTAAGAAAAGGAACTACTTTTGAACACGATGGACAAGTATTTGTAGTAGTAGAGTTCCTTCATGTTAAGCCAGGAAAAGGAGCGGCCTTTGTAAGAACAAAATTAAAAAATGCCATAACAGGAGCTGTAACTGAAACAACATTTAATCCAACTGCAAAACTTCAAGAAGCAGTTATTGAAAGAAAAGAAATGCAATATTTATATACTGATGGAGAATTATATTATTTCATGGATCAAGAAACATTTGAACAAATTCCATTAGAATATGATAAGGTAGAAGAAGCAATAAAATTCTTAAAAGAAAACATGTTTGCTACAATAAAATTCTTTAAAGGAGAAGCTTTTTCTGTTGAAGCTCCAAATTTTGTTGAATTAGCTATAACTCATACAGAGCCAGGAGCAAAAGGAAATACAACTACAAATGTTATGAAACCAGCTACATTAGAAACAGAAGCAATTGTTCAAGTACCACTTTTTGTTAACGAAGGAGATACAATCAGAATAGATACAAGAACTGGTGAATATATGGAAAGAGTTTAGTCTATACTGTAAATAGAGTATGGATTATTTAAGGATGTGGTTTAGTGAAATCTATAGTTTCAAAAGTATCTTATTTAAGAGGTTTAGCTGAAGGATTAGATATAAGCAAAGACAGTAATGAAGGAAAAATTATGATGTCTATGTTAGAAGTTTTAGAATCTATGTCACAAGAAATGGAAGAGATGAAACAATCTCAACTTATACTTCAAGACTATGTAGACACATTGGATCAAGATTTTATTTCATTACAAGAAGATCTTTATGAAGAAGATGATGATTTAGATTTTCTTGAAGATTTTGTAGGAGTTGAATGCCCTAATTGTGATGAAACTATATACATTGATAAAGACGCTTTTCATAATAAATTAAAAGTGGCATGTCCTAATTGTCAAAAAGATATATCACTAGAAGATTATTGTAATCAAGATAATTTTATTGAATGTAAAAGTGAATGTAAAAATAATGATTAAATAATGACTAAAAAGTCAGATGGAATTTTCTATCTGACTTTTTTTTATTGCATAATATTAATTTATGAATGTTAAAAGTATAATTTTAATATTTGTATTTTATAAAAATCAATCTTTTTTACTTATTCTCAATTTATATAACCTTTAATATATTTAAAATATAATAACTTTTGAAAAATAATGGAATAATTTTATTGTATTTAAAATAGATATTTTATAAGAGAGAGGAGATGATGAAAATGGATACTAAAGAAATACTTGATATACTTCCAGATAGAATTGGTAGAATAGTTTTAAAATTAAAAAACATTAAAAACATACAAGAGATAAGAGTTAAATGTGATAAACAGCTTTGCTTTAATATAGAAGGTAAAGAAATTTTTTCTCCTTATATAGCTACAAGAGAAGATATAAAAACAATAATTCAAAGAATGAGTTATTATTCCATGTATAGTTTTGATGAGGAGATAAAACAGGGATATATAACTATAAATGGAGGCCATAGAGTAGGAATTTGTGGTAGATGTGTTGTAGATTCTGGTACAGTTAAGACTATAAAAAACATAAGTTCTATAAATATAAGAATATGTAGACAAGTAGTAGATTGTTCAAAAAGAATAATCTCAAATATTATAAAAGATAATAATATACTAAATACCATAGTAATATCCCCTCCTAATTGCGGTAAAACTACTATTATAAGAGACTTAACAAGGCTTATTTCTAACGGAGTAGACAAACTATCTTTAAAAGGAAATAAAGTTTGTATAGTTGATGAGAGAAGTGAAATAGCAGCTTGTTATAATGGTGTGCCACAGCTTGATGTAGGAAAAAGAACAGATGTATTAGATAGTTGCCCAAAAAGTGAAGGTATACTTATGGCTATAAGAAGTATGTCTCCAGAAGTTATAGTTTGTGATGAAATAGGAACGAAAGAAGATATAAAAAGCATTGTTTCTGCATTAAATTCTGGAGTGAAATTAATTTCAACAATTCATGGATTTGGTATAGAGGATATATATAAAAGACCTGTATTTAAAGATATTATTGAAAATCATGTTTTTAAAAGAGCAGTAGTACTTAGCCAAAAAAGAGGGGTAGGTACTGTTGAATATGTATATGATTTTGATAAGAAAACAAAAATTTGAGGTGCTCCATATGTTTAAAATTGTAGGAAGTTTAATGGTTTTTATAGGATGTTTATCTTGGGGATTTTTATATGCTGATAAATTTAGAAAAAGATCAAAAGAACTTACAGAACTAGAAAGGTGTATAAATGAACTTCAAAATGAAGTTACATATACCTATACGCCTATACCAGAAATATTATATAAGATAAGTAGAAAAAGTATAGAGCCTATAGGGGCTATATTTGAAAATATTTCTACAAAACTTAGAGATCATAAAGTAGATAGTGTATATGAAGCTTTTTATGAAACCTTTAAATCCCAAAAAGATTCTATAAATATAAATGAAGAAGATATAAATATAATGTTAGATTTATCAAAAAGCTTAGGACAGTCTGATGTTGAAGGTCAAAAAAGAATAATTGAATTAACTTTATATAACCTAAGAAGACAAAGTAGCTTAGCTAAAGAAAATATGGATAAAAATATAAAAATGTATAGATATTTAGGTCTTACAATAGGGGCAACTTTAGTAATTATGTTTGTGTGATTTTTAGGGAGAGAAATTATTTTATTAACTATGTTTAGTTAAGAGGGGGCATATTATGCTAGATGTCGGATTAATATTTAAAATCGCTGCAGTTAGTATACTTATCATTATATTAGATAAAATATTAAAATCTAGTGGTAAAGAAGACTATGCAGTAGTCACTAATTTAGCTGGAATAGTAATAATACTTATGATGGTTATAAGTTTAATAAACAAGCTCTTTAATGCTGTAAGAACTATGTTTCAATTATAGGGGGCAAAGATGGAAATTGTAAAAATTGTGGCATTTGCGCTTATTTCTTTATTTTTAGTATTAATTCTTAGAGATGAAAAAAAGGAGTTGGCGGTTCAAATTAGTATAGCTGTAGGAGTAATTATATTTTTGTTTTTAATATCAAAAATAACGGCTATTATGCAGTTTATACAACAGTTAGCTTTAAAAGCTAATATAAATTTTGTGTACATTACTACAGTATTAAAAATATTAGGAATAGCATATCTAGCTACCTTTTGTAGTGAAATATGTAAAGATGCAGGAGAAAGTAGTATAGCCTCTAAAGTAGAGTTTGCAGGGAAAATATTAATTTTATCTCTTGCAATACCTATTCTTATGGCAGTACTTAAATCTATTCTAAAGATTATGTAGGTGAAAATATGAAAAAATATATATTTGTAAGCGTATTTTTAGGCATGATATTAGCTTTGATTTTAAACTTTAATGTACAAGCTAGCCCTAGTAATAACAATAATATAGAAAAAGACGATGATACCAAAATTGAGAAGCTGTATGATTATATTTCCGATATGAAAAATGAATATGAAATATTAAAAGATGTGAATCCTAAAGAATATGTAAATGATTTTCTAAAAAACGGAACTAGTAATTTATCTTATAAAAAAGCAGCAAAATCTGCCATTACATATGCATTTAAAGAAGTTGCAGCTTCTATGAAAATGATAGGTACTTTAATAGTTGTAGCTATAATATGTGCTCTTTTAAACAATCTTCAAGAAGCATTTAGTAATGATACATTGTCTAACATAGCATACTTTGCCTGCTATGCTCTTATAATAGTTATACTTTCAAGAAGTTTTTATCTAGGAATAGATATAGCAAGAGAAACAATAAAGAAAATGACTGATTTTATGACTGCACTTATGCCTATTTTAGTAATGCTTGTTGCAAGTGTAGGTGGAATAGTTGAGGCTTCTTTGATAGATCCTTTAGTTTTAGGGGCATTAAATATAAGTTCTAGGATATTTTCAGATTTTATAATACCTATAATATCTATGACTTTTGTTTTGCAATTTGTAAATAATTTATCTAAAGATTATAAAGTAAGTAAGCTTACTAAACTTTTAAATCAAATAGCTCTGTGGATTCAAGGAATAGTTATGACAGTATCTATAGGAATAATAACAATAAGAGGAATAACAAGTAAAACTATAGATCAAGTTACTGCTAAAACTGCAAAATATGCTGTGGATAATTTTATACCGGTAGTTGGTAAATGTTTATCTGATGCTATTTCTACTGTAGCAGGCTATTCTGTTTTACTTAAGAATTCTTTAAGTAGTTTAGCTCTAATAATACTTATAGCTATGCTTTTAGTGCCTATTATAAAAATATTAATGATGGCTCTAATGTATAAATTAGCAGCAGCTCTTATAGAGCCAGTAAGTGATAGTAGATTAGTAAACTGTGTTGAAGCTGCTGGAAATTCTTTAATACTTATACTGTCTTGTGTAATATGTGTTTCCTTTATGTTTTTTATAATGATATGTATAGTAGCTTCTGCAGGAAAAGTTATGATAGGTTCATAAGGTGAGGTGAAAGTATTGCTACAATGGTTAAGAGAATGGATTATTAATATATGTGTAGCGGTGTTTTTTATAACAGCAATAGAGATGATTTTGCCTAGTAGTTCTATGAAAAAATACTGTAATTTTGTACTAGGGCTTATTCTTGTGACGGTAATATTAAATCCTATAATAGGTATTTTTAATAAAAATAACAGTCCGGAAAAGTATATAGCTAAAGCAACTGAGGAATTTAATGAAAATAAGTATAAAGAAGATTTTGATGATTATAAGAAAAAAAGTATAGAAAAAACTTCAAAAAATTTTAAAAAGAATATAGAAACTATGACAAAAAAAGATTTAGAAAAAGAATTTCCACAAAATAAGTATAAAGTAACAGTAGATGTAGCATATACAAAAGAAAATACTTTTGATATAAAAGCTATAAAAATAGGTGTTAAAGATGGAAGTGTAGAGAGAATAAAAAAAGTTAGCATAAATAGGCATAATGAAAAAAAGCAAAGTGAAGATACTATTAAGTCTAGCCCTAGTATAAAGAAGTTTATAAGCAATAAATTAGATATTTCAAAAAGTAAAATAAATATATATAAACTATAAATCCAGGAGGTATATATATGGATTTTAAAAAACTAATAAAAAAAGGAGCAAAAAAATTAGGCAAAGATAAAAAGACTAAAAAAAATACGGTTAACTTTTTGATATTAATTTTAGTAGGTATTTTATTTTTAATTTGTGGAAGCTTTTTTAAAGATGTAAGTACAGGATCTGAAAAGAAAGTAAGTAGCAATTTAAATAAACCTAAAACTGAAAATAAGGATGAAAATAAGGGGTCTACTAATTTAGATTACGAAAAAAAGATACAAGAAGATTTGAAAAATACTTTGGAAAAGATAGAAGGTGTAGGAAAGGTAGATGTAATGGTTACTTTTGAAGCTGGAAAAGAGAAAGTGCCAGCAATGAATATAACTGATTCTACAAACACAAGTGAAGAAAAAGATACAGAAGGAGGTACTAGAAATACCATTCAAGAAAATAAAGGCAATACAGTTGTAGTAACTAATAATGGAGATAAAACAGAACCTCTTATAGTTAAAGAATATAAACCTAGAATTATAGGAGTATGTATTGTAGCTGAAGGTGCAGAAAAGAGTGTGACTAAACTTAGAATATCAGATGCTGTAATAAATTTATTTAATATACCAGAAAATAAAGTTAATGTGTATCCTATGAAAAAATAAAAATATAAGTATATAAATCAAATTTAAAGCATATAATTTTTTAGAGTTATATTTGGGGGGAATGAATAATGAATAAAAAACAAGGTGCAATAATCATGGCGTTGGTAGTTTTAATAGTTTGTGCAGGAGTTCTTGCTACAAAACTTAATAGTCCACTTTACGTTAACGGAAATGAAGAAGGAAGTACAGTGTCATTTAATAATACTTCCAAGAAAACAGAAAGTAAGGAAAGTAGTAGTAATTCAGACTTCTTTGCAGAGACAAAATTAAACAGAGATCATAAATCAGCTCAAACATTGCAAACACTAAAATCTATAGTTGATGACAAGAATGTTCCTAAAAAGAACAAAGAAGAAGCAGTACAAAAATATACTAAGCTTGCAATGAATTCAAATTATGAATCAAAAATAGAATCAGTTTTAAAAGGTAAAGGATATGACGATGTTATATGTTCTGTAGAAAATAATAAAGTTAGATTAATTGTTAAAGGAAAGGATAAACTAACAGATAAAGAAACAAGAGAAATAAAAGATGTTGTTATGAGTATATCTAATATTCAAGAAGTAGAAATTGAAACTAAAGAATAATTGTAAAAAATGTAGGGTTTTGATATAATAAACCTATGATTAAATGTTTTGGTAGTTCAGAACTTAGGAGGTACTGTATATGGAAGATAACATGAATAATGATATGGATATGGGAATAGTTAAAATATCTGATGAAGTTGTAGGCGTTATAGCAGGACTTGCAGCAACAGAAATAGATGGAATCGTTGGAATGAGTAGCGGAGTTGTGGGAGGCATAACTCAAATACTTAGTGGGAAGAAAAATTTATCTAAAGGTGTAAAGGTAAATGTAGGAGAAAGTAGTGCCTCTATAGATTTATATGTTGTAGTAGAATATGGGGTTAAGATTCCAGAAGTAGCTTTTAAAGCTCAAGAAGATGTTAAAAAAGCAGTGGAATCTATGACAGGACTTGCAGTTTCAGCAGTGAATGTGCATGTTCAAAATGTTATGATACCTAAGATGAATAAAGATGCAGAGGTATTAGATTTAGAACAATAGTAGATGTTTACACCCTCTCAATAAAAAGGAGAGGGTGTTTCTATGTAAAGGATTGGTACTTTATAAAAAATAATATAATATACATAAGTTTTACCATATAGAGGAGGAAAATATGAGCAGAAGAAAATCAAGAGAAATATCTATGAAATTATTATTTCAATCAATAATTAATAAGGAAAGTTATAAAGAAGTGCTAGAGGATGTACAAAATCTTCAATCTTTCCATAAAGGAACTGATGGTGATGAAGAATTAGAAAAGGACAAAGAAGGAATTGATCTAGAAAACATAGATATGGAATATGTTGATAAAGTTTTAAAAGGTGTAGAAGAAAATGTAAAAGATATAGATGATAAAATACAAAAAAACTTAATTAATTGGAAAATTAATAGATTATCTAAAATAGATTTAACTATACTTAGATTATGTACATATGAGTTATTATATGAAGAAGATATACCTAATAAGGTATCAATAAACGAAGCAATAGAACTTGCTAAAAAGTATTCTACTGAAAAATCTGCATCATTTATAAATGGTGTATTAGGAAATATGGTTAAATAAAAATTAATATATTATAATTAAAAGTGGGAGGCTTTAAGCTTGTCACTTTTAATTATATAAAAGGAGTATATTATGTATATTAAAACACTATCAGTTTCTGATTTAAATAAATATGTAAAAAATATTATTGACAATGATTTTATACTTAATAATTCTTCTGTAAAAGGAGAAATATCAAATTTAAAAATTCATAGCAGTGGACACATTTATTTTTCTTTAAAAGATTCTTATAGTAAAATAAATTGTGTGATGTTTAGAAGTAATGCTAGAAATTTAAAGTTTATACCAGAAGAAGGAATGAATGTAGTTATAGAAGGATATATATCTGTTTACGAAAAAGGTGGAGTTTACCAGCTATATTGTAAAAGTATGAAACCTCAAGGAGTTGGAGACCTTTATATAGCTTTTGAAAAATTAAAAAATAAATTAGAAGAAGAAGGTTTATTTAGAGAAGAACATAAAGTTAATATACCAAGTTTTCCTAAAAAAATAGGTGTAGTAACATCAATAACAGGAGCAGCCTTAAGGGATATAATAAATGTTACAAAAAGAAGAAATAAAAATATAAACTTATTAATATATCCTGCATTAGTTCAAGGAGAAAAATCTAGTAGTACAATAATAGATGGAATAGAAAAATTGAATAAGATAAGTGATGTAGACCTTATTATTATAGCTAGAGGGGGAGGATCTATAGAGGAATTATGGTCATTTAACGATGAAAAATTAGCTTATAGTATATATAAATCTAAAAAGCCTATAATATCAGGAGTAGGACATGAGACGGATTTTACTATAGCAGATTTTGTATCAGATAGAAGAGCCCCAACACCATCAGCTGCAGCAGAAATTGCAGTTTTTAATTCAAAAGAATGGGAAAGGCAAGTATATAACTATAAAAATAAATTATTTGTAAGTATGAAAAATAATATAGGTTACAAGAAAACAGATATAGATAGTTTGAAAAATAAATTAGAATTAAATAGTCCTATGAATGTTATAGTTAATCAGTATAATCACATAGAAAAGTTAAAAGATGGATTAAATATGAAAATGAAATCTAATATAGATAGGAATAAAGATAAAATATTAAGGTACAGCTCTCTTTTAGAGGCATATAATCCTTTTAAGGTTTTAAATAAAGGATATTCAATAATAGAAGATGATAAGGAAAATCTAATAACCTCTAAAGAAGAATTAAAAAAGAAAGAACATATAAAAGTTACATTAAAAGATGGAAGCTTAAAGATGAAAATAAATGAAGTAAAAGAATAGATAGCTAATTAAAAGTTTGGTATTAGAAAGGAGAAAAACATGGCTAGAAAGAAAGAAAAATTTGAAGATATGTTAAATAAATTAGAGGATATAGTAAAGGAAATGGATAATGGAGAATTAAATTTAGAAGATTCTATGAAAAAATATGAGGAAGGAATAAAACTTTGCAGTAAGCTTTATAAAACTTTAAATAATGCAGAAGGTAAGATAAAAGTACTTACTGAAAGTGGAGAAGAAGATTTTAATTAAGGCACATTCAAATAAATAATTGACCTGTTATTTATTTTCATATGCCTAAGAATAAAAAACATTATAGTTGGGAAGATGATTTAAGTGGAAAATATTAAAATACTAAAAAAAGAAGTGGATAGTTGGATAGAAAATTATTTTTTAGATAAAGGATGTAAGTATAACAAAAGAATATATGAGGCTATGGAATATAGTATAAAAGCAGGAGGGAAAAGAATAAGACCTATTTTGCTTTTAATTGTATATTCTATGTATAAAAAAGATTATAGTAAAGTTTTAAATATGGCTGCATCTATTGAAATGATACATACATATTCTTTAATTCATGATGATCTGCCAGCTATGGATAATGATGATTTAAGGCGCGGTAAGCCTACAAATCATAAAGTTTTTGGAGAAGCTATAGGAATACTTGCAGGAGATGCTCTTTTAAATGAAGCTATGAATATAATGTTTGATTATTCAGTTAAAAATAAACAGCTAGGCATAGAAGCATCTATGGAGATATCTAAAGCTGCTGGAGCAGAAGGAATGATAGCAGGTCAAGTTGTAGATATATTAAGTGAAAATAAAAGTATACCTATAGAAAAACTTAATTATATGCATGAAAATAAAACTGGAGCTTTAATAAAAGCGTCTATAAAAGCTGGCGCTATACTTTCTAATGCTCCAAAGGAAGATATAAATAATTTTGAAAAGTTTGGGAAAAAACTTGGAATGGCTTTTCAGATAAGAGATGATATATTAGATGTAGTAGGAAATAGTAAAACTTTAGGTAAAAACGTTAAAAGTGATGAAGAAAATCATAAAACAACTTTTGTAACAGTATATGGATTAGATAAATGTAATGAAATGTGTGAAAAACTCACAAAAGAATGTTTAGATATTTTATCTAATATAGGGAAAAATACGGGAGATTTAGAAAAACTGACATTGTTTTTGTTAAAGAGAGAATTTTAAAGATAGATAATATTAAATTATTTTAAATAAATTTAAATTAAGAAGCACTAATGTGCATACATTAATATTATATGATATAATAAAAAATGCTTTGCATATTAGAATAACTAATTATAACTTAAAGTTAAATACAATCTTATTGATTTGTAATAAATTTGTTTTTAAGGGATGGCGCAGTATTCTAGTCAGGTAAATATACTTTGAAGGCGGGGCTAAAAATCCGTCAAAGGGCACATCGATGAAGCTCCTGGTGCTGGCTTATGACGCCCAGCCATGGGCTTGTGCTGGGAGAAAGAAAGCTGGGGCAACCGCAATGGCATGCGCAATTGACCCTACTTTCATGGAGACCGTTGCTTGTTTATAGAGAGAGATTCTCTATAGACGACAATGGATTAAACCTGCAATGTGGCGAATAGCTATGTGTAGCGTAGCCTGCCTTGAGTGATATGGGGAGAGGTAAGTCTGAATTCAAAGGTTAGGCCAAACCTTTGGGCTATTGGTTACTGAAACCTATGTTGCAAAAGAGGCTAGAGGTATATCCAACTGTTGAGGAAATCTCCTAGACTGTTCTTAAGAGATATGGTGAGGATTACAGTGTGGACTAAGTGGTGATCTAGTTCTATTTTTGGTGACAAAGTAGATAATATATTAAAGGGAAACCGCCAAGATGGCGACGTTTTGGTTATATTTTGGGAAATCCTACTAGACCTAAGCCACAAATTTTACTCATTATATTGCCATCTTTTATATATATAATAATGGAGGAATGGTGATTGGGTAATAGTAAAAAAAAATATAAAAAGAATGCTTCTAATAAATCTAATACTAAATGGATTTTTACAATAATTATTTGGTCTATGATATTTTGTGGAAGCATATCTTTTATTTCTGATATGCTACTAAAAAGAGTTGATTTATTAGTAGCTTTTATTATATTAATTTTCATAGTATTTGCAGGTATTATATCTGATATAATAGGAGTAGCGGTTACTGTAGCAAAAGAGACACCTTTTCATGCTATGGCTTCTAATAAAATACAAGAAGCTAAAATTGCAGTTAGGCTTATACGTAATGCTGAAAAAGTTTCAAGTGTATGTAATGATGTTGTAGGAGATATTTGTGGAATAGTCAGTGGATCTATAGGTATACTTATATCAAGCAAAGTAAGCAATATAGTAGATGTTAATATTACTATAATAACAACTATGATAGGAGTTTTAATAGGAGCTCTTACAATTGGAGGAAAAGCTTTAGGGAAAGGATATGCTATAAATAACAGTAACATTATAGTTAGAAAAGTTTCTAAAGCTATACATTTTGTGAAAAAGGGAAGATGTTAATGGAAAAAATATTAGATAAATATAAGGATTTTACTGAGGTTAAGTCTATGTCCTTTAAGGAATTAAATATGTTTTCTAAGGAAATAAGAGAATTTTTAATAGATTCAGTTTCAAAAACAGGAGGACATTTAGCTTCAAATTTAGGGGTAGTAGAACTTACTTTAAGTATATTTAAAACCTTTAATTTAAATAAAGATAAGGTTATATGGGATGTTGGACACCAAGCTTATATACATAAGATATTAACAGGAAGAAAAGATGAATTTGATGGACTAAGACAATTTGGAGGAATGAGTGGATTTCCTAAAAAATCTGAAAGTCCTTATGATGTATTTGAAACAGGTCATAGTAGCACATCTATATCAGCAGCTTTAGGAATAGCTAGAGCTCGTGATTTAAAAAATGAAAAATTTAACGTGGTTTCAGTTATAGGAGATGGTGCTTTAACTGGAGGAATGGCTTTTGAAGCTTTAAACGATTTAGGATTTAGAAAGACTAATATGACAATAATATTAAATGATAACCAAATGTCTATAGCAAAAAATGTAGGAGGTATGTCTAGCTACTTAAGTAAATTAAGAATAGATCCTACATATAATAAGTTTAAAAGAGAAGTAGATAATACTTTAAAAAGAATACCTAATATAGGTAAAGGTATGGCTAGATCACTTGAGAGAGTAAAAAATGGAATAAAACAAATGGTAGTACCGGGGATGTTTTTTGAAAATATAGGCATAAAGTATTTAGGTCCTATAGATGGTCATAATATTAAACAGCTTACAACAGTTATGAATATGGCTAAAAACATAAATGGTCCAGTTATAATTCATGTAATAACTAAAAAAGGTAAAGGGTATAAATATGCAGAAAAAAACCCAGATAAGTTTCATGGAGTAGGACCTTTTAAATGTAGTACAGGAGAAGTTATTTCTAAAAAGTGTAAAACTTATTCTAAAGCTTTTGGACATGAAGTAATAAAACTTGCTAATAAAGATAAAAAAGTAGTTGCAATTACAGCAGCTATGAGAGATGGAACCGGTCTTTTAGAGTTTTCTAAAAGGTTTCCAAAGAGATTTTTTGATGTAGGAATAGCAGAGCAACATGCAGTAACTTTGGCAGCAGGAATGGCAACAGAGGGACTTAAACCTATATTTGCAGTGTATTCCACATTTTTACAAAGAGGATATGATCAAGTTATACATGATGTCTGTATACAAAATTTGCCTGTAGTTTTTGCTATAGATAGAGCCGGAATTGTAGGAAGCGACGGAGAAACCCATCAAGGAGTATTTGATTTATCATATTTATCCCATATGCCTAATATGACTATTTTAGCTCCTAAATGTGTAGAAGAGATGCCTAATATTTTAAGTTGGGCTGTAAATCAAAAATTCCCAGTGGCTATAAGATATCCAAGAGGAGGAGATTTAGATAATATACATATGACTCCTTTAGAAAATATAGAAAAAGGTAAATGGGAAATTATTTCAAAGGGTGAAAAAGTTGCTATAATAGCTACAGGTAAAATGGTTCAATATTCTATGGTAGCAAAAGAAGAATTGAAAGAGCATAATGTAGATGCTACTGTTATAAATGCTACCTTTATAAAACCTATAGATAAGAGTATTATAGAAGATTTAGTTTATAAAGGATATACTATAGTTACTGTAGAAGATAATGTAGTTCATGGAGGATTAGGTTCTATAATTTTAGAATATATAAATACTTTAAATAAAAATGTTAAAATATTAAATTTAGGATTTAAAGATAAGTTTATTTCTCATGGAAAAGTAGAAAAATTATATGAAATAGAAGGATTAGACCCAAAAGGAATTGTAAAGAGCATCTTGAAAATAATATAATAAGAATGAGGAGAGCAATATGGCAGAAAAAAAAGAAAGATTAGATATACTTTTAGTTAATAAAGGGATTTTTGAATCAAGACAAAGAGCACAGGCTAGTATAATGGCTGGTGAGATTTTTATAGATGGTAATAGAGTTGATAAATGCGGTCAAAAGGTTAAGGAAAACTCTAATATAGAATTTAGAGGTAAAAAGCTTCCATATGTTAGTAGAGGTGGACTAAAACTTGAAAAGGCAGTAAATCAATTTGGAATAAAATTAAATGAAAAAGTTTGTTTAGATATAGGTGCATCTACAGGAGGATTTTCTGATTGTATGCTTCAAAATGGTGCTAGAAAAGTTTATGCTATAGATGTAGGATATGGTCAATTTGCTTGGAAGTTAAGAGTAGATCCTAGAGTGAAGTGTATGGAAAGAACAAATGTAAGATATGTAAAACCAGAAGATTTAGATGAGTTAGGAGATTTTGCAAGTATAGATGTATCTTTTATATCTTTAAGATTAGTGGTACCTGTGGTATGTAATCTTTTAAATGATAATGGTCAAATAATTGCTCTAATAAAACCTCAGTTTGAAGCTGGTAGAGAAAAAGTTGGTAAAAAGGGTGTGGTAAGGGAAAAATCTACTCATGAAGAAGTTATAACTAAGATAACTGAATTTGTAAAAAACAATAACTTAAACATACTTAATTTGGAGTACTCTCCAATAACTGGGCCGGAAGGCAATATAGAATATCTTATACATCTTAGCAAGGATTTAAGTTTAAAATCTAATATTAAAGACGATTATATAAAATATACAGTAAATGAGGCTCATAAACATTTAAATGGTGGTGTATGATGAGAAATATAGGGATAAACATAAATACGAGTAAAAATGTAGATGAAGATACTTTAAATTTTATATTTAATTGTATATATAAATATAATAAAGATGCTAAAATAAAAATATTTAAAGATTGTCAAAAACTAAATGATGAAGATACAAGAAAACTAGATGCTATTATAGTTTTAGGTGGAGATGGAACAATACTTGGAACAGCAAGATCTGTGGCTAAATATGATGTTCCCATATTTGGTATAAATAGAGGACATTTAGGGTTTTTAGCAGAAGTAGAATTATGTGAGTGTGAAGAAGCTATAAAAAAATTATTTAGTGGCAAGTATACTATAGAAGAGAGAATAATGTTAAAATCTAAATTTCCAGATGAAAATTATAAGGAAGAAAATTTTTTAGCTTTAAATGATATAGTTGTTACAAAAGGAAATTTATCAAGGATAGTTAAATACAGCATATATATAGATGGTATATTCTATACTAATTTTGTAGCAGATGGTGTTATAGTTTCTACTCCTACAGGATCAACTGCTTATTCTCTATCCTCAGGAGGTCCAATTCTATATCCAAATTTAGATGTAATAGAAGTTACACCAATATGTCCTCATTCATTAGGCATAAGACCAATAATATTAAATGGTAATAGTAAAGTTGACATACAAATAGAAAAAAGACATGATGATCCAATACTTACTATTGATGGTCAAAAATGTAGAGAAATTACTATGGAGAGGGTATCAGTAAGTAAGTCTAAATTTAGATGTAGATTAATAAAATTTCAACATGATAATTATTTTAAGACTTTGAGAAAAAAAATAACATATAGATTGAGAGAATGCGAAGGTGAATAATTATGAAACTTACAAGACATGCTAAAATTTTGGAAATCATAAATTCTAAAGATATTGATACTCAAGAAGAGTTAGCAGAAGAATTAAGAAAAAGTGGAATGAATGTTACTCAGGCTACAGTTTCAAGAGATATAAAAGAATTAAAACTTATAAAAGTTTTAGCTAGTTCAGGAAAATATAAGTATGCAACTATAAATCATACAGAAGGCCAAATATCTAATAAACTAATTAATATATTTTCCCAAACAGTAGTTAATGTAGAATGTGTAGATAAATTTGTTATTGTAAAGACATTGTCTGGTTCAGGATCAGCTGCAGCTGAAGCTATTGATTCTTTAAATCTAGAAGGACTTGCAGGTACAATAGCTGGAGATAATACAATATTTGCTGTTGCTAGAAGTAATGAAAAGGCACAAGAGATTGTTCAAAAAATGAAGAAGATACTTAAAGAATAGGAGGATTATTATGCTCCTTCAACTTAATATTAAAAATTTTGCATTAATAGAAGAACTTACTATATCTTTCCAAAAAGGCTTTAATGTATTTACTGGAGAGACAGGAGCTGGTAAATCCATACTTATAGATGCAATAAGTTATGTGCTAGGAGGAAAATTTAATAGAGGTTTAATAAGAGTTGGTGAAAATAAGACCTATGTAGAGGCTGTTTTTATAATAGAAAATCAGAATATTATAAATAAGCTAAAAACTGTAGGAATAGAAATAGATGATATGCTTATAGTAAGTAGAGAAACTTTTCAATATGGTAAGAGTATTGCTAAGTTAAATGGAAAAAGTGTTCTTATTTCTAAATTAAAAGAAATAGGTTCTATGCTTTTAGACATACATGGTCAACATGAAAATCAAAATTTATTAAATAATGATGTTCATATATATTATTTAGATTCTTTTGGGGAAGACAGTTTAATTAAAGTTAAAGATACCTATAAAGAGGAATATGATAAATTAATCTATATTGACAAAAAGATAAATGATCTTTCCGGTAATGAATCAGATAGAGAAAAATTAATAGATTTTTTAAAATATCAAGTAGAAGAAATAGATAATGCTCATTTGAAAGAGGAAGAAGAAAAAGAATTAGAATCTAAGTTTAAAGAGTTATCTAATGCAGAAAAAATAAATAAAGTTTTAACCGGTGCTTATAGTTTACTCTATGGAGGAATAGATGGAGAAAATTCTATGTATGATTCTTTAGGATACATTATAAAAGAAATGCAGTCTATAAAATCTATAGAAAAAATAAAAAAAATAGAAGATTCATTAAAAGATGCTTATTATATTATAGAAGAGAATATAAGAAGTATATCTGATATAAAAGGGAATATATACTATGATAAAGAAGAATTAGATTCTATAAATAGTAGATTATTTGAAATTGATGGTTTTAAGAAAAAGTATGGAAATTCTATAGAAAAGGTTTTAATTTATAGAGATAAGATAAATAATCAATATGAAGAAATGGTAAATAGTTCAGAAATAATAGAAAAACTAAAGATGCAAAAGGAAAATATTATAAATAAATTAAAAGATATTGGAATGAAAATTCATTCTATTAGATGTCAGTGGGCAGAAGTTTTAGAGAAAAGAATAAAAAAAGAATTAGATTATGTAGGATTAGAAAAAAGTACATTTAAGATAAAAGTAGATGTAACAGATAAAATACTAAAAAATGGGTTAGATAAAGTAGAGTTTTATATATCAACTAACCCAGGTCAACCTTTAAAATCTTTAGATAAAGTAGTATCTGGAGGAGAACTATCAAGAATAATGTTAGCTTTAAAAACTGTTTTTGTAGATAAAGATGAAGTTCCTTCAGTAATATTTGATGAAATAGATACAGGAATAAGTGGAAGAGTTGCTCAAAGCGTTGGAGAGAAAATTTATTCTATATCGCAAAATCACCAAGTCTTTTGTGTGACTCACTTATCTCAGATAGCATGTATGTCAGATAATCATTATTACATATACAAAGAAGTAAATAATAATAAAACATATACAAGAGTTGATAAACTCAATAATAATGATAAGGAAAAAGAAATAGCTAGATTGATAGGTGGAAGTGTTGTTACAGATATAACTCTTGAAAATTCAAGAGAAATAATAAGTATGGCAGATAAAAAGAAAAATAATATAAAGCAAATAAAAAATAACTAATGCTCGTCATTAGTTATTTTTTATTTGCTTTTTGGGGAATATATATATTAGGTTTTAATTTAAAAAAATAATTTCAAATTAAAATAAATCTCCTATAGTTGAAAGTATTTACTTTATATGAAAGTTTATAATAGGATAATAAAAATCTAAAAAGGGAATTTTAAAATTAAACAAGTTTTTTAGACAGGAGGTAAAATCATGGGTAAAAAATCAAAAAAATTGTTAATCTTTTTTTTCGCTACTATCCTGTTAATGAGTGGACTGATTTATAATGATGTAAGAAATATTCCAAGTACTATTTTTGTAAGAGAGGGACAAAAATTTAAATCAGGAAATTTAATAAGAATGACTGAAAATAGTGGCGCAAAATATGCTAATTCTGATGTTTTGTATAATAATCAGGATAAAAAAATGGATGTAAAAATTTTAGGTATGTTTCCTGTAAAGTCAGTATCCTTAAAATCCGTTTCTAAGGACATAGAGCTTTATCCAGGTGGTAGGCCTGTAGGAGTTAAGTTAAATACAAAAGGAGCTTTAGTGATCGCCTTATCCGACATAGAGAGCAAAGAAGGAAAGATAAATAGTCCAGCAGCCACTTCTGGTATTGAAATAGGAGATAGTATCATAAAAATAAATAATCAAGAAGTAAATAATTCAGAGGATGTTGAAAAAATAATAAGAAGATGTGAAGGTGAAGACTTAAAAGTATTAATATCTAGAAAAGGTGAAAAAATTACTAAAAAAGTTAAACCTAAAAAAAGTAAAAAAGATACTAATTATAAAATAGGACTTTGGGTTAGAGATTCCACTGCAGGTGTTGGAACGTTAACATTTTATGATCCTAAAACAAAAAAATTTGCAGCTTTAGGTCATCCAATAACAGATGTGGATACAGGTACTATACTAACTATAGATAGAGGAGAAATAGTTTCATCTTCTATTGTATCAGTTAAAAAAGGTGTAAAAGGAAGTCCTGGAGAGTTAAAAGGAATATTTATGGATGAAGATTTAGTATTAGGTCAAATATATAAAAATACAGAATGTGGAATTTTTGGTGGATCAAATTTAAAAATGACTAACAAAATTTATAAAAAACCAATGAAAATAGGATTAAGAAATGAAATAAAAGAAGGGCCAGCAAAAATACTTACAACCTTAGAAGGTGGAGAACCAAAAGAATATGATATAGAAATACAAAAGGTTCTTCAACAAGAAAAACCAGGTCCAAAGAGCATGGTTATTAAGGTTACAGATAAAGAACTACTAAAGAAAAGTGGAGGAATAGTTCAAGGAATGAGTGGTAGTCCTATAATACAAAACAATAAAATAGTAGGAGCAGTTACCCATGTGCTTATAAATAAGCCAGATGTAGGATATGGAATATATATTGAGTGGATGCTTAAAGATGCTAATATATTAAATGGCAAATAATGTGATATTTTTTATGACAAAATTGTATATATATGTTATTATAAAAATATAAGGTGGTATAAAAGTACTATCTTATATTTTTATAATAAAATTTTATTAACTAAGAAGGATTTGTTATACTTTTGTCGAATAAATAATTTGTTAATAAATGGTAATTAATTGAAAAGGGGAGTAATTCTTATGGAAGAAACAAAAATTAATGTTATCATTGCAGATGATAATAAGGAATTTTGCAATATTTTAAGTGATTATTTATTAAACCAAAGAGATATAGTAGTTACAGGTATAGCGAATGATGGTGTAGAAGCAATAAAACTTATCGAAGAAAAGAAACCTGATTTAGTAGTACTAGATATAATAATGCCTCACTTAGATGGTCTTGGAGTTTTAGAAAAATTAAACGGAATGGATATGGATTCTATGCCAAGAGTTATTGTGTTATCTGCAGTGGGACAAGACAAAATTACTCAAAGAGCTATAAGTTTAGGTGCTGACTACTATGTTGTAAAACCATTTGACATGGATGTATTTACAAAAAGAATCAGACAAATGTTTAATAACACTATAAGTAGTGAAGAGATTAAAAGAGCAGTGCCATTAGCTGACATATCTCAAGTTAAGGTTACAAGAAATGAACCAGCAGATTTAGAACAAGAGATAACAAATATTATACATGAAATTGGAGTTCCAGCTCACATAAAGGGATATATGTATTTAAGAGAAGCAATAACTATGGTAGTAAACGATATGGAGCTTTTATCAGCAGTTACTAAAGAGTTATACCCATCTATAGCTAAAAAGTACAATACTACTGCAAGTAGAGTGGAAAGAGCTATAAGACATGCTATAGAAGTAGCATGGTCTAGAGGACAAGTAGATACTATTAATAGAATATTTGGATATACAATTCATAACGACAAAGGTAAACCAACAAATTCTGAATTTATTGCTATGGTAGCAGATAAATTAAGACTTAAAAATAGAGTAAGCTAAAATATTTTACTTAAATAATTTCAATTCGTGTTTTGTTTGAAAATCTAATCAAAAATACAGTTTTTAATACAAATGTATATTATTTTCTAAAAGTATAATAGATCTTTTCCATTCATAAGTAATGGAGAGATCTATTTTATTATGGAAAAAATTATAAAAAATTATATTTTTTATACGAAGAATATAATATAACAAATATTTTAATCTTAAAATTATATTAGACTAAAACCACCATATTCACAGTATATAAATAAAAACTAAAAGATTATTTAATAATCTGTATATACATTTTAAAATATTAATAAATATTATATAGATATATTTTAAAATATTAGTAAATAATATATAATATATTAAAAATGTTATATGTTTGGAGGAATAATATGGATTTTTTTGAAAAAACTTTAGAAGAAAAAGATATTTACAAAGGTAAAATAATAGATGTAAAAGTTCAAAAGGTGAAATTACCAAATGGAAAAGAGTCAAAAAGGGAGATAGTTAGACATCAAGGTGGAGTAGCAGTAATTGCATATAAAAATGAAAAAGAAATATTTATGGTTAAACAGTTTAGAAAACCTATAGATATGGAAATATTAGAAATACCAGCAGGTAAAATAGAAAAAGGTGAAGATAAAAAGATATGTGCAGAGAGAGAATTAGAAGAAGAAATAGGCTATAAAGCTAAAAAATGGACATATATGGGTAAAGTGGTTACCTCGCCAGGTTTTTGTGATGAATATATATATCTTTATAAAGCAGAAAATTTGTATAAAGGTGAAGATGGATTAAATGATGAAGATGAATTTATAGATATAATAGAAGTAAAAGTAGATGAGATAAGAGAATTGATAAAAAAAGGTAAAATCATAGATGCAAAAAGTATCTGTGCAATGGCTATGGAAAAAATTTATTGATATTTTATAAAAAGTAATATCCCTCTTTAATCACTCATAAATATAAAAAAGATGAGTTTTAACAAAGGGGGATTAATTAATGGTAAGCAAACTAATTACAGGAATGAATAAACATATAGAAAATAATTTTTGGCTCTATATAATAAGTCTTTTATGTATTTGTACAGGCATAGTATTAGGTATATATGCAGTTAGGTATATGGGGTCTTTTGAAAAAAGTGATTTGCTTAGTTACATAAATAATTTTACTAATGTGATAAACAAAGAAGGTATTAATTCAAAGGCTATATTGTTTGAAACTATAAAAAATAATATGCTTCTTATAATAGGAGTATGGTTTTTAGGTTTAACTATGATAGGAATACCAGCTATTTTAATTATAGACATTATAAAAGGTTTTACAATAGGGTTTACCACTTGTTTTGTAGTTAATGGAATGGGTGTAAAAGGTTTGTGGGTTACTCTACTTGGAGTATTACCACAGAATATAATATATATTCCTTGTATAATGTTTGCATCAGTTTTAGCTATGGAATTTTCTATTCATCTTTTAAATGATAAAGGCAATATCCGTGTTAAAAACAGTATATGGGTAAAGATAAGTTCTTACTCTTTTTCCTTTGTATTTGTAGTTTGTATCATGTTTATAGGATTTGTGTTAGAGTCTTATGTAACACCAAATATGATAAAATTAGTAGTAGAAAGGACTGGTAGTTTATTAGTATGATATTTTGGGAATATAAAGATAGTATAATAACTATGATAAAATGTTTTTTGATTTTATTTTTCTTTGGTTGTATATTACCTAAAATATTAGATTTAGTCCTTTATAATTTTTTTATGAAAAATGATTATTATGAAAATAGTACATTAGTATTTAAAGCTATCAGTTTAAAGATAAGAATTATTTATAACTATATAAAAGTTTTTACAGGATTTTTTAGAGGTTTTTAAATATTTTTGTTGAATATAATAACTAAACTTACTATATTAGGGGAATGATATATGAATAGCGTTGTAGAATCTTATATAAAAGATTTAAAAAGAAGAAATTTAAGTAAAAATACTTTAGATGCATATAGTAGAGATATAAGTAGATTTAAAGAGTTTGTTAAAACTAGAAGAGAAAATGTAGAAGACATAGGCATAGTTACCGTAATGGCCTATGTTCAATATTTACAAAAAGTTGGACGAGCTAATTCATCTATAGTTAGAAATATAGTATCCATAAGAAATTTTTATAAGTTTCTAATAAAAAAAGGAATGGTTTTAGAAGATCCTACAGTAGGTTACGAAATACCTAAAGTAAAAAGAAATATTCCTGAAATATTATCAGTTATAGAAGTGGATAGACTTTTACAGTCTCCAGATTTATCAGAAAAAGGTATAAGAGATAGAGCTATGCTTGAGGTAATGTATGCTACAGGAGTTAAGGTAACTGAGCTTTTGAATTTAACTATATATGATGTCAATTTAAAACTCAATTATATAAAGTGTAGAGGTACTAAAAAAAGAGAAAGAATAATACCAATAGGATCCTATTCAGTGAATTGTTTAGAAAAATATTTTAAGGTAAGACCTAGTATAAATATATATAATTTAGATTATTTATTTTTGAATCTAAAAGGTACTCAAATGACAAGGCAAGGCTTTTGGAAGATAATAAAGTTTTATGCTAAAGAATCAGGAATAAATAAAAGTATAAACTCTTACACCCTTAGGCATTCCTTTGCAGTACATCTTCTTCAAAACGGAGCAGATATAAAATCTGTACAAGAGTTATTAGGTCATACTGATTTAGCAGCTACTCAGATATATTCTTCAATATCTAAAAAAAGTAAGATTGCTGAAATATATAAAAATGCTCATCCAAGGGCATAAATTAATTAAAGATATTTTTAGTATAGATTATTTTGGTATTTTATATTAAAATAATATTGCTATGATAAAATATAAAAAAACATAAGGAGGTATAATTATGTACTTAGAAAAACTAAAAGAAAGTGCAGACTTTGTTAAAAGCAAAATAAAAAAACAACCTGAAATAGGAGCAATATTAGGTTCAGGTCTAGGGGATTTAGCAAATGAAATAGAAGAAAAAACTATAGTTAAATACTCAGATATACCCAATATGCCTGTATCTACAGTAAAAGGTCATGCAGGACAATTTGTTTTTGGTAAGTTAAACGGAAAAGATGTAGTTATGATGCAAGGAAGAGTTCATTATTATGAAGGAAATAAAATGCAAGATGTAGTTTTACCCTTACATATAATGAGATCTTTAGGGGTTTCAAAAATAATAGTTACTAATGCTGCAGGTGGAGTAAATGAAAATTTTGAGCCAGGAGATTTAATGATAATAAACGATCACATAAACTTTGCATTTGACAATCCATTAATGGGAAAAAATAATGATGAAATAGGACCTAGATTCCCAGATATGTCTGAAGCTTATAATAAAGATTTAATAAAACTTGCAGAAAATGAAGCAAGTAAATTGGACATAAGAGTTAAAAAAGGTGTTTATGCAATGATGACAGGTCCAACTTATGAAACACCAGCAGAGATAAGAATGCTTAGAGTATTAGGAGCAGATGCAGTAGGAATGTCTACAGTACCAGAAGTTATTGCTGCAAATCATGCGGGAATAAAGGTTCTAGGTATTTCTTGTATAACTAATATGGCAGCAGGAATATTAGCACAACCATTAAATCATAAAGAAGTTATAGAAACATCAAATAAGGTAAGAAGTAAATTTATTTCGTTAGTAAGATCTATAATTAAAGAAATTTAATAGTTGCTTTAATAAATAAAGGGGGCGTTTTAATGTGTATTTTAGATAAAATAAATAAAGCTAAAAAGTACATACAAAACATATATTCCACAGAAATTGATGTAGCTATAATATTAGGATCAGGTCTTTCAAGTATAGTAAACGATATAAAAGATAAGACAGTCATAAAATATAGTGATATACCAGGATTTCCTGTATCTACAGTTGTAGGTCATGCTGGAGAACTTATAATTGGTAACTTAAATAAAAAGAAAGTATTAGTTTTAAACGGTAGATTCCATTATTATGAGGGGCATAATATGGAAGCGGTTACTTTTCCCGTAAGAGTAATAAAAAGTTTAGGTATAAATAAACTAATAGTATCTAATGCAGCTGGAGGAATGAACAAAGACTTTAAAGCTGGAGATCTTATGATAATAAAAGATCAAATAAATTTAACTGGAGATAACCCATTGATAGGTAAAAATGTAGACAAGTTAGGACCTAGGTTTCCAGATATGTCTGAATGCTATAATAAAGATTTAATAAAATTAGCTAAAGAGAAAGCAAATGAGCTCCATGTGAAAGTTCAAGAAGGGGTTTATGTAGCAGTATCAGGACCTAATTATGAGACTAAAGCTGAACTTAATATGCTTATAAACATTGGAGCAGATGCAGTAGGAATGTCTACAGTACCAGAAGTTATAGTAGCCAATCATATGGGGATGAAAGTTTTAGGAATTTCTTGTATTACTGATATGGCAATTCCAGATAAGCTAGAGCCTTTAGATCATGAAAAGGTTATAGAAGTTGCTAATAAGTCAATGATTAAGTTTGTGTCATTAATTAAAGAAGTAGTAAAAGATATATAGTAATAAATAGAGAAAAGAGTAAATTTCTTTTCTCTATTTTTATATGAAAATATAAAATTAAAAGGTTATGAAAAATTCTAAATATATTATTATTTATTTTTAATAAGTAATGATATATTTTTTAAAAATTAATATAAATACTTTATAGATGGTTACAATATAAAATATAACGCTCCTAGGAGGTAATAAGATGTTTTATATTGTAGCAATTAAAATTTCACCAAGAAATAAAACTGCACCTAAAGTTCAAGAGATTTTAACTAAACATGGATGTATAATAAAAACTAGATTAGGTTTGCATGAAGCATCTATAAAAAATTGTTCTACTTCAGGTCTAATTCTTTTAGATTTAATAGGTGATGATAAAGAAAAAATAAATGATTTAACAAATGAATTAAACTCTTTAGAAGCTGTTAAGGCTAAATTATTAGAAATATAAAAAAATCCTTTAAATTTATTTAAAGGATTTTTTAGATTCAGAAAATACTAAATTTGAACTTTTAGTTAATAATAAATAATTATATTGATTTAAATCCTTTTATATTTTAAAATGAACTTAAATTCATTTTAAATGAATAATGATTCATAAAGGAGAAATATATTATGCCTAAGATTATAGATAACCTTCATGAAAAGATATTTGAATGTTCTCTAAAGTTATTTGGAGAGTATGGATACAATGAGGTTAACATGAAAAGAATAGCTAAAGAACTAGATATAGCAGTAGGAACATTATATAATTATTATCCTAATAAACAAGATCTTTTTTTTACAGTGTTAAAAAAAAGCTGGCAGCAAACATTTTTTAAATTAGATAAAGTTAAAGAAACTAATTATTCTTCTAGAAAAAAATTGAAGTATTCAATAAAAATACTATATGATGAGATTGAAAATAGAAAAGGATTAGGAAAAGAACTTACAAAAGCTAATGTAATAAAAAAAGAATCTTTAGATGGAATAAAAGATAGGTTAGACGGTATAATAAGAAATTTAGTTGAAGAGTTAAAAAAAGAAGAAAAAATTGATATAGATAAAGAAATAGAAGAAAGATTAATAAGAGTATTTTTTTTATCAGTGATAGATATGTTAGATAAGTATGCTAAAGAAAAAGAAAATAATATTAAATTTATTAATTACATTATAGATTGTAATTTTAAATAAATATAATATATGGAAAGAGGATAATTTATGGTAAATGATAAAAGTAAATTTATAGAAGAAGGAAATATATCGAAAGTTTTGATGAAACTTGCAGTACCAAGTATTATAGCTATGTTAATTAGTGCTGTTTATAATATAGTAGATACTTTATTTGTATCTATGTTAAATAATACTAGTGCAATTGGTGCAGTATCAATAGTATTTCCACTCTTTATATTAGTAAGTGCTTTTGGCCAGATGTTTGGAGTAGGATCAGCTTCTTATATATCAAGGTTATTAGGAGAAAAAAACAGGGAAAAAGCTAATAAAACAGCTTCAGTAACTTTTTTTACAGCAATAATTACATCAGTTTTTTTTACAGCCTTTGGTATGATATTTATAGAAGAAATTTTAAAAATATTTGGAGCTAGTAGTACTATAATGCCTTATGCTAAAGGATATGGATTTATACTAGTGTCTGGATCTATTTTTACAATATTAAATATGACTTTAAACAATATGATAAGAGCAGAAGGAAATGCTAAATATAGTATGATAGCCATAAGTTTAGGGGCTATATTAAATATTGTTTTAGATCCAATTTTTATGTTTACATTTAAATTGGGAATAAATGGTGCCTCTTTAGCTACAGTAGTAGCTCAGGGGATATCAACTTTCTTTCTTATAATGTACTATATAAGGGGGAAAAGTTATGTTAAGATATCCTTAAAAAGATTTAGACCATCTCTTTCTATATATAAAGAGATTTTAAAAATTGGCGTTGCAACTTTAGGAAGACAATCTCTTTCAAGTTTATCTATGGCACTTATGAATATAGCAGCTAAACCTTATGGAGATGCAGCAGTTGCTTCTATGGGAATTGTTTTAAGAGTAATATCTATAGCTATGTTTGTTATCTTTGGATACAATCAAGGATTTCAACCAGTAGTAGGATATAATTATGGAGCTAAAAGATATGATAGAGTAATAGATGCTATAAAAATCTCTTTAAAAAGAACTACTATATTTTGCTCTATATGTGCTATTATATTTGTTTTCTTTTCTACATTTATAATTAGTGCTTTTAGTGATGATTTAAAAGTAATAGAAATAGGCAGTAAAACACTAAGGATAATGAGTATACTACTACCTTCTTTTGGATTTCAGCAAGTATATGCATCTTTATTTCAAGCTTTAGGTAGAGGAAAAGAATCGATAGTTTTATCTACATCAAAGCAAGGAATATTTTTAATACCCTCAGTTTTAATATTGCCTAGAATATTTGGATTAGAAGGAGTAATGTTTTCAAATACTGTAGCAGATTTTTTTACAATAGTAGTTACTTTGTTTTTGTCAATTAAGATTTCAAAAGAGTTAAAGAAACTAGGAAATTCAAATAAAGAATTGGAGTTAGCTTAATCTACTATAATTACAAGTGTAATTTAATATTGAAGTTTATAATTATATACTATTATTAGTAGGTAAATCATAGTATATAAAGTGATAAATTTTAGAAGAGGTATATTAATTTTATGATGAATTATACTTGTAACCCTTGTTTTAGATATGGAGGACAGATGGAAATAAAAGGGGTAGGCACTTTGAGTTTAATGCCTGATAAGGCTATAGTAAGTTTAGGTGTAATAACTGAAGATAAAAGTCTTGAAAAAGCACAAAAAGAAAATATTGAAAGAACTAATGCTGTAATAAGAAATCTTACAAACCTAGGGGTTGAAATGAAAGATATAAGTACTTCAAATTATAGCATACAAGCTCAATATGATTACGTAGATGGCAAAAAGATATTTAGAGGTTATAAAGTAACAAATATCTTAGATGTAACAGTAAGAAATATAAGCGATTTAGGAAAAATAATAGATAGTTCTGTAAAGGCAGGAGCAAATAGTGTAGGTAGTATAAGATTTACTGTATCAGATAAACAAAAATATTATGAAAAAGCACTTAATTTAGCAATTAAAAATGCTATAAGTAAGGCAATGAGTATAGGAAAAACATTAAATGTTTCAGTAAATAAGATACCTATAATAATAAAAGAAGAACTTAATGATTCACAAATTCAAAATACAGCTTTAATCAAATCATATAGTGCATCAACAGAAATATTACCAAGTAATGTTTCTATAAATGCTGTTGTTAAGTGTATATTTAGATATTAAAACAATAAACTTTATAAGTATTGATTATAATATTATTTAAGAGTCAGCATTTTTTACTGACTCTTTTTGTATAGAGAAGAAAATCATATTTTAAAATATTTACACATTAAAGGTTTAAAAATATAATACTATATGAATAGATTTATATTAATTTAATAAAAGTAAATTACAACTATATAAAGTAAAAATATTCTATTAATATAACTAAAATGGTATAATTTTTAGTGGAGATTTAATGAAGATATAAAATTAAAGGATAGAGATTATGAAGAATAAGAAAAGTCTAGTTGTTTTTAGGTATATATCAATAATACTAATTATATGTAGTATTATATTTTTAGAAAAGACAGTAATTGATACATATGCAGTAATACTTATACTTTTATTTATAATAAATAATCAAGTGAGATTTTTTATTTTAAATGAAAATAAAAATATAGTAACTGTGTCCCTTGTTATAGAGTGTGTTATTTCCTATTTTATTTATATAAATTATGGAGGAATCACATTTTTCTATTTTTCAACTATTAGCTTAGATAGTGCTTTTTTATTAGGGGGCAAAAGCTCATATATACCTTTAGGATTGTCTATAAGTATTATGGTTCTACAAGGTAAATACGAAAATATAGGAGAAATATTAATTAGTATATGTTGTTTTATAATACTTTTTATATTAGCAATATATATAAAAGAAGAGAATAAGAGAAAAAAAGAAGCTCAAAAGTTATATGATGAATTAAGGATTTCAGAAGAAAAGTTAAAAAGAGCTAATAAGGATTTGGAAAGTTATTCAAAATCTATAGAAGAGCTAACTATTTTAAGAGAAAGAAATAGGATATCTAGGGAAATACATGATAGCGTAGGACATAGTTTATCTACTATGATTATACAATTAGGCGCTATAGAAAAGGTAGCATGTAAAGATGGTAAAAAGGCTAGTATTATGTGTAATAATTTATGTGAGTTTTCTAAAGAGAGCCTTAAAGAAGTAAGAATGGCAGTACAATCTTTAAAACCTAGAGAATTTGAAAAATATGAGGGTATACTTGCTATAGAAAACCTTATTAAAAATTTTGAAAAGTTAACTGAAATAAAAGTTAGTTTAGGATTTACAAAAGAAAGAGTGACTTTAAATTCAGATAGATCTTTTGTAATTTATAGAATAGTACAAGAATTTTTATCTAATTCATTAAGGCATGGAAAAGCTAAAAATGTAAATATATTTATGAATTTTAGTGATTTTGATAGAATAGTTATTACTCTTAAAGATGATGGAATAGGTACAGATAATATAACAAGGGGTATGGGACTTAAAGGTATTTTTGAAAGAGTATCAGAGCTTGGTGGAGAGGCCTATTGCAGTAGTAAAAAAGGTGAAGGATTTTTACTTAAAGCTATATTTTATAATAAAAATAAATTAGAAAATATGCTGTGAAAATAAAATATGATTTAAGTTTCTAAGAGGGATGGTTTATGGAAAAAATAAAAGTTGTAATAGCAGATGATGAAAAATTAATAAGAGAAGGACTTAAAATAATACTTTCTAATTTTAGTGATATTGAGGTAGTTTCTCTTTGTAGTAATGGTAAAGAAGTTTTAAATTATTGTAGAAAAAGTAAAGTAGATGTAGTTCTTATGGATATTAGAATGCCTGAGTGTGATGGGGTTTTAGGAACAAGAATTATAAAAGAAGAGTTTAAAGATATAAGAGTATTAATATTAACTACTTTTAATGATACAGAATATATACATGAAGCTCTTAAAGTTGGAGCATCCGGATATCTTCTAAAAGATAGTTCTTATGAGCTTATTTATGAAGGAATAAAAGCTTCACTAAAAGGGAATGTAGTAGTACATCCTGATGTAGCAACTAAAATGATAGATAATACAAATCTTAATTATAAAAGTAATTTTAATGATGTGGTTTCAAAATATAAAAT
This sequence comes from Clostridium oceanicum, assembly GCF_039521385.1. Taxonomy (NCBI): domain Bacteria; kingdom Bacillati; phylum Bacillota; class Clostridia; order Eubacteriales; family Clostridiaceae; genus Clostridium; species Clostridium oceanicum. The sequence goes on along the minus strand of NZ_BAAACG010000010.1, from coordinate 676,399 downwards.
TACAGATAGGGAAGTTACCATAATTAAAGAAATCGCTAATGGACTTTCAAATAAAGAAATATCAGAAAGATTGTATCTTTCTGAAGGGACTATAAAAAATAATATAACAGTTGTTTTAAATAAGTTAGATCTTAGAGATAGAACTCAAATTGCTATTTTTGCATTTAAAAATAATATAGTATAAAAGTTGGAGTTAAGAATTATATTTAAACTTTGTAAATGGTAAGATAAGAAATAAATATTATTAGTTACAGAGATTATAAAGTAATGCTTTAATATAAAAATTTATTTAAAGTACAATTTTAATAAGGTATATTCAATTGATATAAATAAAAGTGACTTTAGTCACTTTTATTTGTTACTTAAGGTAATGGTAAAACCTCCTTAAATTTTCTATTATATAATTAGAAGATTTAAGGAGGTTTTTTTATGGAACTAATAAAGGTAAATAATATAACCAAAAGGTTTAATGATAAATTAGTGTTAGATGATATATCTTTTAAAATAGATAAAGGTGATATATTTGGACTTATAGGACCTAATGGTGCAGGTAAATCTACTTTAATTAATATTATGACAGGTATTCTAAAAAGTAATGGAGGAGATATTACAGTAGATGGATATTCAATAAATAAAAATCTTTTAAAAGTTAAATCCTATATAGGGTTAGTTCCTCAGGAGATAGCTTTAATGGAATCTGTGTCTGCTTATGATAATCTAGAGTTTTTTGGTAGTTTATATGGACTTAAAGGAAAAGATTTGAAAAATAAAATAAATAAAGCATTAGAACTTATAGGTCTTGAAAATAAGAAAAAAGAAAAAGTAAAGAAATTTTCAGGAGGTATGAAAAGAAGATTAAATATAGCAGCTGCAATAATGCATAATCCTAAAATATTAATTATGGATGAACCTACTGTAGGAGTAGATCCTCAATCTAGAAATCATATATTTGAATTTATAAAGAAAATAAACAAAGAAAATAAAACTACAGTAATATATACATCTCATTATATGGAAGAAGTAGAGATGCTTTGTAAAAATATTTTTATAATGGATCTAGGAAAAGAAATAGCTTATGGAAGTAAAAAAAGTATAAAATCTATGATTTTAGATAGAAATAAAGTTACTTTAAATTTAGATAATTATACAGGGGAAATTATATTAGATTTTAGAAATGTAGATGGAGTTAAAGAATGTAGTGAAGAGAAAGGATTAATAAATTTATTAGTAGAGGAGAAAAAGTTTGATTTAAATAAGCTTATGACAGTTATAAATAATCATAAGTGTAAGATAAAAAGTATAAATTTTGAAGATTCAAGCTTAGAAGAAGTATTTCTAAGTTTAACAGGTAAAAAACTTAGAGATTAGGGGGAAATAAGTATGAAATTAAAAGCATTTATAAAAATTTCATTTAAAGGACTTATAAAAAATGTTCATATAATGCTTATTACTTTTGCTATATTTCCTGTAATTATAAGTGTATTATATGGGTATTTTCAAAAAGATATGTTTGAAAAGCCAAATAGCATTTCTAAAATAAGTATTTCTATAGAAGATAGGGACAAGACAACGATATCAAAAAATTTAATTAGTTTTTTAAAAAGTGATAATTTAAAAGATTTATTAGAAATAAAAGATGGGTTAGAAGAAAAAATAGTAATACCTAAAGGGTATGGGGAAAAATTACTTTATAACAAAGATTTAAAAGTAGTTATAGAGGCTAAATCAAATAGTCAGAGTTCAAATTTGTATATTTTAAAAGATATATTAGATAAGTACAATAAAAACTTATATGAGAAATTTGTTATAAATAATAATATAAAAAAATTAAATTTATCTAATGAAGAGAAATTGTTACTTTTAAATAAAGTAGAAATAGATATTAATAGACTATACAAACAAAATGTTATAAAAAATAAAATAGTATCTTCTTATAAAGAATTAAATTCTTATGAGTATTATTCTATATCTATATCAAGTTTTATGTCTATTATACTAATAATATCAGTTACATCAAGTTATTATAATCAAAAGAAAAAAGGAATATTTAATAGAATAATTTCTACACCTATAAGTAAATTTCAATATTTTAATTGTCAAATAATAAATAGTATGTTAGTTGCCCTTGCATTTAATTTTATATATGTGATGGCTTTTAGATTACTTTATTTATCATTTGAAGGATCTTTATTACTTTTAATTTTAATTATAATTTTTAAAAGTTTATTAGAAGCTTCAATAGTAGGAATCATAATAGCATTTTTTAAAAGTAAGAGAGTGGCGGGAATGTTTTTAAAGTTTTTTCTTATGCTTTCTATAGTTATAGGAGGAGTATTTTATCCCTTATATAAAGTAGCTAAAGAAAACTCAGTTATAAATTATTTAAGTAATTATTCTCCTAATGTATTAATAATGAAAACTTATAAAAATTATGTTTTATTCAATTCTTTTCATAGTATAGAGTTTTATTTGATGATGTTTTTATTAACATCAATTGTATTTTATTTTATAAGTATTTTAAAAATTAAGATTAAGTGGGGGGAATAGCTATGGATGTAATAAGATTTGGATTTATACAATTTAAGAGAATGCTAAAAGATAAAAAAGTATTGGTGCTTATGGTGTTAGGATCTCTTATAATTATAGGGGTTGTTGGGTTTATTTCTAAAAAAATTAATAGTAGTAGTGTAGGGATTAATGTAGCATTTAATGTTTTAGATAAAGGATATTATGGAGATAAATTAATAAAGGATTTAAAAATAGAGGATGATGTACATCATGAAAAAAATTCTGAAAAAGTTTTAGAATCTTTAAAAAATAATGATATAATAGCTATTTATGAAATACCTAAAAACTTTACAGAAAAAATACGAAAAGGTGAAAAACCTATAATAAATACTTATAAAAGAGAAAAAGGTAATGGCACAGATTTAATAGAAAAAAGAATAAATGAAGAAATTAACAAGATGTTAAAAGTTAATTTGTTATTAAAAAATAAAATTATTAAAAATAATAGTGAATTATATAATTATAAAGTTAAAGTAGAAATAAAAAGAAATAAAATTGTTTCAGATAACAGTATGATGACAAGTTTTATTTTAATTTCATATATTTTTTTTACTGCCAATTATGTAGTTAGTGAAGTGTTAAGTTTAAGAAAACAAAATATATTAAAAAGGGCTATAACTACTCCTAATAGACCATGGAAAATTATTGGAGGAATTTATATAGGGATGTTTTTTACAATATCATTAATATATAGCATTATAGCTTTAGTTGGTAGAAAAATTGTATATTATCCTATAGAATATTTACCTATGGTTATTATCAATGTAGTTTTAATCACACTTATTGCTATGAGTGTAGGAGTGTTTTTAACAAGGATTTCTAAAAATGAAGGGTTAACAAGCATGATTGTATCTATGGTTGGTACAGCTAATGTATTTTTAGGATTTAAAACTTTAGGAAATAATTCTCAAGGTTCAATAGTTCTAAATAGTTTAACGAAGCTTTCTCCTTTTTATTGGTCTTTTGATTCTATAAAAAATTTAAAGTTGTTTCCTAATGCTATAATTCTAATTTTAATAGCCTTAGTATTTTTTACAGCAGGAAATATCAAACTTAGGAATTTTGTTAATGATTAAAATAAAGAAAGTGGAATTTAAAAGTTTCACTTTCTTTATTATTTATAAGTTGAAAAGATATAGGTTATAATTAAATAAGAAATTTTCTTATTAAGGGTTTTATAAAAGATACTAATATAATTTTTTTATAGAATTTAATAATTAAACTAAATTGGTATATACAACATAACAATATGATGATATAATAATATTGAAAATGACATAGAATAAAAGTGAGATGTAAGAAAGGAAGAGATGTAATGAGAAAAGTTTCAAAACAAAGTCCACTTCCTCTTCACTATCAAATAAAAGAAATATTACAGGAAATGATAGAAAATGAAGAATTAAATCCAGGAGATTTAATACCTACAGAAAGAGAGCTTTGTGAAATTCAAGGTGTAAGTAGGATGACCATAAATAAAGCTATAATGTCTTTGGTTAATGAAGGGTTATTATATAGAGAACAAGGGAAAGGTACTTTTGTAGCAAAGCCTAAACAAAAGCAAGAATTTACTGGTTTAAAAGGCTTCTCAGAAGAAATGAAAGAAAAAGGGTTTAAAACTAGTACTGAAATTTTATCCTTTGATATAAAAGAAGCAACTAGAAAGATCAAAGATGTACTTTGTATGAAAGATACTAAAGTTATTGAAATAGAAAGATTAAGAAAAACAGAAAAATCACCTATATCTTTAGAAATTGTATGGATTCCTTATAATTTGTGTAAAAATATGACTAGAGATAGTATAGATGGAGAGTCTTTGTATAAAACATTTAAAGAAAAATATGGATATAATTTAACAAAAGCTAAACAAACTATAGAACCTATAATGCTAAATGATTATCAAAGTGAATATTTAAATCAAGAAGAAAATGCTTTGTCTTTAATGGTTGAAAGAACAACTTATATAGAAAATAGTATTCCTATAGAATATACAAAAGCTATTTATAGAAGTGATATATATAAGTTTGAAATGACTTTAAAGTAAAAGTAGATAATAAAGCTTTTAAAAGGATGTGTATTTTATGAAAGCAATAGTTAATGGGAAAATAATTAAAGAAAATTCTATAATATATGATGGAGCAATTCTGTTTAATGAAAAGATTGTAGACATAGTTAAGTTTAAAGATATAAATTATAGTGATGTGGATGAAGTTATAGATGCAAAAGGAAATTATATTTCTCCAGGTTTTATAGATTTACATATACATGGATCTGGCGGTAAAGATACTATGGATGGAAAGGTTGATTCTATAAAAACTATAAGTAATACTATAGCTAAAAGAGGTGTTACAGCTTTTTTACCTACAACTATGACTGTTAGTAAAGAAGAGATATATAAAGCTTTAGATATAATTAAAAAGTGTATGAATATAGAATTAGAAGGAGCTAAGGTTTTAGGATGCCATCTAGAAGGACCTTTTATAAATGAAAATTATAAAGGAGCACAAAGAGCAGATTATATATTAAAACCTAGTTATGATTTTATAAAAGATTATAAAGATGTAATAAAAATAATAACTCTTGCGCCAGAAAAAGATGAGAATTTTGAATTTATAAGAAAAGTTAAAAATAATACAGATATAATTTTATCTATAGGACATTCTAATGCTACTTATGAAGAAGCTATGGAGTCAATAGATGAAGGTATAAGTCATGGAACTCATACTTTTAATGCCATGACGCCGCTACATCATAGAAAACCAGGAATTGTTGGAGCTATTTTTAATAGTGATATATATAGTGAATTAATAGCAGATAAAATCCATGTTCATGAAGCTATTTTTACTCCTCTAATAAAGCTGAAAGGTAAAGATAAAGTAATTCTTATAACTGATTCTATGAGAGCAGGTTGTATGAAAGATGGTAAATGGGATTTAGGGGGACAAAATGTTACAGTTAAAGATGGTTCCGCAAGGCTAGAAGATGGTACTTTAGCAGGAAGTATTTTAACTTTAGATAAAGCGGTGAAAAATGTTTTTGAAAATACTGATATAAAAATTTGGGAAGCAGTTTCCATGGTTACTAAAAATCCAGCAAAGGATATAAATATATATAATAAAAAAGGAAGTTTAAGTATAGGAAAAGACTCGGATATAATTGTCTTTGATGAAAAATTTAATGTTAATTGTACTATTGTAGAAGGTAGAATTGTATTTAAAATTTAATTTTAATAGAGGTGTTTAAGATGAGAATAATTGTTGTAAATAATTATGAAGAAATGAGTAGAAAAGCAGCAGATATGATGGCAAGTCAAGTTATATTAAAACCAGATAGTGTACTAGGATTAGCTACAGGAAGTACTCCTTTAGGTATGTATAAGGAGTTAGTAGATAGATATGAAAAAGAAGGATTAGATTTTTCAAAGGTTACAACTTTTAATTTAGATGAGTATTATGGAATTACAAGGGAAAATACTCAAAGTTATTATTATTATATGAGAAACAATTTATTTAAACATATAAACATAGATTTACAAAAAACTAATATACCTAACGGATCCGCTGAAAGTATAGAAAAAGAGTGTGAAGAATATGAAGAAAGAATAAAAAAAGCTGGTGGCATAGATATACAAGTTTTAGGTATAGGTTCAAATGGACATATAGGATTTAATGAACCAGACATTAATTTTGAAGCTGAAACTCATTTAGTTAATTTAGATGAGGAAACTATAAAAGCAAATTCAAGATTTTTTAATTCTAAAGAGGATGTACCAGTAAAAGCTATAAGTATGGGTATAAAAACCATAATGCAGTCAAAAAAAATAATACTTTTAGCTAATGGAGAAGGAAAAGCAGAGGCTATATATGAAACTGTAAAAGGAAAAATAAATCCTAATACTCCAGCGTCTATACTTCAACTTCATAATGATGTTACTATAATATTAGATAAGAATGCAGCATCTAAAATTCAATAAAAGTATTATAAATTTTTTATACACATATGGTTTTTTATTTAAACTATATGTGTTTTTATATAATATAAGTAAATTTTAAACTTTTTTAGTAATCTTAATATTTGGTAAGGAATAAGAAATGTTCTTGTAGCTTTAATAAAGGGTTTAAATTAAAAAAGTAAAAATACAATAATACATATTTTTTCTCAAAAGAAATAATTTGGAATAATTATAATAAGTATATGATATAATTATTAAATATAAGGATTATTTAAAATATAATGTTAGTTTAGTGTATAATTTTATTGGAGGTAAGATTAATGGATATTTACGAAATTGAAGCAATGAGAGAGCTAAAAAGTTGGCAGAAAAAAATGAGCAAGAAGCCTTCTATTATTGATAAAACAACTAAAAGTATGCAAGGAAAGTTTAATAGTTTTATTCCAGAAAAAGCTCACAGGATAATAACTGCTTCTATTAAAAGTATGACAAAAGTTGTTATATTAGGTTCAGAATTTGTATCCAAACCTCCCTTAAAAATGGTTAATCTTAAATATAGAGAGGATTTAGTAAGAGATAAGATAGATTCATATAGAAAGACTGCGGCAACAACAGGAGCTGGAACTGGATTTGGAGGAATAGTTTTAGGAATGGCAGATTTCCCTATATTATTATCTATAAAAATTAAATTTTTATTTGATGTTGCTAGTATATATGGATTTGATGTAAAAGATTATAGAGAAAGATTATATATACTCTATATTTTTCAATTAGCATTTTCAAGTCAGGAAAAAAGAAATGAAATTTATTATAAGATATTAAACTGGGATAGCTATGTAAAAACTCTTCCCATAAATAAAGATGATTTTAATTGGAGAGAATTTCAACAGGAATATAGAGACTATATGGATATAGCAAAAATGCTTCAATTAGTACCAGGAATAGGTGCTGTAGTAGGGGCTTATGCTAATTATAAATTAGTTAGTAAATTAGGAGAAACTGCTATGAATTCATATAGAGTTAGAATATTATAAAACTTACTTTATAAAATTTAAAAAATATATTGACAAGGTTTAAATTTTAATATATTATATAAATATACCAACTGGTAATAACCTCATTACCAAGTGGTTCCTAAGATTACTTAGTATATTATATGATTCAAAAGTATAGGTTTTTTTAAAGTATATATAGTGGTAATTACATCAGTACAACAAACAATGTAGGAAGGTGAAATAATGGGTAAAATTTTTAATATTGAAGAAGAAGAACTTCAAAACCTAGGAGGCTTTAATACAGCTAAGGAAATACAACAACAGCCTGAAATTTGGAGTGAAACTTTAGAGATAGTAAAAAATAATAAAGAAAAAATATCAAAATATATAAAAAAGCAATTAAATAAAAAGGATTTAAGAATAATTTTAACAGGAGCAGGAACTTCAGCTTTTGTTGGGGAAGTAGCAGCTCCTTATTTAGGGAGACTTTTAGGTAAAAGAGTAGAAGCAATTCATACAACAGATATTGTTAGTAACCCAGAAGATTATTTAGAAAAAGAAACACCAACAGTTTTAGTATCATTTGCTCGTTCAGGTAATAGTCCAGAAAGTGTAGCTACTTATAATTTAGCGGAGAAATTAATAGACCATGTTGGACAACTTGTTATTACTTGTAATAAAGAAGGAGCATTAGCACAAAAGGCTAAAGATGATGAAAAAAATCTAGTGGTTTTAATGCCAGAAAAATCTAATGACAAAGGTTTTGCCATGACAAGTAGTTTTACATCAATGCTTTTAACTACATTGACTATATTTGATATTGATAATTTAGATAAAAATATTGATACTATGGGCAAAATAATAAAGGGTGCTTCTAAAATAATTAATAATGAATCTAAAGAAATTTTAGATCTTGTAAACCTAAAATATGATAGAGTAATCTATTTAGGATCATCTTCTTTAAAAGGATTAGCAAGAGAATCCGCTTTAAAGGGTTTAGAACTTGCAAGTGGAAAAGTTGTAACATCTTATGATTCAGTTTTAGCTTTTAGACATGGTCCTAAATCTATAATAAATGATAAAACATTAGTATTTATGTTTATGTCAAATGATAAGCATGCAAGAAAGTATGAAATGGATTTATTAAAAGAAATAAATAATGATAAGGGACAGCATAAAATAATTGCTATAACTCCTGAATATGAAGAAGAAGTTAAAGAAAATTCATATAAAATGTTTAGTTTAAGTGATGAAAAAAATAATATAAAAGAAGCTTATTTAGCTTTAGATTATATAATATATGCTCAAGTTTTTGCATTCTTATATTCAAAGGAACTTGGAATAAGCCCCGACAACCCAAGACCAGATGGAACTGTAAATAGAGTTGTTAAAGGTGTAATTATTCATCAATACGATAAATAACAAATATTTAGAAAATATAATTTAATAATTACAAGTAAAGTGAATCATACCATTAATTTTCTGTATTAATTTTTATGAATTAATGGTATGATAATAACCTATAGCAATAATAATTATTATTTAATAATAGGAGGTAGTAAGATGGCAAATATTTTAATGACAAGAATTGACAACAGATTAGTACATGGTCAAGTAGGAGTAACATGGGTTAATTATTTAGGAGCTAATTTGATAGTTGTTGCAAATGACGAAGTATCTACTGATGAAGTTAGACAAAACTTAATGGATATGGTTGTACCAGATGTTATAGGAACAAGATATTTTTCAATACAAAAAACTATAGATGTTATTCATATGGCTGCAGATGATCAATTAATATTTGTAGTTTGTGATACACCTCAAGATGTATTAAGACTTGTAGAAGGTGGAGTTCCTATAAAAAAAGTTAATATAGGAAATATGCATTTTAGTGAAGGAAAAGAGCAAATTTCTAGTACAGTTTCAGTTGATGAAGATGATAGAAAAACTTTTAAAAGATTACATGAACTTGGAGTGGAATTAGAAATTAGAAGAGTACCAGATGAAAAAATTGAAGTTGATATATTAAAATTTATATAAGTTTAATCTACATGTAAACGTTAATAAATTTTTGTATATAAAGTAAAAAAATGTAACATAAGAAAAGTATAAAGGGGGAAATAAACTAATGTTAGTTCAAGCATTATTAATTGGTCTTTGGGCCGGTATACTTGGAATGGAAATGTTTAACGGATTATTCCATTTTCATAGGCCTATATTTGCAGGAATTATAGTAGGTGTCATATTAGGAGATGTTCAAACAGGAATTATAGCAGGTGCTACTTTTGAGTTATTCTTTGCAGGCATGGTTCCTTTAGCAGGAGCACAGCCTCCAAATGTAGTTATAGCAGGGATTATAGGAACAGCTTTTGCAATAATAACTAAGCAAAGTGCTGAAGTCTCTTTAGGGGTAGCCCTTCCATTTGGATTAGCGGTACAAGCTGCTATTACGTTCTTATTCACTATTTTTTCAGGATTCATGAAAAAAGCAGATAAAGCAGCAGAAGAAGCAGATCCAAAAGGAATTGCTAAAGTTAATTACATTGCATTGTTGTCATTATTTTCATTTTATTTTGTAGTTGCATTTTTACCAATATATTTAGGTGCAGATTCAGCTAAAGGTCTTGTAGACGTATTGAATTCAACAGCAGCAGGAAAACTTATAATTGGTGGATTAGGAGTAGCTGGAGCAATGATGCCAGCAGTAGGTTTTGCTACTTTACTTAAAATAATGCTTAAAAAACAATATGCAGCATTCCTAATAATAGGTTTTATGCTTTCAGCTTACGGAAAATTAGATATATTACCAATAGCTTTAATAGGGGGAGCTATAGCTGCATATGATTATTTCTTAAATGAGAAAAAAGGAAATGTTACTAAGAAGGAGGTGCCTTCACGTGGAATCTAATGTAAAAGGTTATGAAGATAAAAGTGTTGAAAAGGTTATAACTAAAAAAGATTTAAATAAAATGGCATGGAGATCAATGTTACTTCAAGCGTCTTTTAACTATGAAAGAATGCAAGCTGCAGGATGGCTATATAGTTTGCTTCCAGGACTTAAAAAAATACACAAAAACAAAAAAGATTTATCGGATTCAATGAAAGATCATATGGAATTCTTTAATACACATCCATTTTTAGTAACTTTCATAATGGGAATAGTTACTGCAATGGAAGAGAACAAAGCTGACAGAGATACTATTAGAAGTATAAAAGTTGCTACAATGGGACCTCTTGGAGGAATAGGAGATGCACTATTTTGGCTTACATTACTTCCAATATGTGTAGGTATAGGAGCATCTTTTGGTAAAACAGGAAGTGCCCTTGGAGCTGTTATATTCTTAGTTTTATTTAATGTAGTTCATTTATCATTAAGATTTGGATTAATGCATTATGGTTATAAAACTGGAGTTAAAGCAATATCTAAACTAAAAGAAGGTACTAAAAAAGTATCAAGAGCAGCATCAATACTTGGTATAACTGTTTTAGGAGCTTTAATATCTTCTTACATTAAATTAGAAACAACAGCTGTAATTACAGCTGGTAAAGCAAAAATTGCATTACAAAAAGATGTTTTAGATAAAGTTTTAATAAATTTATTACCTCTTTTATATGCATTATTAATGTATAGATTAGTTAAAAAAGGTTGGTCACCACTTAAACTTGTTATGTTAACAGTTGCAATAGGTTTAGTAGGTAGATTCTTCAACGTATTATAATATATTACAAGTTAATGAATCAAAATGAATGATTTTAAACATTCATTTTGATTCATGTTTTTAATTTTTATTTAAAAGAGAGGATGATTAACATGATAGGAATAATAGTTAGTGGTCACGGAAATTTTGCAACAGGACTTACAAGTTCTTTAAAACTTATAGCTGGTGAACAAAAAGATTTAATTGCTGTAGATTTTACTATGGATGATACTACAGATACTTTAAAAGAAAAAATGGAAAAAGCTATGGAAAAATTAAAAGAATGTGAAGGAATAGCTTTTCTTACTGATATTGTAGGAGGGTCACCTTTTAAGACAGCAGCTCTTTTAGGAATGGGTAAAGAGGATATGCTAGTTATCTCTGGAACTAATTTAGGAATGCTTTTAGAAGGATCTTTGTGTAGAGAAGGATTAACAATGGAAGAACTTAAAGACACTTTACTTAGATCTGGAAAAGAAGCTATGAAAGTTTATGAAAATAAAAAGAAAAAACAAAATTCTTGTGGCGGAATTTAATATTGGAGATGATTAACTTTGAAATTAGGTATAAAAGTTAAGAAGGTATATTTAGAAGATAGAGTTTTAGAAAATTCAATAGTAATACTTGAAGATGGTTTAATAAAATCAATTTTAAATTCTAAAGATGAAAAAAATTTAGATTTAGATAAAATTTTAAATATGGAAAATTATAATTTGATGCCAGGGTTAATAGATACACACATACATGGTGGTGCTAGTTTTGATACTATGGATGGAGATTTTGAATCTATTAATGAGATATCAAAATATTTATCAACTAGAGGGGTAACATCCTTTGTTCCAACTACAGTAACAGATGATGTTTCAAATATAAAAATAGCTGTAGAAAATGTAAAAAAATCTATAGGAAAAGTTGAAGGTGCTGAAATACTTGGTTCTTATGTAGAAGGACCTTATTTAACTAAAGAGCATAAAGGTGCTCATCCAGAAAAATTATTAAAACATATAGATATAGAAGAAATAAAAGAAATACTTAAAGTAGGAGAAGGAACAGTAAAAACTATTACAATTGCTCCAGAAAAAGAAAATTCAATAGAATCTATAAAATATATTACAGAGAAAAATGTGAATGTATCTATGGGTCATACTAGTTCAAATTATAATAGAGCAATAGAGGCTATAGATGCAGGCGCTAAAATTGCAGTTCATATTTATAATGGGATGAGAGGTTTAAAACATAGAGAACCAAATTTTATAGGTGCTGCATTAACAAGAGATGATGTTTATTGTGAACTTATAGCAGATATGATACATGTTCATCCAGCAGCTATAGATATAGTATTAAGATGTAAGGGTAAAGATAAAGTAGTTTTAATCAGTGATGCTATGAGAGCTGGAGGACTAAAAGATGGAGAATATATGCTTGGAACATTAAAGGTTATAGTTAAAGATGGGGTTGCAAGAACTGAAAGCGGATCTTTAGCAGGCAGTACTACAAACTTAATGTATTCAATAAAAAATATGTTAGAAAATCTTCCGCTTAAAGATATAGAGGCTATAAATATGGCTTCATTAAATCCAGCTAAACTTTTAAAATTAGATAAAGAAATAGGAAGTATAAAAGAAGGCAAAAAAGCTAATTTAGTAGTTGTAGATGATGATTTTAAGGTAATAAAAACATTGGTGAATGGAAAAATTGTATATGAAAATTAGAAGGACTTATAGTTTTAAATTTTATTAAATATAAAGCTATAAATACCTGTTATTTATATTAGATTAGACACATTCAAATACATTAAAACTTAGGAGTGATTAATAATGTTAGTAACAACAAAAGAAATATTAAAAAAAGCTCAAGAAGGAAAGTATGCAGTACCAGCTTTTAATATTCATAACTTAGAAACAATAAGAGTAGTAGTAGAGACAGCTGCAGAAATGAAATCACCAGTAATAATAGCAGGAACACCAGGAACAATTAAATATGCTGGAGGAGAATATTTAGTAGCAATACTTGAAGCTGCATCTAAAAAACACAATATTCCAATAGCGCTACATTTAGATCACTTTGAAGATGTAGAAGAAATAAAAAAATATATAGATGAAGGATTTACATCTGCAATGATAGATGCATCTAAAAAATCCTATGAAGAAAATATAAAAACAGTTAAAGAAGTTGTTGACTATGCTCATGAAAGAGGAGTAGTAGTTGAAGCAGAACTTGGTAAATTAGGTGGACAAGAAGATGACTTAGTAGTAGATGAAAAAGATGCAATGTATACAAACCCAGATCAAGCAAAAGAGTTTGTAGAAAAGACAGGAATAGATTCCTTAGCAGTAGCAATAGGAACAGCTCATGGACTTTATAAAGGTGAACCTAAATTAGATTATGATAGATTAAAAGAAATAAGAAAAGAAGTAGAAGTTCCTTTAGTACTTCACGGAGCATCTGATGTACCAGAAGAATCAGTTAAAAATACAATAGAACTTGGAATATGTAAAGTAAATATAGCAACAGATTTAAAAATACCATTTGCAAAGGCAGTAAAAGAATATTTTAAAGAAAATCCAGATGCAAATGATCCAAGAAAATATATGACACCAGGAAAAGAAGCGATGAAAGAAATAGTAGTAGATAAAATAAAAATGTGTGGAAGTGAGAATAGAGCATGATAACTGTATTAAACTTAAACGCATCAATAGACAAAAGATATGAAATAAAAGATATAGAAAAAGGAAAAGTTATGAGAGCAAGATCTGTAGAAAATACTGCAGGAGGCAAGGGAATACACGTAGCTAATGTAGCCACTATACTTGGAGAAGATGTACTTGCTACAGGATTCTTAGGTGGAAAAACTGGAGAATTTATAGAAGACAAGCTTAAAGATATGGGTATAAGAGGTGATTTTAGTAAGGTGGAAGGGTCTACAAGAGAATGCCTAGCTTTTATAACAGATGATTTAGAGCAAACAGAAGTATTAGAGCCTGGTCCTTGTATAAAAGAAGAAGAGTTAAAAGAATTTTTGATAAAATACGATGACCTTCTTAAAAAAAGCAGTATAATTTCAGCTTCAGGAAGCGTACCTAAAAAAGTACCAAAAGATATATATAAAACATTAATAGAAAAAGCAAGAAAAGAAGGCAAAAAGTTTTTATTAGATACAAGTGGAGAGCTTTTATTAAAAGGTATAGAAGCAAAGCCCTTTTTTATAAAACCTAACCAAGATGAAATAGAAATGATAACAGGAAATAAAGTTTCAAATGAAAAAGAAATAATAAAAGAAATAAAGAAATTAAGAGAAATGGGAATAGAGTGCGTTACAGTATCTTTAGGAAAAGATGGATCTTTAGTTGGATATAAAGATAAGATATATAAAGTAGAAGTTCCAAAGATAAAAGCAATAAATCCAGTAGGATCAGGAGATTCATTTGTAGGAGGATTTGCTGTAGGTCTTGAAAGAGGATATAACATAAAAGATACAATAGCACTAGCTGCAGCTTGTGGTACAGCTAATGCAATAGAGGAAGAAACAGGATTTGTTAGAAAAGAAGTAGTAGATGAAATAGTAAAAGATATTAAAATAAGTGTAATTTAATTTTTAAATTATATTTATATATAAAGTAGTATAATAAAATTCTATGACCGTATTATTTTATTAACTAACAAAACAATTCTATTATAAAAAAAGTGCTTTTTAATAAGTGCAACTAAAAGCTGTTGATAAAATATATAATTTATCAACGGCTTTTGTGATTTAAATATAATGAAAATTTTAAATATATATTGTAATAATATATATTTAAAACTATAGTTATAGTATAATATATTATGAAAAATTTGTTATTAAACAGTTTATTTTTTAATTTAATATAACTAAATAAAATTATTTAAGGAAATAAAGGACAAAGGAAAAGGGGAAATGTTTTATGGAAAATAAATATAATTGTTTAGTATGTGGAGAAGAGATTGTTTATAGTGAACAGTCAGAAAAATTAAAATGTTTTTATTGCAAAAAGGAGTTTTCTTCCAATGCTAAATGTAAAAATGGACACTTTGTATGTGATAGTTGTCATTCATTAGGTGCATATGAAATAATAAAGAAATATTGTAATGAAACCGTTTCAAAGAATCCTTTGAAAATAGCTATAGATTTGATGAAACATCCTTCTATAAAAATGCATGGACCGGAGCATCATTTTCTAGTACCAGCAGTTTTAACAGCTGCTTATTATAATACTATTAATAAAAGGGAAAACATAAAAGATAAATTAGAAGAAGTAGAAAAAAGAGCTAAAAATATATTAGGAGGGTTTTGCGGGTTTTATGGAAATTGTGGAGCAGCAGTAGGCACAGGAATATTCATGAGTGTAATTACTGGAGCTACACCTCTTTCAAAAAAAGAATGGAAAATGTCTAATTTAATGACATCTAAAAGTCTTCTTTCAATTTCAGAATTTGGAGGCCCTAGATGTTGTAAGAGAGATACATTTTTATCTATAGAGGAAGCAGTTGATTTTATAGAGGAAAATTTAAATGTAACTTTAGAAAAACAAGATGTTAAATGTAATTTTAGTAATATTAATAAGCAATGTTTAAAAGAAGAATGTAAATTTCATTAATTTTAAAATTATATGTATTATTTAATAGCAGGTATTAATAAAACTATTTAAAAATGGGGCAATTTATAATGTTAGAAACTAAATTATTAACTTTTCTTACAGTAGGTAAGATAAAAAATTATACAAAATCTGCACAAATTCTTAATTTAACTCAACCAGCAGTATCTCAACATATAAAATATTTAGAACAATATTATGGAGTTAAACTTATAAAAAAAAGTGGAAGAAATATTGAACTTACTTTAGAAGGAAAAGAATTTTTTCAGTATGCTAAAAAAGTAGAAATATTAGAAAAAAATATTTATAGGAGATTTAGAAATAAATCCTTTATAGAAAAAACTTGTAATATTGGTGCAACTTTAACAATAGGAGGATATGTTCTCCCTAATATTTTAGGTGAATATAAAGAAAATCATTCAAAAATAGAAGTAATACTAACTGTAAATAATACAGAAGAAATATTAAAAAAGATAATAAAAGAAGAAATAGATTTAGGCTTAGTAGAAGGACCTTTTGATAAAAATAAATTTAAATATAAAAAATTTAAAGATGATGAACTTGTATTAGCTTTTTCACCTAAGCATGAATTTTCAAAAGAAGATTATGCTAATATAGATACAATACTTGGAGGAAAACTAATATTAAGAGAAGAAGGTTCTGGAACTAGAAAATATTTTGAAAATATATTAATTAAGCAAGGATATAAACCTAGTGACCTAAATATATATATGGAAGTAGGAAGTATAGATGCTATAAAAGCTTTAGTAGAGGCAAATTTAGGATACACAATAATATCAAAAGCTGCTATAGAAAGGGAACTAAAGCTTGGAGTTATAAAAACATTGCCTATGAAAAACAAAGAATTGAAAGAAGTAAGATTTCGAAGGGAATTTAATTTTGTTTATTTGGAAAAAAGTATAGATAAATATTTAAAAAATATTATGGATTTTTGTTTGAAAAGAGATGTAATGAATCTGTAATAGAATTTTACAAGTTTATTACAATTTAGTTGTATATATATGCTTTTGTAATTTTATAATTAAATTATAAAGTTACAAAAGAAAGTAGGTATTTATATGAGAAGAAGAATGGATAGGAAAAATAAAAAAAAGAAGCATATAATGATTAGCTTACTTACGATAATTTCAGTGATTATAGGAGGGTTTTTTATAACAACTACTGTATTATCTAACATAAAAACTAAAAAACATCAAAAAATGCTTCAAGCAGTTAAAGACAAAGAGTTAGCTAAAAAAAGAGAAGAAGAGAAGAAAAATAGATTGAAATCCTATGAATATCCAGCTTCAGAAGTAGAGAAAATAGTTGCTAGATCATATGAAAATTCTAGTAAAAGCGAAGAGGATTCAAAAAATAAAACTGAAAGTAAATCTAAGGGGAAAAATAAAAAGTTACCAAATAATAAACCTAGAAAAACAATTCCAAAGGATAAAAAGATTGCTTTTTTGACAATGGATGATGGGCCCTCTACAACAGTTACTCCAAAGATTTTAGATGTACTTAAGGAAAAGGGAGTAAAAGCTACATTTTTTTTAGTAGGAGAAACTATAGACCAAAATAAAATTTCTCAAAATTTGGTTAAAAGGATTTATAATGAAGGACATGCTATAGGTAATCATTCATATACTCATAATATGAAAAAACTTTATCCTCATAATAAATTAAATATAGAAAATTTTATGAATGAAGTTAATAAAACTAACGAATCTATAAAAAAAGCTTTAGGAAAAGATTTTTATAGTAAAATAATTAGAATGCCAGGAGGATATATGTCTAGAAAGTATTACAATGATCCAAATCTTCCTGAGTTTAATAAAAAATTAAAAGAAAGAAAAATGCATTCAATAGATTGGAATGCTTTAAGTGGAGATGCAGAAGGAGGACATAAAAATAAGGACGAGTTATTACAGTTTTTAAAGGATTCTATAGGAAGTAAAAAACAAATAGTTATATTAACTCATGATACTTATGGAAAAGAAAGTTCTTTTAAGGCACTTCCTCTTATAATAGACTATCTAAAATCACAGGGGTATGAATTTGGAACTATAAGATAATAATATTAAAAATTAATTCTTAAATTATATAAAAACTATCATTTAATTAGAATATTAGATGATAGTTTTTATTTTAAGGGTATGAAAAAATAGAAGTTTTTAAAATAAGTTTATTTAAAGATGTATAAGTATAGCTTATAAAACTATAACAAATTATAATTTTTATTTATATAAAACCTTTGGTATAATTCATAAAGAGGTGATTATTATGACAAAATTTAAAAAACTAGTTCCAGGAATTATATTTACACTTTTTATTGCTATTATATCTATGTATATAAATGACTCTATAAAAGATGTAATAAATCTAGAAGCTTTAACTATAGGAATAATTATAGGAATAATCTATAATAATACTATAAAAACCCAAGCTGTATTTAAAGAGGGAGTAAAGTTTTCTCTTAAAAGACTATTAAAAGTTGGAATAGTACTTTTAGGTTTTAAACTTAATTTTAATGCTATATTAAAATTAGGACCTAAAGTTATTTTAATGGTTTTAATATTTGTACCAAGTGTTTTGATTATCGCAACTGTTTTAGGAAAGGTATTTAAGGCTCAAAATAAATTAGCTACTTTAATTGGAGTTGGATCTTGCATATGCGGAGCTTCAGCAGTAGTTGCATTAGCTCCTACAATAAATGCAGAAGATGAGGATTCTGTTGTAGCAGTATCTATAGTTAGTTTTTTAGGTGCTGTTGGAGTTTTGGTATATTCAGCTATAGCTGTAACTAGTAGTATGACAAATGTTCAATATGGAATTTGGTCTGGAGTTTCTCTTCATGGAGTTGCTCATGCTATTGCAGCAGCTTTTGCTAGAGGTGATTCAGCAGGAGAAATAGGAACTTTTGTTAAAATGGCTAGAGTTTTAATGCTAGTACCTGTATCTTTAGTGCTAGGTTTTATGTTTAATAAAGGTAATGGCAATAGTAAAAAAGCTAAATTTCCTATGTATGTTTTATATTTTATTATTGCAGGAATAGTAAGTTCAATTGGTATTATTCCAGTTTCTATAATAAGTATATTAACTAAGTTAAGTTCAATATTCATATTAATGGCAATGGTTGCAATGGGTCTTTCTGTAGACTTTAAAAGTATAAGAGATAAAGGAATGAAAGCACTACTTATAGGATGTATATTATTTTTAATAACATCAACTTCTACATATATGATTGTTACAACATTTATGTAATATTAATAAATTTTATAAAAACATAAATCAGTTAATATATAAATAAAAGTTTATATATTTTAGATAAAAAAAAACAAAATTTTATTTTTAAAATACAAGGTTATTTATAAGTTTAAAACTTCCTTTGAAAATTAAGAAAATTTTTCCGTGATAATATTATGAAAAATTGGAGAAAATATTTCTGAAGGAGGGATATATAAACATGAAGAAAAAATTTAATCATGTATTCAGTTTTATAACTACTATTGTTTTTGTATTTGGAATGTTTGTAAGTACAGTTACAGCAGCAAGTAGAATGAATATAAATAGTAAAGAAGAAAATAAAGAAGAGTCAAAAACAGATTCTTTGAATGTAGATGCAAAATCAGCACTACTTATTGAACCTACTACAGGTAAAGTCCTTTATGAAAAAAATTCACATGAAAAGCTAGCACCAGCTTCTGTTACTAAAGTAATGACAATGCTTTTAACTATGGAACGTATAGATTCTGGTAAAATGAAGTTATCAGATAAAGTAACAGTTAGTGAAAATGCAAAGAAAATGGGTGGTAGCAGTATGCTTTTAGATACTGGAGAAGTAAGAACTGTAGAAGAGCTCATAAAAGGAATAGGAATAGCTTCAGGAAATGATGCAGCTGTTGCAATGGCCGAATATATAGGAGGAAGCCAAGAAAACTTTGTTAAGATGATGAATGAAAAAGCTAAAAGTTTAAATATGAAAGATACTTCTTTTAAAAACTGCACAGGTCTTAATGCAGAAGGTCATGTAACTACAGCTTATGATATTTCATTAATGTCAAGAGAACTTTTAAAACATAAAAAGATATTAAAATATACAGGAACATATATGGAAACTATATCTGAAGGAAGAAAAAGTCCTATAGGACTTGTAAACCATAATAAACTAGTAAGATTTTTTAAAGGTTGTGATGGATTAAAAACTGGTTTTACAGAAGAAGCTAAATATTGTATATCTGCCACAGCTAAAAGAGATGGAGTAAGAATGCTTTGTGTAATAATGGGCTCTCCAACTTACAAGGTAAGAAATAAAGATGCAAGTAATTTAATGAATTATGGTTTTTCTAAATTTGGAAATAAAAAAGTTGTTAAAAAAGGAGAAGCTGTTGCTAAAGTACCTTTAAATTCAAAAGGAGATAAATACTTTATAGCTAAATCTTGCGAAGATTTTAATACAATTGTAGAAAAAGGCAAAGAAAGTAAAATAACTAAAAAATGCATAATTGATAAAAGCAAAAAAGAATATAAAGCTAATGAAATAGTAGGTAAATGTGAGTTTTATATGAATGGTAAACTAGTAGGAAAAGTTAACATTAAAAGTGATAGAAATATAAGAACTTCTAGTTTATTTAATAATTTAAAAAATGGATTTGAAAGATTAATAGATAGAGGAGTGTAATATAGAGCTATATTAGTTACAAAGTATATACTTTATAATTAATTACAAAGACTATATATTCCTAATTATTATAAAGACTGTTAAGTAATATATTTATTTAACAGTCTTTTAGATTTTACAATTAATAATATTAAGCTAGTTTAAAATAAATAGAAGAATATTTTTAAATTTATATAAAAAAGCAAGAAGTATCTAAATACATAAATAAAGCTTTAGGTTATTACTATCTTTGTGATAAAATATTACTATATTTATATAATTATATATTATTCAGGAGAGATAAATAGATGAGCTTAAATATAAAAATACATAATTTTAATGGGCCTTTTGATTTATTACTTCATCTTATTAAAAAAAATAAGATGGATATTTACGATATACAGATATATGAAATAACAAATCAGTATTTGGAATATTTAAATCAAATGGAGGATTTAGATTTAGAAGTTACTTCAGAATTTATAGTGATGGCATCTAGATTAATAGAGATAAAGTCTAAATACTTACTTCCTAAACAAGAAAAAGAAGATGATGAAGAAAAAGATCCAAGAAAAGAATTAGTGGACAAGCTTTTGGAGTACAAAAAATTTAAGGCAGTAGCAGAATTTTTAAAAAGTAAGCAAGAAGTAAGTGGAGTGTGTTTTAGTAAAAAACCAGAAATTATAGAAGAAAAGAAAAAAGATCCATCTATAAAGGAATTATTTCAAAATATAACTATGTTAGATTTATATAATACTTATAATAAACTTATAAACAATTATATTAATAAAATGAATGTTTCAACAGATTTTAAAGGTGAAATATATTTAGAAAAATATAAAATAGAAGATAAAATAAAATTGATAATGGATAATATTAAAAATAACTCTAAGTATGAGTTTTCAAATTTTATAGATGAATGTGAATCTAAATTAGAAGTAGTTATAACTTTTTTAGCTATATTAGAACTTGTTAAATCAAGAATTATAGAAGTACATCAATCCTATAATTTTGATAAAATTTATCTAGAGAGGACCGAAAAAAATGAATAATAAAAGAAGAATAGATCAAACAGAAATTGCAGAAGTATCTAAAATAGATACTTATAAATCTATTATAGAATCATTGCTATTTGTAACAGGAGAGCCCCTTAGCATAAGGGAAATAGGAACTATAATAAGATGTAATGAAAGAGAAACTTTAGAAATAGTAAAGGAAATGGAAAAAGACTATAAAAATAGATCTAGAGGTATAAAGCTTATTTCTTCTAATAAAATGCTGCAATTAGTTACTAAACCTAATAACAGTGAGTATGTACAAAGGCTTTTAAAAACAAATGTTAGACAATCCTTGTCTCAAGCAGCATTAGAAACTTTGTCTATAATAGCTTATAAGCAACCTATAACTAGAGTAGCAATTGATGAGATAAGAGGGGTTAAAAGTGATAGAGCTATATATACTTTATTAGAAAAAAGTATAATAAAAGAATGTGGGAGATTGGAAGTACCCGGAAGGCCAATACTATATTCTACTACGGAAGAGTTTATAAAATATTTTGGGTTAGATAGTATGGAGAGTATACCAAGCTTAGAAGATATATTAAATAATTTTGGAGAAATGTCTAAAAATTTAAAGAGTGAATAATGTTTACATCACTCTATTGTAAGATATATTAGTGGTAATTATTTTAGATTATTTAATGTAAAATCAAACAAATAAATTATAAATAAAAATAAAAAAGATATAGGTGAAAGTAAATTTCTCCTATATCTTTTTCCTTTATATGTTACTGTTTTCGGAATTAGTTTCATTTTCTTCTTTGCAACAATTAGATTCTTCAGGGGATTTCTTTTTTATCATTCCCTTTACTATATCCATTATTTGTGGAACATTATCTATTAGTTTATCATAAGTTGTTTTATGATCTACAGATAAAAGTCTAACAGTATCATTTTTAGTTACAAGAAAAGCTACTGGTTTAACAGTAACACCTGCACCTGAGCCTCCACCAAAAGGATAATCATCTTTTCCTTCTTCTGCAGTAGAATTTAGTTCGAATTCAGTTCCACCAGAAGCAAATCCAAAGGATACTTTTGAAATAGGTATGATAGTATTTCCATCAGGAGTGGTAAAAGCGTCTCCAACGATTGTATTAACATCTATCATATCTTTTATGTTTTCCATTGTGTTTTTCATTAAATTTTCTATAGGATGATTTGAGTCCATTTTATAACCTCCTAAGTTTTATTGTTATAAGTATAACTTATGTTCTTTAAGGCACATGAAAATAACTAATAGTTTAAATAGCATAATAGATTTTGTTAAATATAGTTATTTACTCTTTCTAATAGTTTTTTATTAAAAGGAGGTTAAAAACCATAGTTTAAACATTAAAGTAGATTAGTTATTTATTTTAGTATGCCTAAGATTTACAAGAAAAATAATTCCTATATAAATAACTTTAGCTAAATTTATATAAAATATACTGCTTAATTTTAAATTTATGTAATTAGTGTTTTTAAATACAGGGGACATGTTAATTTTAAAGTGTTTAATTTTAAATAGATTTTTTAAATTAATATAAATTAAAGGATATATATTATATAAAAATCCAGATATTATAGCAGTAAAAGCTGCATCTTCTAAACCATATTTTGCGTTTAAATCAAAATTTATTTTAGGTTTGAATGTTGATTTTTTTAATATTTTTAAAAATAATTTAGCTTTAGATAATGTTATTTTATTTCTAACTTTAGTTTTTATTATAATTTTCTTTTTAGATTTTTTCTTTAGTTTAATAAGACCAAGCTTCTTTTTAAAAATAAAAACAGAAATTTTACTATTTGATATCTTTATAGTTATTTTTATTGGAATAGGAAAGAATAAAATTAAGATTAAAATTATCACAAATATTAAAAATACATACATTTATAAATCCTCCTAGTTAGAACATTATAAATTATAACCAAAAATGCCTTATTATATAACATTACATAAATATAGTTATGTACATAAAAATAAAAGTAAACTAATCAGTATTTTTATTAAATATTTGCTAAAAATAATACTAATTAAATAATACAGGAGTGGTTGATTTGAAAAAAAATAATATTATTATTTTTCTTATAATAAGTTTAGTAATTAATTGTATAGTACCTTTTAAAGTAATGGGTAAAACAAATGATTACATAAGTAGTTATGTTAAAACTGAAAAACAGCCAATTTATATTGATGCTAAAAATGCTATTGCGATAGATGCTAATACCGGTGCTGTTTTATA
Source organism: Clostridium oceanicum (assembly GCF_039521385.1). NCBI lineage: Bacteria > Bacillati > Bacillota > Clostridia > Eubacteriales > Clostridiaceae > Clostridium > Clostridium oceanicum. Next base: position 652,636 of record NZ_BAAACG010000010.1, on the reverse strand, counting down.
TGAAAAAAATTCTAATGAATTAGTGCCTATTGCAAGTACTACCAAAATTATAACTACTTTAGTTACTCTTAAATATGGTAATTTAGATAAAGAAGTTAAAATTTCAGAAAATGCAGCTAAAATAAAAGGTTCAACAGTAGGATATAAAAAAGGTGAAATTGTTACATTAAGAGAACTACTATTTGGTCTTATGTTAAGATCAGGTAATGATGCTGCTATAGCCATAGCAGAAGGAGTAGCTGGAAGTGTAGATGAGTTTGCAAAACTTATGAATGAATATAGTGCAGAAATAGGCCTTTTAAATAGTCATTTTCAAACACCGCATGGACTAGATAAAGATCAGCATTATTCTACAGCTTATGATTTAGCAAGAGCCACAGCTATAGCTAAACAAAATAAATGGTTTAATAAGATTGTAGGTACTAAAGATATAGATAAAGGTGAATACAATTTTACTAGAAGCTATCATAATATAAATAAGATATTATGGAAAATTCCTGGAGCCAATGGAGTAAAGACTGGATATACAGGAAAAGCTGGAAAGTGTCTTGTAACTTCTTCAAAATTTAAAGAAAGTGAAGTAATAATAGTTGTATTAAATTGTACTCCTAGGTGGAAAGAAACAGAAAAAATTTATAAATATTTAGAAAAAAATTATGACTTTAAAAAAGTGTGTTCAAAAAATCAAGTTTTAGGGGAAAGTATATTTGAGGAAGGTACAGTTAAAATAGTAGCTGATAAAGATGTCATTGTTCCTTTTAAAAAAGGTGGAAATTATTCTGTTAAGGTATTTAAACCTAAATCTTTAAAATGGAAAGTTGAAAAGGGAGATAAATTTGGAACATTATGTGTATTTGAAAATGATAAATTGATATATAAATTAGAATTAAAAGCTGGTAATTCTCTAAATAAAAATAATATAAAAAAATGGTTCTTTGATATGAGTAAAAGTAGTTAGGTTAATTATAATAAGAGAGATTCAAATAAATAACTAGTAATAATATGGTTTGTTTTGTAAAGGTATCTTTTTTTAGAATTTACCATAGGAATTTATTACAAGAGCTTAAATTATTGTATTAAAAAAATAAAAAGAGCATTTTTTATTTTCATAAGGATAAAAGCATATATTACATAAATACACTTTTAATTATAAAATGTATTCAATAATATATGCTTTTATTATATAAATGTTTAAATAAGGTATTATTTTATAAGTTATAAATTTAAATATTATTTAGGCTGATTAATAATTCAAATTTAAATGGAAGATAATTTTTTAGAATTTAGTTTATAATTTTATTCTAAATATTAATCATTTTTTACATTAGTTGATCCGTATTTTTTATTAAGTTTTTTGTTTATATATTTATCTAAATAAATTTTAACTATAGCTCCTATAGGAACAGCTAAAAACATTCCTAAAATTCCAAAGGTTCCTCCACCTATAGTTATAGCTAATATTATCCATATAGGACCTAATCCTACTTGATTTCCTAAAATTTTTGGACCTAGGAATAATCCGTCAAATTGTTGAAGAATTATTATAAATATTAATACCCAAATAGCTTTTATATAACTATAGAATATAGTGATTATAACTGCAGGTATCATTCCTATAAAAGGTCCAAAGTAAGGAATCATATTAGTTACTCCAACTATAAAGGCTATTAAAGCTGCATAAGGGATATTCATTATATTAAGACCTACAAGGCATATTAATCCTATTATTAAAGAATCTATAAATTTACCAACTATGTAGTTAGAAAAAACTAAATCTACTTCTTTAAAAAAGCTTATTAAATTATTATAAGTATCTTTACTAGTCAAAGCTTTTAGTGCTTTTTTAATATTATTTATAAGACTTTCTTTATCTAAAAGTAAATATATAGATATTATTAAACCAAATAAGAATTTTAGCATAGAAGATGTAAACTTAATAGTTTTATTTACAAATCCATTTATAAATACATTTGTAAATGATGAAACTTTATCTAATAAATTAGAAACAGTATCATTACTTTTTGAAGCGCCAATTAAAGTATCATAAATTTTAGTGTGCTTAACAGTATTATTAAACCAATCCATAGTTTCATCTATATAGTTAGGTGCATTGTTAAGTAAATCACCAATATTTTTTATTATTTTTGGCAGTAATGTATTTAAAAATATGGTTATAAATCCAATAACTAATACGTATGTAATAAGTAAGCTAAACCATCTTTTAAGTCTTAATTTTGTTTCAAAGTATTTCATCAAAGGATTCAATAAATAAGCTATTCCCAGTGCCCATATAAAAGGTGTTATTATAGAGAAAAAGGATTTTATAAGTGAAAATACAGAATCAATATTATCTATAAATTTGAATAATAACAAACCTATTATTATTATAGGAATATATTTAATATAGGGAATATTTTTGTTTTTAGTCACCAAGCGTTACCTCCAAAGTTATTTTATTTTATATTAAGTCTAAAATATGAAAAAACTTATATATTTCTTATAAATTTTACTATATAAATAGGTATTTTACAAGTTACATAAATGAAAGAATAATGTATTGAACCGTTGATTTTAAAACTCATTTACCTATAACTAAAGTATTACATAATCACTAGTTTTAAGAGAATCTTAATAATTTGATGAAAAGTTGTAATATGTAAATTAAAGTGTTATATTATTATATAAATAAGTGTATATACACTTGACTATACATGGAGGAAAGTTTATGAATTTAAAAGAAAAAATACAAAAATTAAAAAAAGAAAAAAATGCAGTTATACTTTGTCATTATTATCAAAGGCCAGAAATTCAAGAAGTTGCAGATTATATAGGGGATTCCTATTATTTAAGTAAAATTGGGAAAGAATCTATGGAAAATACTATAGTATTTTGCGGGGTCAAATTTATGGCAGAAAGTGCAAAAATACTTTCTCCCCAAAAGAGTATACTGTTTCCTAATATAAATGCAGGATGTCCCATGGCAGATATGGCAACACTTAAACAGGTTAAAGAATTTAAAAAAGAAAATCCTAATGTCAAGATTGTCTGTTATGTAAATTCATCTTCTGAAGTTAAAGCTTTAAGTGATGTATGTTGTACATCTTCTAATGCTATTAAAATAATAAACAAATTGGATTGTGATAGAATATTATTTTTGCCAGATAAGAATTTAGGAAGTTACATTCAAGAAAAAGTTAAAGATAAAGAAATAATACTATGGAAGGGTTTTTGCGTAAGTCACAGTAGAATAGATAAAAAAGAAGTTTTAAAAGTAAAAAATTCTGTAGAAAATTTAATTACTTTAGCCCATCCAGAATGTGAAAAAGAAATAAGAGAAGAAGCTGATTTTATAGGTAGTACTGGACAAATGATAGATTATATATCAAAGAGTTTAAATAAAGACTTTTTAGTTCTTACAGAAGAAGGAATACTTCATACTTTGAATAAGAATAATCCAGATAAAAATTTCTATACATTGGATTCAAATATTACATGTTCTAATATGAAAAAAGTAACTTTAAATGATGTATATGAAAGTTTACTTTATGGAAAGCATGATGTGAAGTTAGAAGAAGATATTATGAATAAAGCATATAAATCCTTAAATAACATGCATATATTATCAAAATAGGAAGAAGGAGTACTTATGAATAGTATAAAAGTTGATGTGGTAATAGTAGGTTCTGGAGTAGCTGGTTTATATACTGCTATAAATTTAGATAAAGATTTAGATATATTGGTTTTATCTAAAGATAAAATTAATTGTTGTAATAGTAATCTTGCTCAGGGCGGTATTTCAACAGCTAAAGATGAATCAGACGTTAATTCTTTTATACAAGATACATTAAAAGCAGGTAAATTTAAAGGAAGTAAAAGTTCTATAGAAATTTTAGCAAAAGAATCTATAGAAAATATAAAAGAGTTAAAAGAATTAGGTGTTAAATTTGATACTGAAAAAGGAAAGTTTCAGTATACAAGAGAGGGAGCACATAGTTTAAATCGTATAGTACATCATAAAGATAATACAGGAGAAGAAGTAGAAAATGCTCTTATAAATATTTTGAAATCTAGAAAAAATATAACTGTTTTTGAATATTCTAATATGGTAGATTTAATAACTTATAATAATATGTGTTTAGGGATAAAAGCTTTTATTAAGGACAAGCCTATTAATATAAATTCTAAAATTACAGTTTTAGCAACGGGAGGCATTGGTGGGATTTTTAAAAATTCTACTAATCATAGAAGTATAGTTGGTGATGGAATATCAGTAGCTATGAAAAATAATGTTAAATTAAAGAATATAAATTATATACAGTTTCATCCTACAGCATTATATGAAAAGAATATAAGAGAAAGAAGATTCCTAATATCAGAGTCTGTAAGAGGAGAAGGCGGAAAAATTTTAAATACAAAAGGTGAAAGATTTGTGGATGAACTTTTACCAAGAGATATTGTTTCATATAGGATATATGAAGAGGAGCGAAAAACTAAAAGTGATCATGTATATTTAGATGTTACTTTTTTTGAAAAGAGATTTTTAGAAACTAGATTTCCTACTATATACAATAAATGTTTAGAAAAGGGGATTGATATATCTAAAGATTTAATTCCAATAACTCCAGCACAACATTATTTTATGGGAGGAATAGAGGTAGATTTATATAGCCAAACTTCTATGAAAAATTTGTATGCCTGTGGGGAAACTTCTTGTACAGGGGTACATGGAGCTAATAGGCTTGCAAGTAATTCTTTGCTTGAGGCTTTAGTATTTTCAAAAAGAGCTGCAATTAAAATAAATAAAAATATAAAATATTTAGATTATGTTAAAAATAATACTGCCATAGTAAATAATGATTTGAAGGAATTTCAGTTAAAAAATAAAAAGAGATTATTAGATATGATATTGAAGTATAGAAAGGATGTAAAAGATGAACTGGTTTTTGATAGATAAAATTATAGATTTGGCTTTTAGAGAAGATATTCCTTATGGGGATATAACAACAGAATCTATTGTAGGTGAAAATAGTGAATGTTTTGCAAGTCTTTTAGCAAAGGAAGAAGGAATAATAGCAGGATTACCTATATTTAAAAGAGTTTTTCATATATTAGGTTCTGTAGAAGTTGATTTTATAGTAAAAGAAGGAGCAAAAGTTAAAAAAGGACAGCTTATAGGAATTTTAAAAGGTAATGCTCAAAATGTTTTAAAGGGAGAAAGAATAGCTTTAAATATACTTCAAAGACTTAGTGGAATAGCAACAAAGACCAATAAATTTGCAAAAGAGGTTGAAAAAACTAAGGCAAAAGTATTAGATACAAGGAAAACTACTCCTAACTTTAGATATCTAGAAAAATATGCTGTTAAAATAGGTGGAGGATATAATCATAGATATAATTTATCAGAAGCTGTCCTTATAAAAGATAACCATATTGATGTAGCAGGCAGCATTGAAAATGCTGTAAATAGTGTAAGAAAGAGTTTTCCTACAAGAACAATAGAAGTGGAAGTAGAAGATATAAAAGGAGTAAGAGAAGCATTAAATTCAAAGGTTAATATAATAATGCTTGATAACATGAGTATAGAAGATATGAAAGAAGCGGTGAGTATTATAGATTCTAAAGCATTAATAGAAGCTTCAGGAAATGTATCTTTAGAAAATATAAAATTTATAGCAAAAACTGGAGTGGATTTTATATCTGTAGGATCTCTTACCCATTCTTTTAAGTCTTTGGATATAAGTTTAAAAAATTTAAAAATTAAATAAATATGAATAGTTTTAAAATTAATGATGATAAAGTCTCAAAATGTTTAAATAAATATTTTGAGACTTATTTTTAATTGTACTTTATATTAAATAATATAAGATGCTAGAATAAAATATTTTGTTATATTTAAGAAAAAATGAAAGACTGGAAAGGGAAAATGAAATATATATATTAAATATCAGAATATTATAAAATAGATTTAAATAAAATTATAAAAAAATAAGACCGATTTCTATAATTATACATAATATATTGTTAAAAATATATTTTTTGACAAGAAGAGACACATATTTTATAATAATTCATGTAAACATTTTTATAATCATGATTATATTTTCAGAATATTCAAGAAAGTGCGATTTCTGAAGCTTATACTGAAGGGTTATAAAAAATACTATTATTATAATTTTAAACACTTATGGGATGAACTTTACTTTGAATTATACTTAATATGAATTTTGGGAGGATTTATTATGGAATATACTAATTTAAAAATAAGTAATATAAAATCTATATTAGAAAAATACAATTATTCAAAACAAAAATTAATATCTATATTACATGATATACAAAATAATAGTGGAGAAAATTACATTTCTGAGGAGAATGCATGTTATGTTGCAAAAGAACTTAATATGCCTATTTCAAAAGTTTATGATGTTATGACTTTTCACTCTATGTTTGAATGTACTCCAAAGGGAAAATATATAATAGAAGTTTGTAATAATGCTCCTTGCAGAGTGAGAAATGCAAGACAAATAACTAGTGTACTTGAAAGAGTATTAAATATAAAAGTTGGAGAAACAACAAGTGATAATTTGTTTACTTTAAAATATACAAGTTGCATAGGAGCTTGTGATATATCCCCAGCTATGAAAATAGGACATGATATATATGGAAATCTTACAGAAGATAAAATTAAAAATATTATAGAAAGTTATAAGGAGGGTAATTATGAAAAAAACAATTAATATCATAACTTCAAATTGTGATAAAATGTCTCCTTGTAGTGTTGAAGAATACGTTAAATTAGGTGGATTCAAAGCTCTTAAAAAGGCCTTTGAAAATTCAATATTTGATTCTATAGAAGAAATAAAAAAATCTAAATTAATGGGAAGAGGAGGAGCAGGTTACCCAACAGGAGTAAAATGGGAACAAGCTTATAATGTTAAAGGAGACCCTAAATATATTGTATGTAATGCAGATGAAGGAGAACCTGGAACTTTTAAAGATAAGGTTATATTAGATAAAGATCCATTAAGATTGATAGAAGGAATGATAATAGCAGGGTATATTTTAAATGCTAAAAAAGGGTTTATATATATAAGAGGTGAGTATCCAAAATCTCAAAATATAGTTCAAAAAGCTATTGAAAATGCTAGAAAAGCTGGATTTTTAGGAGAAAATATCTTAGATTCAGATTATAGTTTTGACATAGAAATACTTAGTGGTGCAGGAGGATATGTAGTTGGAGAAAACTCAGCTTTAGTTGAATCTTCTGAAGGAAATGTTGGACGTCCTAGACTTAAACCGCCATATATAAAGGTCTGTGGTCTTTATAAAAAACCTACTTTAGTAAACAATGTAGAAACCTTTGCTACTATATCTTATATATTAAGTCATGGTGGAGAAAATTATGCTAAAGTTGGTACAGAATATAGCGGTGGTACAAAACTTATTTGTTTATCTGGTAATGTAGTAAACAGAGGAGTTTTTGAAATCCCTTTTGGATTAACTTTAAGAGAAATAATTTATGATATTGGTGGAGGAATTGAAGGAAATAAAAATCTTAAATTTGTACAAATAGGAGGAGCATCCGGTTCTTGTATAACAGAAGAAATGCTAGATATTCCATTTTGTTATAAATCATTTAAAGAAAATAATTTAAGTATAGGTTCCGGTGCTATATTAGTTTTAGATGATTCTAATTGTGTAGTTGATTTTGTTAAAACTATTTCGGAATTTTTTATTCATGAATCCTGTGGAAAATGTGTTCCTTGTAGAGAAGGGAATAGACAGCTTATAAAATTAATAGAAAAATTTGAAAAAGGAGTTGCTACTTCTAAAGATTATGGTCTTATAGATAAATTAATAACTACAATGAAATATGCTTCCTTTTGTGGATTAGGTAAGGCAGCCCCTACAGCAATTGAAACTTGTCTTAAACATTTTAAGGATGAATTTGATCAGCATATTAACAATGAATGTAAAGCAAATGTATGTTTTTTAAAGGAGGTACAAAACTAAGATGAATATGGTGAATCTTATAATAGATAATAAAAAAGTAACTGTAGAAGAAAATACAACCATATTAAAAGCGGCAAAAAAGGCAGGAATTAAAATACCTACTTTATGTTATTTAGAATGTCAAGAAGTTAAAGGAAACTGCCGTTTGTGTGTTGTAGAGATTAAAGGCAGAAATAAATTAGTACCTTCTTGTGCAACTCCTGTTTATGAGGGGATGGAAGTAATAACAACTAACAAAAGATTACGTGAAATAAGAAAAACTATATTAGAACTTATGCTTTCAAACCATCCTAAGGATTGTTTAACATGTATAAAAAATGGAGATTGTGAACTTCAAACTTTAGCTTATGAATATAATATAAGAAATATTCCTTTTGAACATACTAATAAATGGGTTCCAATAGATAATAATAATCCAGCTATAGTACGTGATCCTAATAAATGTATAAAATGTGGTAGATGTATAGAAGCATGCCATAAGGTTCAAGATATGGGAATAATAAATTTTGCTTTTAGATCCCATGATTATACTGTAACTACTGCTTTTAATAAAACTTTAGATCAAACAAAGTGTTTACTTTGTGGTCAATGTGTTCTTGCCTGTCCTGTTGGAGCTTTATATGAAAAAGAGGATAGTGATAGAGTATGGGATGCTATATATGATGATGAAAAACATGTAATTGTACAGACAGCTCCTGCAGTTAGAGTTGCACTTGGAGAAGAATTTGGCTTAGATAAAGGTACTATAGTTACTAACAAAATGGTAGCTGCATTAAAAAAATTAGGATTTGATAAAGTATTTGATACTAATTTTGCAGCAGATCTTACAATAATGGAAGAAGCTAATGAATTAATATATAGAATAAAAAATGATGGAGTGCTGCCTATGATGACATCATGTTGCCCAGGCTGGATAAATTTTGTAGAAAAAAATGCTCCTGATTTAATTCCTAATCTATCTACATGTAAATCTCCTCATGAAATGCTAGGTTCTATAACAAAAACTTATTATGCAAAAGTATTTAATGTAGATCCTTCAAAAATATTTATGGTATCTGTTATGCCTTGTACTGCTAAAAAATATGAATCAGCAAGAGAAGAGCTGTCAAATGATCTTTTAAAAGATGTAGATGCAGTTCTTACAACTAGAGAATTAGGTAGAATGTTAAAAGAATCTGGAATAGATTTAAAAGAAATTGAATCTGAAGAATTTGATTCACCTCTTGGAGAATCTACTGGAGCTGGAAATATATTTGGTTCAACTGGAGGAGTAATGGAAGCAGCACTTAGAACTGCTTATGAAGCTGTTACAGGTAAGGTGCTTTGTGAATTAGATTTTAAAGCTGTTAGAGGAATGGATGGAATAAAAGAAGCATCTGTTAAATTAAATGATGTTACATTAAATATTGCCGTAGTAAATGGTATTAAAAATGCTAAAAAATTAGAAGAAAAAATAAATAGTAATCAATGTAACTATCATTTTGTAGAAGTTATGACATGTCCTGGTGGATGTGTAAATGGGGGAGGTCAACCACCTATTAAAAATGATAACATAAAGGATAGACTTAATTCCTTATATGAAATAGATAAAAATAAAACACTTAGAAAATCTCATGAGAATCCAGATATAATTAAAATTTATGATGAATTTTTAGAAGAACCTTTAAGTCATATATCTCATAAGCTTTTGCATACAAAATATATAAATAGGAAATAGTAAATTAAAACCATGTGTAGATTTAAAATACACATGGTTTTAATTTTTCAAAAAATTGGATTAAAACTAAAAAATTATAACTTGATTTTGTTAAAAAAATATCATAAAATAAATACAAATGCAATATTCAAATTGATTATTGTTAAAAAAATACTAAATACGCGGTTTTTTGCAAAAAAAATATAGATTTTTGAATTATATTTTAAATTTGTGATTATTTTTCTGAAAAGTATTAATTTTCTGCTGCTTTTTTAGTATAATAATATCATGCTCAAAGTATTACTAGAAAATAAAAGGAGGGATTCTTATATGTGCTGTAATAAATTAGCTAAAGAAAAGTTTGATGAACTAGAAAAGTATATTGATAGTATAGAAAATAAAAAAGGAACATTAATACAAGTGCTTCATAAAGCACAAAGTATATTTGGATATCTTTCAGAAAGTGTACAAGTATTTGTAGCTAAAAAATTAGAGATACCTGTATCTAAAGTTTACGGAGTTATAACTTTTTACTCTTATTTTACTACAAAACCAAAAGGAAAATATTCAATAAATGTCTGTATGGGTACTGCTTGCTTTGTTAAGGGAGCAGGAGATGTATTAAAACAATTTGAAGATAAATTAGGTATAAAAGTTGGAGAAACTACTGAAGATGGTAAATTTACTCTTGAAGTATTAAGATGTGTTGGAGCTTGTGGACTTGCTCCTGTAGTTACAATAAATGATAAAGTTTATGGGCATTTTACTAAAAAAGATGTTGAAAACGTGTTAGAAGAGTATAAGGAGTAGGAGGGATTTTGTATGCCTAAAAAAATTAAAGATTTTGAAAGCTTAAAGGTTTTATATAAAGATTATAAAAAAATATTAAAATTAAGACAAACTACCCATGAAGAAGAAGTGGCAGTAGAAAATAAAGAGTGTGAACGTTTGATATTAGTATGTGGAGGAACAGGATGTAAGTCTGCTGACAGTGATAAAATAGTAGAAAATTTAAGAGATGAAATATCTAAATTAGGATTAGAAGATGAGGTTAAAGTATCTCTTACTGGTTGTTTTGGATTTTGTGAAAAAGGTCCTATAGTAAAAATAAATCCAGATAATGTTTTTTATGTGAAAGTAAAGCCAGAAGATGCAAAAGAAATAGCAAAAGAGCATTTGTTAGAAGGTAAAATTGTAGATAGGTTATTATATGAAGAACCATCTGTAAGCAAAAAAGTTAAAAGACAAGATGAAATGTCCTTTTACAAAAAGCAAAAAAGAATTGCCCTTAGAAATTGTGGACTTATAAATCCAGAAGATATAGAAGAATCTATAGCTTCAAAAGGATATTTAGCTTTAGGTAAATGTTTATCAGAAATGAAGCCCCAAGATGTTATAGATTTAATATTAGATTCAGGTCTTAGAGGAAGAGGCGGTGGAGGATTCCCTACAGGTAAAAAATGGAGCTTTGGTAGAATGTATGAAGCTGATACAAAATATATAGTTTGTAACGCTGATGAAGGGGATCCGGGAGCATTTATGGATCGTTCTATATTAGAAGGAGATCCACATAGTGTATTAGAAGCTATGGCTATAGCAGGTTATGCAATAGGAGCAAATGAAGGACGTATATATATAAGAGCTGAGTATCCATTAGCTGTAAGTAGATTAAAAATAGCCATAGATGAGGCAAAAGAACTAGGTCTTTTAGGTGAAAATATACTAGGAACAGATTTTAGTTTTAATATTGAATTAAAATATGGAGCAGGAGCTTTTGTATGTGGAGAAGAAACTGCGTTAATTCATTCTATAGAAGGTGAAAGAGGAGAACCTACATTTAAGCCGCCATTTCCAGCACAAAGCGGTCTTTGGAATAAGCCTACTATAGTTAATAATGTAGAAACTTTAGCTAATATTCCTGCAATAATAAATAATGGTGCTAAATGGTATAGTTCAATAGGAACGGAAACATCTAAAGGAACTAAAGTTTTTGCTTTAGCTGGAAAAATAAATAATGTTGGATTAGTAGAAGTACCTATGGGTACCACTTTAAGAGAAATAATTTATGACATTGGTGGAGGAATAAAAAATGGACGAAAATTTAAAGCTGTTCAAACCGGTGGACCTTCAGGAGGATGTATTCCTGCGTCACTTTTAGATATAGAAATAGATTATGAATCATTAAAATCTATAGGTTCAATGATGGGATCCGGTGGAATGATAGTTATGGATGAAGATAATTGTATGGTTGATATAGCTAAATTTTATTTAGAATTTACAGTTGATGAATCTTGTGGGAAATGCACACCTTGTAGAATTGGTAATAAAAGATTGCTTGAGATACTTACTAAAATAACTAATGGAGATGGAACAGAAGAAGATTTAAATACTTTAGATGAACTATCCCATGTTATAAAAGATACTTCTTTATGTGGACTTGGACAAACTGCGCCTAACCCTGTTTTAAGTACAATGAAATATTTTAAAGATGAGTATATTTCTCATGTAGTTGATAAAGTTTGTCCATCAGGAACATGTAAAAATTTACTTCGCTTTGAAATTACAGATAAATGTATAGGATGTACAAAGTGTGCTAGAGAATGTCCAGTGTCTTGTATAAAAGGAAATGTAAAAGAAAAACATGTTATAGATCAAGAAAAATGTATAAGATGTGGTAATTGTTATAGTGCATGTCCAGTAGGTGCAATCATAAAGAAATAATTTATAAAAGAGGTGAGTTAAGTGAGTTTAATTAATTTAATTATAAATGGAAAAAGTGTAGCTGTAGAAAAAGGTACTACTATACTAGAAGCAGCTAAATTATTAAATATAAATATACCTACATTATGTCATTCTAAATTAAATGATGGTACAACTATAAATACTCCAGGATCTTGTAGAGTATGTGTTGTAGAAGTTGAAGGAAGACCTAATCTTGCACCTTCTTGCTGTACACCTGTATCAGAAGGAATGGTTGTAAAGACAAATTCTATAAAAGCTATAAAAGCACGTAGAACTGTTGTAGAATTGTTGTTATCTGACCATCCAAAAGACTGTTTGCTTTGTGAAAAAAATACAAATTGTGAACTACAGAAATTGGCTGCAGATATGGGAATAAGAAGAATGAAATATAAAGGAGAAACATCTAGTTATCCTATAGATATTTCAAGTAGTTCCATAGTTAGAGATATGGACAAATGCATACTTTGTAGAAGATGTGTTACTGTGTGTAATGAAATACAAACTGTTGGAGCACTGTCAGCTGTAAATAGAGGATTTAATACAATTGTATCACCAGCTTTTGAAAATTCTATTTTAGATACTAATTGTACTTTCTGTGGACAATGTGTTTCTGTATGTCCTACTGGTGCATTAACTGAAGTAAATAATACTTCAAAAGTATGGAATCTTTTAAATGATAAAGATAAAACTGTTATAGTACAAACAGCTCCTGCTATAAGAGCGGCTTTAGGTGAAGAATTTGGATTAGAGGCTGGAACTCCTGTTACAGGGAAAATGGTAGCAGCTTTAAGATCCCTTGGATTTAATAAAGTGTTTGATACAGATTTTGCAGCAGATTTAACTATAATGGAAGAAGCAAGTGAATTTATAAACAGATTAAACAATGGTGGTAAACTTCCTATGCTTACTAGTTGTTGTCCTGGGTGGATAAAATTCTTTGAACACAATTTTAGTGATCTTTTAGATATACCATCTACTTGTAAATCACCACAACAAATGTTTGGATCTATAGCAAAGAGTTATTTTGCAGAAAAATTAAATATTGATCCTAAAGATTTAATAGTAGTATCTGTAATGCCATGTTTAGCTAAAAAATATGAAGCTGCAAGACCAGAAATGACTAAAGATGGAGTTCCAGATGTAGATGTTGTTATAAGTACTAGAGAGCTTTCTAAGATGATAAAAGAAGCAGGAATTGATTTTAAATCATTAAAAGATGAAGATTTTGATAGACCTCTTGGAGAATCTACAGGTGCTGGTGTTATATTTGGTACCACAGGAGGGGTTATGGAAGCTGCTCTTAGAACTGCTTATGAATGGGTAACAGGAGAAACACTTGAAAATGTAGATTTCAATGAAGTGAGAGAAGGAAATGGAGTAAGGGAAGCTACAATTAAAGTAAAAGATATAGATGTTAATGTAGCTATTGCAAGTGGTCTTGGAAATGCTAGAAAACTTTTAAATGATATAAGATCTGGAAAATCAAAATACCATATGATAGAAATAATGGCATGTCCATCAGGATGTATAGACGGAGGGGGACAACCGTATATACATGGTAATACAGAAATACTTAAAAAGAGAAGCGAAGCTTTATATAAAGAAGATAAAGGAAAAGAAATAAGAAAATCTCATGAAAATCCATATATTAAAAAGTTATATAATGATTATTTAGGTAAAGCCGGTGGCGAAAAAGCTCATGAACTTTTGCATACTAAATATCACGGAAGATAAAAATAACATTTATAAAATTAGTATTTTAATAAGTAGATAAGTATTAAATTTAAATTAAAAAGATTAACTAATAAGGTTTAATTCTGATATTTAATCAGAGTTAAGCCTTTCACTTTTTAATCTAAATTCTTAAAATCATAAAAAATTATATTTTTATACTAATTTTTTATAAAAATAAAAAGTTTAATATATACTTCTTCTTTATATTGACAAAATAGATATATTATTATAACGTATATTAGTGAATAATTATATGAAAAAAAACGACAGAGTGGTGATTCCTACTATAAATATTAGTTAGGAGTCATTTTGTTTGATAAAGTTTAAGTTATGGAGGATATAAAGTTGGCTATAAATGAAGAGCAATTTAAGTTAGAAAAACAAAATTTAAATAAAACAAATATATGGATAAAAGAGACTATAAAGTCTTTAAAAGAAGATAAGAAAGATATTAAAGATAGTATAAGTAAAATGAAAAAAGAAACAAAAGGAAAATATAATAATGATTTGCAGGTCTTAAATAAAAATCATGAAAATATAAATAAAAAATTAGCGGAGTATAAAGAATCTAAAAAAACACCTTATTTTTCAAGAATAGATTTTACAGAAAAATTAAGGGATTTAGAAAAGATTTATATAGGAAAAATAGGATTAAATAATGTTGATGAAAGTGAAGAACTAGTTGTAGATTGGAGAGCGCCTATAGCTGATCTATATTACTCAGGGACAGAGGGAGAAACTTTTTATAATGCTCCTCAAGGAAGAATAGAAGGTAAACTTTCACTTAAAAGAAAATTTATAATAAATAACGGAAAACTAAAAGATGCATTTGATGAAGGGATAAACAAAGTAATAATAAAATCAGATAAAGCTGATGGAGAAAATGAGCTTATAGATGAATTTTTAAAAGAAAATCTAGAGTTTAGTTCAGGTAGTAAACTTAAAGATATTGTTGCAACTATACAAAAAGAACAAAATGACATAATAAGATGTGATAGAGGGAAATCTATAATAGTTCAAGGATCAGCAGGATCGGGTAAAACTACAGTAGCTCTTCATAGATTAGCCTATTTATTGTACAAATATAAAGGTACTTTAAGTGGAGAAGATATATTAGTTGTAGCGCCTAATACCCTCTTTTTAGATTATATATCAGAAATACTTCCAGGGCTTGGAGTTGAAAAAGTAAAGCAGAAAACTTTTAAAGAACTTTCAATAGAATTTTTAAATTTAAAAAGTAATATTTACAGTAAAGATGAAAAACTAGCTAAAATTATGGAATGTAATGATAAGATTAAAAGTAAGTTTATAATAAATACAAGTAAAATAAAAAGTAGCATGATATATAAAACTATGATGGATAGATATATAAAATATTTAGAACATGAAGGATTAAGTAGTGATAATATAAAAGTTTCTCATTATACCTTATTTGATGCAGAGGAGATAAAAAGATTATTTATAAAAGATTTAAAACATCTTCCTATAAATAAAAGAAAAGATGAAATAAAAAGATATTTTAAGAGAAAGCTAAAAGAAAAATTAGAGAAAATAAATAGTAGGATTGATAGAGAATACTATTTTATAATAGAAAGTGTAAAATCAAAGATTGAAGATTCAAAGAAAAGAAGAGAAGAGATAATAAATTTTTATGATAAAAGAGATGATAAAAAGGAAAAAATAAAGGAGAAAAGTTTAGAAGTAATAGATAGTTATTTTAAGAATTGGAAATATGACAATATAAAAGAGATATATTTAAGTTTATTTAAGGATGAAGAAATATTTGATAAAGTTACTGGAGGAAGCGTACCAAAAGCTTTAAGAGATTATATGATAGATGAAATAAAAAGTAATATGGAAAAAAATATTGTTGATAGTGATGACATTGCAGCTATGCTCTATTTGAATTTTAAAATTAAAGGTGAAAAAGATCAATTGTTTAAACATATAGTTGTAGATGAAGCTCAAGATTATAGTCCTTTCCAAATGTATGTATTAAAATATATGAGTGATAATGACTGTTTTACAATAGTAGGAGATGTAGGACAGAGCATATACTATTATAAAGGTATTGATAATTGGAATAAGTTTATAAAAGATGTATATGATGAAGATATAAAGTATATACCTTTAAGTCAAAGTTATAGATCTACAGTAGAGATTGTGAATTTTGCAAATAAAGTTTTAGAAAAGCAAAATAATAATATTGATTTAGGTAAACCAGTATTAAGACATGGGTTAGAGCCACAGATTGTAGAATATGAAAAAGAATTAGATTTTGTAAAAAAAGTTGATGATATAGTTAAAAAAGTATGTGAAGAAGGAAAAACTACTGTTGCTGTAATAGGTAAGAATATAAAACAATGTAGAGATATAGAAAAAATACTTTCAAATAGTGAAAATCAATGGGAACTTATAGAAGATTCTGATAAAAAGTTTGAAAGTAATTATATGATATTACCTTCTTATATGACTAAAGGGTTAGAGTTTGATTGTAGTATTATATTTGATTGCGATAAGGAAAACTATAAAGATAACGAACTTGATAAGAGACTTTTATATGTAATACTTACAAGAGCACTTCATATGGAATATATCTTCCATAATAAAGATATATCTCCTTTGATATTTTAAAAAAGTAATTTATTATAATAAATTTATAAACCCCTCATAAGATTGAAATCAAATCTTATAGAGGGGTTTAAATTTATTTTTTATTTTCCATGTAGTCTCTCCAATTTCCACTTGGAATATATATAAATTCATCTTTAAAATTTTCTTTGTCTTTTTCACTAAGATTGTATAAATAGCTATAAGCTTTTTCAGTAATTATTTCATTATCTTTAGATATTTTTACTTCTATTACTTTTCTATTATACTCATTAGAGCTATCATTTTCTCCAAAGAAATGCTCCATTTTGTCCATTAAATTTAAATTTTCATCCCAATTTTTTATAGTAATTATTTCACCTAATATATCATCATTTCCTGGAAGTAAAGCAGGATATCCTTTTTTAGGCATATGATATAGTTTACCTTTGAAAGTTGCTTTTTCAAGAGTTATTACTTGATCTTTTAAATATTTATCATAATTATAGAAGTCTTCCATTAAAGTTCCGTAGACAAATAACTTTTGTATCATTAGAAAATTTTACCCCCTACTGATTTTATGTCTTTTTCATTTTCTAAAGAAGCTTTTATAGCAAGTTCTAAAGCTTTAGTTATATTTTCTACAGCCATACTAGGAGTATTTCTTTTTTCTATTACTTGAGCAGGTATAAATGGAACGTGGATAAATCCACCTCTTATATTTGAGTATTTTTTATCTATTAAATAAAGTAAACCATACATTAAATGATTACATACAAAAGTACCAGCAGTGTTTGAAACTGAAGCAGGTATATTATTAGATTGTATTTCTTTTACTATTGCTTTTATAGGCAAATTTGAAAAATATGCATTTTTACCATCTTCAAATATAGGTGTATCTATAGGTTGATTTCCTTCATTGTCTTTTATTCTAAAGTCATCTACATTTATAGCTACTCTTTCTATTGTCATATCATATCTTCCACCAGCTTGCCCAATGCAAAAAACTAAATCAGGGTTATGCTTTTCTATACATTCTTCTAATTTTTCTACAGATTTTTTAAATACAGTAGGTATTTCACATTTTATTATTTCTGCTCCATTAATTCTATCTTTTATTTTTTTTACTGCTTCTAATGCAGGGTTTATTTTTTCTCCTCCAAAGGGATCAAATCCTGTTATTAATACTTTCATTATGTAATTCCTCCTAAAATTAAAGTTAATATATAGTTATTATTTACTTATTTTCTAATTTTTATATAATTTTAATAATATTAAAATATATAAAAAAATATATGCTTTTAACAAAAATTATATAATATTTTTGTTCTATGGTCAAATTACTTTATTTTAAATTTTTGGAAATTTAATCTTTTTAAAAAAAGGTATAGGTTAGTAGATAATATTATATTATTAATTCAGTATAGGCTATTATTAACAGAATATTAAGAATAATGACCAGTTGATTTGCAAACTTTTAAATTTTGTGCAACAAATGAATTTAAAGAAAAGAAATTATTCATAAAATATTGAAAAATGTCTTGAAAAGTCGTATAATTATGTAAGACATGAATAATTTTAGGGTCAAATGTCATTTTGGAGGGATAATATGAAACAAAAGAAAAAAATGTCGTTAACTATTAAAGTTTTATTAGGATTATTTTTAGGGGTAGGTTTTGGTATATTAAGTAATATAGTACTTGAACCTCAATTAAATAAAGAAATTGTTAGATGGGTTTTAGATCCTTTAGGTAATGTATTTCTTAGAGGAATAAAGATGATTGTAGTTCCACTTGTTCTTTGTTCTCTTATATGTGGTACAGCCAGTGTAGGGGATATTAAAAAATTAGGTAGAGTAGGAATTAAAACTTTATTATATTATACTTTTACAACTGCAATAGCTATAACAATAGCAATGGTTGTTACTAAAGTTATAAGCCCAGGAGTTGGTGGACAAAGTTTAATAGCTGGAGCTACTGAATTTAAATCTTCTAAGGCTCCATTTATAATGGATGTATTTGTAAATATGGTGCCTACTAATCCTATAGAATCTTTAGTAAAAGGTGAGATGCTTCAAATCATAGTTTTTGCAATAATATTTGGAATTTCTATTACCTTAATAGGTAAAAAAGCAAAACCACTATTAGATGTAGTTGAACAAATAAATGAAGTTTTATTAAAAATTATTGGAATAGTAATGTTATTTGCTCCAGTAGGTGTATTTGCTCTTATATCAAAAGTAATTATGCTTCAAGGGGTAGATGTTTTAACTAAACTTATAAAATATGCTTTAACTATAATATTGGTATTAGCTATACAAGCTGTAGTTGTATATGGATTAGCTTTGAAATTTTTAGGAAAAGTAAATCCAGTTAAGTTTTATAAAAAGTTTTGGCCAGTTATGGTTTTAGGATTTAGTACATCAAGTAGTAATGCTAGTATACCTATGAATATGGAAACTTGTGAGAAAAAATTAGGTACATCTCAGTCTATAACTAGTTTTACCATACCTTTAGGTGCAACTATGAATATGGATGGAACAGCTATTATGCAAGGTGTTGCTACTATATTTATTTCTCAAGTTTATGGTATACCTCTTACTTTTACTCAACTTTTAATGGTTGTTTTAACAGCAACATTAGCATCAGTAGGTACAGCAGGAGTACCAGGAGTAGGTCTTATAACGTTATCTATGGTACTTCAACAAGTAGGTCTTCCTGTTGAAGGAATATCTTTAGTTCTAGGTGTAGATAGAATATTAGACATGATAAGGACAGCAGTTAATATAACAGGGGATGCATCTGCAACTGTTATAATGTCAAAATCAGAAAATGAACTGGATTTAGATGTGTATAATTCTTAAAATTTATATATATTTTAAATACTAATTAAAGTAAAAATATCTTTAAAATGAATTCTAATTCTTTTTAAGGATATTTTTTTATTGAAATATATTGAAATATGTTGTAACTGAATTTATAATTTCTTATTAATTCATAATATGAAGCAGCTATAGTCTATAAATTCATCTTACACTAATGTAAGATATCAGTTTTAGTTTGTAAGATTAATAAATGGAATTTCTATGGAATAAAGATTATAATTATAGTACAAATTTAATTTTGTAAATAGACTATAGTTTAATAAGAAACATTAAGGGAGTGAATAAATGAACATATTTCAAAAATTTATAAAAAGCTTTTATGATTTTAAAGCTTATATTGAATTTAAAAAACAATCTGGAGGAAAAGCACTTATATATGTAATATTAGTTTCTGTTTTATTTACAACTTTAGCTTTTATGAAACCTATATTTAAAGTAGCAAATTCTGTAGATAATTTTAATATAGAATATAAAAACAAGATTCCTGAATTTACTATTAAAAATGGTAAATTAGATATAAAAAATGGAGATAAATTTAAATTAGATAATTTAGATAGTGAGGATTTAAAAATTGATGGTGAAAAAATTCATAGATTTGTTATGGATGATACAACTTATGGGAAAGAAGTTTTAGATAAATATGATTCAGGGATTTTTATGTTTGATAGTAGATTTGCTTTTAAATATAAAAGTGGAAAGGTAGTTAATTTAAATTATACAAGTATACCAGGATTAAATGTTTCAAAAAACCAATTATTTGATAAAATGAAAGGATTAGTTTCAAAAGGCAAAATTGCTATACCTATATTAATAGGAATATGTTTTTTAATAGGAGATCTGTTTAAAGCAATTTTAATATCAATTATAGGAATTATAATAAAAACTATATTAGATGTAAGTTTAAGATTTAAAGATATTTATAAATTAACATTATATGCATTAACCCCAGCAATCATTTTGAGAAGTTTAGCAATAGTATTTTCCTTTGAATTTTCAACATTGCTTTTTTCTATGATATCATTAGTATATTTATTATTAGCAATCAGAGCTATAAAAATAAAAGAAGAAGAGGACGAAGAAGAGTTTTTTCAATAAAATCTATAGTCTTTAATGAGCTAAAGAAGAGATAGTTTAAATTTAAACTATCTCTTCTTTATATATTTAATGTAGTTTAATCTTTTTTATTTTAAATAGAGTTTTAATTTTCATCATCAGTATTAACAAATTTTTTAAGATTAGAAAGAGTTATTTTAGTTTCAGCGGTGGTTTCACCTAGTAAACTTGCGATTTCTTGAGCTACTCTCATTTGTTTTTCAATAACCTCTTGTGCAGCAGTAAATGAAGTCTTTTTAAGTTCTTTCATATTTTGTTTGTTTTTTTCAAGTTCAGTTATATTTATCATAGAAGCCATGAAAATATTTTGCTTAGGTATATATATAATATTTTCTATAAAGACTAAATTATAGTTATTGCAATGAACTTTTTTACCTAATAAATTTTTATTAGTATTTTTAACATATTCAAAATCTGTTTCATCCATAAGGATACTTATATGCTTGTTTTTTATGGCGTTTTTTTCAACGCAGAAGGCTGTTTCTACAGCAGGATTAATTTCTAATATATTTAAATTCTTATCTAGTAATATTACACAGCTAGCAGTATTTTCAAATATTATATTAGAAATACTTTCAGCTTTATTTCTCATATAATGAAGGCACATAGTAGGCTCTGCCATACCTTTAAGAATTGCTTTTGCTTTTTCACGACAGGTATTATATCCACATACACCACAATTAAGTTCATCTTCTTCACTATATTTGCCCATAGATTTTAAAGTATCTTCCATTTCTTTTTCTGAAAAGATTATATCTTCCAAACTTTTATCTATAAAGTTTTTAGAAAAGTTTTTTATAGATAGGTCCTTTTCTTTTTTATTTAGTTTTTCATTAGATATTAATGTTCTGTTTTTTATATAGTTTTCAACTTTTTCTAATTTATTATAGTATATATGTTTGTTTTGTATCATATCAGGACCACCAATACAACTTCCTTTACATATGCTTACTTCAATGAATGAGTTTTTCATATAGCCCTTTTTAATATTTTCAAAAACATCAATACAGTCATAAACGCCGTCTACTGCTATAGGTTTTATATTGTTAAATTTCAAACTATCTTTTATATTATTACAGATACCACCAGGAATAGGATAGTGAGGTCCTGAATTAAAAGAATTACAGTCAAAATCTATATCAGGAGAAGATTCTATATTAATATTAAAATCATCTAATAATTTAATGCATTCTTCATAAGTTATTACAGCATCTAAAATGTTATCTTTATTATGAAGTTCATATTCAGTTTTTTTAGCAGAACAAGGGCCTATAAATATTACAAAGGCGTCTTTACCATACACTTCTTTTAAGGTTTTGCAGTGACATGCCATTGGAGATAAAATTGGAAGCATATATTTTATTAATTCTGGGTAATATTTTTCTATTAGCATATTAGAAGAGGGGCAGGCTGTTGAGATATAGTAGGGCATTTTATTATTGTTTATAAATTTTTCGTATAGTCTACTTGTTATATCTGCGCCTAAAGCAGTTTCTTCTACATAGCTTATACCTAAAGTTTTTAAAGCTCCTATTAATTTTTTATAAGAAAAATTAAAATTTCCTGCAAAAGATGGTGCTAAGGATACAATTATTTTTTTATTATTTTTTAAAGCATTTTTTAATTTATTTATATGGGTGTTAACTTTTCTTGCGTTTTGAGGACAAATAAGTACGCAGCGACTACATAGTATACATCTATCATTTATTATTTTTGCTTGCTCATTTTTAAATTGAATGGCTTTAACAGGACAAGAGCGAAGGCATTTATAGCAATTCTTACAATTAGCTTTAGTAAATTTTATATAATCCATTTTCCTTCCTCCTAACTAAATAAATTTGTAAGTATAATTATATATAGTATAGGTCAACATGTTTACCTAATTTTTTCATATGATCACAAAGCTGTTTTATTAACTTTAGTTTTATGGTTAAATCTAAAGGTAAATCAGGATTTTGGTGAGCAGGATTAACTGCACTACCAGCCCATATGTTAAGATGGGTACAGTCTTCTATTAAAAGTTTTACAAGCTTTGATGCTGCATCATTTCCTGAGATATCAGGAATATTATTTTTTTCATAAAAAGGATTAGAGTAATTTTTTATTAATTCTACAGCTTTGTTTAAAGTAAGTACTCCTTCTGTAATTAAGTCAATACCTTCCATAGTAGCAGTTGGTGGTAAATCTGTATTTTCAAAATCTAAATTTACTTCTAAGGTTTTGTTAAGTTCTCTTTCAGCAATATTTGCAGCAGTACCACCACAAATAACCTTTTTACCTTTTCCTTTCATAAATTCAGATATAGCTAATTTATCATTACAATCCTCTTTAGGAGGGCCTGTGAATAAATCAACATACTGGGGGCTTTTTACTTTCATGGATACTACTGTAGTATCATCTCCAGGTTTACCATCATATAAGTTAAAACAGACTTCTAAAAGATCTTTGGTAATAAATTGTGCTGTAGCATTTTGTAAGCTTCTTCTTTCTAAATAGTCTCGTACATTACTCCATTCCCATCCTAAATTAAGAATTTCTCCTAAACCAGCATGAATTACTCCGTCGCTTACTATTGTTATTAAATCTCCATCTTGAAGATTTATATTACTTTCATAAACTGTTTTATCTTTTATCTTTATTTCTTTTTTAGGTATTTCTAAAAATTTATTATTTCTTATTATAAGTAAAGGAGGATTATCATATTCTGCAATATATGTTTTACCATCCTTATATATTTTTATTATGGTAAAAGTAGAGTAGGCGATATTTCTTACTTTACAAATAGGTAGAGTATTTACTATAGTATCTACAGTTTCATATATATCGGCCCCTTCTTTAAGCATAGTTCCTGCAATTTTAGAAGTAAGTGTAGATAAAATATTTGCTTTAACTCCACTACCTAATCCATCTGATAAAACAAGTATAGTACAATCTTTAAGTCTTATTACATTTACCATATCTCCACATAGTTCTTCTTGAAATTTATTTAAACTATCAAAAGCAACTTCAACAAATAAATCCATTTTATATCTTTTTATCTCCTTCCACTACTTTTTTTAATTTAGTTAATGTAGTTTTTGTTTCAGCAGTAGTTTCACCGAGCAAACTAGCAATTTCTTGAGCTACTCTCATTTGTTTTTCAATAACCTTATGAGCAGCATCTATAGTTTCTTCTTTTACCTTTAAAAGCTCCTTTTTATTTTTTTCCTCTTCAGTAACATTGAACATAGAAACCATAATCATACGTTGTTTAGGCATATATACTATAGTTTTTATGAATACAACATTATATTGAGGATAGGATAGCTTTTTTCCTATGATGTTTTTTTGAGTTTCTTTTACATATATAAAATCTTCGTCATTTATAAGAAGAGATATAGGCTTGTCTTTTATATCTTTAGCTTTTACTAAAAAAGTTTTTTCAGCAGCAGGATTCATTGCTTTTACATGCATATTTTCATCTAGTAAGAATATGGAATTAACAGTATTTTCAAAGATAGCATTAGTTAAATTTTCTGCTTTATTTCTCATATAATGAAGGCACATATTAGTTTCTGCCATACCTTCGTATATAGCTTGAGCTTTCTCAAGGCAAGTATTGTACCCACAAACCCCACAGTTAAGTTCATCTTTTTTACTGTATTTACCTAAACTTTTCATTATCTTTAAAAGTTCTTCTTTAGGTGCTTTCTTTTTTTTAAAGCTTTTATCATGAAATTTTACTGAAAAATCTATAGAACTTGGAATAGTAGGAAGCTTTGTAAGGGTGTTTTTATTTCTGTTTTGTATATAATTTTTAACTTTATTTAATCTATAATAGTATAAAGATTTACTTTTGCACATATTAGGACCACCGATGCAACTACCTTCACAGCTGCTTATTTCTAAAAATGTATTTTTAATATATCCCTTTTCCATACTTTTTAAAGCCTCTATACAGTCTTTTACTCCCGTTACTGCAATTGAATTTAAGTTTTTATTACAAAGAGTATCTTTAATAGAATCTATTATACCGTTTTTCATTGCAAAAGTTCTAATTTTTTTATAGGTATTTTTATCAAAATCTCCTAAGGGTAAGTTTTTTATATCAATATTAGAAATTTTTATCCAATTTTTTAATTCATCAAAATTAATTACTGCATCAATAGCTTTATCTTTTTTGTATATATCTGATTCTGTTTTTTTAGCAATACAAGGTCCTATAAAAACTACAAAGCTATTTTGTCCATAAAGATTTTTTAACATTTTACCATGTGCTGTCATGGAAGAAGAAATAGGCATTAGATATTTTATAAGATCTGGAAAATATTTTTCTATTAAACTTACAACAGAAGGACATGTTGAAGAAATATAATTATTTAATTTTGTTTTTTCTATATAGTTTTTATATAATTCTGAAACAATTTCTCCTCCTAAGGCAGTTTCTTCTATATTTGAAAAACCTAAGGATCTAAGAGCGGATATAACTTTACCTTCATCTATGCTGAAAAATCCAGGGAAAACCGAGGAAATACTAGCTACTACTTTTTTTCCAGAAGAGATGGCCTTTTTTATTTTATTTATATCTTGGACATCTTTTTTTGCGTTTTGAGGACAAATTACTAGGCAATTTCCGCAGGATATACAACGTTCTTCTACTATTTCTGCTTTTTCATTTTGAAATTTAATAGCTTTAACAGGACATGATCTTAGGCATTTATAACAGTTTCTACAATTGGAACCGGATATATCTATATAGTTCATCTATTCATTCTCCTTTAACTTACCTAATATTACATCATGGAAAAATTTATCAACATTGGACTCGTTTACAGAATAGATTTTATCTTCAACCTTAACAGAAACAGCTTCTGTACAATGACCTAAACAAAAGGCTCCTTTAATTTCTATTTTATTTTCTAAATCTTTATCAGAAATCATTTTTTTAAAACTAGAGATTACTTTATAAGAACCTTTTAAATGACAAGCACTCCCGACACATACATTAATTGTAATCATTTGATATAATCACCTTCTAATTTTTTTTATATGTTTATAATAATTTTACAATAAAAGCTTGAAAATTAATATAATGAATTTTAATTTAAGATATTATTAAGAATTTTGTAACTAATTTGTATAGATTTTAACATTAGAAATAGGGTATTATTTAATTAAAGGATTATAAAGGGGATATTTTATGAATAAGATAGTAATTACTGTTGTTTCAATAATTGTGATAGCATCTATTTTTATATTTTCCGGATATAATATAATATTAGCTACTATGAGTAATAAGATTCCTAAATTTTTTATGATTGCAGCCATGTTAATCTTAGTATTTATAACTATAGCTATATTATATACTGCTCTATATAAGAATACAAAAAGTTAATATTTGTATATAAACTACGCATTATTTATTGTTTTACATAATATATATTATTATAGTATAATTATACTTATATTGCTTTAGAGAGGGGTATAGGTATATGATTATAGCCGCAGAAAATTATATAGATTCAATTATGAAAATGCTTAAGCTTTGTAAGAAGGACATGTTAATCAAAGGAAATAGTCAGTGGGATGCTGATTATCCAGATAAAAAAACTTTAATAGAAGATATAAAAAAAGAAAATCTATATGTGATTATGGATAAAGAAGAATGCATTGCTATGATTTGTTTAAATGAGGATCAATCTCCTGAATATAAAAAATTAAAATGGGAGTTAAATGATGAAAATGCTCTAGTAGTCCATAGGTTAGCAATAAACCCCATACATCAAGGGAAAGGTTTAGGAAAAAAGATTATGGAATTTGTAGAAGAACATGGTTTAAGTAATGGATATAAATCTGTAAGATTAGATACATATTGTGAAAATGAAATAGCAATAAATTTTTATGAAAAATGTGGTTATAATATAATAGGAGAAGTTAATTTTGAGGGTAAGCATTTACCTTTTAAATGTTTTGAAAAGATATTAAAATAATGTCTTTATAGGGAATATCCAGAATATTCTATGAATTGTGTAAAAATGGGAGTTAAAGGGAGAATTGATTGTATGAAAAATAATAAAAAATCTACTCAAAGCTATTTACAGCTTTTTCAGATTATTTTAGGTGTGTTAATATTAGTAATGGCTTTTGCAATAATATTTAATAACTCTATAAATTACATAGGAAAATTTAAATTTAATAATATAATATTAGTTTTATTAGTGGTACTTAATGTATTAAGTGGAATTAATGAATTTAAATTTAAAAAAGATAAAGCAAAAGGGTATTTTTATTTTATGATAGGAGCAGTTATGTTAGCTCTTTTAATAATTTCATTAGTAATTATTAAATAGAAAATTTAACATATAAAAAGATAGGCTATTTTAAGTCCTATCTTTTTTTGCTTTGTATAAAATATATAAATTTTTCAATAAATCTATTAATAATAGACTTATATAAAACTAATTATAATTAATTTCTAATTTTTGCATTTAGATTTTTAAAAAGGACATATTTTATGAAAAATTTTAAGTTTTATCTATTAGAATATTTAATATTGTTAAGAGAAATACTAAATTTAATATAAATATTAAATATACTATTTGGAGAGATTGTATGGATAAATTAGAAAAACCTATAATATGTGTAAGTAAATGTTTAGGATTTGAAAATTGTAGATATAATGGACAAATGTCTAAAAGCTCTTTTATAGAAAAGTTAGAGCCCTTTGTAAAATTTGTTACTGTGTGTCCAGAAACATCTATAGGGTTAAGTACTCCAAGGGATACTCTTAGGCTAGTTAATAGAGAAGGGAATACAAAAATATTACAACCTTCTACTAAAATGGATTTGACTGCATCAATGTGCGAATTTTCTAAGGAATTTTTATCAGTTTATGATGATATTGATGGATTCATTTTAAAAAGTAGATCTCCATCTTGCGGTATAAAAGATGTTAAAGTATATAAAGGGGCGGATAGAGGATCGGCTTTTTCTAAAGGTACAGGTATATTTGCAGAGATTATAAAAGAGGAATATCCAGAATTTATAATAGAAGATGAAGGTAGACTTACAAACTATAAAATAAGAGAAAACTTTTTAACTAGAGTATATACATTATATAGATTTAAGAAGGTAAAGAGTGAATATTCAATTAAAAAACTAGAGGAATTTCATTATAAAAATGAGTTACTCCTTATGTGTTGTAATACTAAAGAATATATTATTTTAAATAATATTTTAAAAAAAGATGATATTTATTCAAATTATAAGGTTATTAATGAATACGAAAAACATTTAAAAAAATGCATAAAAATAAGTGCTAAATATACATCTAGGATAAAGATATTAAAATATGCATTAAATTTTTTTAAAAAAGATATAAATAAAGAAGAGGAGATTTATATACTAGATTCTATAGATAAATATAAAAATGGTAATTTGCCATTTTCAACTCCCTTATATTTAATTAAATCCTATGCTGTAAGATTTAATATAGAATATTTAATAAATCAGACTTTTTTCAAGCCATATCCTGATAATATTATGGAAGTTAGAGATTCAGGAAAATCCATATAATAAAAAAGACTTCAATTAGAAGTCTTTTTTATTATTAAGGGAATTATAAGTTTTTTTAGTAAATTTATAAGTTAACTAAAACTTTATTTGAAAAAGTTCCTATTAGATTAACTACTTTGTAGCATACTTATAAATTTAGATGATTCTTCTCCAAATCCTGCAATGACCAGAACATCACCTTCTAATATAGTAGAGTTACCATTAGGTATAATCTTTTCTGTATCCCTTAATATTAAAAGTATTCTGCAGCCAAAGGGGAATTTTACATCCATTAAAGGTTTATTAAATATATCTTTGTTAAGAGGTACCACTTCTCTTATATATATTTTTTTAACATCAAATTTATTTAACTCTTTAAAATTATCTGTTTTTAAAATTTTATTAAAGATTAAAGGAAATAATAAGCAAGAAATAACAGTAGTAAGTATTAAAGTAGAATATAATTCAGTATTTATAAGTTTTAAATTAAAGGCAATTTGATCTCCTACTATCATTACACTAAGTTGACTAGACAAAATAAAAGAAGCTGATATTGTTTTGTTTAATCCATATTTATATTTTAAAAGTAAAGAAGGTATAAGTTTAATAACATATATAATTATTAATATAATAGGTATACTTAATAAATATTTAGGACTAGTAAGTATAGAAGATATATCTAATTTTACACCTACCATTATAAAAAATATAGGAATTAAGAAGCCATAGCCTATTATATCTAATTTGTATTTTAAGTCTTCTTCTCTACTTTTGTCAGTTAAAAATGTGAAAATTACTCCAGCTAAGAAAGAACCTAAAGCTATTTCAGTTCCTACTTTATGAGAAATAGTAACAAGTATAAGCATTAATGCAAAAGCTGCCCTAACTTCTATATGCATATCATTTCCCAGGAAAACACTAAAGTCATATTTGTTTTGAAACCTTTTTAATATTATATATATTAAAAATGAACTTAGTATAATTACTAAGAAAAGAAAGCTTTTATAACTTAAACCATAACTAATTTTTGAAGAAATAACAGTCATAGCAATCAAGCTTGTAAACTCTGCAAGTAAAGAATATATTAAAAGTATTTGACCATATTGGGTTTTAAGTATACCTTTTTCCTTTAAAAAAGGAACTAAAAATCCTGGAGCAGAGGCAGAAAGTAAAAATGTCATAAACCACACGCTTTTTATAAGGCCAAAAGAATAAAGGATTTTACATATAACAAAAGATATTCCAATTGAAATTAAACACATAATTACACATAAAAGTACATAATTATATCCTGTAGCTTTTTTAGACTTTCCTACCTTTATGCTATGAACATCAATTTCTAATCCGCTTAAAAACATTAAATATGCAAGACCTAGATTTGATAAAAAATCAATCCAAGGGTCTACATGGATTAAGTTTAAAAAACTTTTTCCTATAATTATTCCTATAAAAAGTTCTCCTACTACAAAAGGAATTTTGTATTTTTTAAAAGCACTTATGAATAAAGGGGTTATAAATGCAAATAAAGCTAAAATTAGTACCGAATCATAATTTATGTTTTCCATTAATTAAGTCACCTCTCAAATTTATGATTAATATTTTAAATAGGTTTTAGAAAATTATAACATAAAATTACAATAGTATATATTACTAAATTGTTATAATCTATTAACTTTATTTAAAATATTTTTTACCATTATGGCTAAAAATATTTTATAATGTTTAAGTAAAGGATTTTAAAAGTTTTTTATAGAAATAAAAAAATATAGAATTTAAGGAGGTAAGCTTTTGAAATTTGACTTAGCACTTCAGTATATGCTTGTATTAGCTATAGTAGTTCAATTTGTATTATCATTTATAAAAGGGAGAAGTTCTAGTAAACATATAGGAGAAATTGTTTTAAATTTAAAAAGAAGTATGATTAAACAAAATTTTTTATTGCTTCTTATAATAGGAATTATTTCTTATTCAGTTTATTCTTTGGTGAAATCTAGTGATTCTGTTTTAGGGATGCTTATAGTTATATATTTATTACTTTGTGTGTATGATTTTAGTAAACTAAAGATTATAACAGAAAAGGGTTTAGGAAATAAGAGTTTATATTCTAAAGTAGTATATGATTTTGCAAAGTGGGATGATATATTAGAATGGGAGTGGCATCCTAAAAATCCTAATTTATTATTTTTTACGGTGAAAGTTAAAAATAAAAAGGATAGAAGAGATTGGAGTATACTACCTACAGATAAAGAAAAAGTTGATGAATTATTAAAAAAATATATAGGAAATACTTATGTAGAACATACATTAGAAGAAGAGGATAAAGAAAAAGATACTACTGAAAATTAAAATAATAAGTTAAAAGGGAGGTATCTATAATTGAAAATAGGGTTATGTCAAATGAAGGTTTGTAAAGATAAAAAGACTAATGTATTACATGCT
Source organism: Clostridium oceanicum (assembly GCF_039521385.1). NCBI lineage: Bacteria > Bacillati > Bacillota > Clostridia > Eubacteriales > Clostridiaceae > Clostridium > Clostridium oceanicum. Next base: position 621,893 of record NZ_BAAACG010000010.1, on the reverse strand, counting down.
ATTGATATGATAGAAAAGTGCATTAAAAAAGGCGCAGAAATAGTAATATTGCCTGAAATGTTTAATTGTCCATATGATAACAAATACTTTAGAGAATATAGTGAAAAAATAGAAGAAAATAAAATGGGAAGAACTATTTCTACATTAAAACAATGTGCTTTAAAAAATAAAGTATATATTATAGCAGGGTCTATACCAGAAATAGATGAAAAGGACAGAATTTTTAATACTTCTGTGATCATTGATGATAAAGGAAATGTGTTAGATAAACATAGAAAAGTTCATCTTTTTGATATAGATGTTAAAGGTGGAGTTAGATTTAAAGAATCAGATACCTTAACTGCTGGGAATAAATGTACTGTAGTGGACACTAAATGGGGTAAAATTGGACTTATGATTTGCTATGATATTAGGTTCCCAGAATTATCTAGAAAAATGGCTTTAAAAGGAGCAAAGATTATTTTTACACCAGCAGCTTTTAATATGACAACAGGTCCTTCTCATTGGGAAACTCTTTTTAAAAGTAGAGCCTTAGATAACCAAGTTTATATGGTTGGAGTATCGCCTGCAAGAGATGAAAATAGTACTTATGTAGCTTATGGTAATTCTTTAGTTACAAATCCTTGGGGAAAAATAATAAGTAAATTAGAGGAAAAAGAAAATATATTATTAGTAGATGTATCTTTGGAATATGAAAAAGAAGTAAGAGAACAAATACCAGTTTTAAAGCACAGAAGAGAAGAGGTATATAACCTTTAGGTTGTAATTATAATATTTTCTTTTAAAAATGGATGAATTTATATTATAGAATGTTTATTTTAAGGTCTATAATTTTATAGTTTGAAAATGCTAGCTTTAGTTATTATAAAGCTAGCATTTTAATTATAATACTATAATTTTTTTAATGAGCTCATTAATTTAAAACAAATAGACTTAATTAATAATAAGGTATTTGTTTTTCTAAATAAGTGATTTGTCAGGTGTTACAAGTATTTTTAAATGTTTTTTTCTATGAGGACCAATTAAAGTTTTAAAACCTTCTTCAACTATATCATCTAGAAAGATTTTTTTAGTTATATATTTACTTCCTTCAATTCTTCCGTCTTTTAAAAGAGCAAGAGTCATTGGAAACTCGTGTCTATATCCTAATGTTCCTAAAATAGTTTTTTCTGTGAAGAGAATAGAATTAGGATTGAATTTAATAGGAGATTCCCAAAGGCTTGTTATAACTAAAGTACCATCAGGTTTTATACTATCAATACCAGTATCAAAGCCTATTTGAGCTCCAGTTGTTTCAAAAGCTACATCTACACCTATACTTTCTGTAAGTTTTCTTACTTCAAAAGGTATATTAACTTCATTTGGATCAAAAACGTAATCTGCTCCTGCTTTTTTAGCATATTCTTGTCTTATTGATTTTCTTTGTAGAACAATAACAAGTTTTGCTCCAGATGCTTTTAAACAATCTATAGTTGCAAGTCCTATAGGGCCAGCACCTAAAACTAGAGCTGTTTGTCCTGCTTTAAAATTAGCTCTTCTAGTAGAATGAAGTGCTACTGTTAATGGTTCTGTTAAAGCTGCTTCTTCATAAGATACAGATTGTGGGATTTTATAAGTAAAATCTTCATTTACCACAGCATATTCTGAAAAACCTCCTCCGGAATTTCCAGAAAACCCTATACAAGCTATTGAAGGGCATAAATTATATTTTCCGCTTTTGCAAGAGTTACATTTTCCGCAAACTATTTGAGGTTCTCCTACAACTCTATCACCAATTTTAAATTTAGTTACTCCTTCACCAATTTCTACAACTTCTCCTGAAAACTCATGACCCATAACTACTGGTGCTATATCTTTAGTTAAAGGATGAGGAGTTTTAGTTGGAATAACAAAAGGACCTGATGTATATTCATGTACGTCAGAACCGCATATCCCAGCCCATTTAACTTTTATTTTAACTTGTCCTTTATTTAGTTTTGGTTCTTTAGTTTCTTCTATTCTTATATCATTTTTTTTATACCATAAAGCTGCTTTCATAAAAATCTCTCCTTTATATAGGTTTAAATAAGTATTGTGATACATAAAAATACTTATATGTTTAATTTTGTTATTACTATATTATTATACAAATTAAGATATATTACATCAATAAAAATATATATTATTTAGCTAATATAATCACAAAAAGTACTTTTAAGTGTAATTTTTTTAAATAATGTAAAATTTTTTGATATTAGTAAATATTTTGTATATAATAGAGTTATCAGATAAAGGAGGAATTTATAATATGAGAATAGCAGACGCTATAGTTAAATATTTAGAATTAAATGAGGTAAAATACGTTTTTGGGATACCTGCAAGTACATTTTCAGGAATTGATGATGCACTAAATGATACAGATATAGGATACATTGTAACAAAGAATGAAGCAGGAGCTTCTTATTCTGCTACAAAATATGCTGATTTATCAAAAAAAATAGGTGTTTGTTTATTAGCAGGGGGTGTTGGTGTAAACAATGCTATAAATGGAATTGCAGATGCTAAAAGAAACAAATTACCTTTATTAATAATTAGCGGAGATGTAAATTCATTTTATAAAGGTAAAGGAGGAATTCAAGAATTTGATAATTCTAAAACTCTTGGAACTATAACAAAATACTCAAAAAATATTGTTGATGGTAATGAAGCACTTAATGAAGTTGAAAAAGCTATTAAGATTGCTTTAACACCACCATATGGACCAGTTTCTTTATCAATACCTTTAGATATTCAAAAGAGTGAGTTTAAAGGACAATTGCCTCTTAAAAAACTTCATATTGAACCTAAAGAATATGATGAAAATATGTTAGATAAAGCTATAAAAGAAATAGATAAATCAAAAAAAGGAATAATTTTAGTTGGAAGAGGTACTAGAGGTCTTGGAAAAGAAGTTAAAAGCTTAAGTGAAAAACTTAAATGGCCAGTGATTTCTACACCAAATGCAAAATCAATAGTTAACACAGATTTTAAGTATTATTTAGGGAATTATGGATTTTGTACTGCAGATGGTGCCATAGAATATGTAAGAAATACAAAAATGGATTGTGTTCTTATTCTTGGAACTTCATTAGGACAAGCAGCTACAAGAGACTACAATGAAGAGCTTGTAGCTAATAAAAAAGTAATAAGAATAGATTGGGATAAAAATGAATTTAATAAAGTATTTAATGAAGATATATCTGTTGAATATGATTTGAAAGAAGCAATAAAGATAATAAATTCAAAAATTACTAAGAAAACAGGTGAATTTAAAAAACCTGAGATGAACAAACCTTATGTAAGAAATCATACTGGAATGTCATTAAGATTAGTAATGGAAAAAATATCTGAAATTCTTCCTAAGGATTCTTGTGTTATTGGAGATATTGGGGATTTTTGCAACTATATATTTAAATATATGCCTATGAGAGAAGACATGGATTGTCAAACTAGTATAAACTATGCATCTATGGGAAATGCAGTAGCTGGTAGTATGGGATCTTATTTATCAAATCCTAATAGAACATATGCAGCTATATTAGGTGATGGTTGTTTTTATATGAATGGTTTAGAAATACTTACAGCTAAAGAATACAATATGCCAATTATATATTTTGTAGTAAATAATTCTATGCTTGGTCTTGTTAATAATGGACAAACATACTGTTTTGGTAGAGGATGCAAAGGTAAAGTTAAATTTTCAAAGAATAGTATAGCATCTGTAGCTGAGTCTTTAGGAATTGATTCAGTTAGAGTAAATAAATATGAAGATTTTGATTTAATTAAAGATAAAATGTTAAATAGACATAAGCCTTTAGTTGTAGAAATTATAACTGATGGATCTGAAATAATGATTGATCCAGATAGGCTAGGTGTAATAAGTGATGATTCTAAAATGTAAGTTTAAATAGGTTTAAAGAGGGAGGCGTTAAAGTGTATAAGATATTTGATAAGTTATTTAGTGAATTAAAAGAGGTATTAGATTTAGATGCAGAATTTGCTTGTCACAAGGTGAGTGAAGGAAGAATATGTCCAGTATATAAAAATGATACAACTGAAGTAGGGTTATGTAGATGGAAAGAATTTCATGCTCAGAATCCTGTATATATAAAAAATGATGAAATACTTACAGAAATTATAAGTGAAAATAAGAGTATAGGAATAAGTAATCTTGATGAGGACGGAAGAAATTATCCATGTTTTAAAACATTTAATATAAAATCTATATATGGAGGTCCTATAGAAAAAGATAATACAGTAGTAGCTATTATAGTTATAGCTGTATTGAATGATTATTATGAATTTACAAAAGAAAAAATTGAAAAATGTAATGATATCATAAAAAAATATAATGATGTAATAGTTGGAACAATTTTATAAATAATTATGCTTTAAAAATATTCAATAACTAATAATATAATATTAGTTATTGAATATTTTAAATATACCTAGGTATAGTAAGTAAAGAGATTAAATACAGAAAAAAGCCAGTATATTTCAATTACTGGCTTTTCTGTATTTATAATATATATTTTTTAAAATTAGGTACAACTCGATTACAAATTAAGCTGTAAAACTGTCGCAATAGATATCAAAGTCATTTATAGAATTATTGTCTGAAGAATAAACTTCATTTAAGCTTTTTATGAAATCTTCTTTAGACATTCCAGAATCGTCTATAAGACAATCTATTTTATTAATCATATTTTTAGAAAGTTTATTATAAGTTTTATTCATATAACAACACCCCTTAATTAATAATATATAGTATATGCAAATATATTATGTATACATTTACATAATGTGTTTAAATCTTCTTTACAATATATAGTATAACATAATGAAATTTAAAAATCAATATATAATATGCTTAATATTTTAATAAGTGTATTATATATATAATGGTAAAAAAATAAACTATATATATAATAATGTTAAATATGTTTTTAGAAAATATAAAATATTTTAACTAATGTGTAAGAAGGGGAAAAATGTGTTATTATTGAATACGATATATAGAAAATAAATATGATAAGTATTTTTTTATAGAAAGGATCTAGACTGATGAAAAATTTTGTTTTTAATTTAACTGTTGTATTTCAGTTGTTTGTTTTTACTATAACGTTGTACTATTTAGGTCTTTCTTTATTTGGATTATATAGGAAGAAAGATAACGGTAGTAGCAAGTGTAAACCAGAAAAAAGATTTGCACTAATAGTTGCTGCTCACAACGAAGAAACAGTTATAAGTGAAATAATAGAAAGTTTAAAGGAGTTAGATTATCCTAAGAAATTATATGATATTTTTATAATTGCAGATAATTGTACAGATAATACTGCTAAGATAGCAAATCAATATGACGATGTATCTGTTTTTGAGAGAAATGTACCAGAAAAAAGAGGAAAAGGTTATGCTTTAGAATGGATGTTTGCAAAGATATTTGCAATGGACAAAAAATATGATTCCATAGCTATATTTGATGCAGATAACTTAGTTTCTAAGAATTTTCTTACAGAAATGAATTATAAATTATTACAAGGTTATAAGGTAGTTCAAGGATACATAGATAGTAAAAACCCTAACGATTCCTGGATAACAGGATCTTATTCTATAGCTTTTTGGACAGCTAATAGATTGTTTCAATTAGCTAGAGCAAATGTTGGTTTGTCTAATCAAATTGGTGGAACAGGTTTTTGCATGGATACAGAAATATTAAGAAAATTAGGATGGGGAGCCACTTGTTTAACAGAGGATTTAGAATTTACTTGTAAATTAGTGTTGAATGGACATAAAGTTGGCTGGGCCCATAATGCTTTAGTATATGATGAGAAACCTCTAACATTAAAACAGTCTTGGAATCAGAGAAAAAGATGGATGCAAGGATTTACTGATGTATCTTGTAGGTTTTTTGGAAAACTTATAAAAAAAGCTTTTAAAGAAAAAGATTTTGTATCATTAGATTGCGCATTTTATACAGTACAACCTTTTGTTACGGTTTTATTAGGTATATCAGCACTGCTTACACTTGTGCAAAATAATATGCAGCAAGGAGCTAATATATTTGTAATAAACTATTTGTTTAATCCTTGGGTTTGGAAAACATTTAGTATACTTCAATTTTTATTTACTCCTTTAATAATGCTTTTAGAAAACAAACTTTCTAAAGTTATGTTTGGTGTTTTTTCTCTTTATTCTTTGAATGTATTAATTGGTGGGTTTATATTATCTGATTCTCCAGAGTTTTATCAAGTAGCTACATACACAACTTGTTATTTGTTAATTTTTGTGTTGCTTTTATATATATTTGATAAAAAACATTCTCTTAAGATATTCGCATGGTATTTATTATATGGAATATATACAGTAACATGGATTCCTATAACTATACAAGGTATATTAGATAAAAATAATAAAGAGTGGAGTCATACTAAGCACGTAAGAAAAATGAGTATACAAGAATTAGAATAAAAAATAAGATATATCAAAATTGTAATTAAGATTTTGGTATATCTTATTTTTTTATAATTACAAGTAATATTAAAAAAGTGATGTTTTCTAATATATAACAACTTAAAATATTATTATATGTTATTTTATAAGTCTATATATTTAAAAACTATATATTTTAAAGGGTAAAAATCATAAATATAGAATATTAATAGGAGTGAATAAGGAGGTAAAAGTATGAGAAAAAATGTGATTATAGATATATTAAAAAGAGAAATGGCTCCTGGACTTGGAGTTACAGAACCTGCAGCACTTTCTTTAGCTTCTTCAAAAGCCTATGAAACTATAGGAGGAAATATAATCAGTATAAAAGTTATAACCGATAGAGGATTATTTAAAAATGGATTTTCCTGTTCTATACCTGGAACTTTAGAAAAGGGAAACAAAATGTCTATTTTACTTGGAATAACTGGCGGAAATTCAAATTTAGGTTTAAAAGTATTAAATGATATAACAAAAGAAGATATAGATAAAGCTAAGAAACTTTCAAAGGAAGATATAGTAAAATTCAGTATTAAAGAACATTCAGAAGGGTTATACATAGAATGCATTGTTAATACTGACAAAGGATATTCAAAAGTAATTATAGAAGGTAGTCATGACAATATAGTTTTAATTGAGAAAAATAATAAAACTATATTTAGAAAAGAAAGAAAAGAGACAAAAGATAAAGAGTGTTCTAAGCTGGGAAGTATAACTACTATGACTGTAAAAGATATGCTAGAATTCGTAGAATCTGTAGATTTAAAAGATATAGATTTTCTTCTTAAAGGGGCAGATATGAATAAAAAATTAGCATTTGAAGGGTTTAAAGGTAAAGGTATTGGACTTGGAAAGCTTCTTATAGATAATGCAAAATCTAATGGTACTTTAGAAAATCCAGAAGTTTATGGTGAAATACTTACAGCTTCAGCAGTGGATGCTAGAGTAGGAGGAGTAAAACTTCCAGCTATGACTATAACAGGAAGTGGAAATCATGGCATAATATCAACTATGCCTATATTAGCCGTTTACGAAAAGGAAAAATTATCAAAAGAGAAGTTAGCTAAATCTATAGCTCTTAGTTATTTGGTGAATATGTATATAAAAGAATATTCAGGTAAACTGTCTGCATTTTGTGGATGCGCAGTAGCAGCAGGAACTGGAGCAAGTGCTGGAATAACTTATATTTTAGGAGGAAATTTAAAACAAATAGAAGATAGTATAAAAAATATGCTTTCTAATATAACAGGTATAATATGTACTGGTGGTAACGAAGCTTGTTCTTTAAAAGCAAATAGTGGAGTGAAATCTGCATTTTTAAGTTCAAAAATGGCTCTTTCAAATATTGCTGTTCCGAGCTCTTGTGGAATAGCTTCAGATAGTGTAGAAAATATGATGGCAAATGTAGGCAAGATAGCATATCCAGGAATGGTGGAAACTGATAAAGAAATATTAAATATTATGGTTAATAATAGCTAAAGATTTAAATACTAGAATATACAAGGTTAATATGGTATAAAAACTATATTGTAAAGCATATGTGGTTTTTTATATGATAACTAACTTTGTATATTTTTTTTATAATTGATAAAATATAAGTGGACCTATATATATTGGATGGGAGGAATTTAGAAATGAAAGAATTTGAATTAAAATATGGGAGAGGAAAAGTTAAGTTTTCATTACCGGAAAAAAATGTTTTAGGTGTTATAAATAATAAAGCTTTAAAAACTGATAAAAATGAAGATGAAATTATTAAAGATGCTATAGAGAATCCTATTTGTAGTGCTCCACTTAAGGAACTTGTACACAAGGGGGAAAAGGTTTGCATAGTGATATCAGACATAACTCGTGCATGGCAAAAAATTAGCAAATACTTACCTTATGTAGTAGAAGAAATAAAAAAAGGTGGAGTAGAAGATAAAGATATAGTGTTTATAAGTTCTACAGGAACTCATAGAAAACAAACTGAAGAAGAACATAAAATACTTTTAGGGGAAGAATTGTATTCTAAATACAAAGTTATAGACCATGATTGCAAAGATAAAGAAAATTTAGTTTACACTGGTATGACCTCATACAACACTCCAGTTTGGGTTAATAAATTAGCTTTAGAATGTGATCATATTATATTAACTGGTGCTATAATATATCATTTTCTTGTAGGATATTCAGGAGGAAAAAAATCAATACTTCCAGGAATATCTTCATATGAAACAATAACTCATAATCATTCATTGTCATTTTGGGGAAAGCTAGGCGATGGAGAAAATTCTTATGTAAAGGCTGGAAATATAGACTGTAATCCTATTCATGATGATATGATACAGGCTGCTAGCTTTGTAAAACCAACATATATGTTTAATGTAGTTATGGGATCAGATGGTAATATTGCAGCTGCAGTATCAGGGAATTATTTAAAAGCACATGATGCTGGTAGAAAATATGTTGATATGATAGATGGTGTAGATATAGAAGAAAAAGCAGATTTAGCTATAGCTACTGCTGGTGGTTATCCTAAAGATATAAATTTCTATCAAACTTCTAAGACTATTTCAAATACAAGGGAAGCAGTTAAAGAAGGAGGAAGTATAATAATACTTAGTGAATGTAGTGAGGGCCTTGGTGGAGATGAAGGTGTTAAAAAGCTTCTTACTGATTTTAATAATATGTTAGATAGAGAAAAAGAGCTTAGAGATAGATATACTATTTCAAAACATACAAGTTATCTAGCTTGTGATACAGCAGAAAGATTTAATATGATTTTAGTAAGTAATATAGATCCTAGTTTAATGAAAAATACAAAAGTTAGAGTAGTTAAAACTATTGATGAAGCTTTGAATTTGGTTAGAAAAGAAAAAGGTGAGAATTTAAAAACTTACGTTATGCCTCACGCTGCAAATACATTACCAAATCTTATTAAATAGATATGGTTAAATAAAAGCAACTTTTCTTTATTTATAAGGAAAAGTTGTTTTTATTTGTGTAAAATTATATATTTTTATATTTTATATGAAGTTTTTGCTTATTTATGGATTATATTTGTATATTATAAGTATAAATCACTTTAAATTTTATCATAAAAATTATAAAATAGTAGTTGTGTAAATTAAATAATAGTAAAAGGTGAGAATATATGAAAGAGAGACTTCAAAAATATATGGCTTCTTGTGGAGTAGCATCAAGAAGAAAGTGCGAAAAGATAATACTTAATCAAAGAGTTAAAGTTAATGGAACTATTGTAGGAGAACTTGGAGTAAAAGTAGATGAGGAAGATGAAATTTTACTTGATGGTAACTTACTTCAAAAAGAAAACAATAAAGTATATATATTGCTTAATAAACCTAAAGGATATATATCTACAGTTAAAGATGAAAGAAATAGAAAAACTATATTAGATTTAATTAATGTTAAAGAGAGAGTCTACCCTATAGGTAGATTAGATAAAGATACTTCAGGAATTATAATTTTAACTAATGATGGAGAAATATATAATAATATAATTCATCCAAGAGAGGAAAAAATAAAAGCTTATAAAGCAAAGGTAAAAGGTAAAATAAGTTCAATAGATATTGAAAAATTTAAATCAGGAATTGATATAGGCGGATATATAACAGCTCCTTCAGATATAATAGTAGACAAGGTTAATTTAAATACAACGGAAGTTACAATAAAGATACATGAAGGGAAAAATAGACAAATACGAAGAATGTGCGAAGCTATAGGTCATGATGTTTTAGAGTTAGATAGAATATCTATAGGTAAAATTAAAAAAGGAAACTTGAGTTTAGGCAAATATAGAGATTTAACAAAGTCAGAAATTGAATATTTGAAAAATTTTAAATAATAAAATATGTTTAGATGAAAGAAAAATTAAATTTAATACCATAGAAATAATTTTTTTTATATTATATAATTCATAAAGAAGTTTGCTAAAATAATACAATTGTTATCATATAAGAGTAATATTAATATTTGAGTAAAAAAACAATGGAAAAAATATGCATTTATATGTATAAGTATTAACATATATGATAAATCAATTAACAAACAATTGAATTTTGCATTGAAACTTTTTTCAATAAATGGTAAACTGAAATATATAATTCATAAAAAAAATAAACTGTAAGAAAGGGTTGAAATAGATATGAAAGAAAACAAATTAGATTTAATGCGTATAATCCAAGTGAAATTTCCAAGATTAAGTAAAGGTCAAAAATTAATAGCGGAGTTTATATTAAAGCATTATGATAAAGCGGCATTTATGACTGCTGCTAAATTAGGTGGAAGTGTAGGAGTTAGTGAATCTACTGTTGTTAGATTTGCAAACGAACTTGGATTTGCTGGATATCCTAAATTACAGAAATCATTACAAGAACTTATAAAAAATAAACTTACTACAGTTCAAAGAATAGAACTTTCAAATGATTATGTTAGTGAAGAAACTGCTTTAAAAGGTGTACTAAAATCTGATATGGAAAATATAAGAGCTACTCTTGAAAAAATAAATAATGAAACTTTCGAAGCAGTAGTTAATAATATTTTTAAAGCAAAGAAGATATACATAGTAGGTTTAAGAAGTACTACTGCTTTAGCTGAATTTTTAGGATTTTATTTAAATTTAATATTAGATAATGTTCATGTAATAACTTATGGTATAAGTGATATTTTTGAACAGATGATAAATATGAGTTCTGATGATTTAGTTATAGGTATAGGTTTCCCAAGATATGCAGCTAGGACTATTGAAGCTTTATCTTTTGCTCAAAAAAGAGGAGCAAAAGTTGTATCTATAACAGATAGCTTACTTTCACCTTTAGCTTCAAAAGCAGATTATACATTAATAGCCCAAAGTAATATGGCATCATTTGTAGATTCATTAGTAGCACCTCTTAGCGTTATTAATGCATTGATAGTATCTGTTGGATTAAGAGAAAAAGAAAAAATATCTTCTACTTTTAGTAATTTGGAAGATATTTGGCAGGAATATGCAGTGTATTCTTATAGAGAAAGTAAAGAAAAAAGTTATTAAAGTTAAAAAATGAAGGAAAAAGACTAGCATGACTTTTTATGCTGGTCTTTTTCCTTCTTAATAATAAAATATTTAAAAAAATTTTTATAGCCTAGAAACATTGATATTTAAACGTTTGCATTCAAAATAGAATAAATTTTAAAAAAAATTATATTTTTTTTAAAATTTTGGGAAGGAATTTTTGAAAACGTATAGAATACTTATAATATAAAGAGATATATATAAAATATTTAAATTAATAAAGCAATCTTATTGCCTTATTGATTCACTATTGGGAGGTAGTAATCATGACAAAAGAAAATTTAAATCCATTTGTAAATGCTCAAAAACAAGTAAAAACAGCTTGTGATAAATTAGGTATGGAACCTGCTGTTTATGAATTGTTAAAACAACCTTTAAAAGTATTAGAAGTTTCAATTCCAGTAAAAATGGACGATGGTACAGTAAAGGTTTTCACAGGATACAGAGCTCAACATAACGACGCTGTAGGACCAACTAAAGGTGGAGTTAGATTCCATCCAAATGTTTCATTAGATGAAGTAAGAGCTTTATCTATATGGATGACATTTAAATGTTCTGTAACAGGAATTCCATATGGTGGTGGTAAAGGCGGAATCATAGTAGATCCTAGAACTTTATCAGAAGGAGAACTTGAAAGATTAAGCAGAGGATATATCGATGCTATATATAAATTAATAGGAGAAAAAGTTGACGTTCCAGCTCCAGACGTAAATACTAACGGTAAAATAATGGCTTGGATGGTTGATGAATATAATAAATTAATGGGACGTAGTTCTATAGGTGTTATAACTGGTAAACCATTAGAATTTGGTGGTTCACTTGGAAGAAATGCAGCTACAGGATATGGTGTTGCAGTAACAGCAAGAGAAGCTGCTGCAAAACTTGGAATAGACTTAAAGAAAGCTAAATTAGCAGTTCAAGGTATGGGTAATGTTGGTTCTCATACAATATTAAACTGTGAAAAATTAGGCGGAACAGTAGTTGCAGTTGCAGAATGGTGCAAAGAAAAAGGAACATATGCTGTATATAAAGAAGATGGATTCTGCGGAAAAGATTTAGAAGAATATTTCCAAAAAAATAGAAGCTTAATAGGTTTCCCAGGTGCTAAAGAAATATCAATGGAAGAATTCTGGGGATTAAACGTAGATATATTAATTCCAGCTGCATTAGAAAATGCTGTAACTAAAGAAAATGCTCCATTAATCAATGCAAAATTAGTTTGTGAAGCTGCTAATGGTCCTATAACTCCAGAAGCAGATGCTATCTTAAACGAAAAAGGAATAACAGTTACTCCAGACATATTAACTAATGCTGGTGGTGTTACTGTTTCTTACTTCGAATGGGTACAAAACTTATATGGATATTATTGGTCAGAAGAAGAAGTAGAAAAGAAAGAAGAAGAAGCTATGGTTAAAGCTTTCAACGCTCTTTGGGACATAAAAGAATTATACAAAGTTACAATGAGAGAAGCAGCTTACATGCACTCAATTAAAAAAGTTGCAGGTGCTATGAAAGCAAGAGGTTGGTATTAATCTAAGTTTCAAGATTATATAAAAAGTCGGGTTTGAATTTATTCAAGCCCGCTTTTTTACTATGTAGAGTTCGGAATTTTTATATTAACTTATACTATAGAGTGTTTAGAGTTTAAAAATTCTTTATTTTCATATCCTTAATAATATCATTGCTAGATTATATAACTAAGTAATGATATTATAGTATAGTTAGTATAGTATAATACTGAATTTAAAATAATAGTATTATATAATTTTATGAGGTGAGATTATGGCAAAAGTTATAGTAATTGGTGGAGGCCCTGCAGGAATGATGGCTGCAATAAAAGCTTCGGAAAAACACCAAGTAATATTAGTAGATGGAAATGAAAAATTAGGTAAAAAATTATTTATAACAGGAAAAGGGCGTTGTAATGTAACTAATGCTAAAGATATAAGTGATTTTTTTGACTATATACCTACAAATCCGCAATTTTTATATAGCTCATTATATACTTTTACAAATGATGATACTATAAATTTTTTCGAGAATTTAGGAGTAAAATTAAAGGTAGAAAGAGGAGATAGAGTTTTTCCAAACTCTAATAAATCTTCAGATATAATAGCTGCTATGAAAAGTAAGCTATTAAAGCAAAAGGTGAAAATTATACTTAATAATAAAGTAAAGAAAATTCACAGCAAAGATAAAAATATAGAGTGTATACAATTAGAAGATGACACTAAAATAAATGGAGATTATTTTGTATTATGTACAGGAGGAGCATCCTATCCTCAAACAGGTTCTACTGGTGCAGGATTTAATTTTGCTAAAAAGCTAGGCCATACTATAAAAGATATAAAACCTTCTTTAGTGCCCTTAGAAATGAAGGAAGATTGGATTAAAGAACTTCAAGGCTTATCTCTTAAAAATATAGAGTTAAATATAGTTAATGAAAAAAACAAAACTGTATATAAAAAATTAGGAGAAATGCTTTTTACTCATTTTGGAATATCAGGACCGATTGTATTAAGTGCTAGTAGTTTACTTAATAAAGATAATTTTAAGGCAGTTATAAATTTAAAACCTGCACTTACAGAAGAACAATTAGATAATAGATTACAAAAGGATTTCTCAAAATATTGTAATAAGGATTTTAAAAATTCTTTAAATGACCTTTTACCTAAGAAATTGATAGGTAAGATAATAGAATTAAGTGGTATTAATCCTGATAAGAAGGTTAATTCAATTACAAAAAAAGAAAGAAAACATCTCGGATATATTTTACAAAATCTAACTTTTAATATAAAAGGCAAAAGGCCTTTAAGTGAAGCTATAGTAACATCTGGAGGAGTAGATGTTTTAGAAATAGATCCTTCAACTATGAAATCTAAAAAAATTAATAATTTATATTTTGCAGGGGAAGTAATAGATGTTGATGGATTCACTGGTGGATTTAATATACAAATAGCTCTATCTACAGGATATTTAGCTGGAATGAGTATAGAATAATATAAAAGTATGAGAAATATTCCAAAAGGATTTTATTTGTAAATTATAGAATAATATATATTAAAAGAGAATAGAAAGGCTGATAAAAATGAATATATCTGTAGCAATAGATGGTCCAGCAGGTGCTGGCAAAAGTACTATAGCAAAGATTATAGCTGAGAAATTAAATCTTATGTACATAAATACAGGATCTATGTATAGAGCTGTAACATTAAAAGCTTTAAAAAATAATATAAGTGAAGATGATATAGAAGGTTTAAAGAAAATGATATTATCTTTAGATATTAAATTTGAAGGAGATAATATTTTAGTTAATGGTGAAGATATAAGTGAAGAAATAAGAATGCCTATAATAAACCAAAATGTTTCTAAATTTGCATCTGTAAAAGAAGTAAGAAGACTTTTAGTATCTATTCAACAAAATATAGCTAGTAAATATAAGGTTATAATGGATGGAAGAGATATAGGTACTGTTGTACTTAAAAATGCACCTTATAAGTTTTTTGTTACAGCTAGTGCTAAAGTTAGAGCCCAAAGAAGATATGATGAATTAAATAAAAAAGGCATAAATATAAGCTATGATGATGTTTTAAGTGAAATAAATAAGAGAGATTATATAGATGAGAATAGAGAAGTAAATCCTTTAAGAAAAAGTGAGGATGCTATTTTAGTAGATACTTCTAATTTGAATATAGATGAAGTGGTAGATACAATTTGCAGTTACATAAAAAGTAATTAGAGATAATGTTATTAGTTAGGAGATTGTTAATATGAGTGTAACTTTAGCAGATAAGGCAGGGTTTTGTTTTGGCGTAAAAAGAGCAGTAGAAGAAAGTTTGAAAACCAAAAAAGATTATAAAGATGTTATATATACTTTAGGACCTTTAATTCATAATAATGATGTGGTAAATTCTTTGAAAAATAAAGGAATAAGTCCTATAGATATGGAAAAGGTACATACTTTGAAAAAAGGAGATACAATTATAATAAGATCTCATGGAGTACCATTAAATACTATAACCACATTAAAAGATCAAGAATTTAATATAATAAATAATACATGTCCTCATGTATCTAATATACAAAATAAAGCTAGAAAGTATTATAAATTAGGATATAGTATAGTTATAGTAGGGGACGAAAATCATCCAGAAGTTATTGGAATAAATGGATGGTGTAATAATTCTGCAATTATATCAAAGGATGGATTAAATTTAGAAAATCTTAAAGGAAAAACTTGTGTATTGTGTCAAACTACTGAAAAACAAGAAAATTGGGAAAAAGTTTTAAAAGCGGTACATAAGAAAACTGAAGATGTTATAGCATTTAATACAATATGTAATGCTACATCTGTAAGACAAGAAGCGGCGAGAAAACTTGCTGAAGACTCAGATGTAATGATAGTTATTGGAGGTAAAAATAGTTCTAATACTACAAAATTATATGAAATATGTAAAGAATATTGTAATAACACTTTCCACGTAGAAAATGCATCTGAAATACCTTGTAATATAATTGATAAAGGTGATATAAAAATAGGAGTTACAGCAGGTGCATCTACTCCAGATTGGATTATAAAGGAGGCTATATTAAAAATGAAAAATGAAGAAAATAATGAAATATTAGATTATATGAATAAAAATGATAATAATATAAGAACAGGAAAAATCATAAAGGGAACAGTTATATCTTTAAATGAAAATGAAGCTTATATAGATTTAAATTATAAATCTGAAGGGGTACTACCTTTAACAGAAGTAATATTAGAAACAAAAGAAGAATCTTCAAATATTAAAGATATATATAATGTAGGAGATGAAATAACAGCTAAAGTAATAAAAGTTAAAAATGAAGATGGTTATGTAGTTTTATCACGTACAGAACTTAAAAGAGAAAAAGCTTATAATGAATTAAAAGAAGTTTTTGAGGACAAAAAAACTATAGAAGTTACTATAAAAGAAAGTGTAAAAGGTGGACTAGTAGCTACACATAAAGGGGTTAGAGTATTTATACCTGCATCTCATATAGAGCTTTTCCATGTAGATGATTTAAGCAAATATGAAGGTATGAAAGTAGAAGTAAATATAATAGAATTTATAAAACAAAGAAATAAGACAAAAATAGTTGGATCTAGGAGAGCGTTATTAAAAATAGAGCAAGATAAGAAAAAAGCTGAAGCTTGGGATTTAATAAAAGAAGGAGATACAGTAGAAGGAGAAGTTAAAAGATTAACTAGTTTTGGAGCTTTTGTAGATATAAATGGAATAGATGGACTTTTACATATTTCAGAAATATCATGGAAAAAAATAAAGCATCCTAGTGAGGCTTTAAATATAGGAGATAAAATAAAAGTTTATGTACTAAGTGTAGATAAAGAAAAAGAAAAGTTAGCTTTAAGTCTTAAAAAACTTAAAGAAAATCCATGGAATAATGTAGAAGAAAAATATCCAGAAGGTAGTATTGTTTTAGGAAAAGTAGTAAGTATTATGGATTTTGGGGCTTTTATAGAATTAGAGCCAGGAGTAGATGGACTAGTTCATATATCTAAACTTAGTAATAAAAAGGTTGAAAATGTACATGAGGTATTAAATATAGGGGAAGATGTGAAAGCTAAAATATTAAATGTAAATGAAAAAGAAAGAAGGATTTCTCTTAGTATTAAAGATTTAGAACAATTTTAAAAAAAGGCCACAGTTTATTGTGGTCTTTTCTATTTTTTGTAATAATCTCTTTACTATTATTAATATAATTTAGTATATGCCTTTAAGGGAGGATTTTATATGGGAGATAGAAGAGTAGTAGATTATAGCGAGAATTATATATCTAAAAAAGAAAAATCTATGTTAAATAAAGTATTAAACAAGTATAAATTTGATGTTATAGATATCTCCAAATTTGGGAATGTATATAAAATAAATACAGAGAAAGGAGAGATATGCCTTAAAAGAGTTAAACATAATAAATATAAAATAAAAAATGGACAAATAGTATCAAAAGAACTAAAAAATACAGAGTTTAATAATATTCCTATATATTATACATCAAAAGAAGGCCATAGTTATGTGAAATATAAAAAATGGACTTTTTATATCACAGAATGGATAGAAGGAGAAGAGTGCAATTTAAATGATATTGAAGAAGCTATGGATTGTGCAAAACTTTTAGCAGATTTTCATCTACACATTAAAAAAATAGATATGTCTAAATTAAAATTAAAAAATCGTTCTAAAAAATTACCTAAGGTATATAATAAAAGACTTAATGATTTAAATAAATTTGAAAAAGTTATTAAAAATAAAAAAGTACAAAATGAATTTGATATTAACTATATGGAGCATTTAGAAAATTTTTATACTAGAGGTATGGTGGCATTAACTTACCTTAATAATTCAGAATATTATAAGTTATATAAAAAATTAGAATCGAATAAAACCATATGTCATGATGGATTTTATTATAAAAATATAATAAATAAAGATGGTCAGTATTTTTTAATCGATTTAAATAATTTAAGTATTAATGTGAAAGTAAATGATTTAAGTAAGTATATAAGAAGATTAATGGCTAAAAAAAATTTTCAATGGGATTTTGATAAGGCAAAAAAAATAATAGATTCATATGATTCAGTAGAAAAATTAGAAAAAATTGATTTGGAAATGATGCTATCTTTGATTATATTCCCATATAAATTTTGGAAATTAGGAAAAAGAAGATATATAAAACATAAAAAATGGTCAGAAAGCAAATATATAAATGAATTAAATAAAGTAATAAAATATGATGAATTAGAAAAAAAATTTCTTAATGATTACTTAGAATGCTTAAAAGATTATTAATTAAACAATATGAATTGACTAGAAAAAAATTTAGTTTTATACTATATTAGTAATATTTATTAAAATAATGTTTTTAAGAGGATTATTATGTATAAGTGTGTTAAATTAAATAAAACTAACTTTAATTTATTTAAAAAATTAAATAAAAGGAAAAATGAATTTAATTCTTTAAATAAAGATTTTTTTGATTTATATAATAAAGCTAATTTTATACAAAAGTTTATGCTTAAAAGTAAAGTTAGATTACTTGTAGATGAGAATAATTATATAGGGTATATTTGGACTAATTTAGATAAAGATAGATGTGACATAAATGCATTAAATATAATAGGTGATAAAAACTTAGAATTAGCCTATAAATATTTGATAAATTCTATAAATAACAATAGTACTATAAATTACTTATGTGAAAGTAATAACTATAATTATAATATATTAAAAAAAATTGGATTTAGAAAAGAAAGTGGAACTATAGAATTAAAATTGAATTTATCCTATAAGGATATTGATTTTAAATATAACAAGGAGTTGGAATTTAAAAAATTACAATTAAATAAGCACGAAGAAGCAAGGTGTTATCTTCAAAACGAAATATTTAAAAGTAATAACAGAGTTCCATTAAACTTAAATGACATATACTATGATGAAAAGCAAGATTATTATATAGAAGGTGGATCTATAATATTAGTAAAAAACCACAAATATATAGGCTATGGTCAAATTATAAAAGAAAAAGATTATCCTTTAATCGTTAATTTTGGAATATTAGAAGGGTATAGAAGAAAAGGGTATGCTAGAGATCTTTTATATTATCTTTTAAGGATTTCAAGAGAGAAAGGGTATGAAAAGGTAATGATTAAAGTTGATTCTAATAACTATAAGGCCTTAAACTTATATGAATCAATAGGATTTAAAAGAGTAGTTGAAACTTGTAATTGGCAGTTAAAAAAATAAAACCTACAAATTATATGTAGGTTTTATTTTTATTTTAAATGTTTTAATTAACACTGTTATATTTTTCAATTGCTATTTTTAATATTTTCATAGCTTCTTTTAAATCTTCATCTTTTAAACAATAAGAAATTCTTATTTCATTTTTACCTAATCCGTCTGTAGCATAAAATCCTTCAGCAGGAGCCACCATAACTGTTTTGTTTTCATAGTTGAAGTCTTGTAGCATCCATTTAGCAAATTTCTCAGCATTGTCTACAGGTAGTTTTACTACTATATAAAATGCACCAGTAGGTTTTTTACATATAACTCCAGGTATATTTTCAAGACCTTCAAATAATATGTTTCTTCTGTTTTCATATTCAGCTTTTACTTCTTTAAAATAAGATTCTGGAGTATTTATTAAATTAGCTGCAGCTATTTGTTCTACTGTAGGTACACACAATCTAGATTGGCATAATTTTAGTATTTCATGTATTAATTCTTTGTTTTTAGAAGCTACTAATCCTATTCTAGCACCACAAGCGCTATATCTTTTAGATATACTATCTATTAAAATAACTCTATCTTTTACATCTTCTAGATACATAGCAGATGTATATTTAAGATTATCATATACAAATTCTCTATATACTTCATCAGCAATTAAGAATAGGTTATTTTCTTTAGCAATATCTGCAAGCATTCTCATTTCTTCGTATGTGTAAACAACGCCTGTAGGATTTCCAGGATTTGATACTAATAATGCTTTAGTTTTTGGTGTTATTTTGCTTACTATTTCTTCTTTTTTAGGTAGATGGAATCCTTCTTCTGCTTTAGTAGAGAAAGAAACAACATTAACTCCAGCTACTTCTGAAAATCCGTTATAGTTAGTGTAAAATGGTTCTGGAATTATAACTTCGTCCCCAACATCACAAGTAGCCATTAAAGCAAATTGAATAGCTTCACTTCCGCCATTAGTTATTAGTAATTCATCTTTTTCAAAGTTTATATTCCAACTCTTATAATATTTTATGAAACTATCTAATAAACAGTCCATACCTTGAGAAGCAGTATATTTTAAAACTGATTCTTTATAAGAATTTACTCCATCTAAGAAACAGTCAGGAGTTTTGATATCAGGTTGTCCTATGTTTAGATGATAAACATGAATACCTTTACTTTTAGATTCATTTGCATAAGGTGCTAGCTTTCTTATCGGTGAAAATTGCATATTTGATATTCTAGTTGATACTTTCATTTATTTTACCCCCCATAATAATAATAAACATTTGTTTATAATAAATTTTATTTTAAGCAAGAATAGTAATTTTAAAGCTAAGGTTTAATCTAATATATTTTCAATAGGAATATAAGACGACTTTAACTTTACTATAGAATTATCATTTACTATTTTATTATAGTAACTTCTATCACATAAACAATTAGAATTCAATTCATTTAATTCTTCAAATCCATTATCATCAATTTCTTTTGCATCATACATATGAATCATCTCCTTTTAGGTTAGTTTAACCTAAAAGGAGAAAAAAGATGTATTATCAATTATTTATAATGCTTATCTAAAACTTTTCCTAATCTTTTAACACCTTCAACTATTTTTTCATCACTCATGCAAGAGTAGTTTAATCTGAAATAATTGTGATGTCCTCCATTAGGGAAGAATGGTCCGCCTGGTACGTAAGCTACGTTTTCAGCTAAAGCATCTTTCATTAATTCTTTAGCATCTAAATCTTCTCTAAGTTCAACCCAAGTGAATAATCCACCAATTGGATGAGTGAATTTAACACCTTCTGGGAAATATTTTGTCATACTATCTAACATTAAGTTTCTACGTTTTTTATAAACAACTTTTATTTTTTCAATGTGTTTATTTAAATCGTATTTTTGCATAAATAATGCAGCTGCTCTTTGGTCAAAAGTACTACATTGTAAATCAACACCTTGTTTTACAACTACATATTTTTCAAGTATTTGTTCAGAAGCGCAAACCCAACCAAGTCTTAAACCAGGGCAGAAGTTTTTAGAGAAAGTTCCAAGGTAAATTACCCAACCTTCTTTATCAAAACTTTTTATTGAAGGATGTCTTTCACCTTCATATATAAGATCTCCATAAGGATTATCTTCTATTACAGGAATTTCGTATTCAGCTGCAAGTTCTGCAACTCTCTTTCTTCTGTCATCTGGCATAGTTCTACCAGTTGGATTTTGGAAATCAGGAATAGTATATATCATTTTAACTTTATTTCCATGTTCTTTTAAAGCTTTTTCTAATTCTTCAATTATCATTCCATGATCATCCATTGGTATTTCAACAAATTGAGGTCTATATGCTTTAAAAGCGTTTATGGCACCTAAGTAACTAGGGCTTTCACAAACTACTATATCTCCTTCATTTAAGAATATCTTAGCTGAAAATTCTATACCTTGTTGAGAACCACTAGTTACAGCAACATCATCACAGGTAACGTTTACACCCGCTGGAGCCATTCTTTCTTTAGCAATGATTTCTCTTAAAGGTTTGAATCCTTCTGTTGAACTATATTGAAGAGCTGCTCTTCCTTGCTCTCTCATAACTTCTTGAACGATTCCTTCCATTTCTTCAACTGGGAATAATTCTGGTGCTGGAAGTCCACCGGCGAAAGAAATTATTTCAGGCATTTCTGTCAATTTAAGTAATTCCCTTATTTCTGAAGCTTTTAAGCCTTGAGCTCTTTCTGAAAAACGTACATTCATTTAAAAATCCCTCCATAAACATTTAATTAATACTCTACTCTCATCTACTCTATATACCTATTCTACAAATATATAGAATATCCTTCTTTTCTTTATAAAAAAATTTAAAAATTTAAAAATTTTTTAAATTTTGTTAAAACGTTATCAATAATTTTGTTGAAAATTGAGAAAAAGTGTTCATTTTTAAAAGAAAAAGTATAATTTAACTATTTCTTAATATGCAAAATAGTCGCTTTTGATTTAAAATTAAAAATATTTGAAAAATATAATAAGTTTGAATGTTAAATATAGGAAATTACAATGTTATAAGTTTATCAGAGAAATATTATAAATTGTAAAATGAAATTTTATAATATATATATATGTAAGGTTTTTATTTTTATTAATATTTTATTTAGTTTAATATATATTATGTATTTTTTATATTTATATAAATTGAAACTAATAGGGAATACTAAGATTAGTACATTAAGAAGGGAGTAATTTTAGGTTATGGACAAAATGAAAAAAATTAAAGATTTAAAAAGTGTTAAATCACATTCTTGTACAAATTGTGCTAAACCTTCAAAAGAACCTAACGATGGATACTTTATTGAAAAAGATCCTAAAGATAGCTTTAGTTCAGAAGGAACAGTTAGATATGGTGAAGAACAAGATGTAGATGATTTATAATATAAATAAGTAATAAAATAGAAGTAACAATAGAAAAAGCTATTGTTACTTCTATTTATTTTTATGAATAATCAATTAATTTTTATCATTTGACAAATTAATACATATATTTCTCTTTAAACATGATACAATTCTAGTGAAAAAATATAATAAGTGATAAAGTAAGGATGTGGCATAATGAATTTTTCATGTAATAATTGCGATTTGAACTATAGTATTGAAAGTTATAAAGAAAAACTAAATAATCTTATAATTGATAAAAAACAAAATTTATTAGATGATGAAGTAATTAGACTAAGTGAGCTAATAGATGAATTAGTGTACAAATGTGTCTTTTGTAAAAACAAATTAAAAGTTATACCAAGTTTAGAATTAGGATTAAAAAATATATTTGGAACCCATTCAACTTTTTATTATTATGGGAATGAGCATCTTTTTACTAGTATGTATTCATATATATTAGAGGGTATCAAAAATAATGAAATGGTTTATATTTCTATGGAAGAAAGTATTTATAGTAAATTACTAGAGTTTCTTATTACAAACAATGTTCCTGCTCAGCATATAAAATTTAGACCAGTAAAAGAGTTAATTATAAGCAATAAATCTGGTGACTTAAAAGAATTAAAAAAGAAAATCAATGAAATTTCTTTAGAAAACAAAGTTAAAAATTATAATGGAATAAGATGGATTGGTCAACCTACCTATGCTATTCAAACTACCTCACAAAAAGATTTTTTAGATTGGGAAATTAACCTAAGCAAAGCTCTAAATAATACAAATGTATCTTTAATATGCATATATGATGCCTATGATTATATGCATGAAGAAAAATTTATAAATAAAGAAGTTATAAATAAATCTTTACACACCCATTCTTATATTTTAAAGAATTCATATCTAGAAAAAATAAATTAATATTATCAAATATATTTGAAAATTATTTAGCCTTAAAAGGGCTTTTTTTTATTTATAATTTTTTAGTGAAGGGAAAAGTGTCTTTACTAAGATATAATATTATTTTAAAAAAATACTTAGAAAAAATTATGAAAAATTGACTTTTGTATAATTTTTTATATAATTATAAGTATATATAGTTAAAAATACTGATTTTATATAATTTTTTATATAAATATAGATTTTAATTATAAGATTGTATACAGGAGTGATTTTTTGATAAGCATTGGTGAAGAATTAAAAAGATATATCCCTATAGCAAACTTAATTGCAAAAACTTTTGGAAAAAATTGCGAAGTTGTAATTCATGATTTATCAATTCCTCAAAATTCTGTAGTTTATACTATTAATAACCATGTTACAGGAAGAAAAGTTGGAGATGCATTTGATCATTTAGTTAAACAAGTTTTGTTATCAAAAAATTTTAAAGGAGATTGTGCAGCAAATTATATGACTGTTACAGAAGAGGGAAAAGAAATAAAGTCTTCTACGGTACTTATTAGAAATTCTAAAGATAAAGTTATTGGGGCTTTATGCATAAATTATGATTTAGAGTGTATGAAAAATATGAAGGATTTTTTAGATGATTTTTTTATTGTAGAAAAAGAAAGTATAGAAGATGATATAGAACCTTTTGAACATGTTATGGAAATAGTTGATGATTTAGTAGATAGAATTGTAGGAAATCAAGATATAAATAATTTAAAAAGAAAAGATAAAATAGAATTAATAAAATTTATGGATAGTAAAGGGATATTTTTAATAAAAGGAGCCATAGAAAAGATCGCCAATAAACTAAATATTTCTAAGGTAACAGTTTATAGTTATTTAGATGAAATAAGAAAAAATGAAGAAATTTAATTATATAAATTTATTTATCAAAGGAGGATATTATATTGGTGAAATACAAATGTAGCCATTGTGGTAAGATATATGATCCTAAAACATTAGTATTTAGATGTGATTGTGGAGGTATGTTAGACCTTGAAAAGTTTGATTTTACATTTTCTAAAAAAGATATATTGAAAAATGAGTGGAGTTTATTTAGATATTTAAAAGCATTACCTTTTGATAGAAAGTTTAATTTGTGGAAAGATATTACTATGGGTGAAGGATTAACTCCAATAGTTACCCTTGAAAAAGACAATCCTAATTTGTTAGTGAAGGTTGATTATGCCATGCCTACATTATCTTTTAAAGATAGAGGGGCCGCTGTATTAATATCTAAAGTTAAAGAACTTGGTATAAAAAAAGTTATTCAAGATAGTAGTGGTAATGCAGGAAATTCTATAGCAGCTTATGCAAGTAGGGCAGGAATTGATTGTGATATCTATGTTCCAGAAGGAACTTCTTTAAAAAAAATCAAACAGATATCTTCCCATGGTGCAAAAGTTTATGTAGTTAAAGGTACTAGAGAAGATACGGCAAAAGCTGCATTAAAGGCAGCAGAAAATAAAGAAGGATTTTATGCAAGTCATGTTTATAATCCATTTTTTTATCAGGGAACAAAAACTTATGCCTATGAAATATATGAACAGTTAAATGGAAAAATACCTGAAAATGTAGTGATTCCAGTAGGTAATGGTACTCTTTTATTAGGGTGCTATTATGGATTTAAAGAATTATTTGATTTAAAATTAATAGAGAAGATGCCTAAAATTATTGCAGTTCAAGCTAAGGGGTGTGCTCCTATATATAAAGCTTTTAAAGAAGGAAAAGATTTTGTAGATGAAGTTATAAACACTGGAACTTCAGCAGATGGAATAGCAATTGCAAATCCAATGAGAGGAAAGCAAATATTAGAAGCTGTCAGAAAAACAGATGGAGAAATTATTATAGCACCAGAGAATAAAATAGAAGAAACTAGAAAATATTTAGCTGAAAAAGGATTTTATGTGGAACCTACTACTGCTGCAACTTTTGCAGGTTTTTTCAAATACTACAATGAAAATAAAAGTTCCATAAAAGGTAAAATAATAATTCCTTTATGTGGAGCAGGATTAAAAAAAGATTAGTATTAGCTTTATTAATTAAAATTACTATAAATTAAAAATAAAAAGATTATTAGTATTATTTTGTACTAAATGAAGAAGCAATTATAGATATAAATCTATAGTTGCTTTTTATTATTAAGAAAATTAGAGATCTTTTTATTAAGTCAATTAAATTAAAAAAGTATAATTAAGCTTTTATCATTAAAATTAAATGAATTTAATATATAAACATTTTATGTGAAATAATAATATATAGAATTTGTAGTTAATTTTTGTTAAATTTTGAAAGTACTATGTGTATTATTTAAATAAATATATTTTGTAATAAAATGTCGAATATTATTAAATTTCATGACTAAGGGTAAATATCACAAAAAAACTATCTGAATTATCAGACATAAAATAGTATTCGGTGTTTGACGAATCATAACTATATTAATATTATATAAACAAGATTAAGAATAATTTAAACTTTCAAATATCTAGATTTATTTTAAATTTAAAAATGAAAAGGAGAGAAGAATCATGTGTTCTAAAATTAATGTCTTTTCTGAAATAGGAAAACTTAATAAAGTTTTTTTACACAGGCCTGGTCCAGAATTAGAAGGGTTAATTCCTAACAATTTGCAAAGGTTATTATTTGATGATATTCCCTATGTTAAAGTTGCTCAGCAAGAACATGATTATTTTGCTAATATACTTAAAGAAAATGGGGTAGAAGTTTTATATGCAATTGAAGAATTAGAAAAAGCTATTAGTAATGAAAAAATAAGAAAACAGTTCGTTGATGAGTATCTTAAAGAATCTAAAATAATAGATATTTCTTTAAAAAATACCCTTTCAAATTACTTGATGGAAAAAGATACTAAAGGCATGATAAATAATATAATGTCAGGTATAAGAAAGAAAGAACTTTGTAATAAAGGGATATCTTCATTAGCTGAAATTATGCAAGATGACAATCTTTTTTATGTAGATCCAGCGCCAGCTGAGTATTTTACTAGAGATCCAGGTGCATGTATTGGTAATGGATTAAGCATAAATGTTATGTCAAGAAGAGCAAGAAGAAGAGAATCTTTGTTTCTTAAGTATATATATTCATATAATAAGGATTTTAAAGATGATAGTTCAAAACTTTGGTATGAGTATGAAAATACTAATAGTATAGAAGGTGGAGATATTTTAGTTCTTTCAAAAAATGTTGTATGTATAGGATGTAGTGAAAGAACATCACCAGAGGCTATTCAAAAGTTAGCTGAAAAACTATTAAAGTGGGATAACACATTTGAAAAAGTTCTTGTGTTTGAAATACCTAAATGTAGAGCTTTTATGCACTTAGATACGGTTTTTACTATGGTAGATTATGATAAATTTACAATTCACCCTGAAATAGAGGGACCTCTAAACATTTATGAAATCGTTATGGATAAATCATTTAATTTAAAATTTAATAATGTTTCAGATAGTTTAGAGAATGTTCTTAAAAAAGAATTAAAACTAGATTCTGTTGAACTTATAAGATGTGGAGGAGGAGATGAACTTGCAGCTCCTCGTGAACAATGGAATGATGGATCTAATACTCTTGCAATTGCCCCTGGTACTGTAATTACTTATGATAGAAATTATGTAACAAATGAACTTTTAGATAAAAGAGGAGTAAAAGTACTTACAATGCCAAGCTCTGAACTTTCAAGAGGTAGAGGTGGCCCAAGATGTATGAGTATGCCAATTCACAGAGATAACATTGATTGATTTTTATATACTAAAGATAAAATAATAATTAAGGGGATGGAAAAATGGCAATTAATTTAAGAGGAAGAAATTTTTTAACACTGATGGATTTTACACAAAAAGAGATAAGATACATGCTTGATTTAGCTCATGATCTTAAATCTAAAAAAAGACTAGGAATAAGAAATGAATCATTAAAAGGAAAAAATATTGTTCTTTTATTTGAAAAATCATCAACTAGAACTAGATGTGCTTTTGAAGTTGCAGCTCTTGATGAAGGTGCACATGTTACTTTTTTAGATTCTAATAGTTCACAAATGAATAAGAAAGAATCTCTTGAAGATACAGCAAAAGTTTTAGGTAGATTTTA
Organism: Clostridium oceanicum; assembly: GCF_039521385.1. Classification (NCBI taxonomy): domain Bacteria; kingdom Bacillati; phylum Bacillota; class Clostridia; order Eubacteriales; family Clostridiaceae; genus Clostridium; species Clostridium oceanicum. Next base: position 594,086 of record NZ_BAAACG010000010.1, on the reverse strand, counting down.
TGATGGGATTGAATATAGAGGTTATGAGCAATCAGTTGTAGAAAATTTAGCGAAGCATGCAGGAGTACCAGTATGGAACGGACTAACTGATGTTGATCATCCTACACAAATACTTGCAGATATGATGACAATAGAAGAACACATTTCAAAACCACTTAAAGATATAAAAATTGCTTTTGTTGGTGATACAAGAAATAATATGGCTTATGCATGGATGTATGGTTGTGCAAAAATGGGAATGAATTTTGTAGGCTTTGGACCTAAAGAGTTACATCCTGATATTGATAAAGAAGAAGGATTATTGGAAGCTTGTAAAAAGAGCGGAGCTACTATAGAATTTTGTAGCGAGGCAAGTGAAATCAAAAATGCAGATGTTATTTATACAGATGTTTGGGCTGGTATGGGAGAAGAAGATAAGTTAAAAGAAAGAGTAGAATTATTAGCACCTTATACAGTAACAATGGATATGTTAAAAGAAATAGGAACAGAAGATTGCATTTTTATGCATTGTTTACCAGCATTTCATGATTTTGAAACTGGAGCGGCTAAAAAAGCAAAAGATGAAATGGGACTTGATATAAGAGAAGTTACAGATGGAGTGTTTAGAAGTAAACATTCTGTAGTATTTGATGAAGCAGAAAATAGAATGCATACAATAAAATCTGTAATGGTTGCAACACTATAGTAATAAAATAAGATATTTAAATGACTATGCAGTATATTAGACTAAAAAATAATAGTTTAATATACTGTTTTATTTAAAATAAGTTATTCCAATAGGATTAACTGAATAGTTAGGTAGTACTAAAAGTAGAAATATACTGATTTATTAGGAATAAGTTTATATTTTAAATGTTTATAAAGATTGTATGATTAATATTTATTTAATTTAAAAAATCAAAAGATTAATACTCTTATATGCTATAAAAAAATTATTATTAAGGGGTAGAGGTGCTTATGAAAAAAAATATTAAATTGGAACGGGCTTTGATGCTGTTTATTCTTATGATAGCTGGTTGTGTTATATATGAATTGCCATATCTTAGATATAATTATTATGATGTTCTTAGAGAAGCTTTAAATTTAAATAATACTCAAATGGGGTTTTTAATGACTGTTTATGGGATTGTAGCTATGTTAGGCTATTTTCCTAGTGGATGGCTTGCAGATCGTTATTCCATTAGAAAACTTTTAGCTTTTTCATTAATTGTTACAGGTTTAGTAGGATTTTATTTTGGAACTTATCCAAGTTATAAAATGTTAATTTTAATACATGTTATATGGGCAATTACAACTAGTTTGACATATTGGTCTGCAATGATAAAAGCTGTAAGTCAACTTGGAGATAGTAAAGAACAAGGTAGATTATATGGAATATTTGAAGGTGGACGTGGACTTTTACCAATAATTTATGGATTTATGATTTTAGCTTTATTTAATAAAATGGGAGCATCACAAGTAGCACTTAAAACAGTAATAAATGTTTATGCTATCATTTCTGTTGCTGGAGGTATAATAACATTACTTTTCTTTAAAGATAGTAAAAATACAGAAGATTCTAATCCTTTGTTAAGTGATATAGTTGCAGTTATAAAAATGCCACAAGTATGGTTACTTGCAATTATTATATTTTCTTCTTATGTTCAGTATATTGCAATGGGGTATATAACTCCTTATTTTACAGAAATATTTAAAGCATCAGTTTCACTTGCAGCGGCATTAGGATTAATACGTATTTATGCTTTAGCAATAGGGGCAGGACCTTTTGCTGGATTTATGGCAGATAAAATTGGATCTTCAACTAAAGTATTATTTGGAGCTTTTGTAATGATTGTAGCGTCATTAGTCCCATTTTTAATTATACCTGGAGATCCAAATCTTATATGGGTAGTAATAGTTTCAATGGTAGTTTTAGGTACAGGGGTATTTATTACTAGAGGAATATATTTTGCTGCTATAGATGAAATAAATGTACCTATTAAATATGCTGGTGCAGCTATAGGGTTTGCATCTTTTATAGGATTTTTGCCAGAAGCTTTTGTGTATACTTTAGTTGGAAACTGGTTAGATAAAAACCCAGGAATAGATGGATATAAAATAATGTTTACATTTATGATTATAGTAAGTGTAATTGGATTTATTGCATGTGGATTATTACTTAAGAATATAAAAAAGAATAAATCTAATGCATAATAAATAATTATATGTTTATAAAACAAAATATATGGAGGAAATAATATGTCAAGAATAGTAGTAGCCCTTGGAGGGAATGCACTTCAAAAAAGTTCTAAAGATGTATCAGCTAAAGCTCAACTTAAAAATTGCAAAAATACAGCAAAAGCAATAGTAAATCTTATTGAAAATAATAATGAAGTTATAGTAGTTCATGGAAATGGTCCACAAGTAGGACAAATAGTTTCAACATATGAAGGTATGAATGCTGTAGATAAATCAAATTTAGTCATGCCTTTTCCAGAATGTGGTGCTATGAGTCAAGGTTATATAGGTTATCATCTTCAGCAATCAATAAGGCAGGAGCTTAAAAAAAGAGATATAAATAAACAAGTTGCATCAATTGTAACTCAGGTAGTAGTAGATAAAAATGATCCAGCATTTAATAATCCTACTAAACCTGTAGGTTCTTTTTTCAATGAAGATGAAGCAAAAAAAATTATAGATGAAAAAGGTTATATTATGAAAGAAGATTCAGGAAGAGGATGGAGAAGAGTTGTACCTTCTCCAAAGCCAAAATCAGTTGTAGAAGAAGATATTGTAAGAACACTTATTAATGATGGTCATATAGTTATAACAGCTGGAGGTGGCGGAGTTCCTGTAATTGAAAAAGAAAATGGAGATATTGAAGGTGTTTCAGCAGTTATAGATAAAGACTTTGCAGCAGAAAAAATTGCAGAAATTATGGATGCAGATAAATTATTAATATTAACTGCTGTTGAAAAAGTTGCTATAAATTATAATCAACCTAATAGAGAAGATCTTAGTTTTATGACAATAAAAGAAGCAGAAAAGTATATAAAAGAAGGTCATTTTGCACCAGGCTCAATGCTTCCCAAAGTTAAAGCAGCCGTTAAGTTTGCAGATTCACTTAATGGGAGAAAAACTATAATAACAGCTTTAGATAAAGTTGAAGAAGCTTTAATGGGGAAAACTGGAACAGTAATAAGTAAATAATCAAATGAAAGATTTATTTGTTATTTAAATTTACTAAGGAGGTTATTATAAGGAATTTAGTAAATAGCCTCCTTATAATTGATTTATATTTCATTTGATGATAGAATTTACTTGAAATTTAGCAGCATAGGTTATGTATGAGGTGAATAGGATGCCAATTATAAATAGAAGAGAAGATGTTAAAAATAAAATAGAATTTATATGTAGTCCTTTAGTTGAAATGGCTGCTAGTTTGCATGTTTTGTCTGATCCAAGTCATCATAAAAATTGTGAAGGATGGGTAGAAAAGATAAATAATAAGTTAAGTTTAAAGTTAAAAAGGGATATATATTTTTTTTCTGAGCAATATAATCAATGGTCATTTATTATGGATATAGCTAGTGAGATACAAAATAGAAATTCAAACATTAAAGATATCCATTATTTAATTGATGAAATAGAAAAAATGGATATATACTTATTTTCATATTTATTTTTAGGGGCAGGGTTAGTTCATAAAGATAAGTTAAAAGATTGGATGGATAATCCACCATTATTTGATTCAGAGTATGTTCCTGAGCTATTGAATTATCTTCCGGTTTCTAGTATAAGGTCTTACCTTCACAATTATGAAAATATTAGAACTAAAGTAGTAGAAACATTAAGATGTTATTGGAAAGAAATTTTTTCTGCTGAATGGCCTAGAATAGAAAAATATGAAAAGGAAAATATAGATTTGCAAAAATCTATTTTATCAAATTCAGATACTATAGATTATATTCTTAATTTACATGGTGATTTAAAATACCTTAATGGAAAAATATTATTAAAAAAACAAACAGATTTTCAAATTGATATTGATGGAATAGATAAAATTGTACTTTTGCCTTCTGTATTTACTTCACCACATTTGATGATTAGTATAGTTGAAAATATATTTTGCATATACATTAATCTTAATTTTAGAAATATAGAAATGGATGAAGTACCTAAATCCGTTAAGAAATTTACTAAGGCTATTAATTGTGAATTAAGGTTAAAAATAATAAGATCTTTACTTATATCTCCAAAGACAACTAAAGAGCTATCAGATGATTTTGGGTTTTCAAAAGGAACTATATCTGAACACCTAAAAATTTTAAAAGAAACTGATTTAATATTTTCTAGGAGAATGAAAAAAAGTGTGTATTATTATTTTATACCTGATAACCTAAATAAGAATTTTCAGGCTATAGTTTCTTATATAGAAAATAAATAAAGATATTAATGTTAGATAAAAACATTAAAAGAATAGTATAGTACAGTATATTGATATTTTTGAATTAAATTAATCAATATATTGTATTATTTTTTATTAGGGTATATGAATTGAATGAAAAGTCTATTGTATATGGAGATATGAGATTATCTTAAATTCTACTTCAAGAGATAGATTTAGTAGTTATAGAATAAAAAAATAAATATAAACTTATTAAAAAATTAGTATTATTATAATTTACTTTAAATTAAGAGGTGAAATATGTATATAAAGGAAGCTTGTGTAGGATCTTTTAAAGAAGCTAAAAAAGCACAAGAATTAGGTGCTAGCAGAATAGAGTTATGTGACAATTTAAAAGAAGGAGGAACAACTCCAAGTTATGGTACTATAATTCAGACTAAAAGTTATTTAGATATACCTATAATGGTAATAATAAGACCAAGAGGCGGGGACTTTGTATATTCAAAATATGAAATTGAAATAATGAAAAAGGATATAGAATTGTGTAAAGGATTAGGGGTAGATGGTGTAGTTTTTGGTGTGCTAGATGAAAATAAATTAATTAATAAAAATGTAATGAAAGAACTTGTTGATTTAGCTAAGCCTTTAGATGTAACTTTTCATATGGCATTTGATGAAATAAAAGACAAAGAGGAAGCAATAGAAGAATTAATTGAACTTAAGGTAGATAGGATATTAACAAAAGGTTGTAAAACTAATGCTTTTGATGGAAAGGAAATAATAAGAAAATTAACAAGTAAAAGTAAAGATAAAATAATAATACTTCCTGGAGGTGGTATTACTAAAGAAAATTATTTAGATATTATAAACTATACAAAAGTAAAAGAAGTTCATGGAACGAAAATAGTAGGAGTATTAAAGAGGAAGGAAGCACTTTAATTAATTTAAATATATATATATAAATTTAAATTAATATATAGTGTGTAAATAAAAGGTATATGGTATATTACTTATTTTTGAATTGTAAAATATTAATATATAAGTTTTGTACTAAATGGGATTAGTTAAGAAAAATGGATAAAATCATGTGGAAATTGCAATAAAATCATTGTATAATCTAAAATAAGTTTATTTTTAATATATTTGGAGGGAATATGGAAAATAAGACAAAAAAGATAGAACTTAGTAGATTAATACCAGGAATGATTTTAGCAAAAGCTATTGAGAAAAATGGAATAAAGTTATTAGGGAAAAATGTTATTTTAACTAGTAATTATATTGAAAAGATTAAAAAAATGGACTTAGATATGAAAATAGAGGTATATGACGATAGTGAATTAGAAGAGCAAATTCAATCTGTTATAAAAAAATCTGAAGAAAAATTTAGTAGAAAAAAAGAAATATTGTTACAAGTTCATAAAAATCTTAAAAACATATATGAAAAGCTTGATTCAAATTCAAAAATAAGTATATTAGAATTTAAAAATATTCAAGAATATGTTTTGGAAGAGATGAAAGATTATAGTATTATTCTTAAAAGTATTATGGATTATAGAAAAGAAGATGAATGTTTATATAAACATTGTGTAAATGTAGGAATATTAAGCTACATGTTAGGAAAATGGTTAGGCTTTTCTAAAGAACAATTATTATATTTAAGTTATACTGGATTTCTCCATGACATAGGTAAAATAAAAATAGATAAGGAAGTTTTAAATAAAAGAAGAATATTAACAGATGATGAGTTTAGTGAAGTTAAAACTCATGCAGTTGTTGGATATGAAATAGCAAAAAATATACATAATATAGATGAATCGATTTTGATGGGAATACTTATGCATCATGAAAGATGTGATGGAACAGGATATCCTTTAAAAATTAAAGGTGAAAAAATCCATGATTTTGCTAAAATAGTTGCTATTGCAGATGAATTTGATACCATGACATCAAGTTTAGTTTATAAAAAAACAAGGACTTCTTTTGAAGCACTTAAAATAATAAAAAATCAAAGTGTAAACAAATTAGATTATAAGTATGTAAATAAATTTATTGAAGGAATTATTAATTGTTATATAGGAGAAAAAGTTAAGCTAAGTAATGGTAAAATTGCAAAAATAATAAAAATTGATATAGACAATATAGATAGGCCTTTATTAACAATAGGTTCTGACTTTATTGATTTAAAGACTACAAAGAATATAAATATAACAGATGTAGTATAAAGTATTATGCTATTTTAACCTTATATTTAGATTATTTAAAAGGAATTTGTTAAATTTTTAAAACTAACCAATTAAATATATTTAGTTTAAATTAATTTTAATAGTATGATAAATTAACTCATGCAAGTTATATTATAAGTTGAAAATAAATTAATATAGTATTAGGAAATTCAGCATTTAAGGAAATATTGTATAAAAATTTTTTATATGGTATAATTTTTTAAAAGGGGAGCTTTATTTAAGGCTGAGAGGAAGTTTATGCTTCGACCCATAACTTGATTCGGATAATGCCGGCGTAAGGAAATAATATATTTATACTAGCAGCTTATAAAGTTTTAGAGTATATATAGGATACGCATTATTCCGTGTATCCTATTTTTTATGCTTTAAAACTTTATATATTAAAAACTAAAGGGGAGCGCCTTGAGTTTTTATGGCAAAACACAATTAAATAGCGAGGGAACTTGTGTTTCAAGGTGAGAGGAAGCTTTTGAGCTTCGACCGTCTGATATGATATTTCATATAGGAAATTGCTATTTTATTGTACTAAAACTATATCTTATTAATGGTATTTATTTCCTATGTGATTTGTAGAATTTTAAATATTATTAAGGAGGTATTTTTTTATGAGGCAAAATTCAAATTTATTAAAAAAACTTATGTTAGCAATGCTTGTGGCTATGGGAGTTATAATTTCTCCAATACTTAGAGTAGAAGGGCTATGTCCTATGGCGCATCTTATAAACATTGTATGTTCAGTTATCCTTGGACCTTGGTATTCATTGCTTTGTGCTACATTAATTGGTGTTATAAGAATGTTTTTTATGGGAATTCCACCACTTGCACTAACAGGAGCGGTTTTTGGAGCATTTTTATCTGGAGTTTTGTATAGAGCATCTAAAGGAAAGATAATTTTTGCTGTTATAGGTGAAGTTATAGGAACTGGTATAATAGGATCTATAGTTTCATACCCTGTTATGGCTATATTAATGGGAAGAACTGGACTTACATGGATGTTTTACGTTCCTTCATTTATTATGGCTACCCTTATAGGGGGAACAATTGCATTTATTTTTCTAGGTTCTTTAAGTAGAATAGGTATGCTTCAAAAAATTCAAAAGAGTTTGGGGGCAAAAATTTATGATAGACCAAAAAACAATAATAAGCAAATTATTGGAAATAAAAGAGAGTGTTAAATCTAAAAAACCATTAATACATTGTATAACTAATCCTATATCAATAAATGATTGTGCAAATATAGTTCTTTCAGTTGGGGGGAAACCGATTATGGCCCAGCATCCTTTAGAAGTTTCAGAAATTACTTCTAAATCTAGTGGGCTTGGAGTTAATCTTGGAAATATAACAGATACTAGAATGGAATCTATGCTTATTTCTGGGAAAATAGCTTATGAAAACAATATTCCACAAGTAATTGATCTTGTAGGTGTTGGATGCAGTACACTTAGACTTCAATATGCAAAAAAGTATATTTTAAAGTGTCATCCAACTGTTATAAAAGGAAATATGTCCGAAATAAAAGCAATATGTGGGATAAAAAATGATTCAAAAGGAATTGATGTTGGAGAAAAAGATATTGTAACAGAGGAAAATTTTGATGAGAATATAGAAATGATAAAGAAATTTTCTATAGAAACAGGAGCTGTTATTGCAGTAACAGGAGTAGTAGATATAATAACAGATGGAACTTATACATATTTAATAAAAAATGGCTGTGAAATGCTTTCAATGATAACAGGGACAGGTTGTATGCTTACATCCCTTATAGCTACTTATATTTCTTCATTAGATATATTACAAGGTACAGTTTTAGCTGTAGCTCTTATGGGTATATGTGGTGAACTTTCAAAGAATGCTAAAGGTACTGGAAGTTTTAGATGTGATCTTTTAGATAATATGTTTAATATTTCTGATGATATAATAATGGAAAAAATAAAATTTAGATTAAGATAATTTTTAAATATAGTTACAGAATAATAGTTTACCATTAATGTATGATGGTAAACTATTTTTATAGGAAAATATATATTTAATTGGTTTTAGTAAGGCATTTATTAAAAGTTTAATCTGAAATTGACTTAATAACATTTTCTAAATTGTAAATAACCTTATGAGCTAATCTTTCTCGTGCATTTTTAGTAAAACCAGAAACAGTATTACTTATTATTACATTAGGATAATCTTTATATTTAGTTCTAAATTCTTCTGTTGTTGAACTTATATCAAATAATGCAAAGTTACCTTTACATTTTATCCATTTGTCAAAAGCTCTAAGTTCAAAAGAGGGTGACAGACCTGTATTTACAAGTATTTTACCATTTCCAAATTCTGAAAATTCTTTATCACCAATAACAACAGTATTACGTGGTAAATGAGTTGTTATAACATCACAAGTTTTTAAAAGGACATCTATTGAAAGATATTTATAATCAACATCATTTCTTTTATTTCTATTGTGGTAGTATATATTCATAGAGAAAAAATTACCAGCATCTGCTATCATTTTTCCTAAAGTTCCTAATCCAATTATACCAAGATTTATACCGCTTAATTCTATTTGTTCTTCTTTAAACTGAACATTACCAAGTCCTTTAAATAATCTTATAAGTTCGCTATAAAAGTATTCAACTACTCCATCATCTCCGTAATGTTTTACGCCTTTTACAATAATTCCTTGTTTTTTTGCTTGTATAATATCAACATTTGAAGATTTTTCATCATATAAACTACAACACATTCCAATGTATTTTAGTGTAGGAAGATTTTTTATTATATTTGCTGTTATAGGAGTATTCCATGATACTAACAATACATCAGCATTCTTAGCTCTTTTAATAATTTCAGCTTCTGATTTTGGGAAATCATTATAAATTTCTAAGGTATTACATAATGATTTAAGTTTTTCATGGACAAATTCATCTATTCCTGTATAGTCTATAGATACTATTTTTTTAAATTTCATATTTTCTCCTTTTATAATTATTTTTTTAAATATTATATTAACTATAGTATTTTAGTATTAGTTTCTTTTAATACTTCAAGAATGCTTTCATCTGGAGTATTTTCAGTAATTATTGTATTTATATTAAAGAGATTGGCAAAATTATAAACACCATCAAAGTAGAATTTTTTATTTTCCATAACTAAGTACACATGGTTACCTATATTTATAATAGATTTTTTTGTATTTCCATCTTCAACATCAAAAGTTGTAATGCTTTTATCGAAAATATTAACACCACAGCTTCCTATAAAAGCTTTATTTACTCTATATTTTAAAATATTTTCAATAGTCATTGAACCAGTAAATCCATCTAATTCATTGCTAAAAGTTCCCCCAGTACATACTACCTTTATATTATTATTTATAGAGAAAGTTTTTACAATGTCTATCATATTGGTTATTACGGTAATTTTTTTATTGCTTTTTGCTAGCATATCAGCAAGAAGTATGTTAGTTGTAGAGATATCAAGAAAAATTGTTTCATTTTCATTTATAAGATTAAAGGCTTTTTGGGCTATTATTTTTTTTGATTCAACATTTATATTAATTCTATTTTCTATTTTTTCATTATGAGCTGATTCACGGATAGGAACAGCACCACCATATGTTCTTTTTATAAGATTTTGATTTTCAAGATTCTTTAAATCTTTTCTAATACAATCTTCTGTTACTTTAAATTTAGAACTTAAGTCTTTTACTACAACTTTACCTTCTTTGTTTAAAATATTTAATATTGTATCTAATCGTTCTTGTGCAAACAAAAATATCACCACCTCTATAGTTATATATATAATTATTAGTTTAACTTATTTTCATAGTTAAATATCTTAAAGACTATAAAAGTTTAAACAAACACATATTTTTAAGGTTTATAATTTTTAAATTATTTTAATAGGAAGGTTATCTACAATAAGATTTAATTTAATATTTAGCCTTTTGTATAAAATAAAAAACCTAAAAACCTAATTAATTATTAAATTTAAAACTTAAATATAAAATAAGAATTAATTTAAATTTTAGTACAGTATAAATATATCATAAATTTAAAGAAAGTTTAATTGTTTTTTATTGAATTTTTATTAAAATTAGTTTAAAATAAGATTAAACAATAAAAAGTAATAAAAAATAATAATTAATAATATTGTGGGGGATTATAAATGATAACCAAAAGGGTAAAAAAATTAAAAGAACAATTATTCGAAAATAAAAGAGAAATATCCTTAGAAAGAGCCCTACTTTATACTGAAAGTTATAAAAAAACAGAAAATGAAGCTACAATTATAAGAAGGGCAAAAGCCACAAGTAATATTTTAGAAAATGTAAATATATCTATTAGACCAGGAGAAATTATAGCAGGAAATAGAACAATAAAACCAAGAAGTGGAATAGTATCACCAGAAATGGACCCTTATTGGATATATAATGAGTTAGATACTATAGAAAATAGAGATCAAGATCAATTTTTTATATCAGAAAAAGATAAAAAAATATATAGAGAAAACCTTTATTCTTATTGGAAAGATAGATCTATGAAAGATTTTATTAATAATAAAATTAGTAGAGAAGTAAGAGAATGTGTTTCAAAAGATATATTTAAGTTAAATCAAACAGATAAAGGTCAAGGCCATATTATAATGAATTTTCAGCTAGTATTAGAAAATGGTCTAGATAAAATAATAAATACAGTTAATGATAGATTAGAAAAAAATAAAGAAAATGATTATTATAAAGCAGCCTTAATAGTATTAAAAGCTGCCAAGAGACATATCTTAAGATACGAATCTTTAGCATTAGATTATGCAAGAGATGAAAACAATGAAAAGAGAAAAAAAGAGCTTTTAGAAATAGGGAGAATATCTAAAAAAGTTGCTAGTAAAAAGCCAGAAACTTTTTATGAAGCTTGTCAACTACTTTGGTATATAAGTATTATAGCCCAGTATGAATCTAATGCAAGTTCATTATCATTAGGTAGATTTGATCAATATATGTATAAATTTTATAAAAATGATATTAATAGAGGAGAATCAAATGAGAAAATAAGTGAATTATTACAATGTCTTTGGATAAAAACTAATGATGTTGTTTTAATAAGAAGTGCTGAAAGTGCAAAGTATTTTGCAGGTTTTCCTACAGGATATACTATTGCTTTAGGGGGACTTACAGAAAGAGGTCATTCAGCAGTAAATGAGTTATCTTATTTATGCTTAGAAACTTATCAAGATATATTACTTCCTCAGCCTAATTTAGCTGTAAGAGTTAATGAACTTATAGAAAGAGGGTTTTTAAATAAAACGGTGGAGACAATACGCTTTGGTACAGGTGTTCCTCAAATATTTAATGATGAAGTAATTGTTCCAGGTTTCTTAAATAGATCTGTTACATTAGAAGATGCGAGAGACTATGGAATAGTAGGTTGTGTTGAACTTTCAATTCCAGGGAAAACTTATGGACTTCATGATATAGCATTGTTTAATCTTCTAAAGATAATGGAAATATCCTTAAAGCAGTTAAAAAACGAAAAGAATGTTTTATTTGAAGATATAATAAGTAAGATAAAAGAAAATATAGATAAGTATATAAAACTAGTAGTTGTAGGATCAAATATAGTTGATAAAGGACATAGACAATATGCTCCAGTACCTTTTTTATCTTGTTTAATAGAAAATTGTATAGAAAAAGGGGAAGATATAACAGAAGGAGGAGCAAAATATAATTTTTCAGGAGTTCAAGGAATAGGAATAGCTAATTTAAGTGATTCATTGTATGCTCTTAAAAAGATAGTGTATGAAGAAAAAAGAGTTACATTAAAAGAAATAGTTTCTGCATTAGAAAGCAATTTTCAAGGAGAAGAGTACGAAAAATTAAGAGTAAGATTAATAAATAGGTATGATAAATATGGAAATGATAACGATGAATTAGATAATATAGGTTCAGATATTTTAAGTTATTATGCAAAGAAGCTTGAAACATATAAAAATGTTAGAGGTGGGATTTTTACTCCTGGAGCATATACAGTATCTGCTCATATTCCTTTAGGAGCTAAAGTTTCAGCAACCCCAGATGGAAGGCAGGATGGAGAACAACTTGCAGATGGGGGATTATCTCCAATGGTTGGTAAAGATAGATTAGGTCCAACAGCTGTACTTAAAAGTGTAAGTAAATTGGATAACTATTTAACAACAAATGGTAGTTTACTTAATGTGAAATTTAATCCAAAAACCTTAGAAGGACAAAAGGGAATAAACAAGATGGCAGATTATTTGTTAGCATTTATGAAACTTAAAATACAACATATACAATTTAATGTAGTATCTCATGAAACTTTAAGACAAGCCCAAAAACACCCAGAAAAGTATAAAGGATTAGTGGTTAGAGTTGCTGGATACAGTGCTTTCTTTGTAGAACTTAGTAAAGAAATTCAAGATGATATAATTGCTAGAACAGAACATAGTCTTTAAAGGAAGTGTTTATTAAATGAAAGGTCTCATATTTAATATACAAAGATACTCTATTCATGATGGTGAAGGAATTAGAACAGTAATATTTTTTAAAGGATGTCCACTACATTGTCCCTGGTGTTGTAACCCAGAATCTCAAAGCTTTAAAATAGAATTAAGTAAGATAGAAAGTAAGTGCATACATTGTAAAGTTTGTTCTCATAGTGTAGATGAATGTCCAACCGGTGCTATTAGTGAGTTTGGTCAATATATGACTGTTAAAGAGGTTATAAATGAAGTGGAAAAGGATAGGGTCTTTTATAACACTTCAAAAGGAGGAGTTACTTTATCTGGAGGAGAAGTATTAGGACAAAGTGATTTTGTAATAGAATTATTAAAGGAATTAAAGAAATTAGGTATAAATACAGCTATTGAAACTAGTGGACAAGGTGAAAGTGAAAAGCTGTTAGAAATGTCAAAGTATTTAGATTTAATTTTATTTGATTTAAAAATAATGGATGATAAAAAAGCCAGAGAGGTTATTGGGGCAGACCTTAATCTAATTAAACACAATATTACTACTTTAGTTAAAAAGGAAAAAAAAGTTATACCTAGGGTTCCTTTAATACCAGGATATACTATGGATGAAAAAAATATAAATGAAATTATAAATTTGGTAAAAGGGCTTTTTTTAAAAGAGATTCATATATTACCCTTTCATCAATATGGAAGTAATAAATATGAATATTTAAATAAAAAGTATACTATGAAAAATATTAATCCATCTTCTAAAGAAGAGGTTAATAATATAAAAGAGAAATTAGAAAAAGAAGGTTTAAAGGTTAGTATAGGTGGAATGTAAATAAATTAGAAAAGAGGGGTTTTATATGAAAAAAGTGTTACTTACAGGAGGAAATGGTTTCTTTTGTACAAGATTCTCAAAATATTATAAGGACAAATATAATATATTTTCACTTAGTAGAAAAGAGTTAGATGTTACAAAAGAAGAGGACGTTTTTGAAAGTTTAAGAAAAATTAAACCAGATTATGTTATTCATGCAGCGGCTATTGCAGTAACTGATTTTTGCAATGAACATCCAGAAGTAGCACATAAAATTAATGTGGATGGAGCAGTAAATGTAGCAAAAGCATGTAAAGAAGTAGGAGCTAAAATGATTTTTATTAGTTCTGAACAAGTCTTTAATGGAAATTTAGAAAGTGGACCATATGATGAAGAGCATAAAGCGGTTCCAAATACTGTATATGGTGAAAATAAACTTGAAGCAGAAGGATTACTTAAAAATATATTAGATGAACTATGGATTTTAAGATTTACTTGGTTATTTGGACTTCCAGAAAGAGGGCTAAATATAAACTCAAACATAATGTGGAATACAGTATCAAGTATTTTAAAAGGAGAAAAAATAAAAGGGCCAGTAAATGAATATAGAGGAATGACATATGTTCAGCAGGTTATAGAAGAATTTGATAAGATTTTTGAAATACCTTATGGTACTTATAATTTAGGAAGCAAAAATGATTTAAATCGTTTTGAAGTAGTAAAACTTATTTTGAAAGAAATGGGACTAGAACATAGAATAGAAGAAATTTTAGAAAAAGATGAAGAAAAATATGCACAAAATAAGAGAGATATAAGATTAAATACTGATAAAATTATTGCTAGCGGTTTAAATTTTACAACAACAGAAGAAGGAATAACACAATGTCTTAAAGACTATAAACTATATAATAAATAATAATTAAGAAGTAAGTACTTTTAGTGAAATGAACGTTTTAAGGAAATGTATATTTTTATTATATTTGTGTTTAAATTTAATAATATTTATTTTAAATAAATTAAGTGAAAGGTGATTAATTATGATGTACTTATTAGATACTGCAAATTTAGAACAAATAAAGAGAGCTTTTGATTTATATCCAATGAGTGGAGTTACTACAAATCCTACTATTATTTCTAAAGAAAATAGAAATTTTATAGAAATTTTAAAAGGAATAAGAAGTGTAATAGGTAAAGATAAAATGCTTCATGTGCAAGCAGTTAGTACAAAGGCAGAAGAAATTGTTAAAGAAGCTGAGTACTTAAATGAAGTAATAGGAGGAAATTTATATATAAAAGTTCCTGTTATAGCTGAAGGAATAAAGGCTATGAAGATATTAAAAAATAAAGGCATAAAAGTTACAGCTACTGCCATATTTACAGCAGAGCAAGCTCTTATGGCAGCTGTTAGTGGTGCAGAGTTTGTAGCACCATATGTTAATAGAATAGATAATATAACTGGAAGCGGAGTAAATGTAGTAGATGAAATAATGGAGTTGTTTGAATTACACAATGTAGATGCAAAAGTACTTGCAGCATCTTTTAAAAATGTTCAACAAGTACATGAAGTTGCTCTTACAGGAGCACAATCAGTAACAGTAAATGCACAAATAATGGATAAATTATTAGAGCATCCACTAACTGATTGGAGCGTAGAACAGTTTATAAAAGATTGGGAAACTGTATATGGAAAAGGAAAAGTAACAAATAACCTTTAAATTAAAGAAAAAGATTACTTTTGCAAATTTTAAGACTGTAGACTAGGTTAGCCTTCTACAGTCTTAATTTTTAATTTGATAAATGAAAAATCTTTAATTATTTTTCATCAGCAGATACTTCAATAGCTTTTTTACTATTTACAGGGTCACTTTCTGTATGTATCCATTTATCAAAGATAATTTTTGAAATGTAAGGAGCAATTTTAACACCGATAACAACAAATATAGATATAATAAAAGTTTCAATTGAAGCTCTTATATCTACCCCTTTCATTACTAAAGCAGAAACTAAATCTGTAGAAATGCAAAAGGCCAGAGCACCCCATATACCACCTTTATCAAAAACAAATACCATTAGCATTAATAATGGTATGGATATAACAATTCCAAGTAAAACAGTGTATAACATTGAGACCTTTGAGTAATTATTTATAACATGCATCATTCCAGCCATTCTAGGGCATACAACAAAAAAAGCAAAAGCAAAACTTGCAATGATACTTTCTTTTGTAAAACCTAAAGTTTTTTTCATTTTTATCACCTTCTAAATATTTATTATCCTACTATAAGTCCTGATATAAGTGGTGCGATTTTAACACCTATAATTACGAATAATGCAATGATTAGTGTTTCTAGTGCTGCTTTTTTACTAATTTCTTTCATAATAAATGTAGCCGCAAAATCTGTTCCTACACAAACTATAATAGCTCCCCATACACCAAAATGAGAAAAAACAAAAACCATTCCAAGTAATAGTGGTATGGATAAAATAGTACCTGTAATTACTGTTCTTAGTATAGAAACTTTTGAATGTTTATTAATTACATGCATCATCCCAGCCATTCTAGGACACACAATAAATAGACCAAAAGCAATACTAGAAATAAGTAAATTTGTCATGGATATTTCACCTTCTTTTTATAAGTTGATAATAATAATCATTAGCATTAATTATAGTATAATATACCATTTTTGTAAATGCTATAAATAGAAAATTAATTATTAGAATTTAATTTATTAAGTAAAAAATACAATGTATTGTTATAAATAGTTTAGGAGATATATTATATTTATAAATTTTGTTTACGAATATAGATATGTGTTTTTTATCTTATAGAATAAATATTTGGATATTAGTAAAATACTAAAATAAATTCAGTTTTATTTTATAAGGAAGGACTGTAATTATTATGAAACCTTTTGTACCAACAAGAGTTTATTTTGAAGAGATAGTAAAAGAATATGCTCAAGGAAAAGAGCTATTAGATAAATATGAAAAAATGAATATACCGATCATTCCTATAAAAGCTCACCATAGAATTGAAGAGTTAAGAAAAAGGCCTAATAAAGAATTTACTAAAATGAAGAAATATTTAATACTAGGTACAAGAAAGACAGTTAGATTAACTCCTAATGATAAAAGTGCAGATTTTATTGTACCATTTACATCTAGTGGATGTACTGCTTTGTGTCTTTATTGTTATTTAGTTTGTCATTTTAATACTAATTCTTATCTTAGAATATTTATGAATAGAGATGAGATGATAGAAAAAGTAAAGAAAACAATAAAAAAAGTAGGAGAACACAAAGTTTATGAACTAGGATGTAATTCAGATATGGTTCTTGAAAACACTATTACAGGTAATTTAAAATGGGCAATTGAAGAGTTTGGCAAATTAGAAAATGCAACAGCTACTTTTGCAACAAAGTTTGATGCTGTAGATGATTTATTAGATGCTAAACATAATGGTCATACACAAATGCGTATTTCTATTAATCCAAAAGAAATTATAAATAAAGTAGAATTTGGAACAAGTAGTTTAAAAGAAAGATTAACTGCAGCTAATAAAATGTTTGAAGCAGGATATAAAATAGGATTAAATATTGCTCCTATAATTTTAGAAAAAGACTTTGAAATAATCTATGAAAATATGTTTAAAGAAGTTTCAAATTATTTACTTCCAAAGCTTAAAAGCCAGCTTTTTATTGAGGTAATATTTATGACCTATGGATCAGCTAATTTTTATATTAATGGGGAAAGTATGCCTAAAGCTATTAATCTATTAGATAAAAGTAAAATGAGACCTAAAGGACCTGGAAAATATACATATCGTAATGAGTATAGAAGGCCTGCTGAAAAAATTATAAAAGGATATATTGAAAAATATTTACCAGATGCAACTATTAGCTATATTGTTTAACTTGTAATATAAATGCTATTGATTTAGTTTATGTTAACTTAAAATGCAATTAAAGTTTTTACAGTTTAAATTATTATATATAGCTTCTAAATTAAAAAAGATATAAAGATATATAGTAAATTTAAAATTTAGAAGCTTATTTATAATATTATATTTTCATGGAATTTTCATTTTCATAGAAGTTTTAATTTATGATTTAATCGATATTAAATTTCATTATAATTTCTTTTAGTTTATTAACAAGGTCCTCTAAATTGTTAGCTGTTTTAGATATTTCTTGTGAATTCATAGATTGTTCGTCTATAGAAGATGAAATTTCTTCTGTACAAGCGGCAGATTCTTCTGATACAGCAGATATTTCATGTATAGAATTTAGTATCTCATTTTTATCTTTATTTATAGAGGTTACATTATTAGCTAAGTTATTTATTTTATCTAAAGATTTAAGTATTACTGAATTGATTTTTTTGAAATCTTCTTTAGAAATTTCCATAGCTTCTGAAGCTTTATTTGAAGCATTTATAACTTGATCCATGTTGTACTTGGTAGTATTTACTTCATTTTGAATTTCATATATTATATTTTCTATCTTTTTTGTTGAATCAGTAGTTTCATTAGAAAGCTTTCTTATTTCTTCAGCTACAACTGAAAAACCTTTTCCAGCTTCACCAGCTCTTTGTGCTTCTATTGCTGCATTTAATGCAAGTAAATTAGTTTGTTTTGCAATAGAATGAATAGTATCTATTATACCTACTATAGTTTTTGATTTTTCGGATAAAACATCAACACTTTTAGAAGTTTTTTGTCCTAATGTATCATTAAGTTTAATTCTTTGGAGTAATTCATTAAAAGAATTTATACTGTTATTATTTATATTATTTGTAGTAGTGGAGTAATCTTGGATTACTTTTATTGATTTTATTATAGTATCTAGTTCTTTAGAAAAATGTTCAAGTTTATCAACGCTTTTTTCAGCAGAACATGCTTGTTCTTGAGCGCCTTTTGCAAGTTCTATAACTGTAGTAGATATTTGCTGTGATGATTTAGAAATTTCATTTGTAGATGAAGAAAGTACAGTTGAATATTTAGAAGTTTCTTCAGAATTATTTTTTAATACTTTTATTATTTCTGATAAGATATTTCTTAAATTAAATACTTCTTTAGATATGATTCCACACTCGTCTTTGTATTTTAAAAGAATATCAAAATTTTTATCATAAGATAAATCTAAATCTCCTGTTTTTTTTATAAGTTTAGTTGTAAGAGTAATAGGATCACTTAGCTTTTTACCTATAAACCAGGCTATTATTGAGAATAATATAATTAAAAATATTACAAAAGTAATTATAAATATTTGAAGTTTTGTAAGGCTTTTAAAAATATCAGAAGTTTTAGCAGTGACTACCATAATATTACCATTTGAGAGTCTTGAATATCCTAAAATATTTTTATTCCCGTTAAGAGTATAATATCCTATTCCAGTTTTATTTTTCACCATATCTTTTGTAATGGACTTTAATTTACTATCTTTAAAGTTTTTTAAATTATCCTTAGATTTTGAATTTTTATAGACTAAAAATTCAAAGTTTTTGTTTAACAAAAATGCATAACCGTTATTATATACTTTTACGTTATTAATCATTTTTACATAATCATTAAAATATAAATCAATTGCTAGAACTGCTATTAACTTATTATTTTTATATATAGGTTTAGTATAAGCTATTCTCATATCTTTTTTGAGAGAATTATTTTTTTCTTTAGCGTCTTCATGAGGATCACTCCATATAGCTTTTTTACTTTTTGAAGGATTATAATACCAGCTCATATATTCATTAGTTTCTTTGAAATCATCTATTTTAAATTTATTAAGTTTTTTAAAATCTCTATTTTTACTTGTTCCTTCATAACAAACTTGATATAAATTTTTAGTTATTTGAGGGTTAAATATTAAACAGATACCTAAAGTTTTATTCTCTCTTTTGGCTATATTTTTAATAAAAGGGTCTACAGAATTGTAGTATGATTTCATATATTTTGGAGATGATATTGCTTTATCAATATTAAAGCCAGAAACTAACAGGCTTTCAACATTTTTTGCAGTATTTTCAGTATTTAAAAGTAACTCATTAATATTATTGGATTTGTTTTGAGAAATATCGGTTAATCTTGCTTCAGCTTCTTTTTGTATAACAGATTTACTTTTTAGTATAGATATACTTCCAATTAAAAAAGATGTAAGCAAACAACAAATAGTTATTGCTAACATTATCTTATATCGTATACTAGAATTTAATTTTTTCATAAGTTTCAAATTTATACAACTCCTCTATCAAAATGTATCTATTGTAAATATTTTCGGAATACTTAGAGAAAACTTTAACAATATTCTTTAAATTTAATTTAAAAAACAAATTAAATTAATTGAAAATGTTTACAAATAAATTCCTTAAAATGAACTGGATTAAAAAAATAATATAATACCAAGTTATGTTATAATTTTTATGTAAGTAGAGAACCCAAATTTGTAATTTGGAGTGAATCACTTACTCAGAGGAAGAATGAGTCTGAGTTTCATAAGTAGAGAACCCAAATTTGTAATTTGAGGTGAATCATTTACTCAGAGGAAGAATGAATCTGAGTTTCATAAGTAGAGAACCCAAATTTGTAATTTGGAGTGAATCACTTACTCAGAGGAAGAATGAGTCTGAGTTTCATATAAAAAGAGGTGAATTACTATGAACAATTATGGTATTATAGCTTTAAAAGCAGTGGAATTTATAAAAAAGGAAAATTTAAATCCAAAAGAGGCTTGGAATATAGCTGCAATAGAAGTTTTTAAAGATAAAGAGACATCTATAAAAAAAGAGTGCCCTAAAAATACTTTTTTAGGATTATGTGAAGAAGGATTAGTTAAGTTTGTTAAAGAAGGAAGGTATACTACTTCAGTAAAGAATAAAAGTTATGCAATTAAAGCAATTAGCATTTTAGAAAATAAAAAATATGATGATAAAGTTACAGCAAAACAGCTATGGAATTTAGTTATGGCTGGAGAAAAGAAAAGTCATAATTCTCAAATGAATGTAGTATTAGATTTGTGGAATAATGGATTTATAAATGATATGGATTTATAAAATAAATAGTAAACAGTTCTATTAATAATAAATTAGGTAAGACTTATAAATGTAGTAAATATTTTAGATTGTGTTACATGAATTTAAAAGGAGGAGCAATGGATATACATAATTTATTAAAAAAGTATTATGGATATGATGAGTTTAGAAAAGGACAGGAAGAAATAATAAATAACATATTAGATAAAAAAGATACATTTGCTATTATGCCAACAGGTGGTGGAAAATCTATATGTTATCAAATACCTGCATTAGTTATGGAGGGGATAACCTTAGTTATTTCTCCTTTAATATCTCTTATGAAAGATCAAGTAGATTCTTTAAATAGTTTAGGTATTAATGCAGGGGTAATAAATAGTACTCAAAGTACTGAAAAAGTAAGAGAAACTATGTATAAAGCTTCAAATGGTGAATTAAAGTTATTATATGTTGCCCCAGAAAGATTAGATTCAGAAGCTTTTTTTATGCTTCTTCAAACACTAGAGGTTTCACAAGTTGCAATAGATGAGGCACACTGTGCATCTCAGTGGGGACATGATTTTAGACCAAGTTATAGAAAAATATCACCTTTTATAAAAAGATTAAAACCAAGACCTGTGATATCTGCTTTTACTGCAACAGCTACAATAGAGGTTAAAAATGATATAACAAATATTTTAGAACTTAGATCTCCAGAGGTTTTTGTTACAGGTTTTGATAGACAAAATTTAGAATTTATAACTTATAAAAATGAAAATAAAAGAGATTTTATATTGGATTATTTAAATAATAATAAAGATAAATCAGGTATAATATATGCAGCAACAAGAAAAGAAGTTGAAAATATATATACATTATTATCAAAGAAAGATATTTCAGTAGGAAAATACCATGCAGGTATGGATGATTTAGAGAGAAAAGAAAATCAAGAGAAGTTCTTGTATGATGATATAAAGGTGATGGTAGCTACTAATGCTTTTGGAATGGGTATAGATAAGTCAAATGTTAGATATGTAATACATTATAATATGCCTAAAAATATAGAAGCATACTACCAAGAGGCAGGAAGAGCTGGTAGAGATGGAGAAGATGGTGAATGTATACTATTATTTAGTCCTAGAGATGTAGTACTTCAAAAATATTTTATAGAGCAGACAGTTTTTTCTACCGATAGAAAAATTTCTGAGTATAGAAAACTTCAATCTATGGTTGATTATTGTTATACAACTAAATGTTTAAGAAAGTATATATTAGAGTACTTTGGAGAAGAAGATGTAAAAGATAAATGTGACAATTGTAGCAACTGTAAAGATAGTAGCGAAGTTGTAGATATAACCATAGATGCTCAAAAAATATTTTCTTGTGTTTATAGAATAAGAGAAAGATATGGAGTTACAATGATAGCCGAGGTTTTAAGAGGGTCAAAAAATAAGAAGGTATTAAATCTAGCATTCGATAAGTTATCTACCTATGGAATAATGAAAAATTATACTATAAAAGAAATAAAAGATTTAGTTAATGTTTTGGTAGCGGAAAGATATTTACTTCAGACAGAAGAGGAATTTGCTGTTGTAAAACTTACAAATAAAGCTATAAATGTGCTTAAAAATAATGAAAAAGTAATGCAAAAGGTTCACAAGAAAAAGAAAGCTGTTAAAGTTGATAATTCATTATTTGATATACTTAGAAATATAAGAAAAGAAATAGCAAAGAGAGAATCAATTCCACCATATATTATATTTACAGATCTTTCATTAAGAGAAATGAGTAAGAAAATACCTTTAAATAAAGTTGAAATGTTAGAGATAAAAGGTGTAGGTGAAAAGAAATTTGAAAAATATGGAGAAGAATTTTTAGAGAAAATTATAGAATACAATGATGAAAATAATATTAGAAATCTAGAAGAAGCTGCTTTAGATTCTGATAAGTCTAAAGAAAAAGACAAAAAGAAAAAAACTCCAAGTCATGTTGTAACCTATAATATGTTTTCTAAAGGGTCTTCTATAGAAGATATATGTAGTGAAAGAGATTTAAAAGATAGTACTGTTAAAGAACATCTTTTAAAATGTGGACTTGAAGGACTTGAAATTGACTGGGATATGCTTATACCAGAAGAAAAAGAAAAGATTATTTTAGATACAATAAAAGAAATTAATAGTTATAGATTAAAAGAGATAAAAGAAAAATTACCTGAGGATATTGATTATTCTACTATTAAAGCAGTTATATGTAAGCATAAAGCAGTTTAATATTTTTACAGTTTTAATTTTAAAATAATAAATAAAATGTGCTAGAAGATAAGTTAGTATATATAAGTTAAGGAATTAAAGAGATTTATCTAACTTATTTTCTAGCATGTCTATATGTTTTTTTAGTTCTTTGATTTCTTTTTTTAAGTCATTTAAATCAGAAGTTGATTTTTTCTTATTTTCATAATTACAAGTGGAAGAATTAGAATTATTACAGCTCTTTTTAGAATTAATATTTTGAGCTTGTGCGTTTATTGTTAATATTGCTTGACCTAATGTTTCTAAAAAGTTACCAAGAACGTTTTGTTGGTTTAAGGTTAGGTCTTTAGAAAGTAATATTCCTATTAGTGAAGATAACAAAACTAGTTGGTTTGGCGAAATTACTTTTGATTTTTTCATATATACCTCTTAAAACTAGTATACTTTCATTTTATTATATGATGAATTGTTATTTAAAGTGCAATAGATAAAAACTAAAGACAAAAGGTCTATAAAATATTAGTCTTTATAAACCTTTTATCTATTATTAAATTAAAGAAACTATAGTTTTTTAAGAGCATTAATAAAACTGTCAACTTCACTAAAACTGTTATACATTCCTAAACTTACTCTTATTATGCCATAAGGTTTGCCAGTTAGATATTTTGCATAAGCGTCTTCAGCACTAACTCCAAGGAGTGACTGAACATATATATCTGCTCCGGCGCTGCCAGCGGCTACTTCTATTCCATGATTATATGCAAGGTAGTCTGCAACATCTGTATGATACATTCCTTTTATATTAAAAGAAATATAAGGTATATTTATTTGATTTGAATTTTCAGCATATATTTTTACTTTAGGAATAGTTTTTAATCTCATTTTCATATAGTCATATAAAGCTTTTTCATATTCAAAAATATTATTCATACCTAGATTTTCAAGAAATTTGATAGTTTGTCCTAATGCCATAATCCCAAATATATCTGGAAATCCAGCTTCAAAACGTGTAGGTGGATCAGAGTAAATTATCCTTTTGCTACTAACAAATTTTGTGATTCCTGCTCCTTCTAAATAGGGCCTATATTTTGAAAAAAAATCATTAGGACCTATTAGTACACCTCCATCAAAGGGAGTATAGCATTTGTGCGCACTAAATACTACAAAATCTATATGCTCGTCCATGGAATGAGGTTTCATAGTGAAGGGTTTGTGTTGAACTAATTGAACTGCGTCAACTAATATTTTTGCTCCGTATTTATGAACTAATTTTGCAATATCATAAATTGGCGGAGTAATACCAGTTACGTTGCTAGCTCCTGTTACTGTAACTAATTTTACTTTTCCTTTATACATTTTTAATTTTCTTTCAAGATCAAGCAAATCTAATTCTCCTTTTTTTGTAACTTTTACTACTTTTGTTTTAAATCTTGTTACAAAAGGTAGATAATTAGCCATATGCTCCATAGCTGTTGTTATAACTATCTGATCTGGGTCTTCTTGACACAATAAATTACTTATTAAATTAATACCTTCTGTTGAATTTTTTACATATATAACTGTATCTTTATTTTCATCTCCTTCTACAAAATTGAGGACAACATCACGTACATCATCATAATTTATGGTAGTTCTTTCTCCTAATGGACCAGGAGCGTCAGTATAGGTTAGAAGAGGAACATTACAATCTACCTTATGCATTACAGGTTTTAAAGCTAGAGTTGTAGCAGCATTATTAAAATATACTCTTTTAGTTAGGCCAGTAGTAGTTTCTACTGGAATATTTGCACCTTCAATACAGTGAGATAAAGGATTAAACAATTATTTTTCCTCCTTCCAATTAAAAAAGACTTTCTAAATATAATTTTTAATAAAAAGCCTGTCCATTTATACTATGCAAAGAAGGATAGTAGGTGTTAAACATATGTAAATAAATAAACAAACGATCAATAATATATTGCCTACTTGTTTATTTAAATGCATCTTAATATAAATAGTGTACTTTCCTTTTGAAAAGTGTTACAATTGCATTTGTCTAAAAATCACAATAAAAAAGGTAGTTGATATAGAAGTGAAAAAAGAATTTAAAAAAGTCGGAACTCATGATGGGAAATTTCATGCTGATGAAGTTATGGCAACAGCTATACTAAAAGAGATTTTCATAATAGATATAACAAGAACAAGAGATAAAAAAACACTAGATGGACTAGATATAGTTTATGATGTGAATGGTGGAGAATTAGATCATCATGGTGTTAATAAAGTACTTAGAGAAGATAAAATACCCTATTCATCTTGTGGCCTTGTATGGAATAAGTTTGGAAAAGATGTAATAGCTTTTAAAGACAAAAATTTAAATGAAGAAGAAATTGATGATATTTTTAATTTTATAGATAGAGGGGTAATGGAAGGAATAGACGCTTTAGATAATGGTATATGGATAGACAAATCAGAGGTCCCTTTAATGAATATTTCTTCAATTTTATCAGGATTTAATCCAGTGTGGTATGAGAAAAGTAATGAGAATGAGAATTTTAATAGGGCAGTTGAATTTGCATCATCAATTTTAAATAATAAAATAAATTTTAAAATATCTGTACTTAAGGCTAAAGGGAAAGTGATGAGAGCCTATGAAAGTAGGGAAATGCCTGAAGTTGTTATACTTGATACATATTGTCCTTATATAGAAGCCCTTAAAGAAGTTGATAAAGATGAGAGAATATTGTTTGTAATTTTTAAAACTAAAACTAATTATATTATGCAAACTGTAAGAGGAAAAGATGGTGAAGATAGAAAGAAACTACCTAAAGCTTGGCTTGGTAAAAGAGATCAGGAACTTGCAAACGTTACGGGAGTTAGTGATTCAATATTTTGTCATACAGGAAGATTTATTGCAGTAGCAGGTTCATTAGAAGGAATTAAGAAATTAGCTGAGCTTGCAATAAAAGAACCCTATGAACATGAAAGTATTATGAATAAAATTATAAAAAGTGTAAGAAAATTATTTATAAAGAAATAAATTGCCTAATAAATTTTATGCTAAATAGCTGTATGTTAGCTTTATTTGTAGATATATGTTCACAATTAGTGTTATAATAAACAAATGGTTACTAGAAATACAATATAAAAAGACTTTAAAATAAAATATATAATCAGAAAATAGTGACCAAATAAATATGTAAAGTGAGAAATATAAATGGAATTTGAAAATTTAGAAAAGAAAATAAATAGGTTAGATAAGGATATTGAAGCTTTAAGAAGAGTTAAACATTATTTATCAAACAAAGACGAAATAAATGAAATCAGTGATACCTTAAATAAGGAAAGACAAGTATATGCAGATGAACTTTATTTAGGTGATGGAAAAGCTTATACAGAACTTATGGAAATTATAGAAGAACTAATGGATAAAGAATTAGTTAAAGAAGATCAAATAGAATTACTAGAAGATATAAGAAAAATATATGGAAGAAAATCACCAAATGTAACTAAAAAGAGTTATGGTCTTAATGCATGGTTTAAATTTCTTCAAGTTCAGTGTGAGTGGATTGAAAATGAAAATAGAGATTGGTCAACTTTAATTATAAAAGGAATTACACCTAAAGATAATAATTAAAAGATTTATTAGATTTTTAAGGTTTACTAATAAATTTTGTAATTTATTTTAAATGTTAAAAGTTAATATTTAAAATAAATGTGAAGTTATAATAAAAGCACACTATATTGATTAGATATCAATATAGTGTGCTTAATTTTTATTTAGATATAAATTATTTGTATGCTATTTTTTCCTGTAAAATAATAATCCTGAAAGAAATACAAAAATAGAAATACCTAAATCAACTTTTACAGAAGGTTTAGTAAGACCACCATATACAACTATTGCAGCTCCTATCATGGCAAGAATAGGAATAATATATCTTTTCATAAAGGATAAATCTTTCATTTTTGCCATAAATACAATATAAATTATAATGTAAAATCCGTATATTAAAGCTATAGGTAGCTCAGAGATATCTATGAACATTTTATTAGGGAATAATCCTTGAAAGTTCATATACCAAATGCTCAAGTAAATACAAATTAGAACAAAGTTTGCTATAGTAGAATTAGTAGGAGTATCAGTTTTTTTATCTACTTTAGAAAAAACTTTTGGTTTAATTCCTTGTCCACGAATAGCTAAAGAATAAAAAGAACGGGATCCTCCAAGTATAAGGCCATTTAAAGTTCCAAGACAAGAAACTATTACAAACACTGTAAGAATAGATGCTCCAACATTTCCAAAAATAGTTTGAGCTGCAATGCTAACAGCTTTATCTCCTTCTTTTAAAATAGTTTCAGATGGTATAATTCCTACTATACCAAGGAAATAAACAACATATATAATTACTATTACGATACTACCAAACATAAGAGCTTTAGGTAAAGTTTTTTTAGAATCTTTTATTTCACTATTAATTGTTGTAGCAATAATCCATCCTTCATAGGCAAAGGCTGTTGCAAGTACTGCTGCTGCAAAACCATTTCCACCAGAAACTGTGCTTGTTACTGTAGCAAAATTATGAGATAATGTTCCATTATTAATTCCTAAAAATATTCCAAATACAGCTATAATAATTAAAGGAATTAATTTAATTACTGTTGAAGTAACTTGAAATTTTCCTGATAGTATTGGTGAAAGATAATTTAAAAGATATATTGCTAACATATATATTATAGCCATAATCCATACAAAATTACCTTCTTTGTTAAGTAAAATACCAGTATAATTAGCAGCTACCCATGATAGTACTGCAGCTAGTGCTGGATAGTATATGATACCATTAAACCATCCTATTAAATATCCAAATCTTTCTGAAATTATAGCTTCACCGTAATCCACAATTCCATTAGATTTTTCAAATCTATTAGAACATTCTGCAAAAACTAAAGCTCCAAAAATCATAGAAATTGCACCTACAACCCATGCAAGTAAAGCTAGGTTTACACTTCCACCAGAAGCTTTAAGAACGTCATCTGCTTTAAAAAATACACCTGAACCAATTACTATGCCAATAACCATGGCAATTGTGGTCCAAAGACCAAATTTCTTTTCTAACATATTATTTCCTCCTTGGTATGTTTCTTCAAATTGTTGGGAATTTTTTGATAATTATAATAATAGAATTATTCCTTCGTTAAAAATCATTATATAGAGGTATACATAATTCGTCAATAATTTTTAAAGTTTTTTAATATAATTATTATAATGATTTTAATGATAACGTTTTAATATGGAAAAATAAGAGAAAATATATTTTATTATACATATTACTTAAATTTTTAAAAGACTAGATTAGGATAAAATATTAATATATTAAATTTTTGTTTTATTGAGAGTTAACTGATGTTTTTTATAATATATGTTAAGTAAAAAAAGTAAATATTTATTAATTAAAAAAGAAATTTTTTAATATATGTTTTTGTCTTTAAGAGATTTAGGGATATGAAAATAAATAACAAGAAAAAACAGATTAGAATACAGATTGGTTATTTGTTTGAATCTACTTTATACTATATAATAATAAAGTCTATGAATTAAAAATTGATATGCTATAATATTTATGTGAAATAATGCAAAGAATTATTGGAACAACTAGCATTGACAGATCAATTATAACTTAGAGGGGAGTATATAGAGAATGAAAAAAGTTATTATTGCGGAAAAGCCCTCTGTTGCAAAAAACATTGCTGATGCTTTTAAAATTAAAGGTAGAAAAGATGGATATTTTGAAGGTGATAAATATATAATTACTTGGGCATTTGGTCATCTGTTGCAGCTATATGATGCAAAAGATTATGATGAAAATATGAAAGGCTGGAGGCTTGAAAAGTTTCCCTTTATACCGGAAGATTTTAAATATAAAATAAAATCAGACAGTAAAAACAAAAGTGTTCAAGATAAAGGAGCAACTAAACAATTAAATATAATAAAGAGTCTTATAGATAGAGAAGATGTTGAATCAATTATATCTGCAACTGATTATGATCGTGAAGGGCAAGTTATCTCAGATGAACTTTTTATATATTATGATGTTAAAAAGCCTATATATAGGCTTTTATTAAATGAATGGACAGAAAAGGAAGTTAAAAAAGGTATAGAAAAATTAAAATTAAATTCAGAAATGAAATCTCTTCAAGATGCAGGAGTAGGAAGACAAATTGCAGATTGGATTATTGGTATAAACTTAACTTCTGTTGCAACACTTAGGTATGGATTTGAAGATAACAAAATAATAAACATAGGAAGAGTACTTCTGCCTACACTTAAAATTATTTACGATAGAGATAAGGAAATAGAAAATTTTAAAAAAACTAGTTACTATAAATTTGTTCAAAATTTCAAAACAAAAAACAACGATGAATTTGATACTTTATACTATGAAGAAAATGAAAAATTTGAAAGTAAAGAATACTTAAATGAAATAAAGAAAGCTATAAAAGACAAAAAGGGAAAAATAGTTAATAAAGAAGTTGAGAAAAAAAGAGAGTATCCAGGTCCCCTTTTTAATCTTTCAAATTTACAAGGTCATATTACAAGTAAATATAAAGGATGGACTTCAGATAAAGTTTTAAAAGTAGCACAATCTCTTTATGAAAAGAAGTTTACAACCTATCCTAGAACGGGAAGTATAGCCCTTGAGGAAAGTTTAGTTGATAGGGCAAAAAATGTGCTAGAAAAAATAAAAGTAGGACTTCCATATGAGGATCAAATTAAGTTTGTTAAATCAAAGAGAGTATTTAATAATGCTAAAGTAGAAAGCCATAGTGCTATAACACCAACTTATGTAAGACCTTCAAAACTTACTCCTGATGAAAGAATTGTTTATGAGGCAATTAAAAATAGATTTATAATGCAGTTTATGCCTGTAGCCGAATATGAAGAAACTAAAATAATAATAAAAGTAGATGATGAAAAAGCAAAAGGTGAATTTAGAAAAAATGGTAAAGTACAGCTGGTTGAAGGCTGGAAAGTTGTTGAAAAAATGAAGAGCAAAGATACAATACTTCCATTAATTGAAAAAGAAGAATTATTAGATGTTACAGATGGTAAAGTTAATAAAGTTACTAAAAAGCCTCCTAAACATCATACTGAAAAAACACTTCTTAGAGTTATGGAAACCTGTGGCAAAAGTTATAAAGATGATAATAGTGATAAAACTGATGGTGAAGAAAGCGAAGAAAATACAGAAAAGATGATGAATGCTATACTTAGTGGATTTAGTATAGGAACACCAGCAACTAGAGCTGAAACCATAAAAAAACTCCAGTATATAGGTTATATAAAGGCAAAAGGGAAAAGTTTAGTATGTACAGATCTTGGTAAAACCATAGTTGAAATATTTCCAGCAAAAGAGCTTTTAGACTTAGAATATACAGGGAAATTAGAGAAAACTCTTTCTGATATTGAAAAAGGGAAATTCGAAAAAAGTGAGTTTTTAAATCTTATTTTTCAATTTACTAAAGGAGCAGTAGAAAAGATAAAAAAAGATACATCACTTCTCCACAAATTTAAAGTAAAGCTTCCAGAAGGAGCAGAAGAAATAGGGAAATGCCCTATATGTGGTAATCCGGTAATAGAAGGAAATAAAGCCTTTGGATGTATAAATTGGAAAAATGGTTGTAAATATACTATTTGGAAAGACGACAAATACATAGCTTCTTTTGGAAAGAAAGTTTCTAAAGAGATGGTTAGATTGCTTCTTAAAAATGGAAAAGTTGGTTTTAGAAATTTAAAGAGTAAAAGAGGAAATTTATTTAGTGCTTATTTTAGATATGAATTAAATAAAGAAACAGGATACTTAAATTGGAAAATGGAATTTATATAAAAAAGCTAGCTTATTATATTTATATGTAATGAGCTAGTTTTTTTGATTTTTTAAAATGGAGTTAATAAATTAATTTTAATAGTTTCATTTTTATTGAAACTTATATGTTTACTTCAATATATCAACTAGTACAATTATGCTAGTTTATTGAAATATATTATAAAATTTACATAATAGTATAATATTATACATAGTTTGGTATTGTGAATTTAATATAATTGTAGTTGTATTAATGGGAGGAGTATTATGGATAAATTAATTGAAATGAAAAATATTACAAAGAATTTTGGTAAGGAAGTTATATTACAAAATCTTAATATGACAATTAATAAAGGTGATTCAATTGCAATAGTTGGTCATAATGGATGTGGTAAAAGTACACTTTTAAAAATAATTTCTGGTTTGGTTTCAATAAAAGAAGGAGAAATTAAATATCATAAAGATTTGAAGTTTAATTATGTACCTGAAAGATTTCCTAAATTATTAATTACACCTAATCAATATATCCTTAGGACTGGATTAATTGAAGGGTTGACTAAAGATGAAATTAAAAGTAGAGGATATGAATTATTTAAAAATTTTTTTATGGAAAACATGATAGACATACCTATAAAGTATCTTTCAAAAGGATCTATTCAGAAAGTAAGTGTTGTACAAGCTTTATTAACAAAGCCAGATATATTGCTTTTAGATGAACCTTTATCAGGACAAGATGTTGATTCACAAAGAGTATTTATAAAATTAGTAAACAAGCTAATAGGAGAAGGAGTTACAGTTGTGATGTCTTGTCATGATAATATATTGATTGATAGCTTGGCCAATTTAGTTTATAAAATTAAAGATAGGAATATTGAAAAGGTAAAGAATATAAAAAGAGAAAATAAGAGTTACGATATTTTAGTTTTTAGAAAAAATATGAAATTAGAAGAAAAGTATAAGAATATAAAAGAAAAGATTGAAAAAATTGAAATTGATGAAAAGAAAATTAAGATGGTTGTTTCTTGTGATAATAGTAATTTAGTAGTTAAAGAAATGCTAGATTATGGTTATGAAATCAGGAGGATGTATAATGAAAACTTTTAATTACCTATTAAAATATCATCTAAGTTTATATTTAAAAACTAATAAATTTATAATGCCAATGGTTTTGTGGATGGGGTTTATGGCTGTTTCATATTCAGTAAAACCTCAAGATTTTGTTTCAAGTGCATTAGTTTCAATGGGAGTTTTATTTCTTATAATGGCATGGATTAGTTTTTCATATTTAGAGGATATAGATATTGTGTCAGAAGAATTGATTTTATTAAAATCTAGAAATAAAACAATATATTATTTAAGTAAAAATGTATTCTTGATTATTATAGGATTATTTATGAGTATTATAGGGGTTGCTTTTCCAATTATCAGAAATGCATTAGATAGATTTGAATTCTTTAACAGAAGTATTACTGTAGGAGATATTTTTTCATCGTTATTATTACATATTATTTTTGCAGCCTTAGGGTGTTCATTATGTATTTTGTTTCAAGCAAGATGTATTAAAAATAGAAAAATAGCAATTGAGATGCTTATATTAGCTTTAGTAGTATCTATTATTAAAATTGCAATAATACAAAAGCTACCTTTAATTAAATATGTTACTTGGGTTTTACCACCTATATGTGAGATATTAAAGGTTCTAGGTGATAAGAATTTCTTTTATATTGGAGATATTGTAAAGTCTATAATATATGGTAGTGTATACATATTTGCTTATAACACTATTAATATTCACATACTTAAAAAAAGATTATTTTAATTTTTAATTGTAAATCTATAATAATAAAATATTTTTAAATTAATACAATAACAATATTGTAATATCAACATAATATTGGTATAATACAATCGAATAAGTTTATTATAAATTTATTTCGATTGTTATAATTGTAGGGTGATTTTATTTTAAAACTAAAGAATAACTAATTCATTCATATCTTGATACTTTTGAAATGGGAGAAAATGTATATGAAAGAATTTAGTATTAATACAAAAGTGTATTTTGGAAAAGGGTCTTTAGATAGACTTAATGAAATTAAAAATAAAAGAGTACTTATTGTATGTGATAAATTTATGGAAACTTCAGGTATGGCTTTAAAAGTTAAAGAAAAACTTACTAACTGTCAAGTAGATATATATAGTGATATTATACCTGATCCATCTGTAGAGGTTATTGCAGCTGGTATTCAAAAGTTGAAAAATTTTAATGCAGAAGTTATGATAGCTCTTGGTGGAGGTTCATCAATTGATGGAGCCAAGGCTATGAGAGAATATGCTAAAACAATAACTGCAGGAAGTTATTTTATAGAAGAGTTTTATGCCATTCCTACTACAAGTGGTACAGGCTCTGAAGTAACTCAATATGCAGTAATCACAAATAAGCAAGAAGGATTAAAGCATGCCCTTTCAGATAAATCTCTTCTTCCAATGGTTGCTATTCTTGATCCTGAATTGGTGAAATCTGTCCCTAAAGCTATAACTGCTGATACAGGAATGGATGTAATCACACATGCTATAGAAGCTTATGTTTCAAAGAATGCTACTGATTTTTCAGATGCTCTTGCAGAAAAAGCTTTTACTCTAGCTTTTAGATTTTTACCACAAGCTTATGCTGATGGAAATGATGTAATAGCAAGAGAAAAACTTCATAATGCGTCTTGTCTTGCTGGTATGGCTTTTAATGAAGCTGGACTTGGAATTACTCACAGCTTAGCTCATGCCATAGGAGGAAAATTGCATGTTTCTCATGGAAGAAGTAATGCAATAATACTTCCCCATGTAATAGAGTATAATGCTGACTTAAATAAGGATGCTTTTAATGATAAATATAGTATAGCAGCGAAAAAATATCAAAGGCTTGCTAAATTATTAAATTTACATGCCTCTAATGTGAATATTGGTGTTAATAATTTAATTAGAAGTATTAAAAAACTTCAAAATACATTGATGATTCCAAAGACATTAAAACAGCAAGGAACTGATATGGATTTAGCTAAAGCATCAAGAGAAGAGATTATTAATGCAGCTCTTAAGGATATCTGTACAATAGCAAATCCTAGAGAAACCAAAACAGAGAATTTATCCCAAATTTTAGATAAAATTTTAGAATAAAATATTTAATTAAATACCACTCGTATATTGAGTGGTATTTGTGCTGATTTTTCAGAAGATTGCCAAAATTATACAGGTAAAATATATATGTAAAGGAGCTTAATCTTAATATGGAAGATAATTTATATTCAATAGGTAAAGTTGAGGAAATATGCAAAATAACTAAAAAGGCACTAAGATATTATGACAAGAAAGATATATTATCTCCTGATAAAGTAGCTAATGAAAGTGGCTATAGGTACTATAGCAAAAAAACTTTATTATCTGTACCAATGATTAAATATTATAAACAGAGTGGATTTAAGCTTGAGGAAATGAGAGCTTTTTTGAAAGGGACAACCTATGATTTTTTTCATAAGAGCTTTACAAGAAAAATTGATGAATTAAAAGCACTTGAAAGAGAAATAAATTTAAAAATAAGATCCGTTAAAGATTGGGATGACCTTATAGTTGAAGCACAGATGGTAATTGAAAATAATGTTTCAGATGTGGCTATAAAATATATAGATAACCGTACTTTAACTTTTTTATGTCAAGATTTTAAATATGATTATATGGACTCTATAATTAATATAGGATTTACAAATTATATAGATAGTATAAATAATGCTATAACAGGACCTGTAATTATATGTTTTCCTTCCTTTAAGGATAAAATGAATGGTAAATGCAATAAAATGAAGATAATGCAGGAGACAATATTAAAATGTAAAGAAGAATTAAGTATTGAATTTGGAGGATGGATGGCAGCGGCTTGTTATCATATAGGTTCTCATGAAACAATTAATGAAACATATAAGAAAATAAAAAAATGGACAGAAGAACATGGATATATATGTTCTGAAGAATCCTATGAAAGATATGTAACAGATTACTGGACCACTAAAAATGAAGATAAATTTGTAACAGAAATTTTAATCAGAATTAGTCGAAAAAAATAAATCTTTTCTTTGAAAACGTTACCCCTAGGTTAAGGTCAAAGGGAGTAACGTTACTTTTTTTGTTAAAAAAAACACAATTTCTTTAAATAAAAATCTATTTATCCCTTTTAAAACTTTAAATTTTACTAAAATGTATTTATATATTCTTATATTTAATACTTATAAGACCAAAATGTAATACTAACTTAATGCAGTGTTTTCAAGTGCTTATTAAGTTTTAATTATAAGTATAATTAGAAATTTTCAAGTATTATTCAAATATTCTTATAAAATATATATTGACTTTACCCTATAGGGAAAGGAATATAATTTACTTAAGAAAAACACCTACAAGATAGAAAATGAAAATGTATTCAATGATTTAAAGTAAAATATACCCAATTATAACAATCACATCTTATATATTATAAATTTTTATTTAATAATATAAATTTAATTATTATTAGTTTTATAAGGGAAAGGAGTTTTATTTAATGAGTCAAAATTCAAAAGCAGTAAGTTTAGAAGCAATTGCTGCAAAAAAGAAATTATCAAGTAGTTTCTTTAAAAAAGGTATATCCTTAGCTTTATTTTCAGGACTTGCCTATGGAGTGTACACTGCATTTTTAACTATGGGTATGACAAAAGGAGTTTGGGGTGATTGGTATGGTAAAAATACTGCTGCTTTATCAACATTTGTTGTAGTATACTTACTTGCAGCCCTAGGTAATGCAATAAATGATACTTGTAGTGCTGTATGGGCAATCTTATATTCAATAGTTAAAGGGAAATTTGGAGATTTCTTAAGATGTGTTAACACAAAGCCAGGTCGTATTATGATATTAGCTGCACTTATTGGAGGACCTATAGCTAGTACAGCTTATGTAATATCAATTCAAATGGCAGGTTCAATAGTTGTTCCTATATCAGCACTTTGTCCTGCAATTGCTGCTATATTAGGTAAAGTTTTATATAAACAAGAATTAAATAAACGTATGGCAGTTGGTATTTTTATATGTGTATGTGCAAGTTTTTTAATTGGTAGTACAAGTTTTGTTGGTGGTAGTATTTCAAAGGATACATTCTTAGGAATATTAATAGCTATTTTAGCAGCTTTAGGCTGGGGATTTGAAGGTTGTGTAGCTGGATATGGTACAGCAATGATTGATCCTGAAATTGGTATTTGTATTCGTCAAGTAACAGCTGGCATAGCAGACTTATTTATTTTACTTCCTATACTAGGAGTAATGGCTGGCAGAGTAGGTATTTCTTTTGAACTTGCATCTCAAGCCTTTACAAGTGGTCCTGCAATGGTTTGGTTTATCTTAAGTGGTTGTTTAACATTTATGACATTTATGACATGGTATGCTGGAAATAGTATGTGTGGAGCAGGTCTTGGTACTGCATGTAATGGTACATATTCTTTCTTTGGACCATTGTTTTGCTTATTAGTATTAGGTGTATATGGTGGAATGGACGGATGGTCATTACCTCCTGTTGCTTGGATCGGAGCTGGAGTTATGATGATTGGTATTCTTACAGTATCTATGAATCCTCTTGACTTATTTAAAGGAAAAAATAAGGAGGTAGATATAAATGAAACCGCTTAATTATGCTATTTTGAAGCATTTTACTAAAGTGCCTGAAGCTTCTGCTAAAGATGTTATAGAGGCTCTAAAAGGGGAATACGGAAATTTTAAAGC
Organism: Clostridium oceanicum; assembly: GCF_039521385.1. Taxonomy (NCBI): domain Bacteria; kingdom Bacillati; phylum Bacillota; class Clostridia; order Eubacteriales; family Clostridiaceae; genus Clostridium; species Clostridium oceanicum. The sequence continues at coordinate 557,279 of NZ_BAAACG010000010.1, read as the reverse complement.
TTTAAAACTGGATGCTGTAATTAATGCTTTAATGACAGCAGAAGCTAATGGTCTTATTGAAGAAACAAGATTTGATTTAGATGAAAATAAAGAATTAAGAGTTTATTACCATGCACATAAAGAAGGTGCTGAGACAATTAATAAATATATTGAGGACTAAATTAAAAGGAGGAATTAAAGATGAGATACTATGGAGATGAAGCTTTAGGTCTTGTAGAAACAATAGGATTAGTTCCTGCACTTCATGCTGCAGATAAAATGCTTAAAGCAGCTAATGTTGAATTGATTTCCTATGAAAATATTGGTTCCACTCTTGTAACTATTATGGTAAAAGGAGATGTTGGAGCAGTAAAATCTGCAGTAGAAGCAGGTGCAGAAGCTGCTAGATCTATTGGTAAATTAACAGCACATAATGTTATGCCACGTCCTATCAGAGAAGTTGGAGATATTGTTTCGGTACACGATGTTGATGCATAAAAAAAGTTTAATTTGCTCTTTTAATATAGAGTACTAAATTATAAATAGTCTAAGAATATGTTTAAATGTACTATATTAGTACATTTAAAATTAAAACGTTCTCTAGTTTAGAAGGTTAATACATAAGTGAGAAAGGAAGTGAAATACATATGGCAAGATATGAAGCTATAGGATCAATCGAAACTTTTGGTTTAGTTTTCGCTTTAGAAGCAGCAGATGCTATGTGCAAATCAGCAGATGTTGAACTTATAGGATATGAAAACGTTGCATCAGGTTATATATCTGTATTAGTTCGTGGTGATGTTGGAGCTTGTAAAACTGCAGTGGAAGCTGGTGTTTGTGCAGTTAATGAAATGGAAGGTGCAAATCTTTACAGTTCAATAGTTATTCCAAGACCCCATGAAGATCTTGAAAAAATAATAAAACGTTATGAACTTACAAATCTTCTACCAGAATAAAAGAAACTTTTTAAAGAAAAGGAGAGAGAAAAATGAATATTATTGATAGTGATTTACTCTCCATGCAAGAAGCTAGAATTCTTGTTGAAAATGCTCGCGAGGCACAAAAAAAATTAGCAACCTTTCCCCAGGGTAAACTTGATGAGATAGTTGAGCGAATGACTGAAGAAATTGAAAAACATTTAAAAGAACTTGCAAAGTTATCTAATGAAGAAACTGAATATGGAAAGTGGGAAGATAAATATATCAAGAATCACTTTGTATGTAAGTATCTAAAAAATAGACTTAAAGGTATGAAATGTGTAGGTATAATCCATGAAGATAAAATAAAAAAAACAATGGATGTTGGAGTGCCAAAAGGTGTTATTATAGCCTTTCCGCCATCAACAAGTCCTGTATCTACAACTATATATAAGGCATTAATTGCAATTAAATCAGGAAATGCTATTATATTTTCACCTAATCAAAAAGCTAAAAATGTAATTTTTAAAACAGTTGATATTTTAATTAGAGCAGCAGAAGGAGTAGGACTTCCAGAAGGGGCTCTTGCATATTTGCATACAGTAACTAAAAGTGGGTCATTAGAACTTATGAATCATAAAGATACATCTCTTGTAATGAATACAGGAGTTACAGAAATGCTCCAGGATGCATATAAATCAGGTAAGGCAGTAATTTATGGAGGAAATGGTAATGGACCAGCTTTTATAGAACGTACAGCAGATATAAAAAAGGCTGTTAAAGATATTATAGATAGCAAGAATTTTGATTATGGAGTTGTATCTTCAGCAGAGCAATCAATTGTTGCTGATAGCTTAATTGCAGCTGAAGTAAAAGAAGAACTTATTAAAAATGGTGGATACTTTATGACAGAAGAGGAAGCTTTAAAACTTGGATCAATTCTTTTTAACAAAGATGGAAGTATTGATTTAGAGATGATTGGTAAATCACCACAATTCTTAGCTAAAAAAGCTGGTTTTAATGTTTCAGAAGATGTAAAGGTTCTTATTTCTAAACAAAAATATGTTTCTAAAAAGAATCCTTATTCAAGAGAAAAACTTTGTCCTGTTTTAGCTTTTTATATAGAAGAAGATTGGATTCATGCTTGTGAAAAGTGTATAGAATTATTACTTACTGAAAGATATGGACATACACTTATAATACATTCAAAAGATGAAGAAGTTATTCGTCAATTTGCACTTAAAAAGCCTGTTGGAAGAGTACTTGTAAATACTCCAGGAACCTTTGGAAGTATGGGAGCTACTACAAATTTATTTCCTTCAATGACTTTAGGTAGTGGATCTTGTGGCAAAGGTATGACATCTGATAATGTTTCACCTATGAATTTAGTATATATTCGTAAAGTGGGATATGGAGTTAAAAGTGTAGATGAAGTTGTTAAAGAAGTAAGTAAAAGTGGGGAACATGATAATTTCGATCTTTCAAAAGATACATTAAGTCTAAATAAAATAGATAACTATAAAGTATTAGAAAGCATTTTAAAAAAAGTTTTAGAAAACTTAAAATAAAAAATCATATTTAACATATGAAATACATTAAAGAATGTGAGGGAATAAATTGGATATTAAAGAATTTTCAAATAAATTTATGGAAGCTACTCAAAATATGTCTGATGAAGAACGTGCTAGTTTAATGAAGATGTTTTCAAGCGTTTCTAAGGAAATAACAAAAGAAGAACCAGCTGCTTCAAATATTGTATGTGACAATAATGGAGAAATACCAGATGGAATAACAGAGCGTTTAGTTAAGTTAAAAGAAACTTATCTAAAACATGTTCCATCAATAACAACTCATAGAGCAAGAGCTATAACTAAAATAGCTAAAGAAAACCCAGGAATTCCTAAATCAGTTTTACGTGGTAAATGTTTTAAACATTGTTGTGAAACTGCACCACTTTTGATTCAAGATAATGAGCTTATAGTTGGAGCACCAAATGGAAAACCACGTGCAGGAGCATTTTCTCCTGATATAGCTTGGAGATGGATGGTTGATGAGATAGATACAATAGAAAATCGTCCACAGGATCCATTTTATATTTCAGAAGAAGATAAGAAAATCATGCGTGAAGAGTTATTCCCATATTGGAAAGGCAAATCAGTTGATGAATATTGCGAAGATCAATACAGGGAAGCTGGAGTATGGGAGCTTTCAGGAGAATCATTTGTTTCCGATTGTTCATACCATGCAGTAAACGGTGGAGGAGACTCTAACCCAGGATACGATGTTATTTTAATGAAAAAAGGCATGCTTGATATAAAAAGAGAAGCAGAAGATCATTTAGCAAATTTAAGTTATGAAAATCCAGAAGATATAGATAAAATTTATTACTATAAATCAATAATTGATACTGCTGGAGGTGTTATGATATACGCTAAACGTATGTCAGAATATGCTAAAGAGTTAGCAGAAAAAGAAACTAATCCTAAGCGTAAGAAAGAACTTGAAAAAATTTCTGAAATAAATGCTAGAGTTCCAGCACATAAACCAAGTACTTTTTGGGAAGCAATTCAAGCAGTTTGGACTATAGAATCATTACTTGTAGTTGAAGAAAATCAAACAGGTATGTCTATAGGACGTGTTGACCAATATATGTATGAATTCTATAAAAATGATATAGAATCTGGTCGTATGAATGATTTTGAAGCATTTGAATTAGCAGGTTGTATGCTTATAAAAATGTCTGAAATGATGTGGATAACAAGTGAAGGTGGTTCTAAATTCTTTGCAGGTTATCAACCATTTGTAAACATGTGTGTAGGTGGTGTTACAAGAGAAGGACGAGATGCTACAAATGATTTAACTTATCTTTTAATGGATGCAGTTCGTCATGTTAAGATATATCAACCATCATTAGCTTGTCGTATACACAAATCATCGCCACAAAAATATCTTAAAAAGATAGTTGATGTTATTCGTGCAGGTATGGGATTCCCAGCATGTCATTTTGATGATGTTCATATAAAAATAATGCTTGCAAAAGGTGTTTCTATAGAAGATGCAAGAGATTATTGCTTAATGGGATGCGTTGAACCACAAAAAGCAGGAAGATTATATCAATGGACTTCTACAGGATATACTCAATGGCCTATATGTATAGAACTTGCATTAAATCATGGTGTACCACTATGGTATGGTAAACAAGTATGCCCAGATATGGGAGATTTAACTCAGTTTAAAACTTATGATCAGTTTGAAAAAGCTGTTAAAGAACAAATAAAATTTGTTACTAAATGGACAAGTGTTGCTACAGTAATTTCTCAACGTGTTCATAAAGAGCTTGCACCAAAACCTCTTATGTCTATGATGTATGAAGGTTGTATGGAAAAAGGTAGAGGAGTAGAAGCTGGAGGAGCAATGTATAACTTTGGACCTGGAGTAGTATGGAGTGGTCTAGCTACATATACAGATTCTATGGCAGCTATAAAAAAATTAGTATTTGAAGAAAAGAAATATACTCTACAAGAAATAAATGAAGCTTTAAAGGCTGATTTTGTTGGATATGATAAATTAAGAAAAGATTGCTTAGAAGCACCTAAATATGGTAACGATGATGATTATGCAGATTATATAGCTGCTGATTTAATTAACTTTACTGAAAAAGAACACCGTAAATATAAGACATTATATTCAGTACTTAGTCATGGTACTTTATCAATATCAAATAATACTCCATTTGGACAATTAACTGGAGCTACAGCAAATGGACGTAGAGCATGGATGCCATTATCTGATGGTATAAGTCCATCACAAGGATCTGACTTTAAAGGACCTACAGCTATAATAAAATCTGTTTCTAAAATGTCTTGTGAAAACATGAATATAGGTATGGTTCATAACTTTAAACTAATATCTGGTCTTCTTGATACAAAAGAAGGAGAACAAGGAATTATTACATTACTACGTAGTGCATGTGCTCTTCAACTTGGAGAAGTACAATTTAACTACTTAGATAATAAGACTTTAATAGAAGCACAAAAACACCCAGATCAATATCGTGATTTAATAGTTCGTGTTGCTGGATATAGTGCATTCTTTGTTGAGTTATGTAAAGATGTTCAAGATGAAATTATAAGTAGAACTATGCTTACACATTTTTAATAAAAAGATTTAAAGATAGATATCTTAAAAAACCCTTAGTTTAGTTTTTATAAAATTTACGTATCACTCTAATATTTCATTTATAGTTTGAATTTGATTTTTCATTTCAGATTAAGAGTGATACGTAGATTGAAAAATATAACAATAATTTTTAGATTAAATCTTAAAATATATATTAAAAATCAAAGTAAATGAAACTGGAGAATAAAAATATGAGTAATGGAAATTTAGGTGTAATCCAGCGAAAAGCTAGAATTTTTAACATACAAAAGTACAATATGTATGATGGAGATGGAATAAGAACTTTAGTATTTTTCCAAGGTTGTCCTCTTCGTTGCAAATGGTGTGCAAATCCTGAAGGAATGATAAAAAAGAATAGAATTATGTTTAAACGTGATTTATGCATTAATTGCGGTGCCTGTGTTTCTGTTTGTCCTGTAGGTATACATACTATTTCTAATAAAACTTTAAAGCATGAAGTTAACCGTGATATCGACTGTATTGGATGTGGTAAGTGTAAGGAAGCTTGTCTTAAATCTGCATTATCAATAGTTGGAGAAGTTAAAACTATATCTGAACTTTTAGAAATTGTAGAAGAAGACAGAACTTTTTATGAAATGTCCGGTGGTGGAGTTACATTAGGCGGTGGTGAAGTTTTAATGCAACCAGAAGCTGCAACAAGTTTACTTATGGGATGTAAGCAAGAAGGTATAAATACTGCAATTGAAACTTGTGGATATACAAAACTTGAAACAATACTTAAGGTTGCTGAATTCGTAGACTTATTCCTATTTGATATTAAACATATTGATTCTGATAAACATTTTAAATTAACTGGAGTGAGAAATGAAAGAATTTTAGAAAATCTTACAGAATTACTTCGCAAAAAATATAATGTTAAGATTCGTATGCCTTTACTTAAAGGTATAAATGAATCACAAGATGAAATAGAAAAAACTATGGAGTTTTTATTACCCTACAAAGATTATAAAAACTTTAAAGGAATTGATTTACTTCCATATCATAAAATGGGTGTAAATAAATATAACCAATTAGGAATTGAATATCCTATAGAAGGAGATCCAAGCTTAAATAGTGAGGATTTAGATAAGATAGAAGGATGGATTAAAAAATACGATTTGCCTGTAAAAGTAATCCGTCATTAAATAATTTTCAAATAGATAATAAGATGGAAGGTAAGGTTTATGGGAGATTTTTCTGATAGAAATATACAGCGTGTTATACAAGAATCAGTGCCAGGGAAACAGATTACTATAGCCCATGTTATTGCATCACCAATGGCTGACATATATGAACGTCTTGGAATTGATGAAAAAGGAGCAATAGGTATTCTAACTTTGTCCCCCTTTGAAACTTCAATTATTGCAGCTGATATTGCTACAAAAGCTTCAGATGTTGAAATTGGATTCCTTGATCGTTTTACAGGGTCTGTTGTAATAAATGGTGATGTTCAAAGTGTTGAAACAGCACTTAGTGCAGTAAATAATACGTTAAAGGATATGCTTGGATTTACGACCGCTCCCATTACAAGAACATGAAGAAAAAACGCATAATGGTAATCGGTCCTTCAAGAGCTGGAAAAACTACAATAGTTAATGCATTAAATGATTATGATGGTCCATTAAGGAGAACCCCAGATTTAATTTATGGTAAAAATACTATTGATGTTCCAGGGTCTTATGTAGAAAATGCATGGATGTACAAACATATAATTGCAGCCTCCCAGGATGCAGCTTATGTACTTATATTAGTCGATCAGTCTAATTGTACTGAAATATATTCCCATGGATTTGCAAAATCTTTTAGATGTAAAGTAATTGGAGTTATAACAAAATGTGACTTGATGCCTGAAAATAAAGATAAATGCGTAAGGCAGCTAAAAAAAATAGGAGTATCAGAGCCATATTTTCATATTAGCTTTAAAGTGGGAACAGGTATTAATGCTTTAAAGAAGTATTTATTTGAAAAAGGTGAGGAGTAAAGGTTAATGATGAAATTTATTACTGAAGAGTATTTGAGAGATTTATATAGAAAAGAACCTTTTAGTACCTATAAGCTAGAACAAGGACAACGCCTTACCCCTGGAGCAATTGAGTATTTATCTGATAAAAGAATAAAATTTACAGATAATGATTTAAAAGCAAATAAGTCTTCTAAAGTAACTAAGAATCTTTCCCCAAAAAACTTAGAAATAAGCCTAGAAGAAACAGCTGAAAAAACAATAAAAGATAGGGGAAATAGTGATTTAAATTTGAATAAGAAGCTTTGTTTTAAACTTAAGTCTATGGAGGCTAAATTTCTTGTTATAAGTAGTGAAATAGTAAAAGAAGATATTATTATAGCACAAAATATTATGAGTTTGAGTAAAGAAATATCAAAGATTAGAAATGCTTTAAATGGGAAAGAGAGTTTTAAGTCTACTTATTTAAAAGAATGTAGAGGAATGAATTCATCAAATTTAAAAGCTGAGCTTGACGATTGCTTTGAAATAACAGAATTTTATATGCAACTTGAAAAAAGTAGTTCAATTTTAAAAATGCACACATTACGTTGTGCCCTTAGAGAATTGCAATTTGAAATAATTGAGATATACAAAAATGGTGATGAAGATTTAAAAATTAAGATTATAGAAAGCATGAATTTAATAATTAATTCAATATCTCAATTAATTTGTTTAGCAGTAGGAGGAAAAGAATGTCAGAGAAAAAATTAACTTTTCAGTATTGTGATGATATGATTCAAAAGTTTGAAGATGTTATAGAAAAACCAATTAACAGCAAGTCTTCTGTTTATTATACTGGCGTAGATTTAGGTACTGCTTGTATTGTATTAGCTGTTTTAGATGAAAATTATAACCCTGTAGCAGGTAGCTATAGATATGCTGATGTAGTTCGTGATGGTATGGTTGTTGATTATATTGGAGCCGTAAGAATTGTTAGAGAATTAAAGGCAGAAATAGAGGAAAAACTAAATACAGAACTTGTTTATGCTGCTGCTGCAATTCCTCCAGGAACAGATGCACTAGATTCTGGAGCAATTAAAAATGTAGTTCAAGCAGCAGGATTTGAATTGACTTCTCTTTTAGATGAACCAACTGCTGCAAATGAATTGCTTAAAATAAAAGATGGTGCCGTTGTAGATATTGGTGGTGGAACAACTGGAATATCTATCTTAAAAGATGGCAAGGTTATTCATGTTGTTGATGAACCTACAGGTGGAACACATTTTTCATTAGTTATTTCCGGTGCATATGAAATGCCTTTTAAAGAGGCAGATAAATTTAAAAGAGATAATAGAAACCATAAGGAAATTTTACCAGTATTAAAGCCGGTAGTTGAAAAGGTATCTTCAATTGTTAATAATCACATTAAAAATTATGATGTTAATGAAATCTCTTTAGTAGGTGGTACTTGTTGTTTGACAGGAATTGAAAAAATTATTCAAAATCAAACTGGAGTGTATACTCATAAGCCTAAAAATCCTATGTTTGCTACACCACTTGGAATAGCACTAAGTTGCAGTCAAGATATTATAGAAGAATAAGGAGTGTTTAAAAGTGGATTTTAGAATTATAAAATCACCTTCTAGTGGCACTAAAGATATTCTTAAAAGACGAATGAATGGAAAGTGTAAAACTGATTTAGAAAATGCTGATGCAATAGGACTTATTCAAGGCAAACTTATTGATATGGTATATGCTTCTGATATTGCTGAAAAAGCTGTTGGAGTTAGCGTTGAAGATATTCGAGGTACATGCCCACAGCACATGGTTTTACTAGGGATTTTTGGAGATACATCATCAGTTGAATCTGCATTAAATGAGATTAAAGTAAAAATGAAAGAGGTAAAAAAAGTATGATAGTAGCAAGACTTATTGATAATGTATGGGCCACTAGAAAAGCAGAATCTCTTAGCGGACTTAAATTTATGCTTGCTGAGGAAATTGGTGGAGTAGATGAAGGTCGTAGATTCATTGTAGTTGATATTATAAGTGCGGGTATAGGTGATAGAGTTATTGTAAGTACTGGATCATCAGCTAGAAAAATGCTTGGTAATGATGATATCCCTGTAGATGCAGTTGTTATTGGAATAATTGACGATGACTGCAAGTTTCAGTAAAACACACTCTTTCTTAAAATAATCATGAAGTTTTATAACTATTAATAGATACTAAATATTATTTGAAAGGATGTGAAAATATGAAAAAATTAATTTGTGCAAAAGATGTTGAATCATTAATGTCAAAAGGTGAAAAAGTATTTTATGTAGATGGCAGTGAAATAATTACACCATCAGCTAAAGACATTGCAAAAAATAATGGAATTATATTTACAAAAGAAAATTGCAAAGACAAAGTAGAATGTTTAGATCATAAAAAAGTGACAAGCCTAGATAACATTGATGCTGAAATGATGCTTAATTTCTTTAGAAAAATGATGGATAAAGGTCTGATGGAAGAAATGATTAATTGCTTAAATAAAAAAAATCTTCCTTTTGAAGTTGAAAGTGCTCCTAATGGACTTAAAGTTGTTAGAGGAAGTTCAGTAAAAATGGATATATTTGACACTGGGAATCCAGATTCAAAAGTTTATTTTCAAGAATTGGTAAGTAAAGAAGAATCAAAAATGAGTGCTGGTTTTTTAATAATTGATAACTCAAAATTTGATTGGGAATTAACTTATGAAGAGATTGATTATGTTATTGAAGGTAGTGTAACTGTTAAAATTGATGGAAAAGAATATACAGCTTATGCTGGAGATGTATTGTTTGTACCATCTGGTTCTAAGGTAGTTTGGAGTTCTAAAGAAAAGGCTAGAATATTTTATACAACATATCCAGCAAATTGGCCAGATCTTTTAGAAAATTAGGAGGAATAACCTATGGAAGCTCTTGGTTTAATAGAAACAAAAGGATTACTTGCAGCTATTGAAGCAGCTGATACAATGGTTAAATCAGCAGATGTAAGTATCATTGAAAAAACTTATGTAGGTGGCGGTCTTGTTACAATTTCAGTTACAGGGGATGTAGGAGCGGTAAAAGCATCTATAGAAGCAGCAACTTCTGCTGTTAGAAAACTTGATGAAAAGTTTTTAGTTTCAGACCATGTAATTCCACGTCCCCATGAAGAACTTGAAAATATAATTGGACCTAATACTCCGCCGGAAAATCCATCTTCTAATGATAATAAAAATATTGAGCACAAAGAAGAAGTTTTAAAAGAAGCAAATAAAGAAGATGATGAAGAAAAAATAGATTCTTTAGATAATAGGGAAAAGTTTCAAACTGAAGAAGATATAAAAGATATACCTAATATAAAAAACACAGAAAGCATTGAAACTTCTGAAGATATAGAGAGTTTACAAGATAAAGAAGATGTTAAAACTTTAAAAAATACAGTTAAGACAAAAGATTTAAAAGAAACTGAAAATCATATTAAAAAAAATAAAGATGATTTAAAGACTGATATAGATAAATTACATAAGTTAAATTTAGAAAATTTATCTAAAGAAGATGTAGACAAACTAGTAAGAAAAAATGGTTTAGAAAAAACTATTTTAATATTAGCGAAACTAAAGGTTGTTAAGCTTAGAAATCTAGCTCGTGAATATAAAGATTTTGTAATTACAGGAAGAACAATTTCAAAAGCAGGCAAGAATTCATTAATTGCAAAATTTAAATTATATTATGAAAAAAATTAGCTACTGTAAGATTTATGAAAGGAAGTAAGGGATTATGGAAAAATTTGATAAGGATTTGCGTTCAATACAAGAGGCAAGAGATCTTGCTAGACTTGGGAAAGTAGCAGCTGATAAAATTGCTGACTATAATGAAGAGCAAATTGATAAGATTTTATGTAATATGGTAAAAGTTGCAGAAGAAAATGTTGTTTGTCTAGCACAGATGGCAGTAGAAGAAACAGGTTTTGGTAAGGTTGAAGATAAAACTTTCAAAAATCATTTAGCAGCTACTGTATTATATGATTCAATCAAAGACATGAAAACTATAGGTATAGTTAAAGAAGATAAGACAAATGAGGTTATAGAAATTGCTGAACCTGTTGGTTTAGTTATGGGAATAGTGCCTTCAACAAACCCAACTTCTACTGCAATTTTCAAAGCTATGATTTCAATAAAATCTCGTAATGCTATAGTATTTTCACCTCATCCAGCTGCTGCTAAATGTACAATTAAAGCAGTTGAATTAATGAGAGATGCAGCAGTTTCAGCTGGTGCACCAGAGAATATTATAAGTTGTATAAATACTCCAACAATTGGAGCTACAAATGAATTAATGAAAAGCAAAGAAGTTTCAATTATAATAGCTACCGGTGGACCAGGAATGGTTAAAGCAGCTTACAGCTCAGGAAAACCAGCTCTTGGTGTTGGGGCAGGAAACTCTCCAGCATATATTGAAAAAACTGCTGATGTTAAAAAAGCTGTTAGAGATATTATTGCAAGTAAAACTTTTGATAATGGTACAATTTGTGCTTCAGAACAATCAATAGTATGTGAAGAATGTAATAAAGATGCAGTTATAGCTGAGTTTAAAAAACAAGGTGGATACTTTATGACAGAAGAAGAAACTGATAAAGTATGTAAGTTATTATTCAAAAAAGGAAATGCTATGAATGCTAAATTTGTTGGAAGAAGCCCACAAGTTATTGCAAGTGCTGCTGGATTTAAAATTCCAATGGGAACTAAAGTACTTATAGGAAAACAAGATGGAGTAGGAGTAGGTAATCCGTTATCTTTTGAAAAACTTACAACAGTTCTTGCCTTTTATACAGTAAAAGACTGGAATGAAGCTTGCGATTTAAGTATTGAACTTCTTCAAAATGGAATTGGTCATACAATGAGCATCCATACTCAAAATAGAGAAATGGCTATGAAATTTGCGGCAAAACCAGCTTCACGTATTCTTGTAAATACTGGAGGATCACAAGGTGGAACAGGGGCAAGTACAGGACTTAATCCTTCATTTACTTTAGGTTGTGGTACATGGGGAGGAAGTTCGGTATCTGAAAATGTTACGCCAAAACATCTTATAAACATAAAAAGAGTTGCTTTTGGTTTAAAAGATTGCGCAACACTTGCATCTAATGATCCAACTTTTAACTGTATAAAAACTGCTGAAAACTGTAATACTGCACAAAGTTGTAATACAGCTCAAAAGGCCTTTATGAATATGAGTCCAGATCAAATAGCTAAAGCTGCAGAAGTTTTAAATAAAGTTAATAGTTGTACTGAAAATAGTCAAAGCAGTAGTAAATGCAGTAATGAAAATACAAAAAATCAGTGCACAAGTGAAACAGAAAAAAATGAAGAACTTTTAGATTTAGTTAACCAAATAGTTTCTGCTATGAAAGGAGCAAACTAATGGAAAACTATGAAAAAGTACTGAAGCTTTTATTAGAAGCTGTTAAAAGTAAAGAAATAAATAGTACAAGCAATAAAAATTCATCTGAAATTAAAGTAGGAATTTCAAATAGACATATACATCTTTCACAAAAGGACTTAGAGATATTGTTTGGCAAAGATTATACTCTTACAAAACTTAAAGATTTATCTCAAGTTGGGCAATATGCTTGCAAGGAAACAGTGACAATTTGTGGAGCAAGAGGTCCTATTGCAAAGGTTAGAATATTAGGCCCTGTAAGAAGTAAAACTCAAGTTGAAGTATTAGCTGGAGATTGCGTTAAACTTGGGGTAGCACCTCATGTAAGATTATCTGGAGATTTAACTAAAACACCTGGAATAACATTAGTTGGTCCAAAAGGTTCAGTTCAAATTGAAGAAGGATTAATAGTTGCACAAAGACATATTCATATGAATCCTGAAGATGCTAAAAATTTAGGGGTACATGATGGAGAAATAGTGTCAATAAAGTTTGATGACTTAAGAGGCGGAATATATAATAATGTAGCTATTAGAGCTAACGATATTTCAACACTTGAATGTCATCTTGATATTGAAGAAGCAAACGCAATGGGTATTAACTCAAAATCAAAAGTAACAATAGTAAAATAAAAAATTAAGTATATAAATAAAAATTAAAATAAATTAAAAAAGATATTTAGGAGGATTTTAAAATGAAATATGATGCATTAGGAATGATAGAAACAAAAGGTTTAGTAGGATCAATAGAGGCTGCAGATGCTATGGTTAAAGCTGCAAATGTATATTTAATAGGTAAAGAATATATAGGAGGCGGACTTGTAACTGTTATGGTAAGAGGAGATGTTGGAGCTGTTAAAGCTGCTACAGATGCTGGAGCTGCTGCTGCACAACGTGTTGGAGAATTAGTATCAGTTCACGTTATACCACGTCCACATTCAGAAGTTGAAGCAGTTCTTCCAAAAGCTAAAGAAACTGAAAAATAGAATTTAACTACATTATAAATATAGAAAACGTCGCTAAGATTAGCGGCGTTTTTTATATTTATATCTTCATAAAAAATTAAAGATTTGTTATAAATTTTATAAAAGGAATATTTAATAATATGTGGAATCTTAAATTTATGGAATATAATCTTAGGAGGAATAAATAATGGGACTATTTAATGGACTAATAGGAAATGCTTCAGAAGTTGATATTAATAAAATAAGAAAAGAATATGAGAAAATTTTAGCCTCAAGTGAGAATATTGAAAAAGCATATAAATTAATTAGAGATATGTTTATATTTACTAATAAGAGACTTATTTTAGTAGATAAACAAGGAGTTACAGGTAAAAAAACAGAATACCACTCAATTCCTTATAAAAGCATAACACATTTTAGCATAGAAACTGCAGGACACTTTGATTTAGAAGCTGAACTTAAAATATGGATATCAAGTACAAAAGAGCCAATAGAAAAAACTTTCAATAGTAGTTTGAATGTATATGAAATTGAAAGTGTATTAGCAGATTATGTGTTAAAATAAAGCATTAAGATTATTAAAATAGATAAGCTGTAATTTTTAGATTTGATAATATTAAAAATATATGTGAATTTTATCATAATAAATATAAAAAAGAACTTCTTAAGTTAAGAAGTTCTTTTATTTTAGAAATTTATATTTGATTTTAATGATATATTAAAAAATATGTATTTAAAAGGTGGTTAGATATTATTTTAGTATATATTTTAAGAAAATAATTAGGCTTTTTAGTGAAATTAAATGTTTTTTTATTAAGACATCTTTATTGCTTTAAGATTCGTAGATATATTTATTAGGTTTATACTTTACATAGGAAGTTTTTGGTATTATAATACAAAATATCATATAATTGTATAAAATATTTAAAGAACAATTAGGAGGATTTACAAATGAATGCTATATTAGAAAGAAGAAGTATAAGAAAATATAAGGATAAAAAGATAAGTGATGATATTGTTGAAGAATTATTAAAAGCAGCAATGGCAGCGCCTTCTGCTGCCAATGAACAAACTTGGCAATTTGTAGTTTTAAGAGATAAAGAAACTATGAAAAAGATAACTAAAGTACATGATTATTCAAAGATGCTTTTAGAGGCGGATGTTGCAATTGTAGTTTGTGGAGATAAATCAAAAGAACTAGTAAAAGATTTTTGGGTACAAGATTGCTCAGCAGCTACAGAAAATATATTGATAGAGGCACAAGATAAAGGATTAGGTGCTGTATGGTTAGGTGTTTATCCTATGAAAGAAAGAGTAGATGGAATAAAAGAAATTTTAAAATTACCAGAGGGAATAATTCCTTTATCTGTAATATCTATAGGATATCCAAATGAAAACAAAAAACCATCAGATAGATTTAATAAAGAAAGAATACATTACGATAGATGGTAATTTATAAAATCTAAAGAGTGGAACTAAATTAAAAAGATATTTAAAATTTAAAAGAGATATTAAGGTGTGTTTTATGTATTTTCATAGACACACTTTTTTCTTATTAAATAAAATATGATCTTTAAGACAAGGAATTTTATCTTGCTATACTGCCCAAAATAATAATGATATAATTGTATTCATGGAGAATATTACTATCTTAGTTGTTTATTGTAGTGATTTAATTCTACTAAGGTGAGAAATATTTTTCTATTGTCTATGCTGTAATTGCTGAAACCAATAGCTATGGTTTTAAAATTTAAGTTACAAAATTAAATTAGTAAATAAAGTGTACGTGACCTAAGTGTCATTTGGAAAGGAACATATAAATGAATGAAAAAATTCTAATAGCTGAAGATGAAGTAGAAATATCTGAGATTATTGAAATATATTTAGCTGGTGAAGGATATGAATTAAAAATTGTTAAAAATGGTTTAGAAGGATTATCCGCAGTTAAAACTGAGAGTTTTGATTTAGCAATATTAGATATTATGATGCCCAAAATGGATGGATACAAACTTACTCGAGAAATTAGAAAAATAAGCAATATGCCAATACTTATTATTTCAGCTAAAAATGAAGATAATGATAAAATATTAGGGTTAAATATTGGAGCAGATGATTATATTACTAAACCCTTTAATCCTTTAGAAGTAGTGGCAAGGGTTAATGCACATTTGCGTCGAAATAGAAGCTACAATGAACTTAATAATGAGAACTCAAATCGTAGCAGAGTGAAAGATCTATTATTAGATAATAATACTTGTAGATTTTATAGAGAGGATACTGAAATTGTGCTTACAGCTACAGAATATAAAATAATGAGTTTACTTATGAAAAGTCCAGATAGAATTTTTTCGAAAATTCAAATAGCAGAGTATTTATCCGGTGAGTATTTTGAATCGGATGCACATACTATTACTGTACATATTTCAAATTTAAGGCAGAAACTTGGTAAAGATAATAAAGGAGAGCAATATATTAAAACAGTGAAAGGCTTGGGATATAAGATTGAAAGGTAAAAATAATAAACGAAGTTACTTTAGTATACTTGTTCAGGATTTCTTGTGTTTTATTATTGTAGTTTTGATTTCAATTTTTGTTATTTTATATCTTCGTGATTATATTGAAGATATGAGTATGCGAAAATATTTGCAATCAACCTATGAAAAAGTTCCTGAGTGCATAATAAATGGACAATATTCAAAATTGGAAAGTGAAAATATTCTTGGGAAAGAAGGATTTTTTGAAGTTATAGATGATAATAATAATGTTATTTATCCTAAGGTGAAATCCAGACAAATTAGGTTTTCTACTGATAAAATAGATTTAATTCCAAAAGAAGATAATCGTCCAATTATTACAAAAGAGGTTTATAGAGAATTTGATTCAAAAAAGTATACTGAACTTACTTTTGAATATTATCAAAAGTTAAAAAAGACTTATCAGACAATTGTAGTTGTGGATGAGAATTTTAACTTGGTCTTTTCCGATGTTTCGAAAATGAGGAAGAAATTTTCAAAAGAAGAATTTGATTTATTAAGAGGGGTTTATGATGATACGTATGAAGTATCTAAATTATTATTTACTAATAATGAAGGCAAATCTTATTCAATTATTTTCTTTAGAGAATATAATCCAATGAATATGATATCTAAATCCTTTGAAGGTACTTTAGTATATTGTTTAGTTATATTTATAATTTTATTTATAGTTTATGCTCTTATTTATTTAATAAATTTAGATAAAAAAGTAAAAGTACCACTGAATTTATTAGGGGTTGCAATTGAAAGGTTTTCTCTTGGAGAAAAAGAGAAATTAATAAGTTATAAAGGTCCCTATGAATTTGAAAATGTATGTAAAAATTTCAATGATATGGCGGTAAAGTTAAATGAAGCTGAACAAATGCGATATGAAGCTGAAGAAGAAAAGAGAAAGATAATTGCAGATATTTCCCATGATTTGAAAACACCAATCACTGTTATTCAGGGATTCGCAAAGGTACTTATGGATGGGAAAATTGAAGATAATGAAAAGAAAAAATATTTGGAGCGTATATATATAAAATCTAATTCCATGGCAGAATTGATTAATGCTTTCAGTGAATATAGTAAACTTGATCGTCCAGATTTTAGATTGGAAAGTAAGAAAAGCAATATTAGTGAATTTGTTAGAAAATATTTTATTGATAAATATAGTGAATTAGAATTATTAGGGTATAAGTTAGATATAAATATTCCTGAATATGAAATTTATTGTGATTTTGATAATTTTCAAATGAAACGAGTATTCAATAATATTATTTCAAATACCATGAAATACGCACCTAAGGGAACTATAATTTCATTTTCAGTAGAAGAAACAGAAGAGAATGTACGTTTATTGTTAGGTGATAATGGTCCTGGAATTCCTGAAGAATTGGAAAAAACAATTTTTGAACCTTTTTCTGTTGGAAATAAATCTAGAACTACCGGTAATGGATCTGGACTTGGTATGGCTATTGTATATAAAATAATTAAAGCCCATGGTGGTGTGATTAAACTTACTTCGGATAAGAATAAAAAAATATCTGTTTTATATGAAATAGAATTACCTAAATAATTAATAATAGTTTTAAACCTCACAGTTTTTGAATTGTGAGGTTTTTTAATGTCAAAAAATCTTGATGTTGTATTAACGTTAAATATATTTAGGTTTTTTATAATGATTACATAATTAAGTAGGAGGTGAAAAGATGGAAAGAGAATTAACAAATCCCTATATTAATAAAGTTTCTAATGAATTAGATGTATTTGATGGAAAAGCCTGTAGTTATGGTGGAATAATTAGCAAAATTATATATTTTTTCTTAATAACATTTTTAGGGGTTGGGTCATATTTATTTATTCCAATACCTAAAAAATATATAAGTTTTGTTTTAATTGTAGCCGTAGCAATAATTATAATCGTTCCATTTTTAAGTTATCTAATACTTAAAGCTACTTTAATATTTGGATCGATATTTTGTTTAGCAGAAGGATATATTGTTGGTTATTTTTGTGTGAAGTTTTCAAAATTATATAATGCAATTGTTCCATTAGCAATTATTATTACATTTAGTGTAGTTTTAGTTATGCTTGTGCTTTATGGAACAAAAATCATTAAAGTGAATCAAAAGTTTAGAGCTATCATAAGTGCATTGCTTTTAACTTCTGTTGTCTTTAGAGGAATAATATTTATGAGTTCTTTTTTTACTGAGGCATTAACGTCAGTGTTTAACGATGGTGGTTTAGTTGGCATAGGAATAGCAATTATAATATTGATGATAGCAGTGCTTAATTTAGTAGTGGATTTTGATAATATTGCAAAAGGTGTTAAAGATGGTTTTGCAAAAAGATATGAATGGATTCTAGCTTTTGGAATTGTAACATCAATCATATTTATCTTTTTAAGAGTATTAAAATTTTTGGCACAGTTAATTGGAGATGATGATGATGAGTAATAATGAAGTTAAAAAGGATTATAGATTTGTAAATTATGAGTCAAAATATTTAAAGAGTTGTGGTCATTTGGTTCAAGAAAGTTGGAATCTTCATAAAAGTTATAAGAATTTCAAAAAAATTGATAGCGTGTATGAATTATATATAAGAGATTGTGTTGATTATAGTGAATATACGGAACTGATTGTTGATGGAGAGGATATTGTTTATGGAATTATGTTTGGAAGTATTGAAAATAGAAACATCACTCAATATACTGATTTAAGCATAAAAAGAATAAAAACGGCACTGTGGCGTGCAGTTAGAGTGTTTAGGGGAGATTTTGGTACAATAAGTACTGCTATGAATGTTTATAAAAGACAAAAAGAAGATGATAAGTTAGGTGAAGCTTATTCAGATAATTTTAGTAGTGAAGTTAATCTTTTTATTGTAAGTAAGAGACTTCGTGGAAAAGGATATGGCTATAAATTAATGAATAGATATATAGAATTTTGTCTCAATAATGATTTAGAAAATGTGTTCCTTTGGACTGACTTAGGATGTACATATTCATTTTATGAGAGATTTGGTTTTGAACTTTATAGTACTTTTCATAGTGACACTCTTACTGATGGAAATATAAATGAAGCAAATGGAATGATCTATTCTTATAAAGTAAAAAAATAAAATAATAAAAAAGATGTTAAAGCTTTATTTAATATAAAATCTTAGTTTTTTCGTAATAAAACTCCTTTTATAGTAAGCAGTTTTATTATTTTCACTGCCTACTATAAAAGGAGAATATCAAATTAAGGAGTACTTTTGTTTTTCAGTATTTTTATTAGAAAGTATATGCTTGATTTATTTTAATATAAAAAATTCATTATTTATTCCTTTGAGAGAGCGCTTTCTTAGTAGCTTTAAATATTTTATTATATCCAGTACATCTACATAAGTGCCCGGATATTTCTCTTTTTATTTCTTCATCAGTATAATCCTTTCCACTATCAACTAAGGCTGTTGTTGTTAAAACTAAACCAGGAGTACAAAAACCGCATTGTACTGCACCTTCATCTATAAAGGCCTTTTGAACATTTGAAAGCTTTCCATTTTTCCCTACACCTTCAATAGTTTTAATCTTTTTACCATCAGCCCAAACTGCTAAATAAATACATGAAGTTGTTGGAACACCATCAATTAAAACAGTACAGGCACCACATTCCCCTACATGACATCCTTGTTTAACACCTGTTAAATGAAGTTTACTTCTTAATACTTCTGATAAAGATTGTCTAATATCTATTTCTATTTCATATTCTTTATCATTAACTGTAAGGTTTATTTTCTTTTTTAGTCCCATATAGTCACCATACCTTTCACCTATAACACTATTTTATATTTCCATGGTTTTCAGCTCTTTCAACAGATTCTTCAAGTGCTCTATAAGTTAATTCTTCTATTAAATTTTCTTTAAATTCCTTTGATGCATTCCAAAAATCTATTGCTTTTGAAGATTTTAAAGCTAAATTTCCGATTAGTTTCATATTTTCATCAGTGATGTCCATATGTTTTCCTTTAGATTCAGCTATTTCACATCTTATAGGAGTAGGACCTGCAACACCTAAAGCGATTCTTAAATCTTTAAACTTTTTATTTTTAACTTCTACAAGGACAGCAACTCCCATTAAAGCTATATCCATTGCATTTCTATTGGCAAATTTAATATAAGTTCCATATTTATTTTCATAATCTTTTTTTTCAATAATTATGCTAATTAATAGCTCATCTTTTTTTATATTAACTTCTCCGGGACCTTTATAAAAGTCTTTTATTTTAACTATTCTTTCATCAGTTTTAGATTTGAGTTTTAATTTACTATTTAGTGAAAATAAAGTGGGGGCGCTATCTCCAGATACAGCGCCATTACAAATGTTTCCACCGATAGTTGCCATATTTCTAATTTGAGGTCCTCCCATAGAAACTGCTGCTTGGGATAATATAGAAATGTTTTTATTTATTATTTCATTTCTAAATATTTCTGCAAATGTTGTCATAGCACCTATTTCTATTGATCCATCTTTTAAGATTTTTATTTTATTTAAACCATCTATATTTCTAATACTTATTAAGTTTAAAGAATTTAATATTTCTTCACGTAGTTTTACAAGTACATCTGTTCCACCAGCTATAACTGTTAAGTTATCACGTACAGATAACATTTCTAGAGCTTCTTCTAAGGTTTTAGGTTCTAAAATTTCATTTATATCATACATAATATTTTCCTCCTATATAAGTCCAACTTCTTTAAATTTTTCAAAAACAGATTGTGGATCCATGGGTAATTTATTAAATGCTACTCCTGTTGCATTTAATACTGCATTACGTATAGCTGGTGCTGGGGAAATTGTTGTGTTTTCACCTAAAGATTTTTGTCCATAACTAGATGTTGGATCGTAAGTGTCTACAAATTCAGAATTTATCTTTGGAGTGTCCATAATGGTTGGAATTTTGTAATGGAGAAGATTATTGTTTATTACAGCCCCTGTTTTTTCATCTATTATGAATTTTTCTGATAATGCAAATCCTAAAGCCATGCTAACACCACCATCAACTTGGCCTTCTGCTAATTTTTTATTTAAAATCTTCCCTGAGTCATGAATATTATAAATATCTAAAACTTTAATTTTTCCTGTTCGTATATCTACTTCAACTTCTACAAATGTTGCACCATAAGCTATGGCATTATTTTTAACTTTTACAGTTAGATCACTTGTTATAGGAGCATATTTTTCTTTATCATAGTATGCTTCCATTGCAATTTCTTTTAAAGTATAAATTTCTCTTTTGATTCCTTTTTCTATTATTTTTCCATCTTTAATATCTAAAAGTTCTCTATCTAATCCGCATTTATCGCTAGCGATTTCTAATACTTTTCTTTTTACTTCTGTGGCAGCTTTTTTTACCGCTTGACCTGCTATAAAAGATTGTCTTGATGCATAAGCTCCAGAATCAAAAGGAGTAACATCTGTATCTTGGTTTGAAACTAGAGTTACCATATCAAAAGGTATTCCTATAGTTTCAGCAGCCATTTGACTAAGGACTGTATCACTACCTTGGCCTATTTCTGTGGCGCCTACTTGAACTTGAACTGAACCATCTTGGTTCATTACTATTCTTGTTCCAGCAGCTTCAAGTGATACTGGCCAAGTTCCTGAAAAATAGCTAAAGCATGCCATTCCTACACCTTTTCTTATAGGTCCCTTTTGATTTTTATATAAATTTCTTTTTCTATCCCAATCTATTAATTTTCTACCTCTCTTTAAACATTCTGGTAATCCAAATGTTCTAACAACAAGGTTTGATGCTTTATCTATATGACCTTCCTTTATAAAATTATTTAATCTAAAATCTATAGGATCTATATTTAAATCGGTACATACATCTTCAACCATACATTCTATGACAAAACATATTTGTGGGATACCATATGCTCTCATTGCACCTGCAACTGGGAGATTCGTGTATATAGTTTTTGGCCTGTATTTTTCTGCTTTTATATCATAAAGTGGTCTTATTTTACTTCCTGCACTCATAGCAATTGAATGTCCATGGGATGCATAGGCTCCATTATTTACTAAATTTTCTATATCATAACCTTCTATTTTATTATCTTTTGATAGAGCTAATTTAATGTTTACTCTCATTGCATGCCTTGTTCTACTTGCAATTATAGCTTCCTCTCTACTTAATTGTAATCTTACAGGTCTTCCATTAACAGCAAGACACATTGCAGCTGTAAGAGGCTCAATTACAGCATCTTGTTTTCCACCAAAACCTCCACCAACATAAGGTTTTATTACTCTTATTTTTCCAATAGGTAAATTACAGGCTTGTGAAACTATTCTTCGTACAATATGTGGTATTTGTGTTGATGTTATAATAACTAGTCTATCTTTCTCATCAATCTTTGCTATAGTATTATGAGTTTCCATTTGACAATGTTGCACTATTTGAGTTTCATATTGATTTTTATAAATTTTATCTGCATTTTCAAATACTTTTTCTGGGTCTCCTACTGTTATACCAAAATCACTAATAATATTATTAGGTCTTTCTTTATGAATAATAGGAGCACCTTCTTTTATTGCTTCTTCTTGATCTGTTACAAAAGGTAAAACTTCATAATCTATTTTTATTAATTTTAATGCTTTTTTAGCTATAAGTTCATCTGTTGCAACAACTGCAGCAACTGCATCTCCTACAAAACGTGCTTTATCTGTAAGAAGGGAGTAATCTTCTATGTCTCTATGACTAGGATCTAGTGAATAGGGATGTCCTGCTGTAGGAAATTTTGTATTTGGTACAGTTTTATATGTTAAGACTGCTTCAACACCTTCTAATTTTTCAGCTTCCTTGGTATCTATATTTTTTATTTTTGCATGGGCATAGGGACTTCTTAAAACCATTCCTACAAGTAAATCAGGCTCAAAATAATCTGAACAATATTTAGCTTTTCCTGTAACCTTAGCTACTGCATCTACTCTGTTTATACCTTTTCCAATTAAAGTATAAGAATCTTCCATGTATAAGTTCCCCCTTTAGCATTTGAATTTTTATTATATCTACTTAAAATTATTATTTTATAAGGTATTTTTCTCTTTTTTTTCTATTTGATATTTATTAGACAAAATTAAAACTATTAATGCTAAAACTGCATTTAACCATTGAGTTATTTGAATAAATATATTAACTTTATTTATGGTTAAGTTTATGCCTATACAGGCTATTCCAATGGTTAATATAGTCCAGTATTTTAGATTTATACCTTCTGAATTTTTGAACTTTAACAATTTGTATATTTGTGGAAAAAAAGAGTATATTAAAGAAGAACTTCCTAAAATTTGAGCAATGTTACCCCAAAAATGCAAATCAGACATAATTAACATCTCCTACATCAAATTTATTAAAATTCTTTATGCTTTTTTCCTTTTATACTAAAATGAATTATTAATATGGTAGTAAAAATAGCAAATATAACATTTATAGATTGAATAATTAATTGCACTTTTGGTATATTGCATATAAATTGATTTACACATATGCAAGATATGCCAAAAGTCATTATTACCCAATATTGTATACTATTATTTCCTGAACTTTTAGTTTTAAATATAGTATAGATTTGTGGTAAAAAAGAGGATAATACTAAAATTCCTCCTATAACGTTTACTATTGTCCCAAATTTTATTAAACCGCTCATAGCACCCTTGAGTATAAAAATTAAAATCTATATATTGTTTGAAGTTATAGTTTTAATTTTTAAAACAAGTCCCTCCCTTCTTTATTAAATTTTAAATTCTTTTTTAATATTTATAACCAAGTTACTTAGTCTGTGGCATTTTATAATCCCCCTTATAATTAATTGAAATATTTACTAAATATTTCAACATATTTTATATATGCATAAATTATACCAAAAAATGGTAGAGAAATAATGAGTTTTACCCATATAATGGTAGGTTTTTTCTGCTTTTTTACCTTAAAATATGTTTATTTTTTATAAAGTAATATTAATTTATCAAAATGATAAATTAGCTTTATCATTTTGATATAAAATTTAAATTTTTATTATTAAAAAAATGGTGAATTTTTTATAGGATAATTACTTTGAAAGTTAGTGATTTGAATAAATAAAACCTTTATTTAATAATTTTAGATTTAATTTTTAGATGGATGTTAAATTATTGAGTTTTATCAATTTGATAAAAACTTACTTGATTTTGTTTTTAAAAAGTATATTTAATATCTTTTTTAAAATTTTTTAAGAAAAAAACAGTAATTATTGAATTAATAGTGGTATATTTATATTTTTGAAATAAGATATACTAGAAATTAATTTAAAATATAAAAGCTGCCTTAAAATAGATTTAAGATAAAACTTTACTATTTTAAGGCAGTTTATTTATTTTATAAATTATAAATAATGATATAGTAGCGTGGTATTGTTTATTAAGATTTTTATAATTTATTATTATTTATTGGTAAATTATAAGATATAATATTATTTTTCACAAGACTTAGTTATTATCTGCATAGGTCTCATCATTTCATTATCTTCATGATCTAATAGGTGACAATGCCATACATAACCTGGAAAACTACTAGGATCAAATGGAAATAGATTTTCTCCAAGTTTTACATTTTTAGGATTCGTTATACTTGGAAACATTGGTACAATAATTCTAGTAACTTGGCCAGGATAAGCTATAACAGTATCTTTCCATCCACGTTCTGAAGGAGTAGGTTTAGAAGGATCACCTATTAAATAAGTGTCTGGATCTATTATTTTTGTAGGCTCTTTTAATGGGGAAGGTCCATTTATAGCATTAAAATCCTGTGCATATAATTCAGAATTTATATCTTGTCTATTTAATACTTGAAAATCTATAAGGTGTATATGAATAGGATGAGGTCCACCGGTGATATTTACTATTTCCCACACTTGAGTAGAACCAACTATTGGTTTTTCAGATACAGGAGCGCCCCACACTTGACCATTTAATAAAAGTGCTTCAAGTCCACCTTCATTTCTTGCTGAATTTAAAATAACAACTCTTTTTGATACATTTTGCTGTAATTTTGGAATATTGTTTAATTTGCAAGGCAATTTTAATGGATCACAATTATATTTATATTTTTCTAGTTTAAATTGCATTACTTGGCCAGTGGTTTCTTTATCTGTTGGAGAATTTTTATTTACATTTAATAATAATACTTTTTCATCTTTAAATGTAGAAAAATCTATTATGATATCTATCCTTTCTGCTGGAGACAAAGTTATCTCATCTGTATATATAGGAGTTTCAACGTATCCAGAATCAGTACCTATTATTATAAAATCTTCGTTATTAGATAGTTTAAAAGTATAAAATCTAGAGTTTGAGCTATTTACTATTCTAAATCTATAAGGTCTTTTTTTAACATTTAAATTTGGCCAAACTTTACCATTAACTACATTAGTATTTCCGAAAAATGAAGGCCTCCAATAAGGATGAGTGTCTGGGTTTATTCCATTAGATGGGAAGTATAAACTACCATCTTCATTAAAAGATTTATCTTGTATTACAAGGGGAATATCATATTTACCTTGAGGTAGTGGAGAACATATTTTACAATCTAATACATTGCAAGGATCTTTTATTATATAAGGTCCTGTTAATCCAGCATAAACATTTAATCTAGTAATTCCTAGTGTATGATCATGATAAAATAAATTTGATGATTGCTGTTTATTTAAATATCTATAAACATTAGTTTCATAAGAAGGCCCTTTTATACCATTGAAGGTAAACCAAGAATCAGGAAATCCATCATATTTAGGTTCACTTTCTCCTCCATGAAGGTGTGTAACTGTAGGAACTGGAAACTGTGCTTCAGGAAATCCAGGAGGAAACGGTGGCCAAGGTTTTTCTGGTACTACAAAATTATTTGGGTTTGCCCAGTGGAGAGTTGGATCTACAGGTAGTATATGAGGGGTATCTATTTTATTTACCCACTTAACAGATATAGGTTCATTTGTGTTGGTTATAAAGGTAGAGCCAGGAGTAGAGGCTACATATTTTTCTTTATTATCATCACAATAAACTGTTCCGCCATACCCATATGCTGTAGTTCTAGGATAACCTTCTGGTAACATTTGTGTTTCTATTTGTAATATATCTATTTTATAATTTGGTATACATCTATGTGTTTCACAATCATATTTATATATTGGTTTAAAAACTGGTAGTATAGTTAAATCAGAAGTATATTTTGGTATTGTTTTAGAATCAATCAAAAAATCATCTCCTTTTGACTGATATAATATATGATTCATCTGCTGTTAAAGTGATAATATTTATATATAGAATATGATGGATAGTTATAAAATCCAATAGAGAAACTGGTAAAGGCAGAAGTGATATTATAATAAGATATCCCAATAGGCGTGGTGTAGCAATTATTATAGAATTAAAAGTAGCTAAAAACATAAGGGAATTAGAGCAAAAATGTGAGGAAGCATTAAATCAAATAGAAGATAAACGATATGATAAATCTTTGATAGATGAAGGATATACAAATATATTAAAATATGGAATAACATTTTATAAAAAGGATTGTATGATTAAAAAACTTTAATTTTAACCAAAGTTTAAGATAGCATTAATATGTTATGTAATTTTATAAATGATATTTTTCTTTATTATAAGAAATAAGTACATTAGAGAAGCTAATTATTAAATGAAATAAAAGGAATGTCGCTAACATTAGCGGCGTTTTTTTAGTGGAAATTAATTAAAGTAAAAGATTGATTTTTACAAAATATAGTTAAAAATTATAATGGTATAAGGTATAATATAGATTGATTCCAGACTTTAACAATTATAAAAAAATTTAAAAAAGCCAGAGGAGTTATTTCTTTAAATAAAAAATTGTAATAAAAGAGGGGATAGGTAATGTATAGGGTAAAGATTGTTGACATTAAAGAACTAGAAAAAATGATGAAGTCTTATTATGAGTCTTTAATTGCACCAATGGATGATTATTGGGAAGGATCAGTATTGGCTAAATGCAAATATTATTTATTATTAGGTGAAAATAGTGGAGAAAATAATATTGAAGATGATGTAGTTATAGGATTTTTTGCTATAGGAGAGGATAGTGGGTTGTATCAGTTTTATTTAGAGGAAGAATATCTTTATAATTCTGAAGATATATTTAAGTTTGTGGTTGATGAAATGAAAATTTCTAAGGCTTGTGTAGCAACTTATGATACTAGATTTTTAGTTTTATGTATGGATTATATAAAAGATATGAAAGTATCTTGTTATTTATATACTGAATGTAAAAAAGTTGATCCAGAAAAACCTATAGAAAATATAAATATTAGACTTGCAACATTAGATGATTTAGAAGAAATTATAAATTTTTCTTTTTATAGTTTAGATGGTGTTAATGAAATTTGGTTAAAAGATTATTTAACTAAATGGATTAATAAAAAAGGAATATATTTGTTTATAGATGGAACAAATATTATTGGAACAGGTGAATTGAGAATTAACTATAGATATAAAAATACTGCTTATTTAGGTATAATTGTATCTAAAAATCATAGAGGTATAGGAATGGGGAAATATATTACGTCTTATTTAAGAAAAACTGCTGATGAAAAAAATCTTACAGCAGTACTTGCAGCAGACGTAAATAACACATCTTCCAATAAAATGATAAAAAATAGTGGATTTTATTGTTATCATCGAATTATGGAAGTAACATTTAAAAAATAAATTAGTATTTTTAGTGAAGTTAGTAGTTTTTCTAAAAATAAATTTTTTATTGTTTAGGAAAGTATAATTTTTTAATAAGGTATTACTTTTTTATTTTATAAAAATTTTAAAATGTTATTTAAAAAAATATAATTATGAAAAATGGAAAATTGACAAAATAATAAAAGAATTATAAAATAACAAGTGTTACATAACGCTTGTTATTTTTGTTTAAAGGAGAAAAGAAAAATGCCACCTAAAATACTAGTAAACAGAGAAAATATAAAAGAAGAAGCATTTAAAATTATAAAGACATCTGGGATAGAAAATTTAACAGCAAGAAATATTGCTAAAAATTTAAAGTGTTCTACACAACCTATATATAGAGCATATGAAAATATGGATGCTTTAAAGAAAGAACTTTTTACTGATATTAGACAGTATTTTTTAAAATATATTAATAGTTATGAAAAGGTTGAGAATAAATTTTTAAATAAAGGTCTTGGATATATTGATTTTGCTAAAAATGAGCCTAATCTATTTAAGGCATTATACCTAACAGAAAACTTAGATATTGATTTTAATAAAGAGGATACAATTGATTTAAGTGAAGGAATAGATCAGATGAAAAACATGACAATATTCAGTCACTTAAGTGAAACAGAGCTTAAAGATATTATGATTAAATTATGGATATTTACTCATGGGTTAGCTACTATGGTTATGTCACCAAGTTTAAATATTACTGATGAAAAAATTATAGAAATGTTAACTGAAGTTCTTATAAAATTATGCAAATAAAGAGCAGTAGGATTATTAAAAATGTAAATATAGAAGGATGAATAGATTGTAATAATAACTGGAATAAAGATAAAGGATAATTGAGTTTTTAAGGTTTAAGTACAATTAATTCAGTAAAAATATATACATAAATTAGGTATTATAAGGAGGATCCTATGAAAGTATTAGTTTTAAATGGTAGCCCAAAAGGAAAGTATAGTGTAACATTGCAGTCAGTTTTATATATAAAGAAGCATTTTAAAGATGATGAATTTGAAATATTAAACATTGGACAACAAATTAGAAAATATGAACAAAAAGGTGAGTGTGATAAAGTTATTGAAAAAATAAAGAAATCAGACTTAGTGTTATTTTCTTATCCAGTATATACATTTATAGCTCCTTCTCAATTACATCGTTTTGTTGAAGTTTTAAAAGAAAGATTAGATCACAATGAAATAGCTGGAAAGTTTATGACACAGCTTACTACCTCCAAGCATTTTTATGATGTTACTGCTCATAAATATATTGAAGATAATTCTCATGACATGGGTTTAGGTGTTATTAAAGGTTTGTCAGCAGATATGGATGATTTATTATCTCCTGAAGGTAGAACGGATTTGATGAATTTTTGGAAATATGTAAAGTTTTCAGTAAAAAATAATTGCTTTGATAGTAGAGAAGCTACAAAGACCTATGAGAGAATTATATATAAAGCTCCTTCTTGTGATTCTAAAAAATCAGAAGAATATGATACAGTGATTGTAACTAATTGTGAAGATAGGGATGAGAATCTTAAAAATATGATTGAAGGATTTAAAAAATATTATCCATATAAAACAAGAGAAATCAACATATTAGATTTTAAATTTGCTGGAGGGTGCCTAGGATGTTTTAACTGTGCCTCTGATGGTAAGTGCATATATAAAGATGGTTTTGATAGTTTTCTTCGTGAAAAGATACAAAGTGCTGATGCTATTATTTATGCAGCTTCTATTAAAGATCATTCTTTAGGAGCATCTTTTAAAAGATACGATGATCGTCAGTTTTGTAATGGACATAGAGCGGTAACAATGGGTATGCCAGCAGGATATATTTTAAGTGGAGATTATTCAAAAGAAAGTAATTTAAAGACCATAGTAGAAGGAAGATGTGAAGTAGGTCATAATTTTCTAACGGGAGTAGCTACAGATGAAATTCAAACCAAAGAAGGCATTTCAGAAAACCTAAATAAACTAGCAAAGACAACTTCTTATGCTCTTGAAAATAAGTTAGTTATGCCACAAAATTTCTTAGGTGTTGGTGGCACTAAGATATTTAGAGATTTAATCTATCTTATGCGTGGATTAATGAAAGAAGATCACCGTTTCTATAAAAAACACGGAATTTATGATTTTCCACAAAAGAAAATAGGTACTAGACTTAAGATAGATTTACTTGGAATGCTCATGTCTATACCCGCAGTTAAGAAGAATGCAAAAGGAAAAATGAATGAAGCAATGATAAAACCGTATAAAAAAGCTTTACTAAAAGATTAAAAATATAAAATGCATTGGCAAATAAGATAAAAATTATTGAGCCAATGCATTTTGTTTTATGTTTAGAAATTATATGATTATTAATGAATAAATTGACAAAAAAGTAATATAAGCGTATTATGCGTTGTAGTAAATTTATACTGTAAGTTAGATATAGGGGTTAGAATGTGACATAAAATAGAAAAGTTAAATTTAATAGTAAAAATATTTAAAGCTTATTTAGAAACACTAGATGTTGAAAGTTAAAAAGGAGCTGTATATTACATATGAAAATTCTTATTATAGGTACAGGAGTTATTGGAAGCGTTTATGGATGGCAATTATTTGAATCAGGTAATGACATTACACATTTTGTTCGTAAAGGTAAAAAAGAAATAATTGAAAAACAAGGTATTAGTATTAGGTGTCTAGATAAGAGACGTGGACAAGAAGATCATAAAGAAGTAGTGTATAAACCTAAAATTGTTGAGGATATAAATAAAGATGAAAATTATGAGCTTATTATTGTTCCTGTAAAAGCTAATCAACTAAATTCAATATTGCCAACTATTTCAAAAATAAATGATAAATCGGATATATTAATTTTACAGAATCTATGGATTGATAATATTAAAGAAATTGAATCCTATTTAATAGATTCAAAAGTTTTTTTTGGTCAACCACATATTATGGGAGGGGGAAAAGATGAAGAAGCTATTTACTGTACAATATTTGGAGTGAAAAACGCACCTACAATGCTTGGCCAAAAAGATGGAAAAATAACAGATAGACTTCTAAATGTGGCAGAAGTGATGGATGAAGCAGGACTTAATCCAAAGATTTCAAAGAATATACTTACTTGGTTGTATACACATTATGCAGAAAGTGTGGGGCTTCTTGCAGGTGTTATGAAAGCTGGTTCAGGAGAAATTTATGTAAAAAAGGATGATTTTATAAAATTATCAATACTTATTGTAAGAGAAGGGTATAAAGTTTGTAGGGCAGTTGGTATACCAGTATGGAAGGCATTTCCCCAAGTTTTTTATTATTTACCAACATGTTTATTGCTAAAGACATTGAAGAAAATGTTTAGTTCTAAAGAAACTCAACTAATGATAAAAGGTCATATATCACATTCGCCAGACGAGATGAAGGAGATGTTTTATAAAATTCTAAGTAAGGGACAAGAACTTAATATATCAATGCCTAATTACACAAATGTAAAAAAATATATAGATGAATTTTCTGTATAGTAGAATTATATAATATGATAGAACTATTTTAGGTGTAGGTGGTTCAGAATTTGTTTATAAAAAGTATGTAGATTAAATAAGTATAGGTCATTTCAATTTAAATAACTTTAAAGTAACAATAGATTCTTATTTAATATTCACCTATGTAATACCAGTTTAACTCAACCTGTAATGGGCAAAAAAAGGGGCAAATTTGTTTTGCCACCTTATTTATAGATGTAACCCATATAATAGTTAAAAATCATTTTTTCTTAAATTCATTGTTATCTAAAATAATAACTCCAGACGTATCTTCCTTTGCTGCCTTCTTTGTGTGATTTACCAGTTTTATAATGTTCTTGTATGATTGTTTTGCTCCTTTCACAAGCAAGGGCACTCCTATAAAATCAAGTTTTAGCCATCTAGAAAACATTCCACCTAAAGTCATTGGTAATGGAACAGTTGGTGACGTATTGGAAAATATAATTTTCTCATTTAATACATTTTGTTTGTGAAACATAGTAGCTAAATTAAATAATCCTGGTATTAAAACTTTTGAACGTCCCCTGCCTACAGCATAGACTTGATTTCCATCTTCATCACTTCCATAATAAAAAAGTTCTCCACGATTTCCATATATTAACTTATTAAAGTTAGGTAATTTTAATATTTCATCTTTGGTCGGTTCCCTGGTTTCATCTAACATTTTTAAGTGATAAGCAACTCCTAAAATAGATGAGTGGGTACCTCCATAACAATTATATATGTATATCATTTAAATCACCTGCTTTCTTAATAATTTCATTGAGCTATGTGCACTTCCATTAGCATTAACAATATCATCATCTGTAAGGCCTGCTTCAACTGCAATATCATAAGCTTTACCAAAACACCCTACATCCTTCGATTTATGTGCATCACTTCCTAATGAAAATTTAACACCCATACTCTTCATCTTTTTTATTGTTTCAATATCCATATTCCTATGACTTCTGTTAATTTCCAAAGCAGTATTTCTTTCAACAGCAACCTTTCCAATTTCGATAATATCTGGATTAACATGCTCTAAAGGATGATTAAGTATTGTAATGTCATATTTTTTAATAGCATTGATTGCACCTTCTGTATAATTTCTCAACAAGAATGGATTTTGTAGTGATCCAGGATGATAACCTACACAAATTATGTCCAGGTAATCAAGTATTTCATCTTTAATATCTATATCACCTTTTTTAGTAATAATATTACATTCTACGCCAAGTAGAATCTTAAAGTTATTCTTTTTCAATAATGAACTCTTATTATAATCATCAATTTCTTTACGTATTTTTTTATATTGATTTAGTTTCATGCCGAAGATAACATGCTTATAACCATGGTCTGTTATGGCAATTTCTTTTAATCCTCTTTTTATTCCAGCTTTAACATTTGATTCAATACTTCCTTTTGCATGTGCCCCAAAAATAATATTAAATAAGGGAATATGCCCCTTTGCAATATTAGTATGAGTATGATAGTCTGCGATAACCTTAAAACTCATTTTATCACCTCCATGGTTTTATATCTTTTAATTAGATGCTTCATTATTAAATTGAAAAGCTTCTTGTATTACATATGTAAATTCCCTATGGCATGTTTATCATACATTTTTATTTTGCCTATATTACTGAATAATACTCATTATCTTTGCATATTTCTTAATTAATGGTTTTCTAATAACAATATAAGGAATAATTAAAGGTATAGTAAATAAAATGAACAGATTAATTTATTTGGTTGTTTATTATTAAATTAATTTTTAATATGTTGTAATATATCGCTTTATGTTGAAAAAAGTTTCATAAAATGATAATATTAGAAATACACTCTTATAATTCCAAGAATATGGCTAGGAAGTTTCTACCGGATAACCGTAAATTATTCGACTAAGAATTTGTCAAATAACACTATTTCAATATATTTATAGTGTGTCAAATCCTTTAGTAAAAGAGTGTTTATAACATTATTACAAGGAGGATTTATTAAATGAATAAAAGATATAAGCTAAGTGAAGTAACAAAAGAATTGGTAGCTGTTGCACAAGGAATAAAGAAAGCAGAGACAGTTATTAAAAATGGTAATTTAATCAACGTAAATACTGGAGAAATTTTAGAAAATATAGATGTAGCTATTACTCATGGCAGAATTGCCTTAGTAGGTGATGCAGAGCATACCATTGGTGAAAATACACAAGTTATTGATGCCAATGGTCTTTATATTGCTCCTGGATTTATGGATGGCCACATTCATGTTGAAAGTAGCATGCTTTCTGTAAAAGAATATGCTAAAGCTGTTATTCCTCATGGAACAACTGCAATATATATGGATCCTCATGAGATAGGAAATGTACTTGGTATGAAAGGAATTAAGCTTATGATTGAAGATGGACAAGACGTTCCTCTTAGAGTATATACTGCTATGCCATCTTGTGTTCCTGCTACTCCAGGTTTTGAGGATAATGGTGCTGCTATAAATGCAGAAGATATCTCAGAATCTATGAAATGGGATAGTGTGGCTGGTTTAGGTGAGATGATGAATTTCCCTGGCGTATTAAGTGGAGATAGTTCTATTCATGATGAACTTATGGAAACTTTAGATGCTAATAAAACGATTACTGGTCATTATTCTATTCCTGAGACAAAAATGGGGTTAAATGGATATATAGCATCAGGTGTACGTTGTTGTCATGAATCAGTAAGAAAAGAAGATGCTCTCGCTAAAATGCGTTTAGGTATGTATGTTCAGTTAAGAGAAGGTTCTGCATGGCATGATGTAAAAGAAACTGTACGTAGTATTACCGAAAATCATATTGATACTAGATTTGCAACTCTTGTAAGTGATGATACTCATCCAGAAACACTTATTAAAAAAGGTCATTTAGATCATATTGTAAAACGTGCCATTGAAGAAGGTGTTGACCCAATTACAGCAATTCAAATGGTTACAATTAATGTAGCTGATTGTTTTAATATGAATCGTGATCTTGGAAGTGTATCTCCAGGGAAATGGGCAGATATTGTATTACTTAAAGATTTAGCTAGAGTACAGGTTGATAAAGTGCTTATCAATGGAGAACTTGTTTCTGATAAGCAAAAATTGTGTGTAGACATTGTAAAAACACCTTATCCTGATTTTGCTAAAAATACAATGAATGTGGGTAGAGCATTAAATGAACAAGACTTTCATGTAGCTACGCCAGATGATAAAAAAGACAAGGCATTTGTTCGTGTAATGGAAATCATAGAAGCAAAAGTAGGAACTTATTCAAGAAAAGCTTATCTTCCTATTAAAGATGGTCTTGTACAAAATGATTTATCTAAAGATGTTATTAAAGCTGCTGTTATTGAAAGACATAATGCGACAGGTACAATGGGAAAAGGATATGTATCAGGTTTTGGATTAAAACAAGGAGCAGTAGCTTCTACTGTTGCACATGATAGTCATAACTTACTTATTGTTGGAACAAATGATGCTGACATGGCATTAGCAGGCAATACATTATCTGAAGTAGGTGGCGGTATGGTTGCTGTGAAAGATGGTAAAGTAATTGCATTGAATCCATTACCAATTGCAGGCTTAATGTCTGAAGAAGACGCTCAAGTTGTTGCAGGAAATGTAAAGAGACTAGATGAAGCATGGAAAACATTAGGATGTGATATTGAATCTCCTTTTATGACTATGGCTCTTATATCACTTGCTGTACTTCCAGAACTTCGTTTAACAAATAGAGGACTTTTCGATACTGTGAATTTTAAAAAAGTCAGTATTTTTGCAGAATAGATTGAAAATTTTATATTAGTAGATGAAATCTTAAAATGTGTATCAATAAGAAACAATACATGTATCTAATTGATATACTACATATATATGGATATTTAAGGATAGTGCATATATATTTGAATTTAGTTGTATATTATTGGTACAATTTTATAATTATATAGTTATATAAAAAGCGGTAAGAGCCTTTAATTAAAGGCTTTTACCGCTTTTTTTATATGTTGGCAAGATTATTGCTTTATATGTAAATATAACAAATATTATATTAATTAGGTTTGGGGAGAGCACATTAAAAAATATATTAAAACTATTCAGTTTGAATGATATAAAAATAAATAAGGAGGATATATAAATGACAGATTATATAAGTATTTATAAGGATAAGGTTAAAAGTGTAGAGGAAGCACTAAAAAAGATAAGAGATAATGATGTTATCTTTGTAGCTCAAGCTGGGGCGGAACCTATGCCATTGTTAGAAAAGCTTCACTTATTAAAAGATTATGGAACAAAGAATGTGGAAGTACAAAATTGTTTACCTATAGGAAATTATGAATTTATAAATAATCCTGCATATAAAGAAAATATATTTACACATGGTTGGTTTTTTACTTCAGCTTTAAGAAAAGCTCAGAGAAATGGTAATGCTACTTTTACTCCACAGCATGCTCATATAGCTGTATGGAAGAAATTATCATCTATAAAAGAAAGAAGAAAAATAGTGTTTTGTACATGTTCACCTATGGATAAGCATGGGTATTTATCTTTATCTATTAGTAACATTTATGAAAAGGAACTTATAGATAATGGGGCTTTGATTTTTTGTGAAGTAAATTCTAACTATCCAAGAACTTTTGGAGATAATTTAGTTAGTGTAAAAGATATAGATGTAATAGTTGAAAGTGATAGAAAAGTTCCAGAAGTAAATTTAGTACCTTATACTAAGGTTGATAAAAAAATAGGAAGTTATATAGCTGATTTAGTAGAGGATGGTTCAACTATACAACTTGGTATTGGTAATATCCCTAATGCAGTAGCGGCAGAATTAAGAAATAAAAAACATTTAGGAATTCATACAGAGATGTTTACAGAATCTATGGTAGACCTTATTGAATGTGGAGCTGTAGATAATTCTCAAAAGGGATTTTTTGATGAAAGATCTGTATGTGCTTTTGCTTTTGGAAGTAGGAAACTTTATGATTTTTTAGATGATAATCCAAGTGTATTATTTAAAGCAGGTTCTTGGGTAAATGATCCTTATGTAATAGGACATAACAACAAATTTATATCTATAAATGCATCTTTAGAGATAGATTTAACAGGGCAATGTTGTTCTGAATCTATAGGTAATGTTCAATATACAGGTACTGGAGGTCAAGCAGATACAGTAATAGGTTCTCAAAGGTCAAAAGGAGGCAAATCTATTATAGCTATGCATTCTACTGCACAAATTAAGGATAAAAATGGGAATAGAAAAACCATCTCAAAGATTGTTCCATTTTTGAAACAAGGATCTATAGTGAGCTTATCAAGAAATGATTTAGATTATGTAGTTACTGAAAACGGAGTAGCTTATCTTAGAGGATTATCTGTTAAAGATAGAGTGGAGGCGCTTATAAGTATAGCTCATCCGGATTTTAGAGAAGAGTTGAGATTTCAGGCAAAGAAAAACTATATTTGGTAGTTATTAAATGGTAGGAGGGGTTACTATGAAAAATAAAGGGAAACTTTTTTATGGTTGGTGGATTGTATTAGTAGCTTTTCTTTCTGTAGGTATAACCTATGGAACTAAAGGAGCTTTTGGGGTTATTCAATTATCTATGTTAAAAGATTTAGGATGGGGAAGAGCTGAAGTTGCAGGAGCTTTGTCTGCTAATATGTTTATATATGCTTTAGTAGTACCTTTTGCAGGGAAACTTATGGATAAGATAGGAGTCAAAAATATTTTAGTAGTAGGAGCAGCTTTAACAGGCCTTTCTTATTATTTACTAACTATAATTCAAACACCTATACAATTTTATTTATGTTATGGAATATTATTAGGAGTTGCAGGAACTTGTATGGGGATGGTACCAGGACCTACAGCTGTAGGAAGATGGTTTGTAAAGAAAAGAGGAAGAGCATTGTCATTAGCTTTAGTAGCATCTCCTTTAGGATCAGCTGTATTTACTGTATTATCTAAAGATTGGTTGAATAGTTTAGGTTGGAGAGGAACTTTTAAGATTATGGCTATATTAGCTTGGGTTCTTGTAATAATACCAGCTGTATTATTAATGAAAAATACACCAGAAGATATTGGATTATATCCAGATGGAGATGAAGTAGCTCCTGTAAACGATTCGGGAAATAATATTAGTTATGAAGATGAAGAGGAGTGGACTTTAGTAAAATTATTTAAATCACCTAAAGCTTGGGCTTTATTTTTAGGATATTTCTTTATGGCAGGTAATGGATGGGCACAATCTGTACATCAAGTTCCTCATCTTATAAACAATGGATTAACTAGTGAAAGTGCTACAAATGCTTTAGCAGCTAATATGTTTTTAAATGTCATTTCTATGTTAATGTGGCCAGCTATTTCTGATTATATAGAAAGAAAAAAGGCTGTTATTATAGCATTAGTTTTGCAGATAGTAGGTGGATTTTTATTAATAAATGCCAGTTCCATTAGAATGACATATATGTTTGTTATAATAGCAGGACTATCTTATATGGGATGTTATGGATTGTTTAGTGCTTTAGCTGCAGATATTTTTGGAAGAAAGAGTCTTGGAACTGTAAATGGAGTTATGGCTACTTTTGGTTCTTTAGGTGGTGCAGTGGCTATATATTTAGGAGGATATGTTTATGATATAACCAATAGTTATAATACTATATGGTATGCAGGAATTATAGGATTAATTTTAGCAATAGTAGCTACTTTATATTTAGGTAAATCATCTATTAAGAAGAATATAGATGTGGCAAGATAATTTTATAAAGTATATAAAAGTAAGAACAAAATTAAATGTTTGTTCTTACTTTTTTTGCTATATTTAGTATAATTAGTATAGTGGAGAGCAAAGGAGGTTCATATTATGGATAACTTTATAGGTTCTAAAGAATTTTTAGATTTTTGCCATAAAACTTTTGATAATATGCCTGTAACTATAGATTTTTTAGATGAAAAAGGGAGAATGCTTTATATTAACAATGCTTTTGCTGACTTTTTACAAATACCTCAAGAAGAAATGGTAGGTGAAATAGTTACAGATATTAATCCTACTTCAAAATTTTTAGAAACTTTAAAAAAGGGAGATGCAGATATAGCCATAGCTCATAAATTTCCTAATGGTAAGAAGGCTATTGTTCATAGAATTCCTATATTTAATAATAAAGGACAAGTAGTTGGTGGATTTGGGATGATAGTTTTTGGTGAGATTGAAGAAGTAAAAAAGCTAGTAGAAAAGTTTGATGTTGTAAACAGGGAACTTAGTTTATATAAAAATTATGTTAATAAGTTTAATATAGCTAAATATCATGTTAGTGACATAATTGGAGAAAGTTATAGGATTAAAAAGTCTAAAGAGCAAGTTAAAAAATTTTCAAAAGTAGATCTTAATGTTTTAGTTTCAGGAGAAAGTGGAGTGGGAAAAGAACTATTTATACATGCCATACAAAATGAAAGTAAAAGAAAAAATCAACCATTTGTAACTATAAACTGTTCTGCTATACCAGAGAATCTAATAGAAGCAGAATTGTTTGGTTATGAAAAAGGAGCTTTTACAGGGGCTAAAAAGAATGGGAATATAGGAAAATTTGAACTTGCTAATAAAGGGAGTATTTTTCTTGATGAAATTGGAGAGATGCCTTTATACATGCAATCTAAACTTTTAAGAGTTATTCAAGAAAAAGAAATAGTACGAGTAGGAGGAAATAAAAATATACCTATAGATGTAAGAATATTTAGTGCTACTAACAGAAATCTTAAAAATATGGTAGCAGAAGGTGAATTTAGAGATGATTTATATTATAGACTTAATGTACTATCCTTAGAAGTACCTCCCTTAAGAGAAAGAAAAGAAGATATTACTATGTTAACAAAAAGATTTTTAAGAGAGTTTTATAAAAAATCTGGAATTTTTAGAGAGCTTTCAGTTAAAGCTATGGAGGATTTTGTTAATTATAAATGGCCTGGTAATGTAAGAGAATTGAGAAATATTATAGGTAAAATATGTGTGAATTCAGAAGAACGAATAATAGAAGAAAAAGATTTACCAGATTATATTTATAAATCAAATTATATGAAAGAATATGATATAGAAAATATAGGATTAGAAAAATATTTGAATTCTTTAGAAAAAGATATCCTAAAGGACACCTTAGAAAAATATAATAACAATAAATCTTTAGTAGCCAGAAAATTAAAAATGCCAAGAATAAGTTTGTATAGAAAGTTAGAAAAATATAATCTTAACCATAAGTAATTATATTGTTTTTATTTAGTTTTTTTATATTAAAATGGAATTAAAACTATTATGAATTTTTAAATGTGAATATATGGAGGTAATAGATGGAGAAAATTTTGATTGTAGAAGATGATAAAGATATTAGAGATATATTAAAAGTTTATTTAAAAGTAGAACATTTTCAAATATGGGAAGCTGAAAATGGAAAGGAAGCTTTTGAATTTATTAAAAATACAGTGCCAGACTTAGTTATTCTAGATTTAATGTTGCCAGATATAAGTGGGATTAATGTATGCAAAAAGATACGCACTAAATTTAAATATCCAATAATAATGTTAACTGCAAAAACATCAGATAAGGATAAAATAATAGGTCTTACTTATGGAGCAGACGATTATATTACTAAACCCTTTAATCCTTTAGAAGTTATGGCTAGAATTAAAGCTCAACTTAGAAGGTATAAAGAATATAGTGAAAATACAAAGGAAGATAATCCTACTATATATTATAAAGGATTAATTTTAGATAGAAAGAGTAAAAGGGTTAATTTAAATGGTAAAGAATTAAAATTAACTCCTACAGAATTTAATATTCTTGAACTTTTATTAATAAATAGAGGACAAGTTTTAAGTGGAGAGAAAGTATTTCATTTATTATGGCAGGATGAATATTATATGAAATCTACTAATACGATAACAGTTCATATTAGAAATTTAAGAGAAAAAATGGGTGATTCTTTTGAATGTCCTGAATATATTAAAACTGTTTGGGGAGTGGGGTATATTATTGAAGCGTAAAAATTTTAAATGTAATTATTATATTTTAACTTTTTTAATATTTATAGGAATAATGGTATTTATTGATTTTGAAATGGAAGGGCTTATAGCAGAATATTTTCAAAAGGAAGTATTATTTGATAGAGAAAATGTAACGTTTTGTGGTAGTGAATATCCTAGAGGGACTTTATATTGGCCAAAGGTTAAAGATATGATTACTAATATGGTTATAGTGGGAGTTCTATTATTGGAGATTACTGTTTATTTTATATCAAAGCATTTAAAAAACAAGGAAAGAAAAAGAATAATAAATCAGTTAGAAGAAAGGATATCTTTATTAATTAAAGGTGAGGTACCTGAAAAAGTTGAAGAATTAAAGATTATTGATGCTCAAGTAAATAAAATTATACAGGAAAGTAAACTTAGAAAGCAGGAAATTGGAATAGAAATGGGTAAAAAAAATGATCTTGTAACTTATTTAGCACATGATTTAAAAACACCATTAACAAGTATTATAGGATATCTTACAATTTTAGATGAATCGGAGGTTCCTGAAAATATACATAAGGATTATATAAAAAAATTATTAAAAAAATCTTATAGATTAGAAGATTTAACGAATCAATTTTTTGATATAACCCGTTTTAATCTTCAAGAAATTCCTTTAAATAAAACTTTGCTAGATGGAAATTTTTTCTTGGAACAATTAACTGAAGAATTATATCCTTTACTTAAGAAGAAAAACTTAAAGGTGGATGTAAGTTTACCATCTGATATGAAATTCTATGTTGATGGTTCACTTTTTGCTAGAGTATTAAATAATTTATTAAAGAATGCTATAGCCTATAGCTGCGACGATTCTATTATAAAGATAAAGGGGGAAATAGGAAAAAGTAATATAAAATTATTTGTAGAAAATGATGGCGATTTAATAGATGAGCAAGAATTGAAACTTATATTTGAAAAGTTTTATAGAAGGGATAAGTCAAGGAATCAGTCATCAGGAGCAGGCCTTGGACTTGCTATTGCAAGAAAAATTGTAGAAAGACATGGAGGATTTTTACAAGCACAAAGTACTAACGGACATACTATATTTATCATTAGTTTACCTAAATCTTTATAAAATCTTTATAAATACTAAATAAATTTTAAATAAACCTTTGTTTTATCTTATCTATAATGAAGATGAAATAAAGGTCTTTTATTGAGAAAGAAGTTATAAGTTAATTTATTATGTTAGTTAAATTTTTGAAAAATTGAAAATACTTTGGTAATATAATAACTTATCCTTAAAACTTGATATTTTAAAAGTAAGTAATTTCAGTATGAAAATTATCTAGTATAATAGGTCAATTTACAATTTGTTGGTAAAATAAGGAGGAAAACATATGAACTTACACGTTGAGGGTGTTTCTAAAAAATTTAAAAATTTAAAAGCTAATGATAATATAAACATTGAATTTACTCCAGGGATTTGGGGCCTTTTAGGACCAAATGGTGCTGGAAAAACTACACTAATGAGAATGATGGTGTCTAATACAAAACCAAGTTATGGGCAAATAATGCTTAATGATGTAAATATTACTGAATTAGGTAGTTTATATCTTGATAAAATAGGGTACTTACCTCAACAGTTTGGATATGATAAAAACCAAACTGTTAAGGATTTCCTTCATTACATTGGGGCATTAAAAGGAATCAAGAAAAAGGAAAGAAATGAAAAAATAAGTGAATTATTAAGTGAATTTAATTTATCACAAGTTAGAAAGAAAAAAATTGATAATCTTTCTGGAGGTATGAAGCGTAGAGTTGGTATATGTCAAGCTATGCTAAATAATCCTGATATTTTAATTGTAGATGAGCCCACTGCTGGTTTAGATATTGAAGAGAGAAGAAATTTTCGTAAGTATTTGACCACAATAAGCAAAGAAAAAATTGTTATTCTATCTACACATATAGTTTCAGATATTGAGTTTATTGCTAATTATCTTATACTTATGGAAAATGGTAAAGTAATTGAAGTAGGAAAAAGTGATTCTTTAATTCAAGCACTTGATGGTAAGGTATTTGAGGTCTTAGTTCCTGAAAGTGATATGTCAAGATTAGAAAAGGAATATAAAATTATGAATTTTCGTAATGAAGCAAAGGGACAGGTTTTAATTCGTTACGTTGCAGATACTCCGTTAAAAGATAGTAAACCAGTTTCACCATCTCTTAATGACTTTTATCTTTCAAAAGTTAAGGAGGTGTAAAAATGGATGTTTTTTTTCAAGAATTGAAAAGACAATTTAGATTTAAAAGATTACTTATATATGTTTTAATATCCATTGTGTTAGCACTTCTATGGGCATGGTTTATTGTAGGAGGAGCTACTGAAGATTTTATGCAGTCAGAATGTTATAAAGAATATAAAGGTAGAGCTGCAATAGAAATAGCTGCAAAAGATAGAAATGTTACTGCTGGGAAAATGACTGAAGATAAATTTCAAAAAGGTTGTGATGC
Organism: Clostridium oceanicum; assembly: GCF_039521385.1. Lineage (NCBI taxonomy): Bacteria > Bacillati > Bacillota > Clostridia > Eubacteriales > Clostridiaceae > Clostridium > Clostridium oceanicum. Next base: position 514,523 of record NZ_BAAACG010000010.1, on the reverse strand, counting down.
ATTTTTTCATGCATTAAGAAGTGATGATGAAAGCGATGTTGTTATAACTAAAGATTTGTTACAATATGCTGTTTATGCTGATAGATTGATCATGCAGCAGTTTAGTTTAAGAAAAATGATGGGAAAATCTACAAAAGGAGTATCTTATATTCCTAAAGATGCAGGAAAGTATTTCTATAAAAATGAAGATTTATATTATGGTAATTATATTGATAACAATGCACATAATCAAAGTGAAAAAAAGTTAGCTATATCAACTTGGAATAAAGTGAAAAAACCGTATATTTATTACAGTGGATTCAAACAATGGGACGAAGGAATTGGACATATAATGTTTTTATCCTTTGTATTTATGATTATGATAGGGGTTTTTGCAGGATCCATAATAGCAAAAGATAAAGAAGATGGAATTGATGAAATTATTAAAGCGACAAGGAATGGTAGAAAAAGTTTAATATTACCGAAAATTATCATACCTTGGATTGTTGCATTTATTATTTACTTTTGTGGAGTAGGTTTATATATTGTACTGTTAAAGTATTTATTACCTACTAATGCATTAAATACATCAGTACAAGTTTTAGGTATAAGTATTCTTCCGTTGAACCTAGAGGATTTGCTTAAAAAATTATTTCTTTTTGGAGGAATAGGAGTTTTAACTATAGCAAGCTTTTCTACTTGGATTTCATCTTTAGCTAAAAAAGCTTCACAAGCTATTCAAATGTCTATACTTACAATATTAGTTTCTTTTATGCTATTTACTTTTATGGATATAAAAGTTCCTATTATTGATGTAATTAAGATGTTTCTACCAGGAGCAATAACATTTTCATACCAACAATTTATGGAACAAGGGATATTCCCTATAACAACAATGTTAGGAAAAGTTTTCTGGATACCATCAATTTTACTTGTAGTAAGTGGCATTATATTCTTACTTAGTACAGTGTTTACTGCACTAAACTACAGGAGGAGATAAGAGATGATATATCAGGAATTAAAACGTAGACTTTTCACAAAATATGTTCTTTTTTCAATAATAGGGATATTTTTTATAACTGCCGGATTAAATGCAGTACTTATAGGGGAAGAGAAAAATTTGTCTAAAGAATTAAAAGAAGAGGCTGTGTATTCTGGTGAAATGACTGAAAATAAATTGTGGTTAGCACTAAAAGAAGTTAGAAATAAAAAATCAGATAAAATAAAATATAAACCAGCTGAAACACTTATGGTTGGTTTAGTTAAGGAATATCCTGGAGTTCTTTATAATGAAAATAGAATTGAAGACTTTCCAGATTCCTACGCTAAAAATTTTTATAAGTGTTGGAGGAAAAAATCTAGGGCTATTATAGAAAAAATATCTAAAAGTGATCAGAAGAAAGCATTAGAAGAGATTCAAAAAGTAAAAACACCCTTTTTAAAATATCCTGGTTATTATCTTTGGAATTTAACAATTGATAATCTTAAATCTATTTATTTAGTAATTATATTTATGGTAACATTTTTTGCAGCAGCTACCTATTCTGATAGTCTAGAAGATAAAAGTATGGAGATTATTTATGCAACAAGATTAGGAAAAAGAATGATGCATGTTCGACTTTTACCAGTTATAATATATGGTTTATTATTGAATCTGGTAGCAACACTTGGAACAATATTTATTCTTGGATTATCTACAGGTCTTCAGGCTTTAAAGAGCAGTCTTAAAGTATTTGCATTATTTTCTATAGGAAACTTTACATTAGGACAAGGAATCCTTTTAATGTTTGTAAGTCAATTTTTAGGATGTTTAGCTTTAACAACTATTATGGGATGGATATCTTATAAAACAGCAAAGACAAACTTGGCTATATCTATAGGAATTGGATTAAATATTTTTTATATGGTATTTAATTCATTTATAAAGATACCAGGGGAGTTTTCTAATGTTATTTTAAACGCATTTCCAATGGCATCATCACAAATTATATCTCAAGTGTCTGGTTTTCATTTTGATATAGGGATTTGGAGGCCGTTTGAAGTTATGATAAGTATGGTCATAGTATTTATTATATTTGGTATGTTGCTTAGTTATGAAATTTACAAAAGTAAAATATAATAATAGAAAGTTTTAATAATAGTTTTAAATTACGTTTTACATGCTAATGTACGTGATTTTTAATTATGTATACCTTTTAAGCCTCATATAATAGGACTTGAAATATTAGAAAGTCTAGTATATAATGTTAAATGTAAACAATCTTATAAAAAAATATAAAAATGTTCGCTTATATAAATTTAGTAATAGGGGCTAAATGTTTCTACCAACTACCGTAAATAGTTTTGGCTATAAGTGTTTTATTGTCATGGATTCATGTCAAATTTAACACCTTATAGCATTGATGTAAATAAGGTGTTTTTTATTTATATAATTAAAAGAACACTTATTTATAAATTTAATATTATTTTACATAACAAAAGGAGATTTTGACATGAAAAAAAGTTTTTTAGCAGTAATTTTAGCAGTTCTAATGACAGTTTTATTTGTAGGATGTTCCAAGTCTAAAACTGAAGAAAGTTCTAAACCAATTGTTATTCAAGGGGCAATGGATGTAGAAACAGAAAATTTAGTAAAACAATTAAAAAATGTTGAAGAAATAAAATATAGAGGTTGGAAGTTTTGGAAAGGAACTATAGATGAATTTCCGGTAGTTGTTTCTAAAACAGAAATAGGTATGACAAATGCAGCAGTATCAACATTATTAGCTATTGAAAAATTCAATCCTAGAGCAATAATTAATCAAGGAACTTCTGGTGGACATGCTCCTGATTTACATCGTTATGATATTGTTATAGGAAAAAAATCTGTTAATTTTGGATCTTTTAAATCTGACCGTAGTGAATATAATAAAGGTATCCACTCTGAAAAATGGATTCCAATGGATATCAATGTTAATGTAAATGGTGAAATGAAAGAAGTTAAAGATTTTAAAGGAGATGCTAAGCTTATTAGTGCAGCTAAAAGTGTAGCAAATTCATATAAAAAAGGTAAAGTTGTAGAAGGGGTTATTGGATCGGCTGATCAGTGGAATCGTGAGTTAGATAGAATAAAATGGCTTAATGAAAAGTATGGAACATCAGTAGAAGAGATGGAGACAGCTTCAGCAGCTCAGGTTGCTAAATCATGTAATGTTCCATTCTTAGGAATTAGAATATTATCTAATAGTGAAGTACATAATGAAGACTATGATAGAAATTCAGGAGTATACTGTCAAGATTTCGTTCTTAAAACAACAAAAGAATTAATCAAAGAATATTCAAAGTAAAATTTTAATAAGTACAGTTTAGTAGAAAGTATATAAGTTTAAGTATTTATATAGTATTAGATATAAGATAAACCATTATGGAGATTAAAATTATCTTCATGATGGTTTTTTATATTTATAATAAAGCAAAATTTACTTATTGATAAGTTATAAGGTGAATGCTATTATAAATATAATTTAAACATAGGAGTATCTTTTATGTTTTTTAAAGATTAGTGTTTTTGTTTAAGTGGAATATTTTTTATCAATATATATGTTATATTTAAATTTATACAAAAGAGGAGATGAGTGTGTATGCAATATAGAACAATGCCCAATTCTAATGAAAAATTATCGGTTCTAGGTTATGGCTGTATGAGACTTCCAACACGTATAGGGGGAGAAGCTTCTAGCTTAATAGATAAACAAAAAGCCTTAAAGCAAATAAGATATGCAATAGATAATGGGGTAAACTATTTAGATACAGCATATCCATATCATTTAGGTGCATCAGAAAGTTTTTTAGGAGAGTATGTTTTAAAAGATGGTTACAGAGAAAAAGTAAATATTGCAACTAAACTCCCTTGCTTTACAATAAATAAAAAAGAAAGTATAGAGGAGATTTTTAATAAACAATTAAAAAAGCTTCAAGTTGATTATATAGATTATTATTTACTTCATGCTTTAGATGGTAAGACATGGGATAAGATGGTTTCCTTTGGGATTATAGATTTTATGGACAAGATAAGAAAAGAAGGAAAGGTTCGTCATATGGGATTTTCTTTTCATGGAACTAGAGATGACTTTAAAAGGATTGTAGATAGTTACAATTGGGAATTTGCTCAAGTTCAATTTAATATCTTAGATGAAAACTTTCAAGCAGGAATTGAAGGAATTGAATATGCTCATAGTAAAGGACTTGGGATTATAGTAATGGAGCCACTTAGAGGAGGATCATTGGTAGGTAAGATACCACAGGAAGTGGGAAAATTATATGATAGTGCAAAAATAAAAAGAAATCCTGTAGATTGGGCTTTAAGGTGGATATGGAATCATCCTGCAGTTACTCTTATATTGTCTGGAATGAACAATGAAGATCATATTAAAGAAAATATAAAAATAGCTTCAGAATCATTACCAAATGGGTTAACAGATACAGAAATAAATATTTTAAATGATGTTAGAAATAAATATCATGAGCTAATGAAGGTAGGATGTACAGGATGTGCTTATTGTATGCCTTGTCCTGCAGGCATAAATATACCAGGTACATTTAAAAGCTTAAATAACTATCATATGTTTTCAAAATTTGGTGCTAAAATGTCTCATATGATATATGCTGGAGTTCAAACAAAGGATGGAAAATCTCATTGGACAAGTTCTTGCCTTGATTGTGGTAAATGTGAAAAAGCTTGCCCTCAAGGAATCAAAATAAGAGAAAAATTTAAAGATGTTGAAAGAGATTTAGAAAGTATAGCAGTAAAAGGAGTAGCTAAAGTAGCTAGAAAAATTATGAGAAAGTAAAAGATATATTAATGAGCTATTAAAAACATACTAACCGTTATTCATATATGCTAAACTGAGTTTATATTATTGCTTAAAGTTTTATATAAACTTACTTTAGTGGCAAAAAATGTTTTTGAATCATATTTATTTAAAGGTAAATAGGGTATAATAAATAAAGATTTGGAAACAAAATTAGGAGGAAAAAGTATGTTGAAAACTATATCTTTGATTGGGCTCATTTTATACTTTACTGTATTACTTTTTGCTGTAACTCGTGAAAAGAAAAACCAAACAGTTTTTGATTATTTTTTTGCAGGAAGAAGTTTGCCTTTCTGGGCACTATCTATAACGTTTATAGCTTCTTGGTGGGGAGCTGGTTCAGCCATTTCTACAGCGGATCTTGCCTTTGATGATGGGTTAGGTGCCTTTTGGTATTATGGTGTTCCAGTTCTTCTTTCTAACTTTCTTATGATTCTTGCTTCAAAAGCTATAAGGCGTGTAGGGTATCTAACCCAAAGTACTATGATGGAAGCTAGATATTCAAAATATGTTTCTAAAATGCTTTCTGTTTTAATCTTAATTTTTATGATATTTTCTGCAAGTTCCCAAATGGTTGGAATAGGCAGTTTTTTTGGCACTTATCTTGGGATAAACTATGAAATGGCTATTCTTGTAGGAACAGGAATTGTACTTATATATTCTATGTTTGGTGGATTTCAAGGTGTAGTTATCACTGATATTATCCAGTTTGTTTTACTTTCAGTTTCAGCTATTGTTATATTTGTAGTTGCTTTTAAAAATTCAGGAGGATTTGAAAATATAGCAAGAGTTGCTATTTCAGAAGGTAAAACAAATTATATGAGTTTCTTTTCTGGAGCTAAAAAGTATTTTGTTTATGTTATTACCTTTGGATGTTCATGGATGATACAAGCAAACGTATGGCAGAGGATATCTGCATCAAAGGATGATAAAGATGCAAAAAAAATGACTGTTATGAGTTTCTTTGTATACATACCTCTTTATCTTATAGTTGTTTTTATAGGAATGTCAGGAAAGGTTCTTTTTAATAAAATACCAAAGGGTGGTGTTGTAACTGCCATAGTAACTGATTATATGCCACCTTTTCTTGGAGCGGTAGTTTTCGTTGGAATTTCTGCAGCTATTATGTCAACAATGGATTCACTTATTAATACAGGTGCAATGACTTTAACCATTGATTTGAGTCTAAAAGAAAGAGACGATAAAAGTAAACTTAAGTTTTCACAATTTGCAACATTTATAGTTACAATATTGGCACTTTTAATTGCACTTAAATTTCGTTCAATACTAAAAATCTCATGGATTGCTTCAGATATTATTACAACAGGAGTATTTGTACCTTTACTTGCAGGATTTGTATGGAGAAGAGGAACTTCTAAAGGAGCATTTTCATCTATGGTTGTAGGATTTATTTATTCTTTTTATAATCTTATAATTAGTTTTGGAATAAAGCTTCCAGCATTTTGGAAAGAGCAGTCTGCAGAGCAGGTTATATTTGGAGTTTGCTTATCTACAATTATATATTTCATAGTAAGTTTATGTACAGAGCCTCAGTATGAAAAAGCAGATAAATTTATTTCTAAGGCTGGGGTATTTAATAAAATATAAAAAAATTTCACAGTCTAAATTGTAGGCTGTGAAGTTTTTTATAATTATAGTTATTTTTTATAGAAAGTATAATTTCCAATTCTATATTTATTAGGTGTTATTCCATAATAACTTTTAAAAATACCAGAAAAATGACCACTATTTTTATAACCAAGTTCTTTTGCAATTAAAGAAATACTATCTTCTGTATTAAGTAATAGTGTTAAAGATGCATTCATTCTTAAATTTTTCAGGTATTTATAAGGTGTAGTTCCAAAATATTGTCTAAAAGCAAGTAAGAATCTAGAAGTACTCATTTTTGCAATATTAGATAATTCATTTGTGGTTGGATAGTTACCTATATTATCTTTTAAATATTTTTCACATTTCTTAAGAAGTCTTTTATCTGTTTTAGTAAGCTTTACAGGAATATGCTGTTTTTTGAAATTTTCTTCATGATCATGAGTTACATTTGAAAGTATCTCTAAAATCTTGCTTTCCATATATATTATTTGAGGTATTCCTTTTGCCTTGGAACTTCTAATTTGATCAAATATGAAATTAAGTTTTGGAGAGGATGGGTTATGGGATAGATATTTAAATGCATTTTTAAAATCTTTATAACTCCCATATCGGCCTTTAAGAAATTCATCAAAATATTCTTTTAGAAGAATGATTTTAGTGAATTTTATAGGCCTATTTTTATCGCAATAAACACGAACTAATTTATTTGTATTAATGAAACAAATAATCCCTTTATCTACTTTTTTTATATTACGTTTTCCAACTTTATAGGAACTTGAAGTAGTATAAAATTTACTGATTTCTATATAATCTTGTTTAATTTCTGAGATTTTTTCAAAATGGTAATTTGGTGTGTAATTAGCATTTAGAATAAGAAATTTCCCTTCAGATATAAGTATGCTAAAATAACCTTTGCCAAACTTTGGATTCATTGAATAGTATTTTTTAAACTCTGTTGAACATTCAGGGATAGATATAAAATTCATATCTTTAGGGGCTTGTAAAAAATAATTTATAATATCATTGATAGCCATTATCATCTCTCCTCTTTCATATATTAACACAAATAGAGGTTGTAATAAACCAAATTTATATCACAAAATAACAAAATTTATTTATTAATAAGTGTATTAAAACACTTAAAATAAAGGCTTAATAGAGGATTGTATTAAATCTAATTTGTAATTGATATTCAGTTTCAATATCCATCTATAATATGTAAAATGTACATAAAGGAGGATGTTTTATAAAAAAAACTATGTATATAGAATGGAGAATTAATTTAAATGATTAAGGACCAATAGATTGCTTAAAAGAATGTGAAAGGGGATTAAAATATATGAAAAAAAATATGAGAATGATTATGATGGAAGAAGGAGATATTACAAAAACTCTCTTTAAATTAGGGATACCTATGGTTGTAAGTATGCTTGTAATTGCATTGTATAATGTGGTGGATACTTATTTTGTATCTAATCTAGGAACTCAACAATCTGCTGCAGTATCAGTTGCTTTTCCACTATCTTTTTATTTTTCTGGGGTAGGGTTGACTTTAGGGGTAGGGGCTGCATCCTATATTTCTAGATTGTTGGGTGCTAAGAATTTTAAAAAGGCAAATAAAGTTGCATCAGTAGCATTTTATACTGCTGGAATAATAAGTATTATTTTAATGATAGTTTGCTTTCTTTTTGTAGAAAAAATATTAATCTTTATGGGAGCAACTGAAACCATACTGCCCTATGCTCTTAAATATGCACATGTTTTTATAGTAAGTATGTTATTTTCAACAATAAATGTGTGTGCAGGAAATTTAGCTATTGCCCAAGGAGAGGCGAAAATTACTCTTAAAGCTATGATTTTTGGATCAGTTCTTAATATTATACTTGATCCTATTATGATAAGAAGTATGGATATGGGAGTTAAAGGAGCAGGACTTGCAACTCTTATTTCTCAGATTGTAACAACTCTTGTTTATTTTAAGTTTTTTTTCGGAAAGAAAAGTTATGTTAAAATGCAGTTGAAAGAATTTAAACCAACTGTTCAAATTTATAGAGAGATTATTAAAGTAGGTATTTCTATGTTCCTTTTACAAGCCCTTACTGGATTTTCAATGTCTTTGATTTCAAAAAATGCTAGTATATATGGAGATGCCGAGGTATCAGCTATGGGAATTGTTCTTAGAATAGTAACTCTTGGTACCAATGTTATTTTTGGATTTATGAAAGGGTATCAACCTTTTGTAGGTTATAATTATGGAGCGGGAAACTATGATAGAGTAAAAAATATTACAAGAAATGCAATCAAGTGGTCTACGGTTTATTGCATTATATGGATGGTAATTGTAATATTATTTTCAAATAGTATTATGAGAATAATGATTAATGATGCTGAAGTTATAAGAATAGGAACAAGAGCTTTAAAGGTTAATACAGCAATGTTTTTTACTTTTGGATTTCAGTTTACCTATGCAACCCTTTATCTTTCTATGGGAAAAGCATTAGCTGGTGGAATACTAAATATCGGAAGACAAGGGCTATTTCTAATACCTATAATTATGATTTTAACTAAATTTTTAGCTTTTGATGGAGTTATTTATGCTCAACCTGTAGCAGATATTATTTCTACACTAATAACAATTCCTTTAGCGATTAAAGTTATAAATGAATTAAATAGAAGAGTTTTATTAAATAAAGGTGAAGTATTGGAAAGTGAATAAGGTATATATAGTTAGTAGGAAATTTTAAATTTAAATTATTTATAATATATAGGATATAATATAGAAAATAAAACCTATCTTGAACTTTAAAATTCAAGATAGGTTTTGGATTTTATTTACCACTATCACCGTAGTTTGATAATACTCTAGCGCTAGGGTCGTCTACGTTACAGCCTTCCCATTCTTTGTTTGGCATCCAGTAGTCTACTACCATTTCTGCCTGTCCTCTATAGTATTTTTCAAAAATTTCTCTATATAATAATGATTCCTTTGTAAATGGTTTAGAATGATATTTATATTTTTCACATAGTTTTTCAAAATCTTCATCGGTATATAAGTTTTCAGCATATTCTTTTAAATAGTCTACCATAGAATGACCTACAGCATCACTAAAAGCTGCTTTTTGACGATATAGGATACTATGAGGAAGATAATCTTCTTCAAAGGAATGTCTTAAAAGGTATTTACCCATTTTATATTTGTTTAATTTTCTTTGGGGATCTATAGACATAACGTATTTTACAAAATCTAAATCACCAAAAGGGACTCTTGCTTCTAAAGAGTTTGTGCTTATTGCGCGGTCTGCACGAAGTACATCGTACATGAAAAGTTCTCTTACTCTTTTTTGAGACTCTTTTTGGAATTCTTCTGCATTTGGAGCAAAATCAGTATATTTATATCCGAATAATTCATCAGAGATTTCTCCTGTTAAAAGTACTTTAACATCAGAAGTTTCATGTATTTTCTTACAGATTAAGTACATTCCCATACTTGCTCTTATCGTTGTAATATCGTATGTTCCTAGAAGCTTAATAACTTCATCAAGGGATTTAAGTACTTCTTCTTTTGTCATATATAAAGTAGTGTGGTCACTATTAATATAATCTGCAACTTCTTTTGCATATTTTAAATCAATAGCATCTTCTGTCATACCTATAGCAAATGTTTTAATTGGTTTATGAGGATGTAATTTTTGGGCAATTGAACATACTAAGGAGCTATCTAATCCGCCACTTAATAGGAATCCTACAGGAGCATCAGCATCCATACGTTTTTCTACACCAGCTACTAATTTATCATGAATATTACTACAAATAACTTCTAAATCATCTTTTAAGTAATCACCTTCTACCTTTGTTATATCACAGTAGCATGTAAACTCTCCATCAGCATAATAATGTCCTGGTGGAAATGGCATTATTTTATCTGTAAGTCCAACTAAGTTTTTAGCTTCACTTGCAAATATGATTTTGCCTGATGTAGAATATCCATAAAATAAAGGACGTATTCCAATAGGATCTCTTGCTGCAATAAATCTATCTTTTTTTCCATCATATATAACAGTTGCAAATTCTGCATCTAATTTTGAAAACATATCTAATCCATATTCATAGTACATTGGAAGTAATATTTCACAATCACTATCAGAAATAAATTTATGACCTTTTTCTATTAGTTCCTTTTTAACTTCACGAAATCCATAAATTTCACCGTTACAGATTGACGCATCTATATTCCTTGTAAATGGCTGCATTCCACTAAAACTTAAATCCATAATAGAAAGTCTTTGAAATCCCAAAATACCAGATGGTAAAGTAAGAATTTCAGTCATATCTGGTCCTCTAGATTCAGTTCTTTGTAGAGCATCTGCAAATTTTTCATGTTTCATGTCTGTTCCTGTATAACACATAATTGTACACATAATAGTATTCCTCCTTAGTATAAATAAAAAGATTAAATGTAGAAATTATAAAATTACTTGCCAGAATTTTAAATGAGTTTTTTATCTATTGAAAATGCCAATTTTAAATCTAATAAGTTTATTTGAAAAATTATAATTTCTTTAGTAATAAAAAAAGTCTTTTATCCTATAAAAATAGGACGAAAAGACTTGTATTTTCGCGGTACCACCTAAATTAGCTTATAAAGCTCCCTCTAATCAGTACAGAATTAATATAAATTCGATACTGTCCAATGTTTAACGGTTTGGCTCCGTCCAAGACTACTCTTAATAAATTTCGGTTGGAAACTCCAGGATGTTCTTCATTATTTGTTTCGTATCAGTCTCTCACCATCACTGATTCGCTTTGACTACCTCAAAATAACTACTCTTCCTATCATGGCTTTTATATTTGTTCTTTAAAATTAACTTTGAATTTATTTTATTTTAATAAATGTTTTATAATTAGTCAAGAGTTTTAAGGATTTTTTAATAAATAAAATTTATTTTTAACATAAAGTTAAAAAAACTCATAATATTTAATTAAAGTGGAAAATCATGAAATCCATGGATGTGTACTAAATATTTTCATATTTCTCCCAAAGAAATAATTTCTTGTAAGTAGAAGACCTATGTACGATATAATCAATTATTGTAGTAAGATATTTATATAAAATTATAGTTATATAAAGACCATTAGTGTTTTTTTGCTTGATTTCATATAATATTAAGATTATATTATATGAAATTGACAGACAATAATATTTTTTTGTTTGTAAAATTTAGGGAGAGTATGTTAAGCTAAAAATTAAAAGATAATAAAAAATATTTTCTTTTTAAGGATTAGTATAATTATTAGTTACAATTTAAGGGGGGAGCAGAATGAATTTACTTGAAGAATTAAAAAAATACAAACCGTATAATGAGCAAGAAGAAAGAGATAAAGAAGTAATGATAAAATTTATAGATACTTTTGATGATGTTTTAACAAGAAATAATGAGATTGCACATTTTACAGCATCATCCTGGGTGTTAAATAAAGAAGGAACAAAAGTTTTAATGATATATCATAATATTTATGATTCATGGTCATGGACAGGAGGTCATACAGATGGAGAAGAAGATCTTTTGAATGTTGCTCTAAGAGAGGTTAAAGAAGAAACTGGAATAAAAAATATAAAACCAATAAAAGAAGATATTTTTTCTATAGAGACTATTACCGTTGATGGACATATTAAAAATGGAAAGTATGTGTCTTCACATTTACATATGAATGTAACATATTTATTACAGGCTAGTGAAAATGAAGAGCTATTTGTAAAACCAGATGAAAATAGTGGTGTTATGTGGGTGGATATTGATAAATCAATAGATAAATCTAATGAACCTTGGATGAAAGGTATATATATAAAATTAAATGAAAAACTGGAAAGGTAGTATTATATTTTGTAACTCGCAGATTTTGTCTGTGAGTTTTTGTTTTTATAAAGGAATTTATAATAATTTAAGAAAAATTCTACTATTTTCATAGAAAAAATTTTAATTATATGAAAAAAATTAAAGTTAATAGATAAAAATACGAACATTAATATAAAGTTTAACTTTATTAAATAATATATTAAAAAATATTTACAAGATTAAAAAAACATTGTACTATAAATTTAGGAGGATTGGATAAATATACACATATAAACATATATATACTGAAAATAATTTAATATTTGTATAAGAAATATTTATTAGTTTTACAGAATTTTACAGAAAACGTTTACAGAAGCTAACTAAAAGTATTATATTTATAGTTAGTTAAAATAAATTTAGGGGGATATTAGATATGTTAAAGAAGACATCAGTATTTTTATTAATAACACTTGTTTCAGGTAGTTTAGGAAGTTTTAATTATGTTCATGCAGCTCAAAACTCAAAAGTGAATTTACCAAGTAGTGCTATTGTACAAGCAAACAGTCAGTATACTCAAAGTTTACAATCAATAAAATCACAAATTAATACTAAAGTTAATGGAACAAATGAACTTGAAGGGTTGCTTCAAGATAGTAACTTTAAAAACAATTTAGTAAAATATCAGTTTTTAACTAGATTAGGAGAAAACAATTTTAATAGTTTCCAAAATAACGTTGAGCTTAAAAGCTTTTTAAATGATTTACTTAAAAATACCTATATTATGAATGGCTTATTAATGGGAAGAACTTTAAACTACACTGAAATGGGAAATGCAGTTAAAATTTTAAAAAACATATGGGAAGATGATAAGGAATGCCACAGTGGATTTTATTTGAAATTAGCTATAGCAACAGCTATGGGTCATTCTAAACCAATTAGGACATATGATTATAAAAGAGAAGTTATAAATCCAGTTGTAAGATATAACCATTATAAGAATTTATATAAGCAGGGAAAATTATTCGAAAATTTCGATAAATATGACATAGTTCATTTGAGTATGATAGTAAATAATCCTGGGTCAGACAGTGATATTGATTGGATGCAAGAATACATAAGAAAAGAAAAACCAACCTATGTTAATCAAGATCAAATTAAAAGAGCAGCATTTTTAGTACCATATGGTCCTAAAAAACGTGGTGATGGTAGAAGTTATAGGACTACTAAATGGACCCTTAAAGATACACTTACAATGGCGGGGGTTTGTGGAAGACTTTCACATTTTGGTTCTATAGCAGTTAGAGCTTTTGGAGCACCATCAAGTATGATAGATCAGCCTGGTCATAGAGCATTTTTACATCTGCAAACTAAAAATTCATGGCGTATAGGAAATAACATTGGAGGATTAGGAGGTACAAAATTTAACGGTGAAACTTTAATACCTTGGGGGAATCATGCAGCTTATTTATTCTTAATGGAAGAAGCTTCATTAGATCAAGAAGCCTTAGAAAAATCATATCAACTATATTGGCTTTCTAATATAGTATCATCAGATTCAAAAGCTAAGGCAATTAGAGATGAAGCTATAAAAGTTCAACCTCTTAATTATTTCTCATGGAAAGATAAAATATCTGCCTTATTAAAAGATTCAAATGCAAGTAAAGATCAGTTTGAAAAATTAAGTGTTGATATAATGAATACTTTTTATAATCACCCAAAAGTTATGGATGATCTTTTAAAACTGATTAAAGATAAAGCTATAGCTGGAGATAGAGTTTCACTTCAAGAATATATAATTAACTATAATAATGCATTGAAAAAATGTACTGATTCAATGCAACAAACAGTAATAAAAAAATTAAAAGAACAATTTAATAAAGATCATATGTATCTTGCAAGATTTTCTTTTACTGGTGAAAATGCAGGAAGACTTATGGGAGCAAAAACAGATGTTGAGTATAGTATAGATGGTGGAAAAACTTATAATTTTGTAAAAGAAGAAAATCAAAAACTTACAGATTCTGAAATAAAAAGTTTAACTTCTGAAAACGGAATTTTATTAAGAGTAAAGGGTTCTGAGAGTTTTATACGTCTTTCCCTTATAAAAGGATCACAAGTTACGAATGTGTTTGGAAGTGATAATCTTGATATAATTACAGGATTAGATGAGTCAATGGAGTTTTCAATAGATGAGGGTAAAACATGGACAAAATATAAAAAACATAATGCTCCAGATTTAAGTGGGGACTTAGTAATGTATGTTCGTAAATCAGCAAAAGATACTGTTGTAGCTGGAGAAAAAAGAACATTTAAATTTACTAAAAATACAGCGTCTAAGATACTAATTGATAATTTTAAAATTACAATTGCAAATGTATCAAGTCAAAATACGGACAAACCAGCTTCAAACGTTATTGACAATGACCAATTTTCAGCTTGGAGAACTAATGCTGAAAATGTAAATAAGGAAAAATTTATAACTTTAAAATTAAACCAAGTAACTAAAATATCAAGATTAGATTATTTAAGAGACTTAAATGGTGGAAATCAAGGCAATATAAGACAATACAATGTATATACAAGTTTAGATGGTGTTAATTTTACAAGAGTTTCAGGGGGAAGATGGAGTAATGACAATAGGGTTAAAACTTCAACTTTTAAACCTGTAGATGCTCTTTATGTGAAACTAAAAGCTACAGGAGTGGTAAAAGGCTATGCTGCAGCTTCATCTATAAGATTATATAAGGTTGATGAAAAACCGGTAATAAATGCTGAAAATTTAAGCTTTTATAAAGGTGATGAAATAAACTTTGATTCTATATTATCTAAAGTTACAGCAACAGATAAAGAAGATGGAGATTTAACTTCAAAAATAACATATACAACAAATTATGTAAAAGGTGAAGCAGGAGATTATGAAATAGTATATAAAGTTACAGATAGTTATGGAAATGAAACAACTAAGAAAGTTATATTAAAAGTAAAAGAAAGATATACTTATGCTAGCGATTTACCTTGGATAAAAGCAACTACACAAGTAGGTAGAGTGGAAAAAGATAGGTCAACTAAAAGAAGAACACTTAGATTATGGGATGGAGAAAAAGAGATTTCATATAAAAAAGGATTAGGAACTCACTCTAATTCAGAAGTAATATATAATTTAGAAAAAGAAAATTTTAAATATTTTACAAGTAATATAGGTGTTGATAGAACAGCTGATAGTAGAGGATCAGTTAAGTTTAAAGTTTTTGCAGATGGTAAACTTTTATATGAATCTGAAGTTATGAAGAGAGATACAGCTTCAAAATTTATTAAATTTGATATTGAAGGTGTAAAAGAATTTAAATTAGTTGTAGAAGATGGTGGAAATGGTAGAGCAAGTGACCATGCAAACTGGGCAAACGCTAAGTTTATTATGCCAGATAAAGATGTAGTTTCTGGAGATACTTCTAAACTTCAAGAAGTTATAAAAGAAGTAGAAGGATTAAAATCTTCTGATTATGAAAAAACTTTTTGGGACAATCTTCAAGAAAAAATAACTGAAGGAAAATTACTTTTAACTAAAGAAAAAGCAAAACAAAGTGAAATTGATAAAGCTGTAGAAGATATAAAAACTGCTCTTTCAAATCTTAAAAAATTCAAAGGAGAAAATCCTGTAATAAATGCAACTGACCTAAGTTTTTATAAAGGTGATGAAATAAACTTTGATTTTATACTATCTAAAGTTACAGCATTAGATAAGGAAGATGGAAATATAAGTTCAAAAGTAACATATACAACAAATTATGTAAAAGACAAAGTAGGAGAATTTGAAGTAGTATATACTGCTGTAGATAGTCATCAAAACAAAACAGTTAAAAAAGTTAAATTAAGAGTAGAAGAAAAAGAAACAAAAGAAGAATTTGTTTATGCTAGTGATTTAGCTTGGACAAAAGCAACTACACAATGGAGAAGTGTTCAAAAAGATAAATCAATTAAAAGAAGAACACTTAGATTATGGAATGGAGAAAAAGAAGTTTCATATAAAAAAGGAATAGGAACTCACTCTAATTCAGAAGTAATATATAATATAGAAGGAAAAGACTTTAAACAATTTAAAAGTGTCATAGGAGTTAATAGAACAGCGGATAGCAGAGGTTCAGTTAAATTTAAAGTTTTTGTAGATGGAAAACTTTTATACACATCTGAAGTAATGAAGAGAAATACAGCTTCAGAGTCTATTGAAGTAGATGTTGAAGGTGCAAAAGAAATTAAATTAGTTGTAGAAAACGGTGGAAATGGAAATGCAAGTGACCACGCAAACTGGGCAGATGCTAAGTTTATAAAGTAAAAAGAGAAAAGATATATAGTAAACTGAAAGATGTAGAATTTATTAAGTTTATTCAGAAAACTATAGAAATAAGTGATTTGCTAATTTTATATAATAAATGTATGAGTTTAGAATAAGAATTTCATAAATTTAAAATATATAGTTAGTATACAAAATGTGTAAAGAATAAGATCAAAAAATATTTATAAATCAAAATTAGTATAATATATAGAACTTACCTTATAAATTTGTTTAAAACATTTTAAGGTAGGTTCTTATTTTTCCATTGTTTAAATGTGTCGAAATATAAAATTATATATATAAATTGTTAAGTTTAATGATATAATTATTTTGGAAATATAACATGGGAGATAATTTTATATTAAATTAAAGATTACATATACTAAAGTTAAAGCAAAATAACTATTAAGCTAATTTTGGAGGGGACGTATGATAAAAATTATAGGAGATTCAACATGTGATTTATCTAAAGAGTGTATTGAGAAATATGATATTAGTTTAGCTTCGCTGACTATTAATATAGAAGGGAAAACATATAAAGATAGAGTAGATATAGATCCAGATGAATTTTATAATGTAATCGAGGATTTAGACCAATACCCAACTACAGCTATGCCAAGTCCTAGTGAGTATTTAGATATAATAAATAAAGCAATAAAAAAAGGATATACAGAGATTCTGTGTATTTGTATGTCTAGTGGTACTAGTGGTTCTTATCAATCTGCTGTAATTGCTAAGGATTATTTTTTCGAAGACAATCCTAAATCAAATATTAAAATACATATTGTAGATTCAAAATGTATGAGTCATGGTAGCGGATGGTTGATTTTAAAAAGTGCCAAATTAAAAGAAAAAGGTGTTACTTTTGAAGAATTAGTAGATTTTAATGAAGCATACAAAATAAATGTAAAGCATTTTCTTTCTGTAGACGATTTAGATCATTTGGTTAAAAGTGGTAGATTGTCAAATGCCAGTGCTTTTGTAGGTAAAGTTTTAAGACTTAAACCTATAATGAGTATGAAAAAAGGAAAAGGAGCAATAGTTGCTAAAGAAAGAGGTATAAAAAGGGTACTTAGACATTATGTTGATGAGTTTACTAAGAGAAATAATAAAGATATAACAGATTTTATTATAATTGGATATACATCTGATATAAAGCTTGCAGAAAATTTGAAACATAAGATTAATAAAGAAACGGATTTTAAAGGTGATATATTTATTATGCAAATGGGTGTTGCAGTAGGTACTCATGTTGGCCTAGGTGCAATTTCTATGTTCTTTGTTGAAAAGGATCATAAAAAAGATAGTTTATTAAGAAATGAATTAATTGCAAAGAAAAATGAATTATTAGAAAAAATACCATCTTATTTGAAAAAATAAGGTGGTACCTTTTTTATAAATTTATTACATCTAAATCATTAGGAACATATATATTTCCAGAAAATTCTTCTTTACCTTCTTTTATGTATAATTCTTTTCTGTTAGATAAGTCTTTATCTTCTGCATGATATAGCAGTATGTTTTTAACATTTAATATTTCAGCATTTTTGCATGCATCTTTTACAGTGGCATGGTGTTTTTCATAAGGGTTAAATATATCTTTTTGAGAATATAAGCAAAAGGCTTCATGTAGTAAATAGTCTACATCGTAACAAAAATCTTTTACAGCTTCTCTATAAGGTTCATCTCCTAAAAAAGTTAAAGATTTTCCATTATTTAAATAGGTTTTAAAGCCAAATTGTAATTCTTTAGTACTACATATATTAAAGAAAATAGTTTTGCGTCCTAATATATTAATTTCAGAATTGTTTTCAACTTCATTAAATAGTATTTTAGTTCCAAACAATTTTGTGAATTTATTTTGAAGTACATAAGAACAAATAGATTTTATAGCATCAATTGATTTTTTAGTACCATAAATATTAAAGATACCCTGGTATTTATCTTTTAAAATATCAGTGGCTACTGAACGTATAACCCATATAGTTCCTAAGATATGATCATTATGAGTATGAGATACAAACATATTATGTATTTGGTTTATTTTTATATTTACCTTTTCAAGGTTTGATAATATAGTATTTCCACCACCAGCATCTATAAGAAAATGTTCATCACCTTTTGATAATGTAAAACATGTATTATAGCATTTAGTTACCATAGCAGATCCAGTACCAAGCATAGTTATAGATTCCATAAAACGACAGCTCCTTTTATATCTAGTTTTCTAAATTTTACATCAATTTAAGTGCATTTAAATAAATAGGTCAATTATCATTTTTTTAAGCATGACCTATTCTATTATAATATTTATAAATCTCAATAACAATAATTATAGGGTAATATGCTGAATTTACTATGTATACAGTAGTAGAAAATGTATACTTTAAACTAGATTACAACTCTTTTACAACTTCCAAATATTTTTCAGACAATTAGTTTGTATAATTAATTGAGATTAAATACTATCTTTATTAATTACTGAAAAGGAGAAACATTTATGAAGAATAAGAAATTATCTATTAGTTTTTTTAGTATAATCATTTCTATCAATTTACTGTTTTCAGCTTGCTCAACTACTAAAGTTAATGAAACTTCCAAACAAAACAACAAAAATGTAGAACAAGAACAGAAGGTTGAAAAAACTATAAAAAAAGAAAAACCTAAAGAAATTCCTACAATGAAAGAGTCTTTAGAAAAATTATGTTCAGATGAATTTAAAGGCAGACTAGTTGGTAGTGAAGGAAATATAAAAGCAGAAAAGTATATTAGTAATATTTTTAAAGATATAAGACTTGAACCTTTATTTAAAGATAGTTATTATCAAAAATATACTCAAAAGGTTCGTGATTTTGAAAATAATAATCCAGATAAAATAAAAGAAATTGCTTCTAATAATGTAGTTGGTGTTATAAAAGGAAAAGATAGTAGCAAAACAGTAGTTTTGTCAGCACATTTTGATCATTTAGGTATTGAAGACAATAAAATAATTAAAGGTGCTTTAGATAATGCATCTGGTACTGTTTTATTAATGGATATTGCAAAAAAATTAAAAGAAAAATCTATAAATTCTCCATTTAAAATGGATATAATAATAGCTGCTTTTAATGGGGAAGAAAGAGGACTAAAGGGAAGTAAAGCTTTTGTAGAAAAAGTAAAACCAATGTACAAGAACTTGTATAACATAAACATAGATTGTGTAGGAGGAAAAGAATCAGGAAATATAACTTTTTATGGTGACAGTAAAGTTTCTAAAGATTTAAGTAATGCTTTAACAGAAACCTTTAAAAAGAGCAATGTTAAACTTGCAATTGGTGAGCAAAGACTTTTAGGAAGTGATAATAAATCTTTTGAAGAAGCTGGTTTTGCTAATGTATTTATACGTCAAGAAAATATAACACAATTTATTCATAGACCTGAAGATACTCCAGATAAAATAGATTATGATAAGTTAAAAGATTTGTCAAAGGTTTTGTGCGATTTTATATTACAAAATGATGCTGTTATATTTAATAAGTAATAAAAGTTTCAGCTTTTCATAGACTCCTTTTATAGTAGATAGTTAAAATAATATAACTGTTTACTATAAAAGGAGTTTTATTATGATTTATATAATAATTCATGAATTTATATGGAAAATATGATATATTTTTACTATAACTAAATAAATTTATTGAAGATCATACTACTTTTAATATCATGGGGGGATACTATGAGGAGAAATAGAGATAATGGTTTGCATATAGTAACTTTATTAATTATTATTTTGAGTGCTATAACATCATTGGTAGGTCTTTTATATACAACAGAGGGAAATGTATTTAACTTTGTAAATCAATATGGTGATATGGTTAAAATATATGGAGATGGATTATACGCACATGATTCATATTTTATGGCACCTATATTTAGAGGAACAGATTTTACAATTATATTTGTTGCTATACCAATTTTAATAATATCATTAATACTAGATATAAGAAGGAAAGGACTGAAGAATCGTATATTATTAACATCAGTTATTTCAGTGTTTACGTATTATTCTGCTAGTATAGCTTTCGGAGTAACATATAATATATTACATTTAGTATATATTGCACTTTTTTCATCTAGTTTTTTTGGATTAATTATTGCAATTAATAGTATAGATAAATGTGAACTTAAAAAGAATATTGGAGATAAATTACCTCTTAAAGGTATATATGTATTTTTAACTATAACTGGAATTTCACTTATTGTAGCATGGCTTCCAGATATCATTAAATCTTTAGTCTTGGATCGTTCTTTGGAGTTAATTGAAATATATACAACACAAATAACATATGTTTTAGACATGGGTATAATTGCTCCAACTGCTTTAATTTGTTTATTTCAATTAAAGAAACAAAAAGGAATAGGATATGTTTTATTACCATTGTTATTGACATTATGTAGTGTTATTGGGGTGATGCTTCCTATTCAAACAGTATTTCAAATAAAAGCAGGAATTTCTCTTCCAATTGGAGCTATTATAACAAAGTCAGTAACCTTTATTATTTTAGCCTTATTTGCAGTATATTTAAATGTGAAGTTTTTTAGAAATATAAAATGTTTTAAATAAAACAATTTATTATAAGTAACTTATTTTGAAGGGCACACTGAATGTTAGATATAAGATTTAGTGTGTTTTTTTTGTGTGTATTAAAAAATATTTAAAGTTCTACAAAAATTTTAGTGCTTTAGTATTGACATCGATTACAATAGATGATAAATTGAGAGTGTAATATATCAGTGATGTATTACAAATATACTAGTAATACATTAATATAGTATATTTGTTATTTTTAAGGGAATTATGAATTTTTTAATAAAATTATAAACCTAAAATTAAGTGTATTTAATGTGCAAAGGATTTATAATTTCTAAATTTACTACTTAAGAAAAAATTAAATAATAGGAGGGTATCATGGAAAAAAACAATAGTATTTTACAAGGTCTTAAAGATTTACCAAAACATTTAAATTCTAAGACAATCAGTTCCGGTATTATTGCAGGGATATTTGGTTGGTGTACAGCATTAATTTTATTTGCTAATGGAAATGCCTGTGGGTGGTCAATGCAAGAAACATCATCATGGATATTTGCATGTTGGGTGTTTGGACCTATTTTAGGAATCATTTTATCATTAAAATATAAAGAACCAATTCCAGGTGCATGGTCAATTGCTGGAGCAGCGGTTGTTGTTTCAGGAGCTGGAGCTGGATATTCACTACAACAATTATGTACAGGCTTTTTATTGGCAGGTATTTTAGTATTTGTGCTTGGTGTTACAGGACTAATTAGTAAGATAATGAAATATTTACCTATGCCAATAGTTATGGGAATGACTGCAGGATGTTTGTTTAAATTTGTCACAAATATGGTTACATATATATTTAATTGGTCAAGTAAAATAAATGAACCTAATTATGGAAAGTATTTATTAATTGCTTGTCTTGCAATTGCTTCATGGTTAATATTTACTAAATTAAAACCGGTTCTTAAGGTTGTACCACCGATTTTAGCAGCATTAGTTGTTGTTATTGTATGTGTATTTGCTTTTGGATTATATGATGCAGCTGCATTAGAGGGTATCAAATTTTATGGACCTAAATTCATTGGATATTCATTTGAAAATGTTGGAGGAGTATTTGTTTCTGTATCAATTCCTTTAGCTTTACTTGTAATTGGTGCTGAAAATGCCCAAGCTATAGGGGTATTAAAAAGTCAAAATTATGATCCGCCAGTTAAAAGTATGACTATTTGGTCTGGAATAGGTGGTATTGTAACATCAATGTTTGGTGGACATAATGCTAATATTGCAGGTCCTATGACTGCAATTGTTGCATCTGATGAATCAGGAGAAAATAAAGAAGATCGTTATGCTGCTGCAGTAGTATGTGGTGTATGGTGCTCAATCATTGGAATATTTGCAAGTTTATTTGTACCTTTTTTAAGTACAATGCCACTTCAATTAATATATTTAGTTGCAGGGTTAGCAATGGTTGGAGTTATTTTATCATCATTACAAGCAGCATTTAAAGGCAATAAATTTCAAGTGTCAGCTTTCTTTGCATTCTTTGTGGCTTTATCACAAAAATCATTCTTTGGAATTGGATCAGCATTTTGGGCACTATTAGTTGGAATCATTGTTGCAGCAGTATTAGAAACTACAGATTTGAAAGGAATCATTCACGAATTAAGTGAAGATTAATAAGGTGGAGTGTATTATGAAAAAATATAAACAAGTGATTGTATATGATACAAATTGTGATTTACCAATTTATGATGAAGTAGATGTTCTTGTTGCAGGTGGTGGTCCTGCAGGTATAGCAGCTGCTGAAACAGCAGCAAGACATAATAATAAAACATTACTTATTGAAAGACTTGGCTTTTTAGGAGGAGCTGCAGTTGCTGGATATTCAGGAACAATTTGTGGCATGTATTATGGATGTGAAAATCCAACAGAAGAAGAACCTAAACAAGCAGTTTTTGGTTGGACTAATAAATTTTATCAAGCAATGAAAAAAAGAAATGGTGTTACAAGACCACAACCTTATGGAAAAACTTTTTTAGTTCCTCATGATCCTCAAGTATTTAAAGAAGTTTCTGAAGATATGGTTCTTGATTCAGGAGCAAAAATTTTATATCATTCTACAATTGTTGGTGTTATTAAAGAAAATGATGAATTTAAAGGAGTAGTTATTGATACTAAAAGTGGGTTAGCTCAAATTAGATCAAAAGTAATAATTGATGCAACTGGTGATGCTGATATTATTTATCGTGCTGGATATGATTATACAATGGGGGATAATGGAGTAATTCAAAACCCAACTATGATTTTCCGTCTTGGTGGTGTTGATGTAAAGAAATTCTTTGACTATTGGGGCGAAGATAGAATTTCACCGGATAAAGTAACACAAGCAATGAAAAAAGCTAATGAAAAAGGAGCTAATCTTCCTAGATTAAAGGTTTGGGTATATGATACAACAAGACCTAATGAATTATTTATGAATGTTACATTAATTACTGGAAAAGATGGACGAGCATTAAATGTATGTGATCCAGATGATCATACAGAAGCAGAAGAAATTGCTCGTAAACAAGTAAGAGAGTATGCAAAATTCTTTAAAGAAAATATACCAGGATGTGAACTGTCTTTTGTAAATGATTTATCTTGTGAAGTTGGAGTAAGACAAACAAGAAGTATTGTTGGTATAGATAAAATATGTAATGATGATGTTGCCAATGCTAGAAAAAGAAGTGATGGAATTGTAGCTTGTCCATGGCCTATTGAATTACATAATGGAGAAGCACCATATTTATTTTGGTTAATTAATGATTATTATGAAATTCCTTTTGGAGCTTTAGTTCCTAAAGTTGGTGAAAACTTGATTGTAGCAGGTAGAAATCTATGTGCAGATCATCATGCATTAGCAAGTTGTCGTGTGGTAGCTCAATGCTTTGGATATGGACATGCAGCTGGATTTGCAGCAAATAAAGTAGTTAAAGAAAATATTAAATTTAGAGATATAAAAGGTGAAGACATTAGAAAATTACTAAATTCAGAAGATACTCGTTTAGATTAATTTTTAAAACTATATTTTAAATATAAAGTATTAAGTTAAATTTATAGAAAGACTGTTGATAAAAATAATTTGTCAACAGTCTTTTAAGTTACTTTTAAAATTTCTTAAGACATATTCTTTTGTTTCAATAAGATAGGTCTGAACCTATGCTTTAAGTAGCTTTCAGTTGCTAAAATTGGTAATTATGTTATAATTCAAATAGAAGGGAGTATTTCAATGGAAAAAGACAAGTTTCAGAAAAAGAATGTTGATTTATTAGTTGATGAAGCAAGTAAAAAAATAGAAGAGATGATTGTTACTGCACAGTTAAAACCAGGTGTAATTGTTTCAGAAAAAGAAATAAGTGATTACTTAGGAATTGGTCGTACACCAGTTCGTGAAGCTTTAAAACGACTTGAACTAACACATATGTTTAAATTTTTACCTAGAAAAGGTATTTTGATAAGAGTTGTTACTGTTGATGAATTATTACTACAAATGGAACCAAGAAAAGTATTAGAAGAATTAGTTGTAAAAAGAGCTGCCAAATACGCTTTCCCTAATGAAAGAGAACAGTTTAGAAATTTGGCTTCTGAATATAGAAAAATTACAGATGAGTGGTTACCTGCTATTGAGGCATTAAGGGTTGATGATGAATTTAACCGTTTACTTTGTAAAGCCAGTAAGAATCCATTTATTGGTCAAATTCTTTTGCCTCAACATGCACTAGCAAGAAGACAATATTATTTAAATTATTTTATAGATAAGGAATTAACAGCGAAAGTTAATTATAGTCATGCTAAATTAATGGACGCAGTGGCTGATGGAGACGTTGAGCAAGCCTTAAGTGAATTAGATGAATTATTTATTAATTTAAAGCAATTTAATAGCATTAGTCTTTCAACTTGGATACAATTAGATGAAGATTATTAAGAATTACCATATTGAGGTAGTTCTTTTTTTATTTAGAAATTATAAATTTTTTAGTGAAGGCAGTATTTTTCTACTATTATATGTTTTATTTTATTTAAGGGAATATTAAAATAAAAGTTTCTTACATAATAAATGTTATAATTATTCTATAAACTTCAAATAACTATAGTAAATAGAAAAAGGTGGAGAAGATAAAGATGGCTAGCATAGAAAGTAAGATAATTTATTATGCATTAAAAGTTTTAAATAATAAAAATTCTTTTGTTAAGAAGCTTGATACTGGAGTTGATAATACTGCCTGTGTTGATCCACCATTAAAGTTTTTTTCAGAGTTTTCTATTAATAAAAAGAAGTACAATGGAAGAGATGTTTTTTCTATAAAGCCTAAAATAGATGTAAGTTGTAAATATGTATTATATTTTCATGGTGGTGCTTATACTACTAATATTAATAAAATACATTGGCTTTTTTTAGCTGATATTATTCGAAATACTAAGTGTAATATAATTCTTCCAGATTATCCTTTATGTCCTGAATATACATATAAAGATGTTTTCAATATGATAGTTCCAATATATAAAGAGTACTTACAAAAAGTTAAATCTGAAAATTTAATTATTATGGGCGATTCTGCTGGAGCCGGGTTAGCACTTTCTCTTTGTCAGCTTATGAAAAATAAAGGTATAGATGTACCAAGTAAAATAATATTAATAAGTCCTTGGCTTGATATAACAATGACAGATCCTTATATAACTTCAATTCAACCTCATGATCCAATATTAAATAGTGAAGATCTTAAAAGGTGTGGTAATTTCTATTCTAAAGGAATAGATCCTTCAAATTATCTTGTAAGCCCAATAAATGGACCTATTAAAGGAGTTGGACAAATTAATCTTTTTACGGGAACAAAGGATATACTTAATTCTGATGCAAGAAGACTAAAAGAAAAGGCTAGGGAGAAACAAATTAAAATTAATTATTTTGAGTATAAGGATATGATACATGACTGGATAGTTATTGGAAATATGCCAGAAGCTAAGAATTCAAGAGAGCAGATTTTTGATATTATAAGAGTATAGGCTGATTTGACATATATATTTTATTTCAATATAGTAAAGTATATAATAAAGTGTAATAGTTTATGGAGGAAAGGGAATGGATATATCTAAATTTATTCAAAATAAGGGGCTTACACATACAGAACTACAGGTTCTTAATTATATTATAGATAATATTGATAATGTGCTTAAAATGGGTGTAAGGGGAGTTGCAAAAAACAACTTTACATCAACATCTACTATTATGAGATTATCTAAAAAGCTTGGTTATTCAGGTTTTTTAGAAATGCAGTATAATTTATTGTCTTTAATTAGAAACCAATCAAAGGATAATTTTAATGATAGCAGTTTTATAGAAAGTTTAAATATGAATAGTTTATTAGAGGAAAATAGTACAGAGGCAATTAATGATTTTATAGATATCTTACTTACTGATGATCATAAGTTTATCTTTATATATGCAAATGGATTTTCTGGTATTGTAGCAGAGTATGTAAATAAAAAACTTTTGGTTATGGGAAAGAGATGTATTATGTCTAACGGAACAGATTCTGTAGGTGTTTTTGAAAATAATTTGGATTTTGTAAGTGCAATTATAGTAATATCTAAATCTGGAGAAACGCCAATGGTATTAAATAAAGTTAAGACAGCAAAAGAACATGATATTAAGGTTGTATCTTTTACAAATGAAATTGAAAATAGTATAAGTAAGCTTTCAGATGTTAGGTTTAAGATTAAAGATACAAATAAATTAGATGATAGAAATTTAAGGCCTAATACATTTTTTCCTAACGTACTGGTACTAATAGAGTTATTAGTGTATGAATATTATAAAAAGAAAAATACTAATGTTGAGTAACGTGTTATCTAAAAAGGGTAACACGTTTTTTACAGGGGAAAATCTATATACATATAGGTATTCAGTTATTATAATATGAAATGTAAATGATTACTCAAAAAATAGATGGGGGGCACAATTAATGAAGGAAAAAATATTAAACCAATTACAAAAATTTTCTAAAGGAATGTTTGTTCCTGTATTGATACTACCAATAGCAGGTATAATCATTGCAATAGGAAACATTCTAACAAATGCAAAACTAGCTGAATATCTTCCCTTTTTGAAAAATCCAATGATATATGGATTAGGAAAAATGCTGTCTGGTTCATTAGTTTCAATTTTAGTTAACTTAGGAATTATATTTTGTGTAGGGCTTGCAGTAGGACTTTCTAAGAAAAAGAAAGCAGAAGCTGGATTTACATCACTTTTAGTATTTTTAGTATTTATAAATGCTATGAATATTTTCCTAGATATAACTAACAGACTAGCACCAAAAGATGCCTTAAGAGGAACAGGTCAAACTATGGTTTTAGGTGTTCAAGTTCTTGATATGGGAGTTTTCTTAGGTATTATTTTAGGAATTGTTGTTGCTTATGTACATAATAGATTCTGTGAAAAAGAATTTAATGGAGCTTTACAAATTTATGGTGGTTCAAGATTAGTATTCATAATATTAATACCTATAGCTGTTTTATTAGCAATAGTATTCAGTTATCTATGGCCTTCAGTTCAATATGGAATTTCAAGCCTTGGTAACTTTATAAGAGGAGCAGGTAACTTTGGAGTATTTATGTATGGTACCTTAGAAAGATTACTTATTCCTACTGGATTACATCACTTAGTATATACTCCGTTTTTATACAGTCCTTTAGGAGGAGTAGCTGAAATAGGCGGAAAAGTATTTGAAGGAGCAAGAAACATATACTTTGCAGAAATGGCTGATCCTAATGTGCTTAGATTATCAGCATCAGTAATTTGGGATGCTAGAGGACTTTCAAAAATGTTTGGATTGATTGGTGCCTGTTTAGCAATGTATCATACTGCATTACCAGAAAATAAAAGAAAGATAAAAGCAATTTTAATTCCTGCAGCAGTTACATCAATATTAGCAGGGGTAACAGAACCGATAGAATTTTCATTTATGTTTGTAGCACCAATATTATTTTTTATACATGCAGTTTTAAGTGGACTTGGAATGGTAGTTTTAAATGTTCTTGGAATTAGAGCCATAGGACCAAATGGATTTATAGATTTCTTATTATACAATTTACCTCTTGGAATAGATAAAACAAGCTGGCCAATGTTTATTTTAGTTGGTATAGGACAATTTGTTGTGTATTACTTTGTATTTAGATTCTTAATAACTAAATTTAAACTTAAAACTCCTGGTAGAGAGAAAAAAGGAAATACTAAATTATATACTAAAAAAGATTACAAAGAAAAAGCTAAAGGAAATAAAAAGTCAGAAAATTCAAATTTTGCACCTATTATAGTAGAAGGACTTGGTGGAAAAGATAACATATTAAAAGTAGACAATTGCTATACTAGATTAAGATTAGTTTTAAAAGATTCCTCACTAGTTAAAGAAGAATTATTAAAAGATGAAACAGCTGCCAATGGAGTTGTAATTAAAGGTGAGAATGTACAGGTAATCTATGGTTTAAAGGTTACTAGTGTAAGAAAAAGTGTAGATGAATATCTTGGCATAGAATCAAATTAAAATAAAAATTTTATATAAGGTGACTATTAATTTAGTCACCTTTGTAAATATAATAAGTTAGTTCCATTGAAAAATTTCTAATAAGAAGAGAACCAATTGGGTTTTATAAGCATATTTAATAGGATATTTCATATTGATAAAGTTTCATTTATAAAGTGAATATTTAGTTTTTTCAATCTCTTATTACAATGGAATCCTATTAGTTTAGAAACAGGTTTTCAACTTAGGGTAACCTGTGTCTTTGGTAGGCTAAACTGTTTACTATGAAAAACAACTTTACTATAATCAGCTTGTATGAAAGAAACAAAAATAATATAGACGTAAATATTAAAAGTAAAGTGCTATAAAGTATAAAAAAGGTGGTTAGTTTTATGAAGCAAAATAAAAGATTTTCAATTGTTATTGCAGGTGGAGGAAGTACATTTACACCAGGAATAGTAATGATGTTATTAGACAGCGTTCACCGTTTTCCATTACGTAAATTAAAATTATATGACAATGATGAAAAGCGTCAAGAAACAATTGGAAAGGCGCTAGAAATATTATTAAAAGAAAATGCACCAGAGATAGAATTTATGTATACGACTGATGCTGAAGAAGCATTTAGTGATGTAGATTTTTGTATGGCTCATATTCGTGTTGGTAAATATGAAATGCGTGAAAAAGATGAAAAGATTCCTTTAAAACATGGTGTTCTTGGACAAGAAACTTGTGGTCCAGGAGGAATAGCATATGGAATGCGTTCTATTGGTGGAATGATGGAATTAATAGATCTTATGGAAAAGTATTCTCCAAATGCATGGATGCTAAATTATTCAAATCCTGCTGCTATAGTTGCTGAAGCATGCCGCATTTTAAAACCAAATTCTAAAGTATTAAATATTTGTGATATGCCAGTAGGTACACTTCGTCGTATGTCTCAAATAGTAGGTTTAACTCCAAAAGATTTAGAAGTTAAGTACTTTGGATTAAATCACTTTGGATGGTGGACAAGTGTTACAGATACTGAAGGCAATGATTTAATGCCAAAATTAAAGGCTTATGTAGCAGAAAATGGATACTTAAATCAAGTAGAAGTAGATACACAGCATACAGAACCAAGTTGGCAAGAAACTCATAAAAAGGCAAAAGATTTATTAGCTATCGAACCAAATTTCTTACCAAATACATACTTAAAATATTATTTGTATCCAGATTATGTTGTTAAGCATTCAAATGCTGAATATACAAGAGCTAATGAAGTAATGGCTGGAAGAGAAAAATCAGTATTTGATGCGGCTAAAGAAATTATTAAAACTGGTACAGCAAAAAATGGACAATTTAATATAGATTCTCATGCATACTTTATTGTTGATTTAGCAAGAGCAATTGCTTATAACACTCATGAAAGAATGCTTTGTATTGTAGAAAACAATGGAGCAATAGAAAACTTTGATTCTGAAGCTATGGTAGAAGTACCTTGTATTGTAGGAAGTAATGGACCGGAACCGTTAGTTCAAGGGAAAATCCCTCAATTTGAAAAAGGATTAATGGAGCAACAAGTATCTGTAGAAAAATTAGTTGTTCAATCTTGGATAGAAGGAAGCTACCAAAAATTGTGGCAAGCCCTTACTCTTTCTAAAACAGTACCAAGTGCTTCAGTTGCAAAAGCTCTTTTAGATGATTTAATTGAAGCTAATAAAGAGTATTGGCCAGAATTAAAGTAAAGGAGATCAAATTTTATGTTTAATCTATTTAAGAAAAAAATATATGCTCCAGTAAGTGGAAAGAGTATAGCTTTAGGTAATGTAGAAGATGAAGTGTTTTCTTCTCTAATGATGGGAGATGGAATAGCTATTGATCCAACGGATGATGTTATAGTAGCTCCTTGTGATTGCTTAGTGAAATTAATAATGGAAGGTTCAAATCATGCATTAGGTTTATTAATGAATAATGGTGTTGAATTATTAATTCATGTAGGTATTGATACTGTAAATTTAAAAGGTGAAGGTTTTGAGCCATTAGTTAAAGAAGGACAAAAGGTTAAATTGGGAATACCTTTATTAAAGTTTGATAAGGATTATATTGTACAAAAGGGATATTCTCCTATGATAATGCTTATTATTACTGAAGCTTGTGGAAATAAAATAAGCAAGAAATATGAAGATATAGATACTCAAAAAAGCAAGACAGTATTAATTGAATTAAGTAAGTAGATATGTACTTTAAAATATAAAAAAATCAACTTATAAAATATGAATAGAAAAGGCTCGGATAGTGAATATTTCACGATCCGGGCTATGTTTTAAGGAATATATAAATTGGAAAGGAAGCTTAATATGATTAGTCAAGATATCAGAAAGATTGCACCAGAAATGGATCCACTTCGTAGAGGGATGGGATGGTCCGTTGAAGATTTGTCTAAACCACAGATTATAGTTGAAAGTACTTTTGGAGATAGTCATCCAGGAAGTGCTCATTTAATGAAATTTTCCAATAATGCAGTTCAAGGTGTAGCAAAAATGGGAGGAAAAGCAGCAAGATATTTTGCAACCGATATATGTGATGGTATGGGTCAAGGTCATGATGGAATTAATTATTCATTGGCTTCAAGAGACACTATAGCATCACTTATTGAGATTCATGCAAATGCTACTCCTTTTGATGGAGGAGTTTTTATATCAAGTTGTGATAAAGCTGTGCCAGCTCATTTAATGGCTATAGGAAGAATTAATATACCATCAATTATAGTTACTGGTGGTGTTATGGAAGCGGGTCCAAATCTTTTAACATTGGAGCAAATTGGTACTTATAGTGCTATGTTTCAGCGTGGAGACATTACAGAAGAAGAATTAACTTATTATAAACATAATGCATGTCCATCATGTGGTGCTTGTTCTTTTATGGGAACAGCTTCAACAATGCAAGTTATGGCAGAAGCTTTAGGATTAATGTTACCTGGAAGTTCTTTAATGCCAGCAACTTGTAGTGATTTAGAAGAGGTTGCAGTAGAAGCAGGAAAGCAAGTTATGAATTTAGCTAATATGAATCTTAAACCAAGAGATATAGTTACTAAAAAATCTTTTGAAAATGCAATTATGATTCATGCAGCAATTTCAGGTTCTACTAATTCACTATTACATATTCCAGCAGTGGCTCATGAGTTTGGAATAGAAATTGATGAAGAAATTTTTGATGATATTAATAGGTACGTTCCCTATCTTTTAAATATACGTCCAGCAGGACAGTGGCCAGCAGAGTATTTTTATTATGCTGGTGGAGTTCCAGCAATAATGGAGGAAATAAAGCATTTATTAAATTTGGATGTAATGACTGTTACAGGAAAAACTTTAGGTGAGAATTTAGAAGATTTAAAGAAAAATGGATACTATGAAAAGTGTGATAAATATCTTAAAAAGGTTGGATTAAAGAGAAGTGATATTATAAAATCAGAAAATAATCCTATGGGTGAAAATGGAGCTATTGCCATCTTGAAGGGAAATATTGCACCGGAAGGAGCAGTAGTTAAACATTCAGCAGTACCAAAAGAAATGCATAAAGGTATTTTAAAAGCTAAACCTTTTGACAGTGAAGAAGAAGCAATATCAGCTATTATGTCTAAGAAGATAAAGCCAGGAGATGCTGTATTTATAAGATATGAAGGGCCAAAAGGAAGTGGAATGCCTGAGATGTTTTATACTACAGAGGCAATTTCTTCTGATAAAGAGTTAGCTTCGAGCATTGCGCTTATTACAGATGGAAGATTTTCAGGGGCATCTAAAGGACCTGCAATAGGACATGTTTCTCCAGAAGCGGCAGTAGGAGGACCGATTGCTTTAGTAGAGGAAAATGATTTGATTGAAATAGATATAGAAAAAAGATTAATACAGTTAATAGGTGTTAATGGAGAAAGATTAAGTTTAGAAAAAGTAAATGAGTTTTTACAAAAACGTAGAGCTAAGTGGAAAAAAAGAGAGAATAAATATGAGTCAGGAATATTAAAGATATTTTCAGAAAGAGCAGTTTCACCAATGAAAGGCGGATACATGAAGTAATTTTATTTTTGTGAAAAATAATAAAATGATAGGTTTATGGAGGTTTTTACTGTGATAAAGATAGAGGTTTTAAATGCATTAAAACAAAGTAAAATAGTAGCAGTTGTTCGTGGTAAAACAAAGGAAATGGGTATTAAAATATCAGAAAGCTGTATTAGAGGAAAGGTTAAAGCTATAGAAGTTACATACACAAATAAGTTTGCCAGTGAAATAATAAAAGAACTTTCAGAGAAATATTCAGAAGATAAGGATGTAGTTATAGGTGCTGGTACAGTTTTAGATTCAGAAACAGCAAGAATGGCAATAATGTCTGGAGCAAAATATATAGTTTCTCCTTCATTTAATAAGGAAACAGCAAAGCTTTGTAACAGATACAATATTCCTTATATACCAGGAGTAATGACTATAACTGAAATAGTTACAGCTTATGAAAGTGGCGTAGATTTTGTTAAAATATTTCCAGGAAATGTATTTGGGCAAGGTCATATTAATTCTATTAAAGGGCCATTACCACATGTTAATATGATGGTAACTGGTGGAGTAAACTTAGATAATATAGATTTATGGGCAAATACAGCTGTAGATTTAGTTGGCATTGGTGGAGAATTAAACAAGCTTGGAGTATTAGGAAAGTTTGATGAAATAGAAGAAAAATGTAACCAATATGTAGATAAATTTAATAAAGCAAGAGGTATATAATATGAAAGTAGCTGGATTTGGTGAGATACTGCTTAGATTATCTACTAATAAGGGAATACGTTTTATAAATTCTAAGGGATTTGATGTTAATTATGGCGGTGGAGAAGCAAATGTATTAATAGCACTATCTAGATTTGGTGTTCAAACTAGAATGATTACAAAGGTTTCAAATAATGAAATAGGAGAAGCTATAATTAATTATTTAAAAGAAAAATCTGTAGAAACATCTTTTATTAAAAGAGTAGATAAAAGAACTCCTATATATTTTGTGGAAAAAGGTTCTGGAAATAGATCTTCAAAGGTTATTTATGATAGATTAGATTCAGCTTTTGCATCTACATGTGAAGAGGATATTAATATAAAAGAGGCATTAAAAGATGTAGATGTATTTCATTTTTCAGGAATTACATTAGCTATTTCAGAAGAAGTAAGAAGATTAACATTAAAAATATTAAAGTATTGTAGTAATAATAATATTTTGGTAAGCTATGATTCAAATTATAGAGCTAAAATGTGGAGTTTAAAAGAAGCAAGAAGGGCAACAAGAGAAATACTACCTTATATCAATATTTTTTCTGCTGGAATACTAGATGCAGAAAATATTTTGGATATGAACTGCAATTTAAAAGATAAATATGAAAAATTAACTTATTATTATAATGAAATAACAAAAACTTATCCTAATATAAAACATATTTTTTCTTCGATTAGAGAGATTAAATCGGTAAGTGTAAATAATTTTCAATGTAATTATTATACAAATAATAAATTATATTCATCAAAAACATATGTAATTGATGATATCGTTGATAGAATAGGGGCAGGAGATGCTTTAACATCAGGAGTTATTTATAGTATTATAAATAAGAAATCTCCTGAATATACCTCTGAATTTGCTGCCATATCTTCAGTTTTAAAGCATAGCATATGTGGAGATGCAAACTTAGTAACATCAAAGGAAGTAGAAGATTTTATAAGTGGTGGAGTAGGAAAAATAGCAAGATAGTTAAAGGTTAAGTAAAAATTAATAAAGAATAGATAATAAATAGTGAATGATAGGTAAGAGATAGTAGACAATAAGTAACAAATAAAAGTTAATAAAAAAGAATTTTAGATACAATATATTGATGTTTTAATATAAAAACTAATCAATATATTGTATCATTTTTTTGTTTTTTAATAGGATAAATAAATGTATTTTTATCAGTAAGATTTGAAGTTTTAAAAAGAGATTTATGAGAAGTTTTATCTATTTTTTATAAAAAAATATAAAAGAATAATGGAAATCTACTAAGTAAAGACTAAGAAAGTGTATATAAAAAATAACAGAAAAGATGTAAAAAAATATATTTTATATAATGTAGATTATTAAATACATAATTATGAAAAATTAAAAAATTGCATATTACAAAAATAAAATTGCCACAATTCTTGAAAAGGTTTACTATTTTAAATGAATATAATTCAAACTATAATAAAAATACAAGGTGCTTTGAATGGAGGAACAAGAAATATGTATCCATTATCAAAAAGACAGTCTAAAATTGTCAAAGAACTAATGCATTTAGATGATTATATAAATATAAAAGAACTTTCTGAAAAGTTTTCTGTTAGTTCTAGAACTATACGATATGATTTAGATAAAATTAGTTATTGGTTAAAAGAAAATAATATGGATTTAATAAGAAAACCTAATAAAGGTATAAAAATAGAATCTAATTTAGAAGCTAAAAATTTAGAAAAAAAATTAAGAGGATTGAATCCATATAACAGAATTTTATCTAAAGAGGAAAGACAAAAGATAATTTTTTTAAAATTGTACAATGAAGAAAAAGTAAAAATAGAAGATATAGCAAAGGAACTTTTAATAAGTAAAAAAACCTGTAGTGGAGATATAAAAAATTTAGAAAAAAACTTGGAAAAATATAGTATAACAATTGAATATAAAAATAAAAAAGGTCTTTATTTAAAGGGAAATGAAAATGCTATACGCAAAATAATAGTAAATATTATCAATGAAGTTTTGAATACAAATTATTTACTTGAGTTTATAGGAGAAAAAACAAAATATCAGTTAAAGATTATAAGCTATTTATCTGAAAACTTAAAAATAATAGATTTTGAAGATATTAAAATTATATTTAAAATTTTAGATGAAGCTATGAAGTATATGGATATAAATTTAGCTGATGATGCTTATGCTTCTCTTGCAATTCATATTTTGATTGCAATTAAAAGAATGTCAAAGAAAAATAAAATGGAAATAGATGAAAGCAAAATAAAATATTTAAAGAATAAAAAAGAATATTTAATAGGCACATATATATCAAGAAGAATTGAAGAGACATTTAAAATTGATTTTAATGAAAATGAAATTGCAAATATAGCATTACACTTAATGGGGTCTAAATTGTATAAAGAAGTTGAAAATTTAGATTCAATTGAGAGTGAAAATTTAGAAATTGAAAAAGAGATTTTTAAAATTAATGATGAAATGATTGAAATTGCAGAAAAGTGTATGGGGTTAAATTTAAAAGAAGATAGCCAATTTAAAAATGCTCTTTTGTTACATTTAAAACCTGCGGTGTATAGACTTAAAAATAATATGAGAATAGACAATCCTTTATTAGAAGAAATGAAATTAAGATATCCTTTTGTTTATCAAGTCGCTTATAAGTGTTCAAAAGTTATGGAAGATTATTTAAAAATTGAAATACCAGAAAGTGAAATTGGATATATAGCTATGCATCTAGGAGCAGTATTTGAGAAAAAACATAGTTCATTTCAATTTGTTAAGTGTTTAGTAGTATGTACAAGTGGTATAGGAACTTCTCAGCTTTTAAGCATACGACTTAAAAAATTATTACCAGAGCTACAGATAGTTGGAGTGTGTTCAATAAAGGATATAGATAGATACATTGATAAAGTACAATTTATAATATCTACTGTAGATTTTAAAAATGATAAAGTTCCTATATTAAAAGTAAGTCCATTTTTAAATGAATCTGATTTGAAAATAATAAGAAGTCAAATATTAAAGGTTTCTCAAATAAACAAATTTATGTATTTTAATAAAAATGACAATATAGTTAAGTTTAATAAAAATTCAAATAAAAAATATGACAAGGAGTTGGATCCAATGCTAAAAGATATACTAAATTTAGATAATATTGAGTTAAATGTAAAAGCTACAGATTGGAAAGATTGTATAAGAAGAGCAGGAGGGTTACTTGTTGATACAGCTATGGTAACTAAGAATTATGTTGAAGCTATGGTTGAAGCTGTTGAAAAATATGGTCCCTACATAGTTATTATGCCAGGAGTTGCATTTGCTCATGCAAGACCATGCGAAGATGTTAAAAAACCATGCATGAGTCTTATAACATTAGAAAAGCCGATAGAATTTAATTGTGGAGAAAAGGATCCAGTATCTATTGTTTTTGCCTTTGGTTCAGTAAATCAAAATGGTCATTTGTCAGCACTTCAAGATTTGGCTAGATTTTTAGAAAAAGATGAGAACATAGAGTTTATTACTAATTCAAAAGATAAAGAATTAGTATTAAAAAATATAATCAAATATGAAGAACAAATAAAAGAATAGGGAGGAATATTTAATGAAAAACTTAAAGATAATGGCTGTATGTGGTTTTGGTGTAGGAAGTAGTATGATTTTGAAAATGAAAATTGATGATGTTTTAAAAAGTAATGGATTAAAAGCAGAAGTATTTACTGCTGATGTTGGAACAGCACCTTCAACTCAGTGTGATATTATTTTTACTTCAAAAGAAATTTTTTCTCAATTAAAAGCAAAAGTAACTGTTCCAGTTATTCAAATTAACAATTTTATGAATAAATCAGAAATAGAAGAAAAAGGAATGGAAATAATTAAAAACTTAATAGAAGATTAGTATATAAATTTAGGTGAGGAGGGGTAGTATGTCATTTCTTAATTTCTTGGTTAACCAAATTTTTAGACAACCACCACTATTTTTGGGGATAGTAGCTTTAGTAGGTTTATTATTTCAGAAAAAAAGTGGTAGCGAAGTTGTTAAAGGAACTTCAAAAACAATTATAGGTGTTATTGTTTTAATGAAGGCAGTAGATATTATTGTAGCCTCAATTGATCCTTTATCAAAAGCATTTACAAAGTTATATGCAATACCGTCTACTAATGCAGTAAAACCTATAGGGTTTACAAATTTTGTTGGTCAATATGGATCAACTATAGGACTAGTAATGGTTTTAGCTTTTGCTATAAATTTAATAGTGGCAAAATTCACAAGATTTAAAAATATATTTTTAACAGGACATGTATTCTTTTGGATGGCATTTTTATTTGTAGCTATTGGAATAGAAGGTTCCTTATCTGGTACAAAATTAATAGTTTTTGCAACAGCGTTATTATCCTTTTATATAATAGTAACACCAGCGCTTATAAGACCATTTGTAAAGCAAGTTACCGGTGATGATTCTTTTACTATAGGGCATACAACAGTTGGATTAAGTTTAATAGGTGCACTTTTAGGAAAATGGTTTGGAAATAAAGAGAAATCAATGGAAGATGTTAAAATACCTCAATCATTAGAATTTTTAAGAGAAACAACAATAACAACAGGACTTGTTATGTTTATAGTATATATAGTTGTTGGATTTATGGTAGGACATAGCGTTAGAGTTGAAGCCTTTGGAGCTGCTAATGCAGATTCAGCTAGTTTAATAGTTTATGCTATAATGCAAGGCTTAACTTTTGGAGCTGGACTTACAGTACTTCTTACTGGAGTTAGATTGATGCTTGGTGAAATTATTCCAGCATTTAAAGGAATTGCAGACAAATTAATTCCTAATGCTATACCGGCCCTTGATTGTCCTATGATATTCCCATATGCTCCAAATTCAGTTTTAGTAGGTTTTATAATTAGTATGATTTCAAGTATTATTGCTATAGTTGTTCTTGCATCAACAGGTAATATAACAAGTGCAGTAATACCTCTTACAGTTGCTTGTTTCTTTGATGTAGGACCGGCAGCAGTATTTGCAAATGCAACAGGAGGAAGACGAGGAGTTATAATAGCTAGTATTGTATGTGGAGCACTACTCATAGTATTTGAAGCAATGTCAATACCACTTTTACAAAATACAGTATCAGATTTTGTTCAGGCTTTTGGTGGAAACGATTTTTCTATATGGCCAGTAATTGTAAGAAATATTATGAAATTGTTTGGAATGAGTTAAAGTTAGTAATTTTGTTGAATTAAATTATTTTTAAAATTTGAATCTGAACCTGGCATTAAAGTTTATGCTGGGTTTAGATTATAAAAGGAGAGATAAAGGTGAAAATAGGAATTCATCTTTCAACTTTTACAAAGTCTTGGGAAGAAGATATTTTTCAATATTTTAGTGTTGCATCAAAAATAGGATATGATGGCGTTGAAATACCTATTATAGATGCTAATAATTTTGATTCTAAAAAATCAAAAAAGTTATTAAAAGAAAACAATTTGCTATGTACCTGTGGTACAGGATTAAATATAGAAAAAGATATATCATCTATAGATAAAAATATAAGAGATAATGGTATGAAGCATTTGAAAAAATGTATAGATATTTGTAATGAGCTTGAAAGTGATTGCTTAGGAGGAGTTCTTTATGCCCCTTGGGGGATGAAAAAATCAAGAGCAGAAGCTAAGGATAATATAAATTTTAGTATAGAAAGTTTAAGAGAAATAGCAAGTTATGCTGAAGTTAGAGGTGTGACTCTTGCATTAGAAGTATTAAATAGATATGAAACATTTTTTATAAATACAGTAGAAGAAGGATTAGATATATT
Source organism: Clostridium oceanicum (assembly GCF_039521385.1). Taxonomy (NCBI): domain Bacteria; kingdom Bacillati; phylum Bacillota; class Clostridia; order Eubacteriales; family Clostridiaceae; genus Clostridium; species Clostridium oceanicum. Next base: position 475,218 of record NZ_BAAACG010000010.1, on the reverse strand, counting down.
AAAGAAAATAGATAGTAACAATGTCAAAATTCATTTTGATACTTTTCATGGTCATATAGAAGAAAAAAGTTTAAAAGATGCTATTTTAAAAGGTGGAAAAAATATATTCCATGTTCATTTTTGTGAAAATAATAGGTCTACTCCAGGAACTGGACAAATTAATTGGAGAGAAGTTAAAAAGGCTTTAAAAGAAATAAATTATGACAGATGGATTACATTAGAAAATTTTACAATGCCTAATTGTCAAGTTGGAAATGATGTGTCCATTTGGAGAAAAACCGGTGAAAGTAATTATAAAGTTGCAGAATTAGGATTTAAATTTATAAAACAACTAATGGACAAACAGGAGGTATAAATTATGAAAACATTAAATAATAAACAAGTCAAAGAAATCCTTATAAAATTAAATTTAGTATTTCAAGATAAAATGGAAGAACTATCACAGTATGATGCTGTAATTGGAGATGGAGATCATGGAGTTACTATGGCAAGAGGTTTTAAAGTTGCTTCAGAAAAAATAGAAAGTTTAGAAGATGAAAGTGTAAATGGGTATTTTAAAAAATTTGGTAGAGCTTTAATTTCAGAATTAGGAGGAGCAATAGGACCTTTATTTGGTAGCATTTTTACAGAACTTTCTAAAGAACTTAAAGGTAAAGAAAATTTAGGATTAAATGAACTTTCTAAAGGACTCCAAAGAGCTCAAAATAAAATAGAAGAATTAGGCGGAGCAACAGTTGGAGATAAAACAATGGTTGATTCTATTGACCCTGTTGTTAAGAGTTTAAAAAAATCATTAGAAGAAGAAAAGTCATTAGAAGAGGCTTTAAAATTAGCTAAAAATGCAGCTAAGGAAGGAGTTCAGTCAACTATTCCATTAATAGCTAAAAGAGGTAGATCAAAATTTTTACAAGAAAAATCAATAGGACATCAAGATGCAGGCGCCACTTCTTTTTACTATTTAATTAAGACAATATGTGATTTCGTTAATAAATAAAATTAGGATTTTGGAGTGATGGTTATGAAAAAATTTATAAACGAACCAGACAATATAGTTAATGATACTATGGAAGGTTTTGTAAATGCCTATAGTGATAGATTAAAAAAAGTAGAAGGTTCTAATGTAATAGCTAGAAAAGCGAAAAAAGGAAAAGGCAAAGTTGGAGTAATAATAGGAAATGGCTCTGGACATGAGCCAGCATGTATAGGATTTGTAGGAAAAAATATGTTAGATTGCAATGCTTATGGTGGTATTTTTGCAGCGCCAGGTCCAGATACTTTATTAGAAGCAATTGAAGAAGCAGATAATGGAGAGGGAGTAGTTGTTTTAATATCAAATCATGCAGGAGATGTTATTAATTCTAAAATGGCATTAGATATGGCAGAAGATGATGATTTTAATGTAGCAGGAGTAATACTTTATGATGATATAGCTTCAGCAAAAAAAGAAGAGGAAGAAGAAAGAAGAGGTACAGTAGGGACTTTATTTAATTACAAAATAACAGGAACTTATGCTGAAGAAAAGCATTCCCTTGAAGAAGTAGTTAAGATGGCGGAAAAAGTAAGAAATAATACTAGATCTTTAAGTGTAGCTACAGTTCCTGGAACATCACCAATTACAGGGCAAAAAATGTTTGAAATAGCAGATGACGAAATTGAAATAGGCATGGGAGTACATGGTGAAGAAGCTGCTTGTAATATGAAGATGGATACAGCTAAAAATATAGCTAAAATTATGTGTGATAAATTAATTGAAGATAAACCATATAGTGATGGAGACGAGTTAGCTGTAATAGTAAATGGATGTGGACAAACTACTTATATGGAACTTTTGATATTTTTTAATGAAGTTAGAAAGTACTTAAAATCTAAAAATATAAAAGTATATAAACCTGGAATCGGTAACTTTGTAACTACACAAGAAATGGGAGGAATAGCTTTATCATTCTGTAAAGTAGATGAAGAATTAAAGTTATTATGGTCAAAAGAAACAGATGCACCAGGGTTCCCAAAACTATTACCATAATTGGAGGGTGAAAATGAGTATTGTACCTATGAAAGAATTATTAAAAGATGCATATGAAAAAGGATATGCAGTTCCAGCAATAAATGTTAGCAATATGGAAACAGTAATGGCAGTTTTAGAAAAAGCCTATGAAATGAAATCTCCAATAATATTACAAATAGCTCCTATACAAATACAAAATCAAAATATAAGCTATGATGAAATAGTTAAGATTATAAAGATTTTTTCAAAAAGATTTAGTATAAGATGTGCAATACACCAAGATCACTCAATGAGTGTAGATGAATGTATAAAAGCAGTAAATGGAGGAGTTACTTCTGTAATGTTTGATGGTTCAAAACTATCTTATGAAGACAATAAAAAAGGTACTATAAAAGTAGTAGAATATTGCAAAGAAAAAGGCATTACAGTAGAAGCAGAGCTTGGAAAAGTAGGAGGAGCTGAAGGGGAAGAATCAGTAGATGCTGATAATCAAATTTATACGGACCCTGAACTTGCAAAAGATTTTGCAAGTAAAACAAAAATAGATGCTCTTGCAGTAGCTATAGGAAATGCTCATGGATTTTATTCTGAAAATCCTAAGATTGATTTTGAAAGATTAGAAAGACTAAGAAAAAATATAAATATTCCAATGGTATTACATGGTGGAAGTGGAATACCTGACGAAGATATACAAAAGGCTATAAAAAAGGGAATAGCTAAAATAAATTTTTTCACAGAAATTGATTTTGAATTTACTAAAAAGTTTGCTTTAGAAGTAACTAATAATAAGAATATTTATATGATGAGTGCTATAGAAAAAGCAAGACAATCTATGATGAAAAAAATAGAAGAAAAAATTAGAGTTTGTATGTCAGGAGGAAGAATATGAAGTTAAATGTAGGATTAATTTCAGTAGGATATCCTAATTTTAGAGTTGATATAGCTAAGGAAAATCTAGATGAAACAGTAAATATTTTAAAAGAGCTAGATTTGAATTTAATTTATAGTAATGAAGTAAGTACAAACATTGAAGATACAGATAATTTTATAAAAGAAATGAAATTAGAAGATATAGATTTAATCATAATTCAAAATGGGACTTTTGCTGACGGAAATCACATTATAAAGATAACAGAAAAATTTAAAAACATACCAATTCTTCTTTGGGGTTTTCCAGAGCCTAAGGCAGGTGAGTATAACTATATTGCAATAAATTCCATGACAGGATTTAATATGTATACTAGCTTTTTATATAAACTTAAAATTCCATTTAACTATGTTTTTGGAAGACCTTCAGATGAAAAAGTTATAAATAAAGTTAAAAACAATATAAAAGCATTACAAGTTAAAAAGAAGTTGGAAAATTCGAAATTTTGCATAATTGGAGGGAGAGCTCCAGGGTTTTATTTGTCTAGTGTAGATGAAATGAGATATAGAAAAGAAGTTGGGCCAGAAATAATATATTATTCAATAGCATCACTTTTAAAAGATGCTTCCAATTTAGATAAAGAGCGTGTTGAAAATGAAATTAATGTATATAAAAGCCAATTTAAAATTAAAACAACAAATGAAGCTATAGAAAAATCAGCAAGAGTTTATCTTGTAATTAAAGATTTCATGAAAGAAAACAATGTAGATGCTTTTACAATTAAATGTTGGCCAGAAATGCAAGAAATATATAATTTTGCTCCCTGTGTAGTTTTATCAAGATTAAATTCAGAAGGTGTAATGGTAGCTTGTGAAGGTGATGTTCCAGGACTTACAACAATGTATATAGAAAATTTATTAACTGAAAAATCAATATTCTTTGCAGATTTAGTTAATATAAATGAAAATGGAACAGCAAAATTATGGCACTGCGGATGTGCACCTTACAAATTAGCTTGCAAAAATAAAGAGGTATCTTTAACAGAACATCCTACTATTAAAAATGGTATAGGTATGTCAACAGAGTTTGAGATGACAAAAGGAAGAGTTTCCATGTGTAAGTTAAAAGAGGATAAAGATAAATATAAATTCTTTGTAGCTTCTGGAGAAAGTGTTACAGAAGATAGAAAAGTTACTGGAAATCAAATGGATATTAAATTTGATTCATCAAATGAAGATTTACTTAATTGTATCGTGAAAAATGGAATTGAACATCATTATGCTATTGTTCAGGAAGATATTAAAGATAAATTAGAAATTTTATGTAAATGGATGAATATTGACATAGTAGAACCTAGTTAAATCTATGAATGGATGAATATTTAAATGATTGAAGCTACTTATGCTTTAGAATAGATGGATATTTAAATAATATAAACTATTTAGATTTTAGAAGGTGTTAATGTTAAATAATATAATTTATGTAAAACTAATACTGAATAAATGTTCAAATAGTATAAGTAAGTTATTTAAACTTTAGAATGGATAAATATTTAAATGATAAAAGTTACTTAAATTTGAGAATAGATGAATATTTTAATAATAGAACCTATTTAAACTTAAGAGGTGAATAAAATGAGTAAAATGAATAAGTATCCCTATGGTGGAGGATATTATCCTTTAATCCATGATAAAAGAGAATGGAAAAGAGATTTACTTTTAATGAAAGAATCAGGTATTAACATAGTAAGAACAGCAGAGCTTTTTAATACTTGGGATAGAATAGAAAAAGAAGAAGGAAAATTTGATTTTGAATTTTTAGATGAATTCTTTGATTTATGTGAAGAATTAGATATGAAAATTCTTTTAGGAACAGGAACAGCATCACCACCTTATTGGATTCACGAAAAATACCCAGATGTAAATATATTAAGCAATACTGGAAAGCAATATCCTAATAACGTGTCCTATACTTGGGCTTGTATAGATAATCCAGGATATTTAAAAGAAGCAGAGAGATATATGAGAACATTAATAGAAAGATATAAGGATCACCCGGCGCTAGATTCTTATCAGCTTCATAATGAAGTAGGATTTCCTTTTATGCCTATAGAAAATGGAGGCTTAGACATATACTGTTATTGTGAGCATTCTAAGAAAAACTTTAGAATGTGGATAAAAGAAAAGTATAAAACATTAGATAATTTAAATCATGCATGGACATGGAGTGCTACAAATGCACCCTGCTTAACTTGGGATCAAGTAGAGCCAGCTTATGTTAAACCAACATCATGGAGTTCTATTACAAGATGGCTTGATTGGCGATTATTTTGGATGGATAATTTCACAAACTTTATAAAATGGCAAAATGATATTGTAAAATCTGTTGATAAAGATCATCCAACAACAACAAATATTTTCTATATGAAATCTTTTGATGCATTTGGAACACTAATGGGTCTTGATCAATTTGAGATGGCAAAACAAGTAGATTATATAGGATATGATTTATACCCAGGAAGCGGAGATAAATTAGTAAAAAGACCTGAATTTACGTCTATGTTCCTTGATCATGGAAAGAGCATATCAAAACCTCTTGGAAAACCATATTGGATTCATGAATTGGAAAGTGGACCTATTAATGGATGGATTCTTGGACCAGATAGAAATACAAATAGTGATGATTTAGTTAGAAATGCTTTTGAATGTTTAGGACATGATGCTAAATTTATGCTTTACCAAGGATGGAGAGAATGGGATTTTCAACCTCTTCACTGGGGTGGAATTGTAGATTTAGATGGAAACAAAACAGATAGAAATGTAGGATGTAGTTTAATTGGTAAATTCCTTGATGAAAATAGTGAATATTTATTAAATTCTAGAACTGAAAAAGGCGATATTGCTATTTTAACATCAAAAGAGAATTCTATTGTAGTTAATGGAGTTGGACAAGAAGAATTTTTAAAAACAGCTACAAGAGCTGCTTATAGAATGTTTTGGGAAAAAGGATTTAATGTTGATTTTATAACTCCAGAGCATTTAGAAAATGGATATGCTAAAGATTATAAAGCAATATGTATGCCGTTTATGGCATTGATAACAGAAGAAACTGCGGAAGGCTTAAGTAAATATGTTGAAGATGGAGGCATATTAATAGGTACTGCTAGATGTGGAATGCTTGGGAAAAATGGTTGGTATAATCACAAAATACCATGTTTTAATCTTCAAAATGTTTTTGGAGTTAATGCAGTGGAAGTTTGGTCAAAAGGAAAATATAAAGCAACATATAAAGGCAAAAATTATGATTGTTATTGGCACAAAGAAAAACTTCAAATTTTAAATAAAAATCTTAAAGTTCTTGCAAGATTTTATGATGATACTCCTGTAGCTACTGTAAATAATTATGGAAAAGGTAAAGCTTTATATTTTGGAACTCATGCAGATGCAGCATACCTTGAAAATAATTCATTCTTAATGTGGGATGTCCTTGATGATGTTTTAAAAGAAAAGTCAATTAAACCACGTATAAAAACAGAATACACAAATAGAATTCAAAGAGAAATAGAAACTCATAGTTTAAGCTATGGAAATGAAGAGATGATAATTGTAACAAACTATGTTAATCCTGAAAGACAAAGTTCTTTCTTTATTAAAGGGAAAAAGAAAGTAAGAATTTATATAGATAGCGATAAAGAAATAAAAAGCATAACAAACTATTATAAAAATGAAAAAGTAGAATGGACAAGAGTAGATGATTCTATAGAAATAGAGCTTGAAGTTACTAAAGATAAAATTGAAATATTAAAAATAGTTTGGGGGTAAGTATAGTGAAACTTGAAAATATAAAATGCTTTTTGTTAGATATGGATGGAACTATATATTTAGGAGATAAGTTAATTGATGGATCATTAGACTTTATAGAAACTATAAAAAACCAAGGAAAAAAATTTTTGTTCCTTACAAATAATTCATCTAAAAACAAATTGGCATATAAAGAAAAATTAGAATCACTTGGAATAAAGGTTAGTGAAGAAGAGGTGTTTTCATCAGGAGAAGCTACTACAATTTATTTAAATAAAATAAAACCTGGTGCAAAAGTATTTTTGCTTGGTACACCACTTTTGGAAGAAGAATTTATAAAAAGCGGATTTCAAATTCTAAAAGATAGAAAAGAAAAACCAGATTTTGTTGTATTAGGATTTGATACTACATTAACTTATGAGAAGTTATGGATAGCTTGTGACTTTATAAGAGATGGAGTAGAATATATTGCTACTCACCCTGATTTTAACTGTCCTTTAGAAGATAATAAGTTTATGCCTGATACAGGAGCAATGATTAAGATGATAGAAGGTTCTACAGGAAAAACTCCTTTAGTTATTGGAAAACCAGAAAAGCATATAATTGATTCTATAATTGAAAAATATGATTTAAAAAAAGAAGAATTAGCTATGGTTGGAGATAGATTATATACAGATATAGCAGTAGGTAAAAATGCAGGTATAACTTCAATATTAGTTATGTCAGGGGAAACTACAGAAGAAATGTATAAAGAATCTGAGATAGTTGCAGATTATAAGTTTTTATCTATAAAAGAACTTAATGATAAATTAAATAAAAAACAATAAAATTATAAATTAAACTTAAGAGGTGAAAAGATGAATAATATATCACAATTTTCATTTTTACTTAGTACTAAAATAGAATTTGGAGTAGGTAAATCAAAAAATATTTGTAAATATATAAAAGAACTTAATGGTAAAAAAGTCATGATAGTTACAGATAAAGTATTATTAAAGTTAGGTATTGTTGATCCTATTATAAGTTCACTAAAAGAAAATAATGTTTCTTATATAGTATTTGATGAAGTTGAACCAGATCCTAAATGTGAATTAATAGATAGAGCTTCTAAACTTTGTAGAGAATCTAGTGTTGATTTAATCATTGCAGTAGGAGGGGGAAGCTCTATTGATTCAGCAAAGGGGATATCTGTTGTAGCTTCAAATGGAAATAGTTCCTATGATTATCTTGATGGAAGAGGAGAAGAGAAAAAAGAAATTTTAAAGCAGCCTATTCCTATAATTGCAATTCCTACAACATCAGGAACTGGATCTGAAGTATCTCAGTATTCAGTTATAACAAATAATAAAATAAAGGATTCAATTAGTTCTGAACTTATATATCCTAAAATAGCAGTTATTGATGCAAGTTTTATGGAAAAACTACCATCTAAAGTTACTGCATACACTGGATTAGATGTGTTAGGTCATGCTATTGAGTCTTATATTTCTAATATAGAAAATAAATTTACAGATTTATTAGCTTTAGAAGCTATTAAATTAGTTTTTGAAAATTTGAAGCAATGTGTAAATAACCCTACCATTGAAGGAAGAAATAATATGGCTTTTGCAGCAATGCTTGCAGGAACTTCTATGAGCCATTGTGGAGCTGCTCTTGCACATGCTATGGGCTGTCCTTTATCAGGACATTGTAATGTTCCTCATGGACTATCTGTTGGATTATTGCAGATTCCTACCATTGTTAATAATAAAGATAAATCTAAAGATAAATTTAAAGAAATTTTAAATTATATAGATAGCTCTACAAAAGGCATCTCACCAGAAGAAAGTGTAGAAATGTTAATTAATAAAATAAGAGATCTTTTAAAAGATATTAATGTAGAAGAAGTAATAAAATTAGAAAATGTAACGGATGAAACAATTGACAATATGACAGAGGATGCTATTAATCATGGATGTAGTACACTAAATCCTCAGAAAAATGATAAAGAAGCAATTAAAAAGATATATATGAATTTAATTAAGGCATATTAAAATAAATAATAAGTCAAAGATGCGACGAATATTTTCTAAAATACAATGAATTGGGTTCTGCTAATAGTTTTGCTATTAGTAGATTCTAAGGAAGAAGTAATTTGCAAAATAGACTAGCATACTGGCTTATTTATTTTTTTTATGTGTCTAAATGAGTTTAATTAATTTAGACTGCAGACAAGTAAATACTTGTTTGCAGTCTATTTATTTGAGTTTAGGTTTATTGAAACAAATAAAGAGCTCAAAGTTTAAAATTTATAACTAGTATATGATTTCAGTTATAGCAAAAGCTACTAATAATTTAGGACTTTTAGTAGCACATAGGATAAGATTTATTGCATATTAAAGTTCTAAAGATGAATATATAAGTATTTTTAATTTTTTAAGTACAAATTTGAATTTTCAAATATATTTTTAAATTTTAGAATAATAGTTGACAACTTTTGTCGGTACATATATACTGAATATAGACAGAAGTTGTCTATTTAAGGACGCATATATGAGAAGGAGAGCACAATCTATTTCTTTTAGAATAAAAAATAAATTTTATAATCATAGTTTTGATTTTAATTTTATGAAAGATGGTGCTAATGATGAAAAAAATAAATAAAAATTTAACTTTGTTGTTGCTTGGAAGAGTTGTATCAGACATAGGTTCTAGTATCCAGATGATGATTATGCCTCTTTATATTATAGACATTGGTGGATCATCTACATTAGTAGGATTATTTTCTTTTTTTTATATGGTTCCTATACTTTTAACTTATCCTTTTGCAGGAGTTATTGGAGATAGACTTAATAGAAAGAAAATAATGGTGACAGCAGATTTTATAAGTGCTATAGCAGTTCTTATTTTGGCATATGTATCTTCTATTAATAAAATGCATATCGCTTTTTTATTTACAATGCAGGTTATTATAGGTATGATGTATGGATTTTTTGATCCTGCAACTAAAGGAATGGTTCCAGAACTTGTAGAGAAAGAAAAACTTGCTAAAACTAATTCTATTATAGCCACTTTAAGAATATTAGCAGGACTTGTAGCTCCTCTCGTATCAGTTTTATTGTATACAGAACTTGGAATTACAGTACTTTTTTTAATAAATGGAATATCTTTTTTAATATCGACTACTAGTGAAATGATGATAAAATATAATTTTAAGAAAAAATCAAAAGGCATAAATATTTCAGCTGTTTTTCATGATATGAAAGATGGGGCATCTTTTATTAAAGATAACCCTATGATTTATAGACTAAGTTTATATTTTTTATTGGTATTTATGTTTATACAACCTATATTTGGTGTTATATTGCCACTCCTTTTTAGAACTAAGCTTAATTATTCAGACACACAGTATGGGTATCTTCAGATGATTTTACTTTTAGGGGCTTTAATAGGTAGCATTTTAGTAGGAATTTTAAGTAAAGGTAAAAAACTAAAAGGATTAATGACATTTGGAATATTTACAATGGTAATTAGCGTTTTTGCTTTCACTAGCTTAACATTTAAAAATATTATAGAGAGGTTAGGAAGTGGTAGCAGTCTATATTTTGTTTTTCTTGCTTCAGTATTATTTTTGTTATATACATCAATTATGTTTATAAATATACCAGTTCAGACTATGATACAAAAGGTAACGCCAGAAGGGCATATGTCTAGAGTGTTTTCTATAGTTGGTATGATTAGCAAAGGGGGAATGCCCTTAGGTGCACTTATATATGGAGTAGTTCTTGATATAATTGAAATTGAAAAGGCAGTTTTAATAGCAGCAGTATTTGTACTTTTAGTATCTTTAATATTTATTTCTGTATTTAAAGATGAAAGTGGAGACACAAAAATTGAAACATAGAGAAGTAAACTATAAGTTTTTATTAATGTATGTTTAAATGTATGGGATTATATATGTGTATAATATATATTTTTTCATGGATATACTATAAAATGGCATTATATATATAGTAAAGCTTTTAAATTAGTATATAACATGGTTTATATATAGTAGTTGAAAAGAATAGCGAAGGATAGGTGTGTTTAAAATAAGGAGTGGTATCTAAAGTTTATTTTAAATACTTATAGGTTATGATTTGAATTGTGTAGAAAGGTAGCGAATATATACAAAAGAAAAGCCCCTATAGGATAGAAATTTTAATGTCTATTCTATAGGGGTAAATTAGTTTTTTAGTAATATATGTTTTGCTTTTATGTAGAAATTATAAATTTATTAAATGAATAGATTGATAATTTAAAATAGGTATATTTAATATGAACAATAATAAAGATTAATGGAAAATTATTATTGACAAATAAAAGTTATAATAATATTATATGATTATATTAATTCTATAAAACAAAATAAGTTTCTAAGAGTATATATGTGGATTAAAGATATGTTTAAGTAGGAAATTTAGAAATAAATAAGAAAAAAAGATGTAAACAATTATTTAGTTTTATTAAAATAAATCTTATAAATATGGTTTAGAAGTTTTAAAATAATAATGTTTTGTTAGGTGAAAGATATATTAAAAGAGGAATAGATTTATCATAAAGATTTATAGTATAAAAGCTTTAAAATAAATAATGTTATAAAGCTTTCTAAAATTTTATTAGAAAATAAATATAGAATTTTTTAGGATAAAAGGATTAAGATAAAAAGTTATTAAAAAGTTAGTTTTTATGAAATAGCAATATAGAGTTATAAATTTAAAAGTTAGGAGGGTTAATATGAAAAAAATAGATGTAGCAATTATTGGTGCGGGATCTGGGGGATTAACAGTTGCATATACTGCTAAAGGATTTGGAAAATCTGTGTTATTAATAGATAAGAATAAGCCTGGTGGTGAATGTACTTGGGCTGGATGTATTCCTAGTAAAGCTTTGATTAATAAAGCAAATGAAATACATATTGCTAAAAAGTATAGTGATTTTAAAGTGGATACATCAAAGGTAATGAAAGATGTTAGAAATGTGATTGAAAATGTATATAAAAGTGAGAGTGAAGAAGTTTTAGAAAAAGATGGTATAGAGTTTTTAAGAGGAGTAGGGAATTTTAAAAGTAAAAATTTATTAGAAGTAGATGGAGAAATTATTGAAGCTAAAAAAATATTTATTTCAACCGGTTCCTCTCCTATGATTCCTCCTATAGATGGTTTAAAGGATGTTGAGTTTTTAACAAATGAAAATATTTTTAATTTAGAAAAGCTACCTGAAAGTATTGTTGTATTAGGTGGTGGTGCAATTGGAGTTGAGCTATCCCAAGCTATGAATAGATTAGGGGTTAAAGTTAATTTAGTTGAAATGGCAGACACTATTTTACCAAAAGAAGATATAGACCTATCTACAATGCTTAAAGAAAATTTAGAAAAAGAAGGAGTTAAAATATATACTTCATCAAGAGCGGTTAAGGTTTTAAGAGAAGATGGAAAAGTTAATCTTATGGTAGAAGGAGTTAATGGAGTAGAAAAAATTATTGGAGATGAAATATTAGTAGCCCTTGGAAGAGTTCCTAACATTAATGATTTAGATCTTGAAAAGGTAGGGATTAAGTATAATAAAAGAGGAATAGAAGTTAATAAATACTTAGAAACTACATGTAAAGGTGTTTATGCAGTGGGAGATGTTGTAGGCCCTTATATGTTTTCTCATATGGCAAATGCTCAAGGAATAAAAGCTGCTCAAAATGCAATATTACCTTTTGATAGAAAAATGGATTACTCAAATGTAGTATGGACTACTTTTACTTCGCCGGAACTTGCAACTCTTGGAATAACTGAAAAAGAAGCTAGGGAAAAGTATAAAGATCAAATTAGAGTTTATACATATAGTTATGACAAAATTGATAGAGCTAAAACAAAAGAAGGTTTTAAGGGATCTTTAAAACTTATTTTAAATAAAAAAGGTAAGGTTTTAGGATGTACTATACTAGGAGATAGGGCAGGAGAAATTATTTCAGAAGTTCAAGTAGTTAAAACTCTAGGAGTCAATTTTGGAAAACTTTCAAATGTAATACATCCATATCCAACTTATGGAGAGATTTTAAATAAGGCAGGTAAAAAAGTATTAGTAGATAATTTAATGAATTTACCTATTGTTAAATTTTTTAGAAAATAGTATGTATATTAAAATTAATAAATATTTGGATTAAAATAGAACTAAGTTTAAAGCTAAAAGAATGGTTTGAATAATAAAATGTAGGAGTTTTATGAAAAACTTTTAAATAAAAGGAGAATAAAGATTATGAGAATGTTTTTACTTATAATATTAGGATTAGCATTATTGTTTGCTGTAGTACTTTTTGTTCAAAATAAAAAGCCATCTATTGAGCTTGGATTAGAGGAAGGTAGATTAAGAGAAATACCTGATAAGGATAATGCAGTTTCTACAGAAACGAAGATAGAGAATAAGAGAATAGAACCTTTATCTTTTAAAAGTACATTAGAAAAGACTAAAGAAGCAATGAAAAAATCTTTAAGTTCATACGGAAATATAAAGATAAAAGAAGAAAAAAGAAATTATATTTATGCAGTAGATACTACAGGGAAAATGAAATTTCATGATGATATTGAAATTTATTTTGATGAAAAAAATAAAAAAATTCAGTATAGATCAGCTTCAAGATCTGGATATTCAGATATGGGAGTAAATAAAAAAAGATATAAAGAAATTTCAAAAGTATATACAAATTAAAATTTCTTAGTTAAATAAACCTTTTGATTTTAATTATATATTGTAAAGCAAAATAGAAGAAGTTCATAAACACTTGTATATAGTTTTAAATAATGTACTATGAAGTAAATAATTGTAAAGTTAGTCTATAGAGCTAACTTTACAACTATTTGACAATTTAAATAAAGATTGATTATATGCCTTCGCTATAATAAACTTGTAAACAAAAAATGTGGAGGTAATAAAAATGAAAAAAAGAAATATTATGATAGGAGTTCTAGCTTTAAGTGTTTTAGTAGCCTCTAATTACAATATGCATAGTAATACTATAAAACATAGTACTAATGAGAATATAGTTTATGCTGAAAAAAATCAAAAAGTATCAGATGAAGATTTAAAAAAGGATGCCATAAAAGCTGTTAAAGATTATTTTGGAAAATCACCAAATTTAAACAAAATGAAACTTAATGTAATAACAAAAACAAAAGAGCAAAAGATAACAGGCATAGATGAAAAAATTAAACAAGGACAGAAAACCTTAGAAACAATAAAGTCAATTAATATTGATGATATAAAAAATGTTTCAGTAAAGGAAGAAAATGATTCCTTGGAAAAGTTTAAATATTTTATGACTACTAATCTATTAAACATTAAGGAAACAGAAGGAATGGAAAAAGCTAAAAAACAGCTGAATACTTATATAAAAAGTACTGAAGATAGTATAAAAAGGTTTCAAAATATGAAAATCAATGTTAGATATGGAACAACTTATTTATATTTTGAATCAAAAGAAGAAACATACAATGTGAATTTTGATTGTAAAACAAGAGAGCTTTTATCAGTTAACCATGAAGTGAAATTAGATGAAAGTAAAATTAAATCTAAAAATTTAATAAGTATTGAAGATGCTAAAAATAAAGCTAAAGAATTTTTAGTGAAAAATAAACTTGATAATATACAAAATCCAAAATTAGTAAAACAAGAAGAGTTTCAGGCACATCTACAAAAGGATAAAGTTGGAGGTGGCTTTAACTTTAATTCAGTTGCATTATTCTATGAAGATGGGGATAAAAAAGCAAATATAATAGTTGATAGAGCTACTGGAGACATATCAGGATTTGATATAGGAAAAGCTGCAAATAAGGTTAGTTATAAAACAAGTCCAAATTAAAAGTAAAATAATAATTAAAAAATAACCATTGTTTATTACATTTCTTTATTAAAAGAAAATAACAAAATATAAATATAAAACAAGGAAGATTCTTCACTCTTTCTTTAAAACCAAAACAAAAAACAAAATACAAGTTTAAATTAAGATACAAATAAAAAATTAGGAAGATTCTTCACTCTTTCTTTAAAATCAAAACAAAATACAATTTTAAATAAAAATACAAATAAAAAAACGAGGAAGGTTTTTCACCTTTCTTCTAAACCAAAACAAAAAAATGTAAATAATTAAAATGAAAGTTTTTCTCCACATTTCTTTCAAAAACATAAGATGAGAAAAATAAAAAAATATAACAATAAAAAACAAAACTAAAGCCTATAATCAAAATGAAAGGGTAAGTAGATGATTTGTATAAGAACAAATTTATTTATTTACTCTTTTATTTTATGATTATATAAAAGGTAGTAAAAGTTAAATTTTCAGTTGTTGAATTTAATGATAAAATTTGTTAAACTATAAAACAGACCAAGCAGTTTGTTTTATAGTTTTTATTATTAAAGAAAATATAGATTTTTAATAAACTGCTTAAGGTATATGAAAAAGTAAATTTAAAGAATAGGAGCTTTATGTGAAATTATACAATGAATATTTATGATTTATACATTTAAACTTTTGTTCATTTAGAAGGAAGGTTATAGGTTTGAATAGAGAAGAACAAAATAAAATTAGTAAACAAAGAATTTTAATAGCTAGTTTAAAGGAGTTTGGAGAAAAAGAGTATCCAGCAGCATCTATTAATAATATTTGTAATAATAATAATATTTCAAAAGGACTATTGTTTCATTATTATAAAAACAAAGATGAGATTTTTCTTCTTTGTGTAAAAAATCTTTTTATGGATTTAAGTGACTATCTAGAAAAAAACTTTGAATTTAATAATGGAAATATAGAAGGTAATTTTAAAGATTATATAAAAAAAAGATTTGAGTTTTTTCATGAATACCCTTATTATGAACAGATATTTTATACAGCTACATTTACTCCACCAAAACATTTATTATATGAAATTACTGTTTTAAGAAAACCAATAGATGAAAAAAATAAAGATTTTTGGAGAGGTATTGTAAATCATTTGAATTTAAAGACTAATGTTATTATAGAGGACGTAATAGAAACAATATTAGGTTTAGGGAATTATATCCATATGAAAATTCAACATAATAACTCAAAGTATAGATGTGATGAATCGTGGGCTGTAGAAAAATATACTAAAGAATATGTAGATATGATTAATATGCTTTTATACGGGATTGTGAAATGATAATTTTCATAATTAGTTAGGATTATAGATATATTATTGGAGGGAATAGACATGATGAAAGGTATAATATTTTTAATTAGCTTTATTATTATTGCAATAATAATGGGGAAGTTAGTTGGAAAAGTAAGAATGCCAGCTATTTTAGGGTGGCTATTGACAGGAATGATAATTGGACCTTATGCATTAGGATGGTTAAGTAATAGTATGCTTAACAGTACATGGTACCATATTATTAATAGCATTTGTGAAGTATCAGTAGGACTTTTTATTGGTACAGAATTGATTTGGAAAGATATTAAAAAATCAGGAAAACAAATTTTAACTATATGTTTTACAGAAGCATTTGGTGCTTTTTTCATTGTTAGTTTAGCTTTTGGATGTATTTTTGCATTTATAGATATTCCAATTTATCTAGCATTTATTTTTGGTTCCATTGCATTAGCAACAGCTCCTGCACCTTCTTTATCTATTATTAATGAGTATAAGGCAAAAGGACCAGTTACAAGGACGCTTATGCCATTGGCTATTTTAGATGATGTTATTGCATTAATAGTTTTTTTTATGGTAATAGGCATTGTTTCTAATCTTTTAGCAGGCGGGAGCATACCACTTTATTATGTGCCATTAATGATTTTATTATCTATTATAGTAGGAGTTGTAACTGGATTTATAACATCATTTGTTCTTAAAAAAGAGGTTCAGAAAAAGAGTACGATTTTATTAGTACTTACATGTATTATAATTACAACTGGAATAGGAATGTATATAAATGAGAGTATTTTGCCAAAGCCTATGATGAATTTGATGCTTGTAGGTGTAACTTTTTCTACTACTTTTGCCAATATAATACCAAAAGAAAGATTAAAGCAAATAACAGAAGATGTAAATATAGTGATTATATTAACAATGATTGTTCTT
Source organism: Clostridium oceanicum (assembly GCF_039521385.1). Lineage (NCBI taxonomy): Bacteria > Bacillati > Bacillota > Clostridia > Eubacteriales > Clostridiaceae > Clostridium > Clostridium oceanicum. The sequence continues at coordinate 458,442 of NZ_BAAACG010000010.1, read as the reverse complement.
ATTATTAATTTAGGTGCACCACTAGATTTCCATTTGATTTTAGGAGCAGGTATATTTACTGCAGTTTATATAGTAGCTCGTGCTATTGGTAAACTAGGGGGAGCTTATTTTGGTGCTTTGATTTCAAAGGCGCCTATAACTGTAAAAAAATATTTAGGACTTACGTTATTGCCACACTCAGGTGTTTCTTTGATTTTTACAGGGATTGCAGTAAGTACTCTTATGAAACCTGCACCACAGTATGCGGAAATTATTCAAGGAACTATTGCAGCTGCGGCAGTTATTAATGAAGTGATAGCAGTAATACTAGCAAAACAGGGATTTAAACTTGCTGGCGAATTAGATGATAAAAATAAATTAGAATTGAACAATGAGGGTATAGTGTAAGTATGAGATTTTATAAAATTAAATTATTGAAAAGAGTGTTTGGAATATATTAATTTTATTAAATAAAAAAAGATTATATTAGGGATTATACAAAAAAGGTTGTCATATAAATATGACAGCCTTTTTATATGTTTTAAAACTATGTTATAGTTAAGATTATAACATACTATAATATATTAGTCGTTCTTATTTAACCATTCATTAAGTACTTTTATATATTTTTCATTCTCTTCTACAAATGGCATATGACGGCTGTACTCAAATAATTCCCACTCTGAATTAGGGATTTTGTCATACATTGTTTTTGCAACAAGTGGTGAGCAAAGATCTAGTAATCCACTTGTGATTAAACAAGGTTCTTTAATATCTTCAATTTCTTTCATGAAATCAAAGTTCTTTAATGTACCAGATGGGCTAAATTCATTTTGGCCCCATGCAGTTACATAAGCCTCTGTTCCAGCAACTTTTGGACGTCTTAAGCATTCTGGTGAGTCTTCTGTAACTTCTCCAGCACAGTGACGAACCATAAATTCTGCTTCAGCTTTTTTATATTCTTCTGATGAATAATCATTAGCTTCTTCAGCTTTTCTTATTGCTTCTTGCATATCTTTTGGAAGATAAGAAACTCTTCTACGTTGTTCTTTTTCCCATAATGCAGCAGATGGTAAAGTACTAGATAGAATATAGCTTTTTATTCCTTTTGGTTTATATTCACAAGCATACTCTATTGCTTGCATTCCACCCCAAGATTGTCCAAGTAGGTGAATTTCATCTAAACCTAAGTGTTCACGTAATTTAACTAATTCATCAATCCATGTTTTTGCATTCCATAATTCAGGACGGGAAGGTGTGTTTGATAATCCGCATCCTAACTGGTCGTACATAATAACAGCACGTCCATCTTCAGCAACTTTATCAAGTACTTCGAAATAATTATGTGTAGAGCCTGGTCCACCATGTAATAAAACTAAAGGTTTTTTATTTCCAGTGCATTCACCAACTATACGATAGTAAGTTTTATATTCTAGATATGGCATATAGCCTTCAGTAATTTTCATAACAAATCTCCTAACCTTTATTTTTTTGAGTTGTTATAAGTTCGACAAATTTCATAACAAGTTCCTAAATCTTATTTAGATTCAGGAACAACGATTATGTCTTTTGTATAGTTATTTAATACTTCGCAGCCATCTTCAGTTGTTATAACAAGATCTTCAATACGAACACCTATTCCTTCTTCTGGAAGGTATATTCCAGGTTCAACAGAGAAACATTGGCCTGGTTTAATGATATCTTCATTTACAGAAGAAACATCACCAAATTCATGGTCTTCTAAACCACAAGAATGACCAGTTCTATGTGTGAAATATTTTCCATATCCTTTTTCTTCAATGTAGTTTCTTGCAGCTAAGTCTACATCGCACATTCTATTTCCAGGTTTTGCAGCAGCAATACCTCTTAAGTTTGCTTCTAAAACTATGTTATATATTTCTTTTTGTCTTTCAGAAACTTCACCGATAAATACAGTTCTAGTCATATCTGATGCATAGTTTTTATAGAATCCACCAATATCTAGGATAACACAATCTCCAAATTTTCCTTTTGAATCATCTGTTACATGATGTGGATCTGCAGCTCCTTTAGCATATGCTGTGATTGGATCGAAAGAAACTTCATTAATGCCATGTTTTTTATAAATTTCACGAGTTTTAGCATTTAATTCTTTTTCAGTTAAGCCTTTTGCTACCCAAGGAATTAATTCATCAATTACAAGATCATTTAATCTTGAAGATTCTTTTAAAATAGCAATTTCTTTTTCATCTTTAACCATTCTTACATAGTCAACAATTAAAGAACCATTAACAAATTTGCTTCCAGCTCCAAGTTCTTGTAGTCTTAATAAAAATTTAGATGGCCATACTTTATCGATACCTATAACTTTGTCTTTTTCTACAAATTTAGATAGAATTTCAACTCCATCTTCAATATCATTATACCATACAATTTCTACACCAAGATCTTCTTCTTGTGGGAATAATTCATTAATAACAATTTTGTGATTACCATTAACATTTAAATATAATGCTAGTAATCTCTCCCCTGGGATAATCCATTTTCCTGTTAAATAAAAAATAGCTGTTGGATCAGAGATAATCATTTGGGGAATATTATGTTCCTCCATTGATTTAAGTACTCTGTTTAATTTGTTCATATCCATAGTTAATCCCTCCTAGTTTAGTCACCAAATACTAACATCATAATATTATTAACTACAAAAGTCAATGTAGATATCAAAATTTTTATAACGTTTTCATTTTTCAAAAAATTTTTTAAAAATACTGAAATTTTTTTTGTACTATTTAAAATTTTGTGTTATTATATGTTATGAGTGGACGACATATTATGACAAAAAGTTGTATTTTTATATAATATACGAGCTTATGAAATTTGCTCTATGATTAACAGAGAATAAAATGTTGAAATTTCTCGATATTATGATAAAAAACAAAATAAATGTCTAATTAAAAAAGAATGAATTTCTAGCAATTAATAAGACGAATATATGGAACTTACCATCTTTTCGTATTTGAATTTATCATAGAATGTCATTTTTTTAACAAACTACAGGGGATACTGCTTAAATCTTTAAATTTAATTTGTAATTTGGTACTAGTTTTAAGTAACAAGGATGAGAAATGTGTAAATGTTTTTTATCATACCTTATGGTATTTGAAATCATTATGTTCATCCTAAATGGAGGAGTTCATGTGGTTTTTTAAATACAGACGTAATAATAATATTTTTTAGTAGGGGGAATTTAAAATGGAGAAAACAGCAAGAAAACCACTTGGTTTTTATGTATGCTCACTTGCTTTCACGTTAGAAAGATTTGCATTCTATTCAGCAAAATGGTTAATTGCAGTATTTGTAGTTGCTAAAGTAACACAAGGTGGTCTTGGTCTTACAACTGCAGATGCAGCAAAAATATCAGCAAACTTAGTTGCATTTACTTATCTTGCTCCACTTATAGGGTCAACTATATCAGACCGTTTTATAGGTGCTAGATATCTTGTTCCAGTAGGAATGATATTTATGGGCGCAGGTTATTTAGTTGGATGGCAAGCAACAAGTGCTACTATGGTTAATTTAATGATAGTATTAGTATCTATCGGTACAGGATTGTTTAAACCTCAAACAAACGCTATAACTGGTAGATTGTTTAATAATCCAGAAGAATTAGATAGTGCTTTTTCTATTCAATATTCTTTTGTTAACGTTGGTTCTTTTATAGGAACAACAATTATTGGTATAATAGCAGCTACTAATGGTTATTCATTTGCATTCTTAATCTGTGGAATAATGATGTTTATTGATGCCATTTGGTTTATATTTGGTTGGAGATTCTTAGGGGATGCAGGTAAGAAACCTTTTAAAGTTGATGAGCGTAAAGAAGTAAAAGAAGATAAAAAAGAGGAAAAGAAACCTCTTACTTCAATGGAAAAGAAAAGAGTTGCAGCTATTGTATTAGTATCTTTCTTCTCTGTAGTGTTCTGGGTATTCTGGTACTTAGCATATATGCCAGTATATTTTTACTGGGGTGGCGATAATGCAGCAGCTAACTGGATGATAGGAAGTTTCAAAATACCAACATCTTGGTTTGACTCATTAAATGCATTAGCATGTATTTTACTTGGACCAGTTCTTGCTAAAGTATGGGCAAGACTTGCTAAGAGACCTAAAGGGGATTTAAGCATGTTTAAGAAAACAGCTTTAGGTATGATACTTCTAGGATTATCTTATGTAATATTTGCAGTAGCAGATATTACAAGAGGAGGTAACCTTGCATCAATCGCTTGGATAGTTGCATTTGGTGTAGTATTATCTCTTGGTGAAATGGTATTTTCACCACTTGGAAATTCATTTATAGCTAAATTTTCACCAGCTAGATTATTAACAGTTATGATGAGTGTTTGGGTATTTGCTGTATTTATAGCAGGAAAATCTTATGGTTATGTATATGAATTTACATTAAAATTTAAATTTGCAAATGCATATTTGACAATTGCAGCTATAGCTATAGTATGTGGACTTATTCTTTGGGCATTAGATAAGAAATTAAACAGCCTAGTTAAAGAAGAAGGTAAAGAAGAAGTAGCAGCTTAATAAAATATATAAGCAAATTAAATTAACTTGATAATATAATAGTTATAAAAGAAGCCATTTTCTATAAAATGGCTTCTTTTTATTTGTATAATCATAATTTTAAAGATGGAATCAAAAAAACTTTTTTCAATTATAATTTAAAAAATCATGTTTAGAATTTTTAATATATTGCATATATATTTAAGCTATAACTTAGATTTTAGTATTTTGCTTATTATGATAGTAGATTAATTTTTTAAATTATTGAAATTTTTCTTTTTACTAATGGCAAAAAATGTGCTATTATAGGGTAGGTAGAGGAAATATAATACTTTTTTGACATATATCTAAGCTATAGGTATTAATTTTACTTATTAAATAAATATATACAAAATTATTCTAAAAATAAATATTTTCTGACAAATATAATTATAAATATCTAAACTTTTAATACCTTATGGTATTTGAAATCGTTTTCTTTTATCTTTACAAAGAGAAAAGCATGTGATTTTTGAAATACATACGTAATATTACTTTTTTTATAGGGAGGAATGGAAAATGGAAAACACACAAAAAAGACCATTTGGGTTTTATGTATGCTCAGTTGCTTTCACACTTGAAAGATTTGCATTTTACTCAGCAAAATGGTTAATTGCAATGTTTGTAGTTGCTAAAGTAGTAGATGGAGGTCTTGGACTTACAGCTGCAGATGCAGCAAAAATGTCTGCAAACTTAGTTGCATTTACATATCTTGCACCACTTTTTGGGGGAATCATATCTGACCGTTTTATAGGAGCAAGATACTTAATTCCAGTAGGAATGATTTTAATGGGAGCAGGTTATTTAGTAGGATGGCAAGCAACTAGTGCTACTATGGTTAATTTAATGATAGTATTAGTATCTATAGGAACAGGATTATTTAAACCTCAAACAAATGCTTTAACTGGTAGATTGTTTGATGATCCAAAACAACTAGATAGTGCTTTTTCTATTCAGTATTCTTTTGTTAATGTAGGATCTTTTATAGGAACAACAGCTATTGGATTAATTGCAGGAAGTAAAGGATATGCTTTTTGTTTCTTAATTTGTGGAATAATGCTATTTATCGATGCTGCTTGGTTTTTAGTTGGATGGAAGTTCTTAGGAGATGCTGGTAAAAAACCATTCAAAATTGATGAACACAAAGAAGTAAAAGCAGTAAAGAAAGAAGAAAAGAAACCTCTTACATCAATAGAAAAGAAAAGAGTTGCAGCTATTATATTAGTATCTTTCTTTTCAGTAGTTTTCTGGGTATTTTGGTATTTAGCATACATGCCAGTATATTTCTATTGGGCAGGAGATCATGCAGCTGCTAACTGGATGATAGGAAGTTTCCAAATACCAACATCTTGGTTTGATTCATTAAATGCATTATGTTGTATAACACTTGGACCAGTTCTTGCAGCAGTTTGGGCAAAACTTGCTAAAAGACCTAAAGGTGATATGAGCATGTTTAAGAAAACTGCTTTAGGTATGATTTTACTTGGTATATCTTATGTAATATTTGCAACAGCAGATATTGCAAGAGGCGGAAGTCTTTTACCAATTGTTTGGCTTGTTGTATTTGGTATTATTTTATCTCTTGGTGAAATGGTATTTTCACCACTTGGGAATTCATTTATAACTAAATTTGCACCACCTAGATTACTATCACTTATGATGAGTGTTTGGGTATTGGCTGTATTTATAGCAGCAAAATCTTATGGATATATATATGAATTTACATTAAAATTCAAATTTTCATCAGCATACTTTACAATTGCAGCTATAGCTATAGTATGTGGACTTATTCTTTGGGCACTAGATGGAAAATTAAATAGCCTAGTTGTTGAAGAAGAAGATAGTAAAGTAGAGCAAGCTAGCTAATAATTAATAAAATGTATTTAAAATAAGTTGTACAAGCTATAAATTATTTATTTCGTTCTGTTTTATATAAATGAATAATATTTATATGATTTTTTAAAAAGAAGCCATTTAAAGTGGCTTCTTTTTTGTAAAATTAGCATTATAATATGAGTTTTTAGTTTTTTAATATCATAGAAAAGTATAAATTATTGAAATTTTTTTTATTTTTTCGAAATTTTTAGAATTCTTATTTAATTGTTAGGGAAAATATGTTATTATATCTTATAAATGGATAATTTATTATTATATTAACATATATGACAAAACATGATGTTATATAAAAATAATTATCATATTTATATGTTTTTATATTTTTCTTAAAACATACAATAATAAGGGGGGCTATTTAAAATTAGAAAAATAGCTACGCTAAATAATACCATAACTTATGGTATTTGAAGCTAGTGTGCTAATTTTAAAAAATTAGAGCATATAGTTTTTTAAATACATGCGTAATAATTAATTTGTTATAGGGGGAATGAAAAAATGGAAAACAAAAAGAAAACACCAGTGGGTTTTTATTTTTGCTCGCTTGCTTTCACATTTGAAAGATTTGCGTTTTATTCAGCAAAGTGGTTAATTGCAGTATTTGTAGTTGCTAAAGTAGCAAGTGGTGGACTTGGACTTACACCTGCAGATGCAGCAAAAATGTCTGCGAATTTAGTTGCATGGACATATGCTGCACCACTTGTTGGATCATTTATATCAGATCGTTTTATAGGTGCTAGATATCTTGTTCCACTAGGTTTAATTTTTATGGGTGCAGGTTACTTAGTAGCATGGCAAGCTACAAGTGCTACTATGATTAATATTATGATTGTATTAGTATCAATTGGTACAGGCCTATTTAAATCCCAGGTAAGTGCTATAACCGGTAGATTATTTGATGATCAAAAGCAGTTAGATAGTGCTTTTTCTATTCAGTATTCTTACGTTAATTTTGGATCATTTATAGGAACAACAGTACTTGGTGTACTTGCAGGAGTTATGGGATATTCTTTCTGTTTTTTAATTTGTGCAATAATGACATTTGTTTATGCATTTATATTTGTCTGTGGATGGAAATTCTTAGGTGATGCTGGTAAAAAACCATTTAAAGTTGATGAACATAAAGAAATAAAATCAGAAAAAGAAGAAAACAAAGAGGAAAAAAGACCTCTTACAAGTCTTGAAAAGAAAAGAGTTGGAGCTATTATATTAGTTTCTTTCTTCTCTATAGTATTTTGGCTATTCTGGTATTTAGCATATATGCCTGTATATTATTACTGGGGTGGAGACAACGGACTTGCAAATTGGATGATAGGTAGTTTTAAAGTTCCAACAGCTTGGTTTGATTCATTAAATGCTTTATGTTGTATAACACTTGGACCAGTTCTTGGTAAAGTTTGGGCAAAACTTGCTAAAAGACCTCAAGGTGACATGAGTATGTTTAAGAAAACAGGCTTAGGTATGATGCTTTTAGGTGTATCTTATATAATATTTGCAATGGCAGATGTTACAAGAGGAGATTCTCTTTTACCACTTGCATGGCTTGTTGTATTTGGTATAGTATTATCTCTTGGTGAAATGGTATTCTCACCACTTGGAAACTCATTTATAGCTAAATTTTCACCAGGTAGAGTATTAACACTTATGATGAGTGTTTGGGTACTTGCTAGTTTCTTTGCAGCAAAATGTTATGGTTATTTATATGAATTTACATTAAAATTCAAATTTGCACCAGTGTATTTTACAGTAGCAGCTATAGCTATAGTATGTGGACTTGTTCTTTGGGCATTAGATAAAAAATTAAACAGCTTAGTTATAGATGAAAAAGAAGCTCACGGTGAATCAGTTAACATGTAATCAGTATTGAAAATCTAAATACACTTAGGATATTTTATTAATAAAGTGTCCTAGGTGTATTTTTTATTAAACTATAATTGAAAAATATAATACTTGTGAAAATTTCCATATAGTTGTAGCTCTTATAGATAATGACGTTATTTTAAGAAGCTTTAAAAAAAGAGCAAAAAATAAGTGATAAGGTAGCAGTAGTAAGATATATATTGGTATTTACAGTAATATATTTGACAAGATAATTGATTATAGCTAATATGTACATATACCCCTATTAGTATGAAAGGAGTTGGGTATATGCGTGAATGTATGGATTCTAAAAATTTACATCGTAGACTTAAAAAGATTATGGGGCAAATAAATGCTATTGATAAAATGATTGATAAGGATATTCCCTGTGAGGATATTTTAATGCAAATTAATGCGGCGAAAAGTGCTTTACATAAGGCAGGACAGATAGTATTAGAAGGACATTTACACCATTGTGTAAGAGATGGAATAGAACATGGAGATGCAGATAAAACTATAGACAATTTTGCAAAAGCTATAGAATACTTTTCAAGAATGTAACAGTAACCTAAGTATTATATTTTTGAGGATGCTTTATTTAATTGTTTTAAAGTAATTATTGATATAGTGCTAATCTATTTAGTTTAATAGATTAGATTATTAAGGTAATTATAACTTAATTAAGAAATATAAAAGAGTAACTTTTTAAATGGATTTGATATAGGAACCATTTAAAAAGTGGTACTCTTTTTTTATTGACAAAAAATAGTTATATAGATATAATACAAATTGTATTGTACCTATAGGGGTATAGGTAGAAAGAGGAGGGCGATAAAATGATTTCTATTCTTAAAGATGAAATAAAAAGAAATATTTTATTTTTAGTTGTTTCTGGTATTGCACTTATTATTAGTTTATTTAATTTTGTTGAGTTACCATTTAATGCTGCTTGGGTAGCGATTTTCTTATGTGGAATTCCTATTTTGATTGAAGCTTCTATTGGTCTTTTTACTCGTTTTGATATAAAAGCAGATGTTCTTGTTGCTATGGCTTTAATTGCAGCAATTATCATTGGAGAGACCTTTGCAGCTGGTGAAGTAGCTTTTATTATGCAAATAGGAGCATTATTAGAAGAGATAACTGTAGCTAAAGCAAGAGCTGGAATTGAAAAACTAGTGAATTTGACACCTACTAGTGCAAGAATTATTAAAGATGAAAAAGAAACTATGATTTCTGCTGAAAAGGTTAAGAAGGGTGATTTGATTCGTGTTCTTCCTGGTGAAACTATTCCAGTAGATGGAGTGATTTTTAAAGGAGAAACTTCTGTTGACCAGTCTGTTATGACCGGTGAACCTATACCAGTAGATAAAATTAAAGGCGATGAAGTATTCAGTGGAACGGTAAATCAAATTGGAAGTTTTGATATGGAAGCTACAAAAGTGGGAAAAGATAGTTCTCTACAGCGTATGGTAAAACTTGTTCAGTCAGCAGATGCAGATAAAGCAAAAATTGTAGGCATTGCAGATCGTTTTGCAACTTGGATTGTTATTCTTGCTGTAACTTTTGCAATTATTACATGGATTTTTACAGGTGAAATTATTCGTGCAGTAACAGTGCTTGTTGTATTTTGTCCTTGTGCTTTAGTTTTAGCTACTCCTACAGCTATAATGGCTGCAATAGGAAATGGAACTAAATATGGATTTCTTGTTAAAGAAGGAGATGCTTTAGAAAAATTATCAAAGGTTAAAAGAATTACTTTTGATAAAACAGGAACACTTACTTATGGAAAACCTACTGTAGTAGCTATAAAGTCTTTTTTAGATAGTATTTCAACAGAAGAATTAAATTGGATTGTTGCTTCATCAGAATTACGTTCTGAACATCCTTTAGGAAAAGCAATTGTTGCATCCTATAATGAAGATTATAAGAAAATAAAAGAACCTAAGGATTTTTCACTTCTTATAGGTAAGGGCGTTAAAGCAACTTTTGATAACAAGGTTATTTTTGTAGGAAATAAAGACCTTATGGCGGAAAGTGGTACTGAGATTAGTGATTTTCATATAAAAGAAGAAGAGGAATATATAAATGATGGGTGTACTATTATTTGGGTATCTATAGATGGAGTTTTAGTAGGATTTATTGCACTTTCTGATGTGATTCGTGAAAATGTAGTGGATATGTTAAAAGAAGTAAAAAAATTAGGGGTAACTCCTTTATTATTAACTGGCGATCATAAAAAAGCAGCAGAGCATGTTGCAAAACAAACTGGGATTTCTGATTTTGTATCAGAGTGTTTGCCAGAAGATAAACTTAAGTCTATCAAAAAATATCAGAAAAATAAAGAATCTATTTGTATGGTAGGTGATGGAATTAATGATGCACCAGCACTTAAAATTTCAGATGTTGGAATTGCTATGGGGGGTATTGGAAGTGACATAGCAGTAGAAGCTGCAGATATTGCTCTTGTAAACGATGATGTTTTAAAGCTACCACATTTAATTGGTCTTTCAAAGAGAATGATGACAACAATTAAACTTAATATGATTTTTTCAATGGGTATAAATTTTATTGCAATAGTACTTGCCATGACAGGTATACTTAATCCTGTTATTGGAGCTTTAGTACATAATGCAGGTTCTGTTATTGTAATATTGAATTCAGCTACATTACTTAAATGGGAAAATAAAACTAATTATAAAAATAGTAGGGTTGATAATACTAAGGATCTTGGTAGAGGAAACTTATTTTCTTCTTAGAAATAATAATCATATAATATAGAAACTAAATTTTATTTATATATTAAGGTTAAGATTTAAAATAATATATTGTATTAATGGGATAGTTTTTAATTATCTAATTTGTTCATTAAGTATGAAACTCCTTTATATATTTCTATATGCCTAAGAATACCCTTTTATATAACTTACAAAACTGTAAGACAAAAATACAGAATTTTAAGTTAGAATAAAAGAAAAGGTGTTTTTAAGGAATAGTAAAGTTGAATAAATAGAGGGGGATTTCATGCCATTTACATTAGCACATCCAGGGGCAGTAGTGTTTATAAAAAATAAGCATTTGAATTTAAGTGGATTAATACTAGGATCTATGGCGCCAGATTTTATATATTTTATGTTATTTAGTCCAAGTAGTAATTTAGGTCATACTATTCTAGGATCTATTATAGTTAATATACCATTATGTTTTTTATTAAATTATATATACCATAAATATATAAAAGATCCCTTTATTTTAAATTTACCTAATTTTATATCAAAATATTATTGGAGTTTTTTGTACACAAGAAATAATGTAACTAATATAAAAGAAGTTGTAGTTTTCATGTATTCTAGTGTTATAGGAATGATAACTCATGTATTTCTAGATTCTTTTACACATAAAACTGGATATTTTGTATTAAAACTAAATTTTCTTAGACAAACAATAGATTTATTAGGACATAAAATTTATGTATATAAAATACTTCAACATGGTGGCACTATTTTAGGGTTTATAATAATATTAATTTTTCTTTATAAAATGAAAGAAAGAAAATTAAGCTTAGATGTATCTATAAAAAATAAATTTATATATCATATAATAGCTATACTTGTAGGAACTGTTGTTATGCTTTCTAGTTATATAGCTTTTAGTGATAGCTTTAGAATTGGAAGAATAGTAGTTAGTTTTATAAATGCATTGTTTTTAGGATATTTAGCCTCATCTATTTTTTATAGAAACAATTATAATATTTCAAAATATAAGATTTGTATACAGAATAAAAAGAACATATAAATAAAAGGGAGGCTTAAAATTTTATATAGAAGAAAGAATTTTAAAGATCTTCCATTAAAAGAGATTTGCCATTTTTAAGGTTCCATCCTTTTAGGTTTTTATCATACTCGATGGATTCACCAGCAATACCTAGGGCTTCAATATATCTTTGGACTACTAAAGAAGTACGGTTAATTTTCTTAGATAGTTCATTTGTTGAAATTCCTGGGTATTTTTTTATTTCACTAAGAATTCTAATTGCATATCTTAAGGAAGCTGCATTAGTTTCAGCTTTTTTACTTTTCCTATAGGCTTTTTCAATTATTTTATCAATATTTTTTTCTAAATCTTCAAAACTTGTGAAAATAGTAGCTTTTGAAGCATCTGATAATGTATTAGGTTTTTGATCTAGAATAATTTTTTTAGATAAATTACTATCAACTTCTAAGTAAAATTCAATTAAATCATTAGATTCATTGTGATTTAGTTTTTTTCCATTTATTATAGATAGAAAATAGCTTTCAGTTATTAAATCAGTATAGTTTTCAGTAGTTATTATTTTGCATTTAGTAGAATCTAAATGGTTTTTAATAATTTGATTTTCACTTTCTTTTAAACCAAAGGTTAGTATATAATTACTGTTAAGCATTTTAAAACCTCCTAATAAAAATCATATAAAAGAAAATCATAAAAATATTAGATTATAATTAGTTATTTATTTTAATATGATTTATATGTCTTGCTAAAATAATTATACTATAATAGGAAGGGAAAATCTCTATTTGTATTTTAATGAGGGTAGAGTTCTCTTGTATGATACTATATTAAAGGAGTTTTATTTAATAAAAAAGTAAATATTAAAGGCTTTAAATAATAGAGCAATAACTATTATAATGTGTTTTATAATAGTTTGTTTTATAAATTAAGGATAAAAAAAGTAACATATTAAAACAAAGAAGGTTAGATATGAATAAATTTAGAATTGCTTTAGTACAAATGGAATCTATTGTTTCAAATAAAGAGGAGAATTTAACTAAAATTAGTGATTTTGTAGATAAAGCCTCAGATAAGGGAGCGGAAATAATTTGTTTTCCAGAAATATCTTTGTGTGGATATGATAGAAACTTTCCAAGAAATTTAAGAGAAAAAATCCCAGGATGTATTTCTTCAAGACTTTTGAAAATGTCTAAGAATAAAAATATTACAATAATAGTAGGGTTGTTAGAGATAGAAAATAGTATCAGGTATATAACTCAAGTAGTTACTTTCCCAGATGGAAGAGTAGAAAAGTATAGAAAAACTCATTTAGGTGAAAATGAGAAAAAATTTTGTTTAGCAGGAGATGAATTGCCTGTTTTTAAAATCAATTCATTAAAAAATATAGAAGAAGTGAAATTTGGTATTGGAATATGCTATGATTTACATTTTCCAGAGGTTGTGTCTATTATGTCAAGACAGGGAGCTCAGATTATATTTGCCCCCTTTGCTTCTCCTATGAATGGAGAAAAAAGATTTAGTGTATGGGAAAAATACATGGCAGCAAGGGCTTATGATAATAGGGTGTATATTGCAGCTTGCAATTTTAAAGGGTTAGCCCTATGGAATCAATATGGGAATTTAGTTTCTTCCTATAAAAAAGACGATGAAAATATAATAGTTTTTGATTTAGATTTAGAAAATTTAAAAAATATAAGAGAAGGTAAAAGGGGCCCCATGAAAAATCCCTTTTATTTAAAAGATAGAAGATGGGAGTTATATAAAAAATATAATTAAAAGTTATTATAATATAAAATAATAGCAACCTAAACTTTAATTTGTTCAGTCTTTTACTTCTTTTACCAGGGCATATAGATTTTAAAAAAATAACCTCCAAATTTTAGATTATATAATTTAAAATTCATATTATGTAAAATTTTAATGTATTATAGAAAATTATAATGTTTTATGGTAAAATATAGCTTGAGATATATAAATTGTTATTAATTTTATGATTTAATATTGCTTATAATCTATAATTATTTTGGGGGGATACAAATGAAAAAAATCAAAATATTAGTTCCGTTCCTATTGGTATTGATATTTACAATGGGTCTATATGGATGTGGAGCTAAAACACCAACAGATACTGTTAAAAATTATCTTGATGAAGTTAAAAAAGGAGAAAATGGAGATTTTTCAAATTTAGTAAATAAAACTTTAGATAAAAATAAAAAGGATAAAGATAAGAAAGCTGAAGATCCAACAACAAAGAAAATAGGTGAAGCTATTAAAAAGTTAACTTATACAATAAATTCTGAAAATGTAGATGGTGATACTGCAAAAGTTAATGTTAAAGTAAAAGGACCGGATATTGCAACAGTATTAGGAGAAAGCATGAAAAAAGGAATTAATATGGCATTTTCTGAAGCTTTTTCAGGAAAGAAACCTACAGAAGCGGAGCAGAAGAAGATGTATGAAAAAATCTTCATAGAATCTATGGATAAGGTTAAATATACAGATAGAACTGGTGATATTTCTTTAACTAAAGTAGAAGGAAAATGGAAAATTAAAGAGAGTGATTCATTAACAAAATTACTTATGAATTTAGATCCTTCACTATTTAATGATAATTCTAAACAAAATAAAAATTAGATTTAAAATCTGATTACAATGTATTTCAAGTTTTAAATTACCAAGTAAATATATTACAATTTAAAGTTGACTTTTATTAGAGAAAATGAGAAGATTTCTAAAATTAAAATACCAATTAAATAATTGAGTAAAAAAGGAAAGGGTAGAACCTTTCTTTTTTTAGTGAAATCCAATGATATGGATTAGTGGATTTAGTGAAAAAAAAGTTTTAAAACATCTTTTAGTTTGAAGTCTTTATTTACTGTTAAACAGTAAATAAAAAATATACTAAAAATCATTCCGAAGAATAGATTATATAATTTTTTAGGATTCCATGGTAAATAAAATGCTAATTGAATTAGTATCAAAAATAATAATGTTAATAGAAAATAGTCTATATCTGTTTTTATTTTCTTTAAATTAAACCATAAAAAATAGTTCATAAAAGACCTCCATATAATATGTTTCATATTATATATTATCATATTTATGTATTATTTTTTGATGTTTACCATTTAAAATAAGTTTTATCTTTCATTATATGTTAGTTTATATAGAATAAAGAATTAATATTAAATAAGATACTTATAAATTATGTAATGAGTTTTTAATATGTATAAAAGTACAATAAATAGTAATTTAATAAAAAATAGAGATTTAAAAAACTGTTACTTAGAATTTTTAGGTAGCGTTTTTTAGTATAAAAATTATAAATTGTAAATTTTTACTATAAACTTACTTGATATTACATAAAAATCAGTATATAATAAAAAATATGTAAAAGTATACATAAAATGGAATAAAAAATATACAGTAAAGAGGCGACCAAAGATGAATAGCAAATGTAAATTTAAAAATTCAAATTCTACTACAGTTAAGATAATGATGCAAATTTTAATTTTATTAATAATAGCCTGTGGCGTTTTAAGTATAATATCTTATAAAAGTGCATCAAAAGCATTAGAAGAGAATATAAAAAGTAATTTGCAAGCTAGAACATCAGATGTATGTAAACTGTTACAAAATGAAGTGACTAAAGAGGTAAATAGTTTAAAATCTATTTCAACATGGCCTACTGTTCAATCTATGAAAATAAAAGTTCAAAAGGATGATCTTAAAGGTGAGGCTAAAAATTGGGGCTTTAAAGGATTTAAAATAGTAGATTCAAAAGGTAATTGTACTAATGTTGAAAATGGTTCTGTAACAAACATAAAAGATAGTCCATATTTTTTAGAAGTTATGAAAGGAAACAATTTAATTACGGATCCATTTTTCAGTAAGAAAGATAATACGGAATTTGTAGATGTGTATGTACCTATTAAAAATGAAAAAAGTGAAATACTAGGTGCATTAATAGGAATTTTTGATTTAAAGGATTTAAATGATATAGTTAAGAGCGTCAAAATAGGTGATAATGGATGTCCTTTTATAATTAACGAAAAAGGTACCTATGTAGCAGGCAAAAATTTCAATATGATTTTAAAAGGTGTAAATGATATAGAAGGTGCTAAAAAAGATAAAAGATTAAATGAATTTGCAGAGCTAGGGAAAAAGATGATAAATGGAGAAAAAGGTTTTGGAACTTATGGATATAAAGATAGGGTGGAGTTTATGGCTTATTCTCCTATACCTAATACTAAGTGGTTTTTAGGATTGTCAGTTCCTAAAAATGAAATATTTGATATAGTTAAAAGTTTAAAATATAAACAATTGATATTTACAATTATTTTTATGATTTTAGGATTAATTATTGGATTTTTTATTTCTAAAAAAATAAAAGAACCTTTATACAAAATGAGAAAACATGCTAAACAATTAGAATTATGTAATTTAACATATAAAACTGATTTACAGCTAGAAGATGAATTTGGAGAAACGTCTAAATCGTTGAATCAAGCTACTCATATTCTTTCAGAAATAATTTCAAAAGTAAAAGATGGAAGTGATAGTTCCTTGGAAAGTACAAATAAAGTAAAAGTAGCTTTTGAAAAGATAAATGAACAAGTGGAGAAAGTAGCAACAGCATCAGAACAAATTTCTACAAGCATGAAGGAAGTTTCATCATCTACTGAAGAAGTTACGTCAATGGCGTCAGCAGTGAAAAAAGATGCTAATAATGTAAGTAAGAGTGCCGATGATGGACTAGATTTAGCTAAAGATATAGAGAAAAAAGCAGATACAATTAGTAAAGAAGCATTAAAATCAAAAGGAAATATTGATAACGTATATAAAGAATCTAAAAATAAATTAGAAAATGCTATTGAAGATGTAAAAGTTGTTAAAAATATATCTGAGATGGCAGATAGTATACTTTCAATTGCAGAAAAAACCAATTTATTAGCACTTAATGCAGCAATTGAAGCGGCAAGAGCAGGTGAGCATGGAAAAGGATTTGCTGTTGTTGCTGATGAAGTAAGAAAACTTGCAGAACAATCTTCTAGTACGGTAGTAAATATACAAAATAATGTTAAGAAAGTACTAAGTTCTGTTAATGAACTTTCTGATGCTTCAAAGTATATGCTTAGTATTTTAGAAAAAGATGTATTTGAAGATTATGAAAGATTAATTAAGATAAGTGAAGAATATAATAAAGATGGAATGACATTTAAAAATATAGTTCAAAATTTTGCAGGGGCATCTACTAATATATCTATTTCTATAGATGAGATATCTAAAAGTATGGAAGAAGTTTCTCTTTCAGTTCAACAGGTAGCAGGGGCTTCTTCAGAAATTGCTGAAAATATATCACATGTTAATCATAAAAGCGAAGAGGTATTAAGAGAAACAAATTATAATTCAGAGCATTCGAAAAAATTAACAAATATTGTGGAAAAATTTAAAGTTGAATAAATTAAGAGTCGTTACTTAGATTTCTAAGTAGCGGCTTTTATTTTTACTGTTTTTTTGAATTCCATCTAATAATAATAATTCCAAGTAATATTAAGAGAATAAAAAAATTTATTTTCATTAGTTTACCTTTTTAAATGGATTAGTAGGTAAAATTAATATTTGTTTAATGACTTAATTTGATCATTTTATAAAATTTCATAGTGGAATAATATTATAAGCTTAAAATTATAAAGATATAACAGAAAAAATAAATATAAATTTTAAAAGTTTTATTAAAAATAAATTAGAGTATATAAGACAAGTAATGTGCAAAATATAAACCATAAGAAGGAAATACATAGAATATAAATATTGATAAAAATTAGTTTGTTTTATTTTATAAAATGATGGATATATTTGAATTACTATAAATTTTTAAGGTAATGATGAATTATAGTGTACAAATTGCACAATAGTGTGCAACTAATATTCTTTTGTATATAAAAAAAATAAGTTATTCTTATATTGTGAAAACGATAAAGTTAAACGCTAGAGCCTAGGGAGTGAACTTTATATGAGAGAACTTAATATTCTCAATGACTTGATAGAAACTAATAGATATTTATCTATAGAATATTTTATTGATAAATATTCTGTTTCTAAAAGAACAGTGCAAAGTGATTTTTCATATTTAACCAATATTTCATTAGAAAAAGGGTTTACATTAATTAAAAAAAGAGGAAAAGGATATCTTATAGAAGTAAATGATGAAAAAAAATTAAATGATTTTATTAGATATTTAAAAAAATTAGATGATAAGCCTAAGATAAATGTAGAAAATATAGTAGCATATATAGCATTAAAAAATAAATATGTAACTAACAGTGAAATGGTTAAGGAATTTTACAGTAGTAAATCTTTAATAAGTAAATTTAAAAAAGATGTTGATGACTATTTAAAAAAGTATAATTTTACTGCAGAAAGAAAAGCTCATTATGGGGTAAGGATTAATCAGCCCTTAGAAAAGAGAAAAAAATTAATTGTAGATTTATATTTAAAAAATAATGAAGTAGTTAGAGAGTACATTGATAAAAAAATAGATAAAGATTTTAAATATATTGAGGAAAGTTTAATTGAAGAAATTAAAGATAAAAATTTAGTAATTAATTATTTTGAACTCAATGAAATTTTAGTTTGGCTAAAAGTAATAATATATATAAAGTTAGAAGTTAGAAAAATATTAAAAGAAGATATTGATAGCACTATTCAGTTAGTTATAAAAGAAAAATATGATGTATCATTTTCAAAAGAAGATAAAAGAGAACTAGATGAGCTAATAAGACTTAAGACAAAGAATCAGGAAAAAAATGATGATCATTTAGAAAACCTAGAAGAAGACATATGTGAATTTTTAGAAAATTTAGATAAAAATAATAATACATCTTTTAATAAGGATCAGCAGTTTAAAAAATTACTAACACTTCACATAAGTTCTCTTATAAGCAGACTTAAATTTAAAGTGTCATATACAAATCCTATTGTAGATGAACTATCTATAAAATATGCATCTATATTTAATATGGCAATTTCTTTTGGGGATATGCTCCATGAAAAATATGGTATAAAACCAAATCGTGATGAAATAGGGTTTATAGCAACTCACTTTGCAGTCCATATGGAAAAGGAATTTACAAACAAGTTAAAAAGATATAACAAAATTGCAATTGTTTGTTCATCCGGTGGTGGAAGTGCTTATTTAACTAAACTAAAAATAAGTAACTTATTTAATAAGTCAGAAATAAAAACATTTTCTATAGTTCAAATAAAAGAATTAGAAAGATATAAACCAGATATTGTGTTTTCTACAATTAACATTAATTTAAATCTTCAAGTTCCTTTAATATATATAAAAGAACTTTTAGATGATTATGATATTTTAAAGATAAAGCAATTAGTAAGCCTAGATAAAATTGAACCCACATTTATGAGTGAAACCCAGACGTATTATATTAAAAGGTTTTTTAGCCCAGATTATTTTACTATATCTAATATGAAAAAAGATTATATAAAATGTCTAAAAGATATGGCTAGTAAAGTTGAAAAGGATGGAATTGGAGGAGAAAATTATACCCAGTTAGTTTTAAAAAGAGAGTCTTTTTCTTCAACAATTTATCTAAATGGAGTTGCAATACCTCATCCAATTGAAATGGTTGGAAATAAAGATTTAGTTTTTATAAATATACTTAAAACCCCAATTGTTTACGGTGATAAAAAAGTAAATATAATATTTATGGTTTCACTTCAAAAGGAAAATTTGGAATTGCATAAGAAAATTACAAAAGATTTATTTGAAATTATGAATGATAAAAAAATGATACAAGATATATTAAAAGTAAAAAGCTTTAAAGAATTTACAACATTAATAAGTAAAAATGTGTAACAGGAGGTGAGCTAGAATGGAAACAAATCTATTGAAAAAGTTATGTGATGCAGATGCAATAGCTTCTAATGAGCAAGAAGTTAGAGATATAATTTCAGAAAATATTGTAGGTAAAGTTTCTTATGATGGTATTGGAAGCATGATAGTAAATCATAAAGGAGAAGGTCCCAAATTAATGTTTTGTTCTCATATGGATGAAGTTGGATTTATGGTAAGACATATTAGTGATATTGGAATGTTACATGTTATTCCTATTGGATCTGCTAAAGATTCAGCTAAATCTTTTCAAAAGGTTACTGTTACAAAAGAAGATGGAAATAAAATTAAAGGACTTATGAATTGTTCTTTTGATAAAAATCATAAAGTAAAAGATATATATGTTGATATTGGATTAAACAGTAGAGAAGAAGTTGTAGACTTAGGGATAAATATAGGAGATATGGTTACCTTTAATAGTAAAAGTGAAATGATAAATAAAAATGTATTAATGGCAAAAGCTTTAGATGACAGAGTAGGGTGTTATATTTTAAAAGAAATAGATAGAAGATTAAAAGAAATCAATCATGAAAACGATATATACCTATGTTTCACAAGCTCAGAAGAAGTTGGGACAAGAGGAGGAAAATGCTGTTCAGATAAAATTAATCCAGATGTTATATTTGCAGTTGATGTGGCATGTGCACCAGATTTAATTAGAGATTATACTAATCAACGTCAAATATCAAAGGGATGTATGATAATCCATTATGACAAAACAATGATACCAAATAAAAAATTACTTACATGGGTAAAGAATGTTGCAACAGAAAATAATATTAAGTTTCAATGTGACATGTTTGGTGGAGGTGGCACAGACGCAGCAAAGGCACATTTAAGTAATGGAGGAAAACTTTCTATTGTTCTTGGAATACCTTTAAGGTATTGTCATGGAAGTTATTCTATGACTGATTTAAGAGATGTTGAAGAAGTAATAAATTTAATCTTAAATATAATAAAAAGTTTTACAAAAGAAAAGTACAATAATATTTCAAATTTTAGAAATATGAAAGTAAAATAACATATTAACTAGTTATTTGTTTCAATGTACCTTATGAGGAGGAAAAAAGATGAATGAATTAGAAATGCAGATATTACAAATCATATCAAAGGCTGGGGAAAGTAAATCTAAAGCATTTGAAGCTTTTAAGAAAATTGAGGATTCTGATTATGAAGGAGCAAGAAGACTTTTAAAAGAAGCAAAAGAAATTGATGTTGAAGCTCACAAAGCTCAAACTGAACTAATTAGAAAAGAACTTTCGCAAGATGGTGAAGATAAATTACCTGTAACTTTACTTATGGTACATGCTCAAGATCATTATATGACTTCACAGCTTGCAAGAGATCTTATAGAAAAAATAACAGATATATTTGAATCTAAGGAGGTAAAATAATGAAAATAGTATTATGTTGTGCAGGTGGTTTTTCAACTACAATGTTAATGGATAGGATGAAAAACACAGTAAAGGAAAGTAAAAAATTAAAAGAAGAGGACTTCAAATTTGAGGCAATCCCAGTAGATTTATTAGAAAAAGAAATAGATGAGTGTGATGTAGTTGTAGTAGGACCGCAAATTGCTCATAAATTAGATTATATTGAATCAATTACAAAGCCAAAAGACATTCCATATGTAGTAATAGACCAAGATACTTATGGAAAAATGGATGGGGCTACTTCATTGAAACTTGCTATACTTGCTTATAGAAAAGCTAAACAGTCTAAATAATAATAAAAAGATAAACGGTGGTATAAATCTTTAGGCATAAGTTACTTATGTCTAAAGAGGAATAACTATTAGAGGAGGAAAATAATGTTTAAAAATTTTGAGGCATTTATGAATAAGCACCTGACTCCCTTGGCACGAAAAATGGATGAGCAACCACATCTAAGTGCAATAAAAAAATCAATGGTAGCTATGACTGCAATATTAATTATAGGTAGTTTATGCCTGCTTCCAGAAGCAATTGCTAATATGATAGGGGTGGGAACTCCAATAGGAAAATTTATAACAAGCAATTTAGACAATTTTTACTTACCATTTTATTTAACTATAGGAATGATGGGATTGTATGTTTGTCTAAGTATTACCTATTTCTTAGGGGAACACTATAAATTATATGTACCTGGAGCAATGGTTTTAGGTGCAGTTGGATATTTGTTACTTACATTTAGTTTTACTAAAGATGGTGGAATGGATATTAAGTATTTAGGAACCAAAGGTTTATTTATGGCAATGTTTTCTGGAATTATAGCAGTTGAATTATATAGATGGTGTAAAAAGAAAAAGTTTACAATACGTATGCCTGAAAGTGTTCCAGATTTTGTTTCAAGGTCTTTTGAATTAATACCTACAACTATAATTATAGTAGGATTTTTTATAACTATTAGATTCGCAAGTTTAGCAATTTTTAAAGTGTTACCAACAGAAGTTTTAACAATATTCTTACAACCATTAGTTGGATCACTAGATAACCCGTTTGTTTTTGTATTTATAACTTTTCTTGGATGTACTTTATTTTTCTTTGGAATACATCCATCAGTATTGTCACCTATTACAGCTCCAATAGCTTCTCAATTTTTAGCAGAAAATATTGAAGCTGCAGCTAAAGGCGTTGCATTACCACATTTTTATACTGGTGGTATGACTAGTGCTTTTGCAAATTTTACAGGAACAGGAGTTACATTTGGACTAGTATTTTGGTTTTTAATGTCTAAAAACAAAGCATATAAAAGTGTAGGTAAAATTTCTATAATACCAGCTTTATTTGGTATAAATGAGCCAGTAATATTTGGAGCTCCAATAGTACTTAATCCAACATTTTTCTTACCCTATGTTATAGGTGGTACCATTTTAGGAACATTCCCAGCATTTTTAATGTGGAGTGGAGTATTAGCTAGACCGATTTTTAATCCCCCTTATGTTGGAGTATTTTTAGAAGGCTTCTTAGTCAATGGTCATTGGATGTCAATCGTTGTAAATGCATTCCAAATGTTAGGATCAGTATTAATATGGTATCCTTTCTTTAAAATATTTGAAAAACAAGATGCTTTAAAAGCTAAAAAAGAAAAATCAAGTATATCAAAAGAAGATGAAGAACTTATAGATGACTTAGATTTTTAAAAATTAAGGGGAAGTTTAACTTCCCCTTTAAAATTAAAGGAGAATTATTATGGCTAAGCATATTGATAAAATAAAAGAATTGCTTAATAAATTAGATATAGATGCAATTTTAATAAAATCAAAAACAGTAAAAAAATATTTAGATACATTAACTGGCAGCGGAATACATCTACTTATAACAAAAAATAAGTCATATGCAATATTAGATGGAAGATATTTAGAAGAAGTGAAAAATAAAGAAAAAGATTTTGAGATAATTGAAAATACACCAGCTAAGTCTAAAAAATCTCATTTTTATATTATAAACAAAATTTTAGTTCAAAATAACTTGAATTCTTTAGGGGTAGAGGCTGGTGGATACTCAATAGGAGATTATGAAAAATTAAAGAAATATAGTTTTAATGTATCTTATATTGAAGAAGACCTTCATAAAGTTAGAATTATAAAAGATGAATATGAAATAGATATAATAAAAGAAGCCTGTGAAATTACAGATGATATATTTAGTAATGTTTTAAAACATATTAAGGTTGGAGTTAGTGAAAAAGAAATTAATGCGTGGATTCATTACTATTCACTTATGGCCGGTGCAAATAAAATGTCCTTTGATGTAATTGTTTCTTCAGGACCTAGGACTGCTCTTCCTCATGGAAGACCTACAGATAGAAAAATAAATAGTAATGAACCTATAATGATAGATTTTGGAATAGAGTATAAGAATTATCAATCGGATATGACTAGGACAGTGTTTATAGGAGAACCATCTGAAGAAATGAAAAATATATATGAAGTTGTAAAGAGAGCGCAAAAAGCTGGCGCTGAAGCTATTAAAAAAGGAGCATTAGCCAAAGATATTGATAAAATATCTAGAGATATAATAGTAAAGGCAGGATATGGAGAATATTATAATCATGGGCTTGGTCATGGCATAGGAATTGGCGATGGAGCAGAGTATCCTTATTTAAATCAAACATCAGATGTTGTTTTAAAAGATAACATGATAATGTCATGTGAGCCAGGAATATATGTACCTAATTTAGGTGGAGTTCGTATAGAAGATGATGTTGTAATTAGAAATGGAGAAGGCATTCCTTTAAATAAAACTACTAAAGAAATGATAATTTTGGAGGGTTAATATGAAACATAATTTTGATGAAGAAAATAATCGTTTAGGAACATATTGTACTCAATGGGACTATATTCAAGATAGATTTAATAAAAAAGATTTAATACCTTTTTCTATATCAGATACTGATTTTAAAGTGCCACTGCCTGTATATGAAAAAATAAACGAAGTATTAAAACACCAAATATATGGGTACTCTAGATGGAACCATAAAGATTATAAAGGTTCTATAGCAAATTATTATAAAAATAAATTTAAATGTGATGTAAATGAAGAAGGAATATTATATAGTCCTTCAGTAATGTATTCTGTATCACTTTTAATTAGATTATTATCTGAAAAAGAGGAAAAAGTAGCTACATTTAATCCAATGTATGATGCTTTTTTTAATGTTATTAGAGAAAATAAGAGAACTTTAGTTACAATTCCATTACATGAGGAAAAAGGTCACTTTTATTTTGATTGTGATGAATTTGAAAAGCTTATTAAATCTTGTAAAGTGTTTATATTATGTTCACCACACAATCCAACAGGAAAAGTTTTCAAAGAAGAAGAATTAAAATTTATTATAGAAACTTGTAAAAAATATAATGTAAAAATAATTAGTGATGAAATCCATAGTGATATAGTTTTTGATGGATATAAACATATTCCTGTTCTTTCATATTATAGTAATTATGAAGGATTATATTTAGTTTCTTCAGGAAGTAAAACTTTTAATTATCCAGGGTTAATTGGATCTTATGCAATAGTTCAAGATAAAAAAACATATGATGGATTTTTACATCAAACTAGAACTAAAGATTTTTTAAATTCAGTAAGTATACTTGGAATGTATGCAACTATGGTTTCTTATAATCAATGTGATTATTATGTAAGAGATCTTGTTAAATATGTAGATATTAACATGGAATATGTTAAGAATTTTATACAAAAAAACTTTGATGATATAAAATTTACAAAGCCAGAAGGTACTTATTTAGCTTGGATAGATTGCAGAAATACTCCTTTTTCATCAGAAGAAATTCAAGATGCTTTAGTAAATGTTGGTGGAGTTGGAATCATGAAAGGTGAAGTTTATGGTGGGAATAAATATCTTAGATTAAATTGTGGATGTACTTTATCAAAATTAAAGGTTGGAATGGAAAGATTTAAAAAGAGTTTTGATTACCTTTATAATTTAGAAAAATAAATTTAATGAATTACTAAGTAAATGTTGCTTAGTAATTCATTTTTTTGTAACAAAAATTAAACTATAAAATAAATGAACTATTTATTTTCTTTGCTTAGTTTATAATAGGTATTTCCCCAATCACACATCATACTAAGAACAGGCATTAAACTTTCTCCTAAGTGGGTTAAGGAATATTCAACTTTTGGAGGAACTTGAGGATAAACTTTTCTATTAATTAATTCATCCTTTTCTAGTTCTCTAAGTTGTTGAGTTAACATTTTTTGAGTTATTTGAGGAATTAGTTTTCTAAGTTCATTAAACCTTTTTGTCCCTTTGGTACCTAGGTGCCAAATAATAAGTGGTTTCCATTTTCCACCGATTAAATCTATTGTAATTTCAAAAGTACAAGTATAATTTTTATTTTTTAAAGTTAAAGTATTACAGCTAGAACTCATATATTCATCCTTTCTACAGTATCCTTTTAGGTACTATAATACAAAATAGTGCGTACTTGTTCATTAGAAAGTTAGTATATATAATAATATCATAAATTATTTAAGGAAACAATTAGGAGGAAATATAAATGAAAACTATATTAAATAGAAGAAGTATAAGAAAATATAAAGATTTAAAAGTAAGTGATGAGGTTATTGAAGAATTGTTAAAAGCAGGTATGGCAGCACCTTCTGCTGGAAATGAACAACCTTGGGAATTTATAGTTTTAAGAGATAAGGATATTATGAAAAAAATAACTGAGGTACATCCATATTCAAAGATGTTATTAAATGCAGATGTTGCAATTGTAGTTTGTGGAGATGAATCAAAAGAAGTATTTAAAGGTTTTTGGGTACAGGACTGTTCAGTTGCCACAGAAAATATATTATTAGAAGCTGAAGATAAAGGTTTAGGAGCTGTATGGGTAGGTGTTTATCCAATTAAAGATAGGATAGATGGAATAAAAAAAATTCTAGATCTTCCCAATAGTGTAATTCCTTTATCCATAATACCTGTAGGATATAAAGATGAAGAAAAGAAAGCAGAAGATAGATTTAAAAAAGAAAGAATACATCATGATAGATGGTAGGATAGTTAAAGTTTATATTTAATGAGGATATCTTTAAACACATATAAAAAATAGAGACATATTATAATTCTAGAATAATGGATATGAAAATAAATAGAATGTTAAAAATTTATAATATTTTAGATGATTATTTATTTTGATATGCCTAAATAAAAAGGGGTTTTGATATGTGGAGTAGAGCAAATCCAATAAACATGATAAAAAGCTTTTTACCAACTACAGCTGAAATTCTTACATTAGATAATGGGGAAAAAGCCATAGGAATGGTTGATTTAGATGGAGATTGTATATTAGAATTAGTGGCGGCCTATAAGTGGCAAGGTGAAATTTATATTATAGTATTAAAATGTTATTCTGGAATTTGGCGTACTGTAGATATAGTAAAAGGAAAAGGTTATAACATAACTTACTTTGGAGCAGCGCCAATTATAAGTAGATGTAAAAATAATCTAATAGTAGGATGGCAAGTTGGAAGTATATGGTCAGATCTTAGTGTTTATGAATGGAAAGATAGTAAGTTAATTGATTTAATTGAGAAAAATAAATACTATAGCAAGATAGATATTAGAAATAATAAAAGTACAAAAGGGAAAAATGGAACATATGAAATAGCTTTATGGACTCATGATACTGGAGATGCTTATAAAGTAAAAGTATATAGATGGTCTAATGATAAATTTGAAGTAGTATTAGATGTATATCCTTATTATTTTAGAAAAGTAGCTAATTATTATAAAAAACTTTTAAAAGAAAAAGATTCAACAACTTATTGGTACTATTTAGCAGATGCTCAAATAAAAGTGGGAGATATTAAAGGAGCTTTAAAATCTATTGATAAAGCACTGTCCTTTAAATATCCTTATCCATCTAAAGAAAAATTAATTAACCTAAAGGAGAAAATCAGTAAATATCCTGATAGACTAACCCCTATAAGTCTTACAAATGGAATATTACAAGAAATATTAATGGAAAAACATAAAGATTTATCAAAGGGTAAGACTAAAAAAACTGAAGAAAAATCTAAAAAGGATTCTAAAATAGAAAAGCCAATGAATAAGAAAGACAAATCTAAAGAATTAAAGGAAGAGGCTTGTAAATATACACCTTTTAAAAATGTAGATGGAATAGATTTTTCATCTTTAAAATATATTTGCTCAGAAACTAAAAGGGATATAAAACTTGAAAAGGCTCTAATAAAAGAATTCGATTTACAAGGAAATGAAGATAAAGTAAAGTATTATTACAATAAAGTAGATTTAAATGGAGATGGGAAGAAAGAAATATTTGCTTATCTTGTAGGGCCTTTTGTATGTGGCAGTGGTGGATGTAGTGCTGCTATTTTTGAAGAAAAACTTGGAGAATACAAACTATTATCAAGATTTAGTCTTGTAAACAATCCTGTCATAATAAGTAACAACAAGACAAAAGGATATAAAGATATTATTATGAATGTTTCTGGTGGTGGGGTAGAAAGCTTTTTTGCTTTGCTTAAATATAATGGAACAAAGTACCCAAGTAATCCATCTATAGAGCCAAAAGTAGAGCCTTGTACAAAAGTAGAAGGAATAGCTATTGTATCTGATGATATTTCAGAAGATTCTGGCATAAAATTTGGAAAATATGATAGTTAAAGTAATTAGGTATGCTTAAACTTGATACTTAGAAGATTTCTAAGTACCAGGTTTTCTTTTGTTTTTGATTATAATTATATGCTTTTTTATTTTGCTAGAAGTTAAATTAAAAAAAATTAATGTATTATTTTGTATAAGGTTATCAGAAAATTTAATAGGTATATTTATATGTATTAATATTACTTATTGTACATAATATTACAAAGGCTGTATAATTATTTTTGGATAAATTAAATTTATTAGGGGTTTTATTCGAATAAAGGTATAATTTGTTTATTTATCATATAAATTATAAGGTTTTTTATATTTTCTATATTAAAATAATTGTGTTTAATGGAGAAGTTAGTTTAGGAGTATATATTTATTATTAATTTATATAATAATATAATGAAAATTTGGAATTTTCCAAAAGTAGCTTGTAGGTTTTTAAGGATTATATTTAGTTTAAAGAGATAACTTAAGATTAAAGTTTTAAATTTAGTTTAAAGAAGTAGATTTTCTATTAGAATTAGCTTTATTTGGATTAGGAGGTGAAGTATATGTCTAAATACATTTTGAAAAGGTTAGCTAATATGGTTATTGTAATTTTAGTTGTAATGGTACTGTCATTTTTAGTTACACATATAATGCCTGGTGATCCTGTTAGAATGATGTTAGGTGATTTAGCAGGTGAAAAGCAAATAGCTGATATGAAAAGTCAATTAGGACTTGATAAAAATATATTTGTTCAATTTTTTAGTTGGATAGGTAATGTATTTAAAGGGGATTTTGGACAATCTATCTTTTTACATCAGCCAGTTAAAAAAGTTATATTTAGCAGGGTAGAGCCTACATTTTTCTTAGCTTTAATAGGAGAATTTATAGGTATATTTGTAGGAATTCCTTTAGGAATTATAGCAGCTATAAAACATAAAACTTGGGTAGATGAATCTGTTATGGGAATTGCTTTATTAGGAGTTTCTATTCCTAGCTTTTGGTTGTCTTTAATTTTTATATTGATATTTGGAGTTGATTTAAGATGGTTTCCAGTTTGCGGATATAAGCAAATATCAGAGGTTGGAATGGGATTTATAAAATATTTAATACTTCCAGGGATAATTTTAGGAATTATGCAAATAGGTTTGATTTCTAGAATGACAAGAAGTTCAATGCTTGATGTATTAAATGAGGATTACATAAGAACTGCAAGGTGTAAAGGTATACCACAAAAAATAGTTATATTTAGACACGCTTTAAAAAATGCAATGATTCCTATCATAACGGTAATAGGCTTTAGTATGGCTACTTTACTTGGAGGAACATGGGTTATAGAGACTGTATTTAATATACCAGGAACGGGCTCTTTGGCAATAAGTTCTATAATGAAGCGTGATTATCCTGTTATACAAGGAAGTATAATTTTTACTGCACTTATATATGTAATAGTTAATTTAATAACAGACATAAGTTATATTTTTGTGAATCCTAGGATAAGAGAAAAATAAAGAGAGGGATGAAGTGATTAAAGTGAATACTGTAAAAGAGAAATTTATAAAGTTTAAACATCATCCCCAAATAATTATAGGTGGTGTTATTCTTATAATTATATTTTTAGCTGCTGTTTTTGCTCCTATATTAACAAAATATAATCCTTTAGAAGTAATAGCAAAGGATAGACTTAAAGGGCCATCTTTAATTCATATTATGGGGACAGATGAGTATGGAAGAGATGTATTTTGTAGATTATTATTTGGAGCTAGAATATCAATAAAAATAGGAATATGTGTTACAGTTTTAAGCACTATATTTGGTGTTTTAATAGGAGTTATTGCTGGATATTATAAAAAAGTAGACAATATTGTAATGAGAATAATTGATGGATTAATGGCTTTTCCAAGCATTATCATAGCTATAACTTTATGTGCCATAGGAGGAGCTGGAACATCAAACATAATATTTGCATTGACTTTTGCATATTTTCCTACAATGGTGAGAATTACAAGAGGCTCTGTTATTACTATAAAAGAGTGGGAATGTGTAGAATCAGCTAGAGCTATAGGAGCTAAAGATAGATACATAATTTTTAAATATATAATACGCAATGCTTTGTCACCTATAATTGTTCAAGAAACTTTTATTTTTGCTTGGGCTATATTAGATGAAGCAGCACTTAGTTTTTTAGGAGTTGGGATAGAAGCTCCTAATCCAAGCTGGGGAATAATGGTTACAGAAGCAAGAAAGTTTATGGAAATAGCTCCATGGCAAATTTTATGTCCTGGTATAGCTATAATTGCAACAGTTTTAGGATTAAATCTTTTAGGGGATGGATTTAGAGATATGTTAGATCCTAAACTTAAATAGAGTGTAGATCCTTTTAAAATTTAATAATTTTTATGATTATAAAACTATTTAAATTAAAAGATAGATAATTTTGTGAAACAAACTAGTCTATAGGTATATGTAAAAAGAAACTTAATGTGGTTATAGAAGTTACAGGAATTAATTTAAAAAGTAATGTGGAATTTTCTAAATTAAGTAAAGGTTAATTAAAGAATATTAATAACATTATAAATGGTGTTAGTTATCTTAAAGTAAGGGAAGGAAAAAAATGAAAAACATATTAAAAGTAGAGGATTTAAAGGTAAGCTTTCCTACGGATAAAGGTAAGGCAAAAGCAGTTAATGATATAAGTTTTTGTATTAATAAAGAAGAATCTGTAGCAATAGTTGGGGAATCTGGTAGTGGAAAAAGTGTTACTGCATTTAGCATAATGCAATGTATTTCTAAAAGTAATATAGAATCTGGAAAAGTTTTATATAAAGATAAAGATTTATTTAAAATGTCTAAAAAGGAACTTTCTAAAATTATAGGAAAAGATATTGCTATGATTTTTCAAGAACCTATGACTTCTTTAAATCCTGTTTTAACTGTAGGGAAACAGATAAGTGAATCTTTTATATATAACAAGAAAATGAGTAAGAAAGAAGCTATGAAAGAATCAATCAAAATGTTAAAACTTATTGGAATAAAGGGAGCAGAAAGGGTTTCTAAAAGTTATCCTTATGAACTATCTGGGGGAATGAGGCAAAGAGTAATGATAGCTATGGCAATAGCCTCAGAGCCTAAACTTTTGATAGCGGATGAACCTACAACTGCTTTGGATGTTACTATACAAGCTCAGATATTAGGACTGATTAGAGAGCTAAAGAAAAAATTTCATATGTCTTTATTAATGATTACTCATGATCTTGGAATAGTCTCTCAAATGAGTGATAGAGTTATAGTAATGTATGCTGGAAGTATTATGGAAGTAGGTAGTGTTCGGGATATTTTTAAAGATTCAAGACATCCATACACAAAAGCTCTTTTAAAATCTATGCCTTCTATTACTAAAAATCAGAAAAGATTAAGTACAATAAAGGGATCAATTCCAGAACCTACTGAATTACCTAAAGGTTGTAGTTTTAGCACTAGATGTGAGTATGCAAGAAAAATATGCAAAGAAAAGAAACCTCCTTTAAAAAATATTGAAAATGGTAGATGTTTAAGTTGTTTTAAAGATACTAAGGAATATTTAATGGAGGGGTAATATGTGTGATAGTAATGTTATTTTAGAAGTAAAAAAACTAAAAAAAGAGTTTTTAATAAGTAAAGGTTTTTTTAATAAAAACAAAAAATATATAAAGGCTGTAGATGATATAAGTTTTAAACTTAAAAAGGGTGAAACATTAGGTATAGTAGGAGAATCCGGTTGTGGGAAATCTACTATGGCAAGATTAATATTAAGACTTATAGAACCAAGTTTTGGAGAAGTTTATTTTGAGGGAAAAAACATTTTTAATATGACTAAAGGTGAGATTAGAGAATTTAGAAAGAAGGTTCAAATAGTATTTCAAGATCCTGCAGCATCATTAAATCCTAAGATGACTGTTAAAGAGCTCTTAGAAGAACCTTTAAAGATAAATTTTAAATATAATAAATCCCAAGTAAAAGAAAAGTTAGATGAAATTATCGATGAAGTTGGATTAGATAAACAAAGCTTAAATAAGTATCCTTGTGAATTTTCTGGAGGACAAAAACAAAGAATTTGTATTGCAAGGGCTTTAATTTTAAGGCCTAAAGTTTTGATTTGCGATGAGTCTGTATCTGCGCTTGATGTATCCATTCAAAGTCAAATTATAAATTTACTTAATGATTTAAAAGAAAAATATAATATGACATATATATTTATATCCCATGATTTGTCTGTAGTTAAACATATAAGCAATAGAGTAGGAGTTTTATATTTAGGTAAAATAGTTGAACTTGGAAAAGTAGATGATATTTTTGATAGACCGAAACATCCTTATACAAAGTCATTAATAGATGCAATACCAATACCTGATCCTGATATTAATAATGAAGAAATATTTTTAAAAGGAGAAGTGGAAAGCTCTAGAGATATTTTAAAAGGATGTAAATTTCAATGTAGATGTAGAGAATGTATGGAGATTTGTAAAAGAAAAGAACCTGAATTTGAAAAACTAGATGATGGAAGTTTTTTAGCTTGCCATTTAAAAGAGAAAGATAACTTTAGTATAAGAAAATCAATAGTTAGCTAAAAATTTAGTTAAGTTAGTATTAAAAAATAGATTAATCATTTTTAAAAGATAGATACATATTTTAATTAGAAAATTAGATTCAAAGAAATTAGGATTTAAGTTTGGGTTTATTTTGATAAGTGTATTTGTAATTTAAAAAACAGAGGAGTGATAAAGATGAAAAAGATGAAATTAATAATAAGCACTATACTTATGGTATCAATTATGGGCTTGTTTTTTGGATGTGCTTCAGGAAGTAAAGAAAAGCAAGTTAATACTGAGACCACATCAAAACCTAAGAAAGGTGGTACTATAGTTGTAGCTGATAAAATGACTCCGCCACATTTAGATTCTGATAAATCAACAGATTGGGCAATATCTGCAATTATGAATCATGTGTATGAGGGATTATTTGAATTTGATGAAAATTATAAAGTTCAACCTCATTTAGCAGAGTCTTATACTTTATCAAAGGATGGGAAAGTATATGATGTTAAGTTAAGAAAAGGTGTTTTGTTTCAAAATAATAAAGAAATGACTACAGAAGATGTTAAAGCTTCTTTTGAAAGATGGCTTAAAAATAATGATATCGGAATTAATGTAAAGCCATATTTTGATAAAGTTAATGTAAAAGGTAAATATGAAATAGAGTTTAAATTTAAAGAAGTTTATGCTCCGTTTATAAATATTATAGCTTCTCCAGTATCTAATCAAAAGTTAGTTATAAGACCAAAAGAGGAAATAGATAAATATGGAGATAATATAATGAAAGAATTTATAGGAACAGGTCCATATAAATTAGTAAAATATGTACCGGATAAAGAAGTAGAACTAAAAAGATTTGAAAAATATGTTCCTGACTCTAAAAAAGCTTCAGGTCTTTCAGGAAAAAGAGTTGCCTATGCTGATAACCTTGTATTTAAATTTGTATCAGAACAAGAAACTAGAATTTCTGGTGTTAAAACTGGAGAGTTTTTATTTGCAGAAGAAGCTCCACAAGATAGATATAGTGTTTTAAAAGATAGTCCAGATGTAGAGCCTATTATAGTAAAACCAGACGGAATGGAAATGCTTATGATGAATTGCGGAAGTGCTCCATTTAATAATAAAAAAGCAAGACAAGCTTTAGCTTATGGAATAGATTTAAAAGAGCTTGCAAGTTCTATGGTAGGGGATGAAAAGTTTTGGAGTTTAGAAGGATGCTTAGCTAATCCAGGTAGCACATGGTATGACAAAACAGCTGGAAAAGGAATTTATGGTCAATATAATATTAAAAAAGCTAAACAATTACTTAAAGAATCCGGTTATGATGGAACTCCAATAGTTATTTTAAATGGACAAGATGATAAAGTAGAAAAACAAGGAGCAGTAGCTTTAAAATCTCAATTAGAAAAAATAGGATTTAAAGTTAAACTAGCTTTATATGATAGACCTACTGTTGTAGAAAAACGTTCAAAAGTAAAGGGATGGAATCTTCACTTATCATATTTTTGTAAAGTGTCTCCAGATCCTCAAATACAATCAGCTTGGACTGGAACTAATGCATGGATATCTAATTGGAATGATGAAGATTCAAAACACATGGATGATATATTTAAATCTATGATGAGAGAAACAAATTTAGAAAAAAGAAAAACAATAGTAAAAGATTTTTACAAAGAAATGTGGAAATCAGTTCCTCATATGAATTTAGTAGATTATAGCAGAATGCATGTTATAAATAATAAGTTAAAAGGATATAAAAATGGAGTTCAGCCATTTTTCTGGAACACTTGGATAGAAGAATAAAATATGGACAATAGGAGGTGTATTTATGAAAAATTCAAGTGTAAATAGATTAAGTAAATGCTTAGGGCTTGAAAGAAAAATAGTTGGAGTAAAGATTATAAATTATAAAGATCAATTTGATAAACTAGAAATAGATAATTTAGAAAAGAGAATAACCTTTTGTAACATGGTAAAAAGGGCAAATGAAGGGGATTTGTTTAAAGCAAAAGAGGAAAACTTTTTCTGTGAATATGGAGCTTATGCATTAGGTATTATAAAACCACATAATAGTATAGCTTCCGGCAATAGTTATGATGCAGCAGGTTTATATGAAAGCCAAAC
Organism: Clostridium oceanicum; assembly: GCF_039521385.1. Lineage (NCBI taxonomy): Bacteria > Bacillati > Bacillota > Clostridia > Eubacteriales > Clostridiaceae > Clostridium > Clostridium oceanicum. The sequence continues at coordinate 423,630 of NZ_BAAACG010000010.1, read as the reverse complement.
TATAGCTAGAAGTATAACAGAAGAGATGTGTTATCTTAAACATGATGCTTATGGAGTAGTTGTAGGTCCGTTAAATCTTATGGAAGATTGTGATATTGTTATAGTTATAAGCTATGCAGCAGATATAATGAGAATACTTCAAGGTTATGGATATAAATTTGGCATGCCTAAAAATATAAGAACATTAGGGAATCAAGGAATGTGTTCTGATCTTGTAGCAAAACCTTTCTATAAAAATGACCTTAATGTATCATTAATGTGTGAAGGGGCAAGGAAATACAGTAAATGTTTTAAAGGAGAATTAGGAGTAGCTATGCCAATCAATATGTTTGATAGTGTTGTAGATGGTGTGATTATGACAATGAATCCTGTAGCAAGTAATAGAGAAAAAGATGAAATACTAAAAAGACTACAGAGTCCAATGGAACTTGGAATAAAGATTATTAAAGATACAGATTATGGCAAATATTTAAAGAAATATGATTCTTATATTAAGGAAATTACTAATTAATTTTTGTTTTAAAATTAAGTGCTTAATTGTTAAAAATCTTAACTAAATAAGGTAAAACAATTACTAAAGTTAAGTTAAAACATTGGGAATTTTATAAAGATTATATTTAAATTGAGGTTTTTTATAAAAAGATATATTTAAATGGTAAATAGAGTTTCTGGTTTTTATAAATGAAATTATTAAAAATGAAGTTTAAAGGATAGCCGTTATTTAGGAGTATTTCTAGGTAGCGGCTTTATTTTTAAAGATTAATATTTAGATTTTGATATATATTTTTATTTAAGAGAAATAGTATATAAAATCTAGTGATTACTTTAAGGCAAAATGTAGAATAGAGTAATATAATTGACTAAAAAGGTATAATGTGGTACAATTTCAAATGTAATGATAATGATAATCAAATTCAATTAACTTTAAAATAAACAACATTAAATAATATAAAAAATTATGATATGAATTTAAAGTAGATCTTAGTTTGAAATTATAATATTAAGACATAATTTGGGGGGATGCTAGAATGCTAAATAATTTAAAAGTTAAAACAAAAATATTTCTTTTATCAGTAATAATGTTTATTTTGATGTCTTCAATAGCTATTATGGGTTATCAAAATTCTTCAAGTGGTAATAAAAATATGAAATCTATTTATGAAGATTGTTTACTGTCAACTGAGTATTTAAATAATAGTAGAATTCAGATTAGAGCAATTGAAGGAGATATAAATTATATAATAATTTATACTGGTAAATCTCACAAGCAAAAAGAAAAGTTGAAGGATATAAAAAATAGAAAGGAAATATTTAAAGAGAATTTTAGAAAGTATCAAAAGACAGTTATTGATCAAGAAGAAAAAAATGTTATTTCTTCAATGGGAGAAGATATTAAAATTTATTCAAAAAAAATAGAGGATGTTTTAAAAGCTTCACTACAAGGAAACCAAAAGGAAGCTATGAATAAATGTGTTACCTTAGAGGATACAGCTAAAAAACTACATAATAGTTTAGAAATTTTAACTAAGCATAATATGAAATATGCAGATGAAGTTTATAATGAAAATCAGGTAAATTACAAAAGAACGATGGTTTTATTTTTAGGAATATTAATATTTTCTATAATCATTGCTGGTATAGTTACTAGGGTTATATCAAAAAATATAACGGAACCATTAGGGCTTTGTGTTCAATATTTTGAATTACTTGCAGAAGGAAACTTTTCATATAAGACAGATGAAGAGTTTATAAAGCGTAAAGATGAAATAGGAGAACTTGCTAAAAGTACAAGTCTTATGGAAAAATATATTAAAGAATTAATAAAAAATGTAAAAAATGAAGGTAATTCAATTGAAAATATTGTTAATGCTATAAATCATAGGATGAGTGATTTAAATAATGATGTAGAAGGTGTTTCAAAAGCTACAGAAGAATTGTCTGCAAATATGGAGGAAACTGCAGCTTCAGCGGAGGAAATGGCTTTAGCATCACAAGAAATAGAAGGTGCTATAAATTCTATTGCAGAAAAATCACAAGAAGGCGAAATTAAAGCAGGGAAAATAAATAATAGAGCAGAAACTACAAAACAAAAGGTACGAGCTGCTCAAGAAAAAACTTATGAAATTCTTGGGAATACCAGAAGGGGTCTTGAAAAAGCTATAGAATCATCTAAGGTTGTTGAAGAAATAAATGTACTTTCTGAATCTATAATGCAAATAACATCACAAACTAACCTTCTTGCACTTAATGCAGCAATTGAGGCTGCAAGAGCAGGAGAGGCAGGTAAAGGATTTTCAGTGGTGGCAGAAGAAATAAGAAAGCTTGCAGAAAAATCTAAAGATACAGTAGTAGAAATTCAAGGTATAACAAGTAAGGTTACAGAATCTGTTGCTAATCTTACAGAAAATGCAAATAATCTTTTGAATTTTATATATAAAGATGTAGATTCAGATTATAATTCTATGCTTCAAGTTGCAGAAGAATATAGTGAAGATGCTGGATTTATAGATAAGCTGGTAACAGATTTTAGTGCTACATCAGAAGAACTTTTGGCATCAGTAAAAGGAGTATTAAAAACAATAGATGGGGTAGCCGCAGCAGCAAGTGAAGGTGCTGGAGGAACTACAGAAATTGCTAGTAGAGTAGTTTCAGTTACTGATAAATCTAGTAATGTTTTAAATCAGGTTTCAAAGTCAAAGGAAAGTGCAGAAAGATTAAAAGAAGAAATTTCAAAATTTAAGATGGAGAAGTAAATTTTAAAGGATAGCTGTTACTTAGAGTTTCTAGGTAGCGGCTTTTTTATTAAGGTAGTTATAAATTTTTATTTTCTCTGAATTATTTATATTAAATAATGCATCTTATAAATGGCAGGATGCATCTTATTTAAAAAGTGAGGATTATTATAAATTTTTCTGATATATTTATATTAAATTTAAGAGAAGGGAAATTGTGTTAAGTAAAGAGATGATATTACGTTAGGTTTTATTTAATTAAAAAGAGTTGAATTTATATTAGCTAATAAAAATCAAAGGATATTCTATAACTTTTTATTAAATCTAATAGAGGTACATTTGTCTTAATTAATATAAAAATAGAATACGATATCTGGTTTTATTTAATCAAAAGTACTTTAGTTTGAAATAGTTAATATAAAAGTCAGATTGTTATATAAGTTTTAATTTAGTAAATATGGTTATATTTGTGTTAATGTATATAAAAGAGGGGGAAGTAAAATGAATTTTATAATTTTAAATGGTAGTCCAAAATCAGAAATAAGTGTTACAATGCAATCTATGAAATATATTGAAAAAAATTTTAAGGAACATAGCTTTGAATATATTCACATAGTAAAAGAAATAAAAAAATGTGAAAAAGATTTAAGTTGCTTAATTGATATATGTGAAAAAATAAAAAATGCAGATGGTGTAATTTGGGGCTTTCCAGTATATCATTTATTAGTGCCTTCATATTATAAAAGGTTTATAGAACTAATTTTTGAAAGAGGATGTATGGATTATTTTAAAGGTAAATATACTAGTGCTTTTTCTACATCAATTCATTATTATGATGTTACAGCTCATGAATATATCCATGGAATATGTGATGATTTAAATATGCGTTATATAGAATGTTTATCCCATGAAATGAACGATTTATTACATGAAAAGGGGCAAAAGGAACTTTTGTTATTCTTTAATAATTTATTATTTTCTATAAAAGAAGGTTTAAATCCTCAAAAACAACACAAAAATATTAGTGAAAACAAGTTTAAATATAATAGCAAAATTCTAAAAGAAAAGATTAGTATAGATAAAAAGATTATGATTGTTACAGATGCAAAGAAAGAAGATTTAAATATAAAAGAAATGATTAAAAAATATGTAAGCTGTTTTTCAAATAAAGTAGAAGTTTTAAACTTAAATGATATAAAAATATTGGGTCATTGCTTAGGATGTTGTAAATGTGCTAAAGAAAACATTTGTGTTTATCATGATAAGGATGATTATAGAAAATTTACAGACTATTTAATAGAAAATGCAGATATTATTATTTATGCAGGAACTATTAAAGACAGGTATTTATCCTCGTTATTTAAACTATTTTATGATAGAAGTTTTTGTTATACTCATATTCCGGCATTTAGAGGAAAGCAAATAGGATATATGATTTCAGGAAATTTAAGTGAAGTTTCTAATTTAAAGCAAATTTTAGAAGTTTATGCTGAGGCTGATTCAAATTTAATTGGTTTTGTTACAGATGAAAGCAAAAATAATGAAGCTATAGATGATGGTATTTATGCTTTTGCTAAACTAGGCTCTTATTACTCAGAAAATAATTATTTTAGAGCTAAAAACTTTTTAGGAGTTAGTGCACAAAAAATATTTAGAGATGCTATAGCTGGTGATTTAGGTCCTATATTTTTAGGTGATTATAAATATTATAAAGAAAATAATATTTTTGATTATTTAACATTAAAAGATAAGATAAAATATGCATTTACAAGATATTTTTTTAAAAAAGAAAAAGTTAGAAAAAATATTGATAAAAATATGATAAATTTAATGATAGAATCTCATAAAAAAATAATATCAAAAATAGAGGATAAATAAATTATGAAGAAAGGATTAGTGATTAGTTTAAGAGGGTTTGTTGATTTTATTCCATTAATATTTCTTTGGAGTATGCCAAATCATAAGGGTATATTAGGGGCATTTATTTCTTCATTTATCTTATTAATTATAAAAGGATTAAAAAAAGATGTAGGTATTATGGTAAAAGTAGTGTTTATTTATCTTGCAATTATAAACATTTTATATTTTAATTTTAATATAGAGGGTATTTTAAAGGAAAGATATATAACTTCTTATGGGGTAATGGCAGCTATGTCTTTTGTTTCTATAAAAATGTATAGGCCTTTTACAATGGATATATCTAAAAAAGATTATAAGGCAATTAAGGATTCTCCACTATTTATAGAAATGAATATTATAATTAGTAAAATATTTGGAGTAACATATTTAATAAATACTATTCTTTCATGCTTTAAAAAGGATTTTCTTTCTATAATTTCTCCGATTTTGATAATAATACCTATTTTGGCATCGATTATATTACCAAGGTTTATGCCAGAGATATAAAAATACTGTATTTTTAGGTAATATGTATATATAATTAAAAATAGTAGAGGTAAGCTTATGAAAGTTGTTTTGATTTGTTCGGAAAACATAAGAAAAGCTATTGAAGAAATAATTAGAAATAGAAATATAAAAATAACTAATGATTCAGATATTTGTATTATTGAAAAAAAATATCCTATGCCAAAAGGGAAAATAGGAATTTATTTTGATATGGATACATTAAACATTTTAATGGAGTTTTTAGATGATTTAGTTAGACCAGAAAACTATTCAAAAAACATTATTATGGGTAGGTATAATAATAATTATGCCGTTATTACTTATGATAATATTTTATATTTTGAAGGCATAGGGAATGATGTGTTTTGTTTTACAAAAGATAAAAAATATAAGATTAAAGAAAAATTGTATGAGTTAGAAGAAAATTTAAGACAAAAGGGATTTATAAGAGTGAGCAAAGGATTCATTGTAAATATAGTAAAAGCAAAAGAAATTATTCCTTGGTTTAATGGAAAGTTGTTATTAAAAATGGAAGACTCTGATGAAGAGATTTATGTATCTAGAAGTTACGCTAAAGAATTTAAAAATTTTCTTGGGTTTTAGAGGTGGTATTATGAAAAAAGATAGCAGAGATTTGTTTTTTGTATTATTTGTTTCAGGAATTATTGGATTTATAATAGGTTTTATAGAAGTTTGTGTTGATTATTTAAGTTTTCAAAATGTGATGATTTTACTAAGAGACGTAGCCATTGGTGTATTAATAGGATTTATTTCTAGAGCTTGGTTTATGTATTTATATAGTAAAAAGAAAATAAATGTGAAATTTATATTTTTTGTAGTATTTATTACTATAGGATTAATATCAGTTAGCCCAGCGATATTTGATTCAGTTTTTAAAAATTCACGTTTTTTCTCAATGAGAGTGTTTTTAATATTTATAGTAGCTGAAATATTAGGCCTTGGATTTACTTATTATTTGTATGCATATACTTATATGATGAATAAAAAATTACTTATTAAAAAGAATGAAATTTTAAAAGATAAAAATAAATATAATAATTAAAATTAGAGCTTTATTTTAAATAAGGCTCTAATTTTTATTATCTGTTTTAGAAAAAACAACAGCTATAGCTAAGCTGGTGGGTGTTTATCCTTAGTTTTTCAAGGGATATTTGTATGGATATGTAGGAGTAATGGTTTTAGGTTTTTATATACTGGATTTTAGTAACCAAAATTTTAAATTATTAGTGTGTAAAATTTTGGGCTTACTTATATGTTTACAAAAGTATTATGATTTATTAAGAAATCTTAATATTTTTCTGTGTAAGTATTTAATAATTTCTCTGTAAAATCATAATTGTAGATTAAGTTAAGGAGGAATTTATTATGAAAAAAATAAGTAAGTTTTTAGTGATATTTGTGTGGATAACATTAATATATATATTGTTTAGATTTGAGATTCTAACTGGAGATATAGATAATTTAAATGAGATTCTTTTTATGAGTAGTGATTATAAAAAATTAATATTTTTAGCAGTAGCGTCTATAAGAGTAGTTACACTAATTCCTAGTTCTGTATTTATGATTTTAGGAGGGATGATATTTAATCCTGTAGATGGAGTTATTCTTACACTTCTTTCTATCTTATTTAGCGAATCTATTGTTTATATAGTATCTAAAATTTTTGTTACTTCTGATATGCAAAACTATTTTGTAGTTAAATATCCTAGAATATATGAAGCTTTATTAAAAAATAATAGTAAAATTTTAACTTTAGGTGTTTTATGTCCAATAGCTCCTTCAGATGTGATATGTTTTTTAGCTAGCTCTACAGGATTAAATTATGGAAGGTTTATTTTAATTGTATTAATTTCAAATATTCCAATGATGATGTTATATGTTTTTCTTGGTAATAGCGCTTTAGCATCTACTAATACTACTATAATGGTTGGAGCAGCTATAATTATGATAGGTATATATTCTTCTTACTTATGGAAAAAACAGCAAAAGGTTGTATAGATAAGCTAGATGTATAAATATAAAAATTATAGCTTAATAAAAAGGAGATTTTAATATGAATATAGTGAAGTTTTTAATTGAGTATTTTAAATCACCAAAAACTATAGGTGCTGTAGCACCAAGTTCACAAAGACTAGCAGAGAGGATGGTTAATGATATAGATTTTGATAATGCAAAGTGTATAGTTGAGTATGGTCCAGGTACAGGTGTTTTTACAGACAAGTTAGTTAAAAGAAAAAAAGAAGATACTTTGTTAGTATTAATTGAATACAATATAAAATTTTGTGAAGAACTAAAAAATAGATATAATATATATGGTAACATTGTAATAATAAATGATTCTGCTGAAAATGTAGACAAACATTTAGAAAAATATAATATTAAAAATGTAGACTATGTAGTTTCAGGGTTACCTTTTGCAAGTTTACCAAAGGATATTTCCACTAGAATATTAAATAATACAAGGAACATATTAAAAAAGAAGGGCAAGTTTATAACATTTCAGTATACACTAGTTAAAAAGCAATTTATTGAAAAGTATTTCAGTAAAATAGAATTAAATAGAGTAGTTTTAAATGTACCACCGGCGTATGTTTTCAAGTGTGAAAATTCGTAGATGAAAGGAGCAGTTTATGAGCTTTAAAATATTAATAGTTGATGATGATAGGGAAATAAGAAAGGTTACAGGAATATATCTAGAAAATGAGGGGTATAAGGTTTTAAAAGCAGAAAATGGAGAAGAGGCGTTAAAGATTATTTCTGAAAAGAAAATTGATCTTGTATTATTGGATATTATGATGCCTGGTATTGATGGAATAGAAACATGTATGAAAATTAGAGAAACAAATATGATGCCTATAATTTTTTTGTCCGCAAAATCAGAGGATTTAGATAAAATTCAAGGATTAACTTCAGGAGCAGATGATTATATTACAAAACCTTTTAATGCAATGGAGCTTATTGCAAGGATTAAGTCCCAACTTAGAAGATATACTAGATATTCTGTTGTACAAAATGCATCTAAAAATATAATTGAAATAGGGAATTTAAGTATAAATACTGATACTAGAGAAGTAGCTGTAGGAGATAAAGATGTTAGATTAACTCCTAAAGAATTTGATATATTAGAGCTTCTTGCAAGAAATAAGGGAATGGTTTTTAGTATACAAAAGATATATGAAAGAGTTTGGAAAGAAGAATTTTATAGATCAGATAATACTATAATGGTTCATATAACAAAGATAAGAGAAAAGATAGAAGAAAATCCTAAAAAGCCTATATATATTAAAACAGTATGGGGAGTAGGGTATAAAATATGAGAAAGAAAATAATATCAAGTAGATTAAGTATTCAGCTTGTAATAGCTGTTGCTATAAGTTTTTTTGCTTCCCTTATTCTTATGGCAGCTATTTCCCAATATGTTATTGTAAATTATATAAGTAAAATGAAATTTTTAAATCCATTTTATATTAACATGTTTAATTTTATATTACCTACATCTTCAATAGTAGTATTTGTTATTGTTTTTTTAGTCTTAGTTAAGAAGAAGATTAATTATATAAAATATATTTCAAAACAGGTGAATAAAATTGCTAATGAAGAATTAGGAGCTACTTTGAAAGTTAAGGGTAATGATGAAATTGCAGAACTTTGTAAATCTATCAACTTTATGTCTAAGGAATTAAAAGATAAGTTTGATCGTGAAAGAGAACTAGAAGATACTAAAACTGAATTAATAACTAATGTTTCTCATGATTTAAGAACACCTCTAACTTCAATTATAGGATATTTAGATATATTGATAAAAGAAAAATTTAATAATAAGGAAGAAAAAAAAGACTATTTAAATTCAACTTATAATCTTTCTATAAAATTAAAGAAATTAATTGATGAATTATTTGATTATACAAAGTTATCAAACAGTAATATATCCTTAGATTTTCAAAAGGTGGATTTAGGAGATATACTTATTCAAATGTTAGGAGAATATAGCCCTATAGCTGAAAGCAAAGGGTTAAGAGTAGTAACTGATATTTCAGATGAAAAGCTTCCTGTTAAAATCGATATTGAAAAAATGATAAGAGTTTTTGATAATATTTTAAGTAATGCAGAAAAATATAGTTTAAAACCATCAGATATAGTTGTTAAAGCAGAAGGTAAAGATGATAATATTTTTATTTCTATATCTAATAAAGGAGTGCATTTAGAACAGAATAAACTCAACAAAATGTTTGAAAAATTTTATAGAGTGGATGTTTCCAGATCAAATAATATTGAAGGTTCAGGTATTGGATTAGCAATTTGTAAAAAGATAGTAGATCTTCATAATGGACAAATTTGGGCTAAATCCAATAAAGATGTGATATCAATAAATATTAGATTACCTAAAAATAGTATATAAAACATATTTTTGTTATAAATAAAAGTTATAGTTAAATGTTTAACTATAGCTTTTTTGTATAAAGCATCCTGAGTAATTTGTCATATGGTATTATATAAAAGAAATTTATGCGAAATTTTATATTATATAATATTAATAGGGGGATAAAAACTTATGAAGATAACTAAAAAGTCCATTTGTTTAGCTGTAGTTTTAATAACAGGATTACTTACTTTTTCTGCTTGCTCAAAAAAAGATGCTAAAAAGACAGAAAAAGAAAACGTATCAATACAAACAATTTCTACAGATAAAGTTAAGGATAAAATGAAAGATAGCTCTTATGTTATAGTAGATACAAGAATTAATGATGCTTTTAATGGATGGAAATTAGACGGCGTAAAAAGAGGCGGACATATTGAAGGTGCTGTAGATTTCTCAGCTAATTGGTTAAAAGTAAAAGCTGAAAACAAAGATAAAACTTTAGACGAAGCTCTTAAAACTAAAAAGATTACTTCAGATAAAAATATAGTATTATATGATGCTAATGGAAAAGATTCTAAAGAAGTAGCTAAATATTTAAGTGATAAAGGATTTAAAAATCTATATACATACGATGTGAAAGAGTGGGCTAAAGATGAAAGTCTTCCAATGAAAAAATATGATGACTATCAAATGATAGTACCTGCTAAAGTAGTTAAAGATGTTATAGATGGTAAAACACCGGAAACATTTAAAAAGGACAAAAAAGTTAAAATAGTAGAAGTAAGTTGGGGAGAAGAAAAAACATCTTATGCAAAGGGGCATGTTCCAACAAGTTTCCATGTAAATACAGATATTATAGAACCTCCAACTAAAAATCCACCACAATGGATGTTAGCAAGTGACGATAAACTTACTAAATTTGCTAAAGATTATGGATTTACAAAGGATGATGCTGTAATAGTAACTGGTGAAGAACCTATGGCAGCTTATAGATTAGCAGTAATACTTCGTTATATGGGAGTAGAAGATGTAAGAGTTCTAAATGGTGGCTTAACTGCTTGGAAATTAGCAGGATATAAAGCTGAAACTGAAAGCCATAAAGCTACTAAAGTAAAAGATTTCGGCGCTAAAATACCTGTTAATGGAGATTTAATAGATACTATAGAAGAAGCAAAAGTAGGATTAAGTAAACCAAATGAATACACACTTGTAGATAACCGTACTTGGGATGAACATATAGGAAAAATCACAGGATATAGTTATCATAAGAAAAAAGGACGTATTCCTGGATCTGTATATGGTTATGCTGGAAAAGGTGATTCTTATTCTTTAGATTATTACCGTAATATAGATAAAACTATGAGAAATAAAGATGAAATATTAGCTTTATGGAAAAGTCAAGGAATAGATACAAATAAACACCTTGCATTTATGTGTGGAAGTGGCTGGCGTGCTGCAGAAGTATTAACTTATTCAAATGTTATGGGACTTGAAAATACATCATTATATAGTGATGGATGGATTGGTTGGAGTAATGATCCTAAAAACCCTGTAGAAACTGGAGATCCTAAGAAAAAATAAAGCTTATGAAAAATAAAATAGTAAAGAAAATAATTTATATTTTTGCAGTAATAGTACAAATATTACTAATAACTTCTGCCTTTGTATTAAACAGCTTAACAGACACAAAAGCTGGTGTAATGCACCATGTTTATTATAAAAGATATGAATATGAACAAGGGATATATTCTCAAAGTAATCTAACAATTCAAAGCATTGTAGCTGTTGCTATATGTATACTTTTAGCTTTTTTATTGTTCTTAGCTATTAAAAAGGGAAAAGATAAATTTCATATTATACAAATAGCTTTAGGTTTAATATCAGGAATTTTAGTTTACTTTGTAATAAATAACTCAGTTTTTATAGATATGTTAGCTTATCCTTATTTTATAATGGCCTTTGAAATTGTTTTAGGTATTCAAGTTGTCATTATAATAATAAGTAGATTAGTAAAATAAGATTTAGGGGAATTATGATAAATATATAAGGAAACATTGAAAATATTTAATTTAAAAAACCGTTACTTAGTATGGGGCTAGGTAGCGGTTTTTATATGGTATACTAATAGTATAATATAAGAATACAATGTAAATTTAACCATAGAAGGTGTAAAGAGGAACAAGGACAACTTATTACAGAATTATTTAAGAGCTAGATAAATCATGAAACTAAGGTTATAATCTCATTGTGAATAAAGTTAAAAAACTATAAATTAAGATATCTTACGGAGGAAGAGTATATGAAAAAACAAAGTTTAAACATAAAAAATATACCAGTAGTTTTATGGGGAGAAAAATCAGATAAGCTTTTTATAGCTGTTCATGGTAATATGTCAAATAAAGAAGATAAACCTATTGAGATATTTGCAAAAGAAGCAATAAAATTTGGATATCAAGTTCTTAGTTTTGATTTACCAAAGCATGGAGATCGTAAAAGTGAAAACTATCCTTGTAAGGTTCAAAATTGCGTTAAAGATCTTAATACTATAATGGAATATGGGGAGAACTTAACAAATAACATAAGCTTGTTTGCTTGTAGTATGGGGGCATATTTTAGTTTAATTGCATATATGGACAAACCTCTTAATCAATCTATTTTTCTATCACCAGTTGTAAATATGGAGCGCATAATAGATTATATGATGACAAGCTTTAGTGTAAGTGAGGAGAAACTTAAAGATGAAAAAGAAATTCCAACGCCTTTTGGAGAAACACTTTACTGGGACTATTATTGCTATGTAAAAAGACATCCTATAACTTCTTGGGATAGCAATACTTCAATTCTTTATGGATCAGAAGATACTTTATGTGAGTTTGATATAATATCCAAATTTTCTAAGGATTTTAATTGTGATTTGAAAGTTTTAGAAGGTGGAGAACATTATTTTCATACTAATGAACAATTAGACTTTTTTACAAAATGGGTTAAAGAGCGTATTTATTCTTCTAAATAAATTAGAGTTAAATATGATTTGTTACATAGAAAGAGAAGAGAAAATTTAAGGTTAACATAAATTATCTTGTAATGCTTAGAAGAAAGGACATGGTTTTATGAAAAAACGTTGGCTTATTTATACTATAATAGGAGTAGCATTTGGAGTTCTTGACGAATATTATCAAGAGTTTGTTCAAGGAATGATAACTTCAGTTCCTATGTGGTTTATTCTAGCATGGGGAATTTGGTTAATTCCAATTATACCTATTGTTTTACATGAAGCAAAAGTTTCTAAATCAAGAATTAAAGCTGCTTTGGCAAATGTGTTAACATGGAGTAGTGCAGTTATTTCATATTATGTATTTATTGCTATTAAACTTATTTTTATAGGCCAATCAAGCATGAATTTTATATATAGTTCAAACTATAAAGATGAATTTTACTTTAGTAATTTAAAAAGTTTCTTTTATAATAGTATTTTAAGTGGTATTACTGAATGGATTGGTATAGCAATTGTTGGAGGTTTTATTACTGGATTTTCAATCAGTTTTATATATCTACGTATAAGGAGAACCCCTAGAAAGTTCAAAAGAGAGATAGTCTTATAAATTATAAAAATATTAATGAGGGGGATTTATTATGAGCAATTCTATAAAAGAAGTTTTATTTAAATTTGTTTTTGTAGTTTTAGCCTTTTCTATTATAGGACATTTTGTGAAAGGATTAAATATTACTATAATTAAATCAGTTGCTATATCTTCAGGAATTGCAATTGTTGATTTGATAGCATATATTATAAGAATATATAAAGACAGTAAAACATGCTAAAATTAAACTTTAGTTTAAAAAAGAATATTTATAAGAAAAAAGAGTGAAAAGCTGTTACTTAGAAAAATTTTAGGTAACGGCTTTTTAAATAATTGATTTAATAGCAAAATAGTGATAATAAAAAGCAATATTATTCATGATAAATATGATTAACAATGATATTATAAATATATGAATTCAAGTTAGTGTAAGGCATGCTGTACTATATATACTTATGAGGTGATATAAAATGAATAAATCAAAAGTAGAGAAAATAAGTTTTTACAGTAATAAACTTAGCAAAGAAATGCAAATGACAGTCTATTTGCCTAGAGACTATAATAATTTAACTAGTCTTCCTGTATTATATTTTTTACATGGAAGAAGTGGAAATGAAAATTTAATGTTTCAAATAGATATAAATACCAAAGCAGATAAAATGATAAAAGAAGGACAGATTAAGCCTATGATAATTGTATGTCCAAGAATTGAAAATAGTAGAGGTATTAACTCATCTTTAGTTTGCAAGGAGGTAACTCAGTCTAAAGATAATAATAGAATCATAAATTTAGGAATGTATGAAGATTACTTTATAAAAGAAGTAATACCTTTAATTGATAAAAAATTTAATACTATAAAAGATAGAAAAGGAAGATATATAGGAGGGGTATCTGCTGGTGGATATATAGCTCTTCATAATGGATTAAGATATGAAAATATGTTTTCAAAAATAGGAGGGCATATGCCTGCTTTAGAACTAAAACTTGAAGATGAAGACAAAGCTTACTATAAAGATATGGATCTATGGGAAAAATATGATCCTATATATATTGCAAGAAATAATAATATTTTATCGGATACTTATATATATCTTGATGCTGGAGACAGAGATGAAGGTAGATTTTATGAAGGTTCTTTAATTTTGCATAAGATATTGAAAGAAAAAGGTGTAAGTTCTGAGAATCATATATTCCCTGGAAATCACAGCGCTGAATATATAAAATCAAATATTGAAAAGTATTTAAAGTTTTATGGAAGGTAATATTTAAAGAATTCCAACTTAGATTGAAAATAGAGAACCTAAATTTAAAATTTAGGTTCAATTATTTATATAGGTTTGTTATCTAAAGTAAATTACTTAAATTTAGTTTGTCTAAATTTTGATGGAGAAACATTATAGTATTTTTTAAACAAACGACTAAAATAATTTATGTTATCAAAACCACAGTTTAATGCTATTTCAGTTATATTAAGATTACCTTTGTTTAAATAGGAAAGGGCTTTTTCAAGTCTTACTTTATTAATATAATTTGTAGTTGTTTTACCAGTCATTTCTTTAAAAACTCTACAAAAATGATAGGTACTTATATGTGCAATATTTGAAAGATCCTTGGTAGTTATTTTTTTAGAGTAGTTGTTATCTATATATTTAAAAATCAAGTCAAAACGTTTTAGATTATTTACTTTTGAAGTAAGTTCCTTTTTAGTTAGAAATTTTTTTATGTAGTTTCTTAAAAGAAGGACAATCAATCTATAAATGAAAGATTTTATAGCAAGTTCATATCCTATTTTTTTAGAATAATATTCATCTATTATTGTAGTAATGCAGTTTAATATATCCTTGTTATTTTCAATCAAATTTTCAAAGCATATTTGATTTTGAGAAAGTGGAGATAGAAATTTTGTTTGGCATAAATCAACTTGATTACTAAAAAGAAATGAAGAGTCTATACGGATTGTATAAAACTTTAAATCATCACTTAAGCTTTCAAGAGAATGTAGCTCATTACTATTAACTACTATAAGGCTGGTAGCTTTAACAGGGTAACTTTTTTTATTACATTCAACTATAGCTTTCCCTTTAGTAAAAAAGTATAGCTGCATATTTTCATGCCAATGGGATTTGAATTTTACTCCCTTTTTAAAGTTTTCTGCTAGAAATATGTCCACACCTAAATTTGGGTCTGGCATTTTTTTATTGTAATAACTTTTTAAATCTTTCATAATAATATCCTCATATAAAATTATTTAAATTTTTAAAATACAAACTTTAAGTTATATAAGTAATTAAATATACTAACTTTTTTATTAGTTTAAGCAGTATAAAGCTTTAGTTATACTTTAAATGTAATCATTATAATATAAGTTTTTTTTATTGTAAACGGTAAATTTTTTATGATTTTAGTTATTTTTATTATAATAAATTTTCTGAAGTGGTTAGATTTTAATATAATTAAAACATAGCTATATTTTAATTATAAAAGAGATTAATTTTATAGGGTATATAATTTAAAATATATATAAATAATAAAAGATTTTAAAATTAGATTATTATCTATAAATATCATAATGATACTGAAGTATAAAAATGATACTAAAAAATATCATAATGATACAAATTCACAAAAAACAATATAAATTCAAGCTATTCTTATTGGCATGGAAAATGCTTAGATTTAATAAGGGAACTTTTTAGTATATTTTATAATTAAAGAAATTACAAATTCTTTTAATAAATTTATTAATAAAAAGTAAGTGTAGTGGATTTATATAAAGTTAATTAACAAGGATATAAAATGCTTTGATTTTTATATTTAGGATTTATTAGGTTAAAATAGGAGGAATAAAAGATGAATAAAGAGTTATGGAAGAAATGTGTTGAATTTCATGGTCATGAATGTCCAGGACTTGCTATAGGTTTTAGAGCAAGCGAAATTGCAATAGAAAAAATGGGGCTTAATTTTTCAAAGGATGAGGAATTAGTTTGTGTAACGGAAAATGATGCCTGTGGAGTTGATGCAGTACAGGTAATTACTGGTTGTACATTAGGTAAAGGAAACCTTATATATAAGGGTACAGGTAAAATGGCATTTACTTTTTTTGATAGAGAAAAAAACAACAGTATAAGATTAGTTTTAAAAGAATTTAAGTATGAAATGAGTAGAGAGGATAGAAAAAAATATATATTGAATGCACCAGCTGAGGATGTGTTTAGTATAAAAAAACCCAAATTTAATGTTCCAAAAAATGCAAGACTATTTAATACAGTTATTTGTGAAAATTGTGGTGAAGCAGTGCCAGAGCATAAGGTTAGGTTAAGTAATGGTAAAAAGCTTTGTTTAGATTGCTTTGATGAGTATTCAAGAGGATGGTAAAAGAGAAGATACAAATTTAAAGGAAAGGATTTCAAAAAACAATATTAAAATAATGTGATTTTGTTCTCTTAATTTTAATAATATAACAGTTTATTTTTGTTTGACAATGAACGGACAGTTATGTTACAATTTGAAAAACTTAAATATAATTTTTTATGAAGGCAAAGGCGTCTAAGAAAGGGAAAATGTAAAAGCTCCCATTTTTTAGGCGCTATATTTTATGAAAGTGATATTTATTTCATTTCAATTGTGAAAAATAAAAACTTTTATTTTGAAAATTCTGAATGTATAATTAAATTAAATTTGAGTTAAGAAAAGGGCTAGTAAACGTTTAGAAAAGGGTTTGTTGTTATGAGAGAAAAAATTATTTTAGAAAAATTAATAGAAAGTAATAATTATATTAGCTTAGATTTTTTTAGCCAAAGGTTAGGCGTTACTACAAGAACTACTAGAAAGCATATGAAAAATTTAATAGATAGTGGTAAAACCAATGGTTTTTCTATGGAGTTTAAAAGAAAAGAAGGATATTATCTTAAAATTAAAGATAAAAAACTTATGAATGAATATCTAAAAAAATTAGATAAATTTAAAGTAGATGAAGATCCAAAACAAAGAGTAAAAAAGATACTTTTTATACTGCTTACTTCAGTTGAGTATGTTACAGTTAGTAAGTTTTCAAATATATTAAGTGTAAGTAGGAGTACTATAATAAAAGAAATAAAAGAAGTTGAAAATAAGATTCATAGCTATAATCTAAGGTTAATTAAAAAGCGTTATTATGGATTAATAATTGAAGGAGAAGAAGAAAAAATACGAGAAGCAATTTTAAGAGAATATATAGATAATTATAGTGATTTTTGGAAAAAATATTTTGATTTTATGAGTAAGGAAGATTATTTAGATATAGAAAATAAGATAATAAAAGAGATGAAGAATAATCAAGTTATAACAGAAAATAGGAATTTGAAATACATATTATTTACTATAAAAATATCTATCTATAGAATGAAAAAAGGAAAATATATTAAAGATGTAAAGAGGACTAATAGTAAAAAATTAAAATCTTATATTAATATTTCAAGAAATACCTTAAATTTTATAAAAGAAAAATTTGATATTGAATTTTCAGAAAGTGAAGTATTAAATTTAGCTATTAAGATTAATTCTAAATGCTCAAAAATTTATAAAACCACAGAATGTAATGAAGATTTGAAAAAATATATAGAAGAATTTTTATATAAGTTGGATTTAGAATATGATTCTGTCTTTTCAAAGGATAAAGAGCTTGTAAAGTCTTTATGGTCACATATACAAGCTTTAATTGAAAGGTTATATCAAAATGTAAAATTAAAAAATCCTATAGCAGATGAGATAAGTATGAAGTATTCAACTACTTTTGATATAGCAATAAAATTTTCTAAAATGATACAAAATATGTACAATCTATCTTTAACAAAAGATGAAATTGCTTATATAACTATGCATTTTGCAGCTCATATAGAAAAACGAATCATGACTATGATTTCAAATTTAAAAAATATAGCTGTTATATGTTCATCTGGTGGAGGAAGTTCTTATTTATTAAAATTAAAATTGCAAAATTTATTTTATAGTTCTAACATTAAAACTTTTTCTTTTTTTGAAATAGATGAAGTTAATGAATTTAATCCAAACTTAATAATATCAATAGTTAAACTTAATAAAGAAGATTTTAATAAACCTATAATATATGTAAAAGAGCTTATAGATGATAAAGAATTACTGAAGATTAAAGATGTTTTAGAAACTGAATTTTATCTAAAAAATAATGGGTATAAGAAAAATCATAAGGATATAGAAATGTTATTTGAAAAGCAATTTTTTAAAGTAATGGATAACAAAGCAAGTGATAGTTATATAGATATTATATATAAAAGAGCAAAAGAATTTGAAATATCCAATTATGCAAAGGGAAATTATGCTAAGTATGTTATGGAAAGAGAAAAATTATTTTCAACTATATATAAAAACATGATAGCTGCACCTCATCCTATAGAAATGTGTGGAAATAAAAATTCTATAGGGGTTACCATACTAAAAGAGCCTATAGAGTACAAGGGAAAAAAAGTAAGAGTAATATTTTTAATATGCTTAAAGGAACATCAATTAACAACTCATAAAAAGATTAGTAAATTTCTTATAGATGCTATGGAAAAAAAAGAGTTTAATAACAAGATGGTGAAAGTTAAATCTTATGAAGATTTTATTATAGAAATAAAGAATATATTGAAATAGATTAGGAGTGGTAATTTAATGATTGATTTAAAACTATTAGAACGCCTTAGTAATACAGATGGCATATCTGCAAGAGAAAACAAAGTTAATGAAGTTCTTTATGATGAATTGAAAGAATATTCAGATGAGATAAGCTATGATAATTTAGGAAGTATAATTTTTAAGAAAAAAGGAGAATGTGATAAGCCTAAGATTATGATAGCAGCCCATACAGATGAAGTAGGTTTTATGGTAAAAAATATTGATGATTTAGGATTTATACATGTAATTATGATAGGAAGAATTAGAGATAAAGGATTTTTCTTGCAAGAAGTTAGAATAACAACTAAAGAAGGAGATAAGGTTATAGGAATAATTAATGGAGAAATAGATTCAAATACAAATGAACCTAAAGATATTTATATAGATATTGGAGCTAAAAATAGGGAAGATGTATGGAATTTAGGAATAAGACCAGGAGATATGGTAACATATACTAGCGAATTTAAGAAATATAAATTAGAAAACATTGTAGCAGGAAAGGCATTTGATGACAGGTTAGGATGTTATATCCTCTCTGAAGTAATGAAAAAATTGAAAGATTTAAAACATAAAAATACAGTTTACGGGGTAGGTACTGCTTGTGAGGAAATAGGTACTAGAGGAGGAAAAACAGCTGCTTATAAAGTTAATCCTGATATATGTTTTGTAATAGATGTAGCTTGTGCAAGAGATCAGAGAATTAGAAATTATTCTAATAACAGGCAAATAGGAAAAGGGCCTATGATTATAAGTTTTGATAGAACCTTAACTCCTAGAAGAAAGTGGACTGACATTATAATAGAAAAATGTAATGAATTAAAAATAGATTTTCAATATGACATGTTTAGTAGAGGGGGAACAGATGGAGGAAGTGTCCATTTAACTAATGAAGGTATACCTACAGTTGCTATTTGTATTCCCGTTAGATATGGACATTGTAACTACTCTATTTTAAACGTGAAAGATTTAGAAAATACAATAAACTTATTAATAGAAATAATTAAAGATTTAGATAAAGAAAATATTAAAAACTTAAATAAATAACAACAAAAGAAAGGAAGAAATCACATGAAAGAATCAGAATTACAAATATTTAAATTAATATCTATAGCTGGAGAAAGCAAAACTAAAGCTTTTGAAGCTCTTAAATGTGTAAAGAAAGGTGATATAAAGGGAGCAAAAGAAAAAATTGAAGAAGCTAGAAAGTTAGATGTGGAAGCTCATAATATTCAGACTGAGATTATAACAAAAGAAGTTTCCGGTGAAAGTTCACAGGTTAGTTTACTTGCAGTACATGCTCAAGACCATTATATGACTAATCAATTAGCTAGAGAATTAATAGAAGGAATTATAGATTTATATGATAAATAGAATAGTAAATTTTATTTATATTAATATAAGATAGATTTTACTTATATAAAGTAAGAAGTATATATAGTAACAAGATATGAAGTAACCAATATATAAAGTAATAAATATATAGAAAAGAAATTTTTTCATAATAAAAAATAGATATAAGTTATGAAGTATATGCAGTAATGAAAGCTTTTTGTTATCTAAAGTTATATAAATAACATAAATTTAGCCAATTAGATTACATAAATATAATTATGTAAATTTAATAAATGTAAACTTTAAAAATAAACCTAAAAAGTAAACTTAAATATAAATTAAAAAGTAAAAATGTAAAACATAAAACTTAAAAAATATAAATTATACAAGGAGGAATAGTTATGAATATATTATTATGTTGCGCTGGAGGATTTTCAACAACTATGCTTATGGAGGAAATGAAAAAAGTAGTAAAGAAAAGTTCCAAGTTAAATGAAGAAGACTTTAAGATGATTGCTATACCAGTTGATGCTTTGGAAGGTGAAATTGATAATTATGACATTCTTTTAGTAGGTCCTCAAGTAGGTCACAAAATAGATTTTATTAAAGAAATAGTTGAACCTAGAAATAAGCCCTATGTAGTAATAGATAAAGATGTTTATGGATCTATGGATGGAGCAACAGTATTAAAAATGGCTTTAGTTGAACACAGAAAATATCTGAAAAAATAATATTGATTAAGGAGTGGTAGTTTTGTTTGAAAAATTTGAAAGAATAATGAATAAATACTTAACACCTGTTGCTAATAAGATAGACAGTCAGCCTCATCTAAATTCAGTAAAAAGAGCAATGGTTGCTATGATACCATTTTTGCTTTTAGGTAGTTTTTTTGCAATTATCCCTGCTATACCAGGAATGCTTGGAAAGGGAAATGCTATATCTAATTGGGTAGAGGCAAATTCAGAAATTTTAAATTTACCAGTTACCTTATCATTAGGATTTATAGGGCTATATGTCACTATAGCTATAGCCTATTTTCTTGCTGAAAAACGAAAACTGTATGTGCCAGGAGCAATACTTTTAACATCTATTTCATTTTTATTACTTACAATACAGTTTGATAAAAATGGACTAGTTATAATAAAAAACTTTGGAACAAAAGGAATGTTTACAGGAATATTTGTAGCTATTATAGCAGTAGAATTATATAGATTTTGTACTAATAAAAAATTAACTATAAAGATGCCAGAAGGGGTACCGGATTTTGTTTCAAGCAGTTTTGAACTTATTCCATCTACATTAATTGTAGTAGGAACATTTATAATATTAAGAATGGTATTTTTAAAAACTACAGGAGGATTACTACCGGATTTATTAACAAGAATGTTATCTCCTTTAGTTGGAAGTATGGATAATCCTTATGCTATATTGTTTTTACATTTCATGAAAATGCTTATTTTCTTCTTTGGTATACATCCATCAGTTTTTGGTCCAATAGTTGGTCCTATAGCAGTTAAATTTTTAGGTGAAAATATTGAAGCTATGAAAGCAGGACAACCTTTAACGCATATATTTACAAACGGAACTTCAAGTGCTTTCTTTGGGTTTACAGGTGCAGGAATAACAATAGGTGTTGTAATATGCTGTTTATTAAGTAAGTCAAAAAGATATAGAAAAATCGGACAAATATCATTATTCCCATCTTTATTTGGAATTAACGAGCCAATATTATTTGGTGCACCAATAATTTTAAATCCTATATTCTTTATTCCTTTTGTGTTTGGAGGAGCTATAGTAGGAACACTACCATTTTTCTTAATGAAGTATGGATTTTTAAGCAAACCAATTTTTGATCCACCTTATGTAGGAGTATTTTTAGAGGGCTTTTTAACAAACTTTGATTACAGAAATATAATAGCTCAAGTAATCCAACTTATTTTAGCAGTAGCTATGTACTATCCTTTCTTTAAAATATTAGAAAAACAAGAGCTTCGTAAAGAAAATGAAAAACAAAAAAGTAATGAAATATTTAGTAAAGAAGATGAAGATATATTAGATGATTTAGATTTAGATTTTTAATTTTGGAGATGAATTTTTAATGGTAAATAGAATAATTAAAATTAAAAGTTTTTTAAATAAAACTGGGATAGATGGAATTTTAATAAAAGGAAAGTCAAACAAGAAATATATAAGTAAACTAGGAGGAAGTGGAGTAAAGGTATTTATTACAAAAAAGGATGCTTATATAATTGCTGACGCTAGATATATAGAAGAAGCTAATAAAATATGTGATGGCTTTAAAATTATAGATCATAAAGGGGAATTTTATACTGTTTTAAATTCCATTGTAGAGAAAGAAAATATAGAAAAAATAGCAATAGAAAGAATCCATTCTAGTATTGATGATTATTTTGATATTAAAGAAAAAATTAATTCAGAGATTATTCTTTTAAATGATGAACTTGAGGAAATAAGAAAAATAAAAGAAGACATAGAAATAGATAAAATTAAAAAGGCTTGCCAAATTACTGATTATATTTTTGAAAAAGTGTTATCTAAGATAAAAGAAGGAGTAAGTGAAAGAGATATATCTGCAGAAATTCAATACTTAGCTATAAAAGAAGGGGCAAGTGCTATGTCTTTTGATACTATAGTGGCATCTGGATATAGAAGTGCAATGCCTCATGGAAGACCAACTAATAAAAAAATATTAAAAGGTGAAGCCATAGTTATAGATTTTGGAATAATTTATGAAGATTATATGTCAGATATGACTAGAACAGTTTTTATAGATTCAGTGCCAGAGAAAATAAAAAATATATATAATGTAGTTTTAAAAGCTCAGCTTAAAAGTATAGATTTTATAAAAGAGGGAGTAGCAGAAGGTGAAGTAGATAGTATAGCTAGAGAATATATTAAAGAAAAAGGCTATGGTAAATATTTTGGACATGGTTTAGGTCATGGAATTGGAATGGGAGAAAATGAGCTTCCAGTTTTAAAACCTAATAGAAAAGGGATATTAAAAAACAATATGGTTATGTCTGTAGAGCCTGGTATATATATTCCTAATATAGGTGGAGTTAGAATTGAAGATGATGTAGTAGTAAAAGGTGAAAAGGGGATTCCTTTAAATAAAACTACAAAGGAAATAATAATACTTTAAGGAGGAAAAGGATGGGTAAGTATAATTTTGATGAAATAGTAGACAGAAAAATTACCAAATGTAGAAAATGGGATAATAAAATATTAAAAGAAAAGTTTGGACTAGATAGTGATGCTATCCCTATGGATATTGCTGATATGGATTTTAAGTCCCCTCCAGAAGTAGTAAATGCTATTGTAGAAAGAGCAAAACTTGGAGTTTACGGTTATACTTATACGTATGATAAGTATTATGAAGCCGTCATAGAGTGGAATAAAAGAAGATTCAATGTTGATTTAAAAAAGGATTGGATAACATTAACCTTTGGAACTGTAAGTACACTACATTACATTGTACAAGCCTTTTGTAGAAAAGAAGATAAAGTTATGATAAATACTCCTGCATATGATCCTTTTAGAGAAGCTACTTTAAGACAAAATTGTAAATTAGTTTATTCTACTTTGAAAAATATAAATAATAGATATTTTTTAGATTTTGAAGACATAGAAAATAAATTTAAAAATGAAGATATAAAAATATTTATATTTTGTAGTCCACAAAATCCATCAGGAAGAGTATGGAGTAAAGAAGAGATTAATAAATTAAGTGAGTTATGCATTAAATATAAGGTATTATTAGTATCTGATGAGATTCATAGAGATGTAATATTTAAAAAAGGCAAGTTTACTACCCTTTGGAATGCTAATGAATCAATTTGTAATAACAGCATAGTTTGTGTATCTCCTAACAAAGGTTTTAATCTAGGAGGTCTTAAATCTTCTTACATAATTATAAAAGATAGAAAAATAAGAGAAACATTGAAAAAAAGATTAGAAATGAATTCAATTACTTCACCTCATGTCTTTGCAGAGCCTGCTTTAATTGCAGCTTATACTAAAGGAGAAGAATGGTTGAAAGAACTTACAGAATATGTTAATATGAATTTTCAAGTGTTAGAAAAAGCAATAAAAGAAAAGTTTCCTAAAGCTAAATTTATGAAACCAGAATCTTCTTTTTTAGCTTGGATTGATATGAGAGAAGAATTTAAATCTGAAGATGAAATTAGAGAATTTTTTACAAGAGCAAATGTAACAGTTGTTTATGGAAGTTATTTTGTAAAAGATGGTGAAGGTTTTATAAGAATAAATGTAGGCTGTCCTAGAAAAATATTAAAGGAAGCCATAAATAGAATTAATAATACAGAAAAATTAAGTGATTAGTACAGGCAACTAATGGAAGAGATTAATATAATTAATTATTAGAAAGTATTATTGATCTATTTAGAATATATTTATATAAGTTATTAATAAAATTATGTTTTCTATAAGAGTGAATATACCAATTGTAATAGTTAGTGGTGGATTAATGCTTGCTAAAAAATAAAGGTTAACAAAGGTCATGTTATTATTATAAAGTAACAAATTATATTATACTTTAAACATATTTTTAACCATTTAAAAGTGAAAAAGAGTTAGCTTAGAAAATAAGTCTAACTCTTTTTTATTAAAATTTACTCTTAATCATAGAATTATAATAATCTAATTTACCAGTTTTAAAGTAGTTATAAAAGTTTTCAATAAAATCCTTTGAAAAGAGATTTAACTGTTTCATGATTTCTTTAGTAAATTCTAAACTTCCAGCAGAACTTGCGGTAATTAGGTTTAAATTAGATACACATAAAGTATCAATGTATTTATTTGTTCCAGAGTATTTAGGAGACATTTTTAAATAATCAATTGAATTACTGGTATGTAAATAGTTGTTTAATATTCCTTTTTTAGAGAGAGCAAGAGTTGCTCCACAAATGCCTGCCACCATAATATCTTTTTTAATTAAATCTTCAGCTATATCCAATATTTTTTCTTGTTTTGGGTTTTCCCAAGTTTTCCCCCCAGAAAGTATTAATCCAGCTATATTTTCAAAATCAATATCATCTAGTGTACAATCACAAGTAACTTTTAATCCACCAAGACTTTCAACAGTTTTAGTAGTGTTTACTGTTTTTAGTTTATATTTTGAGTTTTCTTTTTTTAGATCCTCTTCCATTTTGAATACAGAGAGAATATGGCCTATTTCCCAATCTGCAAAGCTATCTAATAAGTATAGGTAAATTATTTTTTTCATTAACACTCCTCCTAAAATTATGTAATTGCTGGAATTGTAATAGATTAATTTGATTTATACTATTACTTTTTTATTCCAGTAGTAGTTTAAGTTTAAACTAAGTAATACAGTTTTTACTTAAGTATTTGTGTTAGTTCCTTTTAAAAGGAGTATATCAAAAAAAGGTGACACCATATTGTCACCTTTTAATAATTTTTTAAAGTTTTTAGTAAGTGAAGTTTTATACTTTCTTTAAAAGACTTTGGTGAAATGATTTTAATTTTATCTCCTAAACCTAATAAAATAGAAAAGAGCATAAAATTATTTTCTCTAATTTTTGTTTCACAAATAAAGGAGCTTTTAGTTTCTTTTATAAGGTTTCCAGAAAAGTATTCTTCTACAATTACTTTTACATCTTTTTTAAATTCATAGAGAAGAGTTATAGTGTTTTCTGATTTAGTTTTATTAAAAATATTATCATAAATAGTTTTAATATCATATTTATTTGTAAATGTTAATTTTTTAGTTTCTAAATTTCTAATTCGAACTAGTTTATATAATCTGATTTTTTCTGTGTCAACATTAAATCCTATAACATACCAAGAATACCATTTATAGCATACATAAATAGGTTCTATTGAGATATTTTTTGTTTCAAATTTGGTATTAGTATATTGAAATGAAACTATTTTTTTATTTAGAATTGCTTTTTCAATAACTTTTACATATTCAAAAACCTCTTTATTTTCCTTGATTACAGAATAATCTATAGAAATAACTGACTTTTTTTCATTAGAATTAAAAATATGTTTTACTTTTTCATAGGTTTCAATTACTTTATTTTCACTGTATAAACTAGAAAGCATTTTTAAAGCTAGAAGTATATATTTAGAATTATCTACATCAATAAGTTTGTCATTTACTTTATATGTCCTATGAATAGAGTATCCTCCATTTAGTCCATATTCTGAATATATAGGTATTCCAGAAAGAGATAAGGTATCAATATCTCTTAAAATTGTTCTTTTAGAAACATCAAAATGCTTTGAAAGTTCCTTTGTAGTTACTTTTTCTCTATTTTAAATATAAAATAAAATTCTAATTAATCTTTCTATTCTCATGATTAAGGGCTCCTGACTATCTATTTTAATATTATGATGATTTTATTTGATTAAAGTGGATGCAATTCATATAAAATTATAAATTACTTTTGAAGAGTATACAAATAATTTACGTAAGACTATTACTGAAAATATACGGAAAAGTTTACTGCATTGGAATTTTTTTATAAAGGAGTATAATAAATTAATATAACATGAAAATGATAATCTTTATCAGTCAATATCTAAGGATTAATAAGTGTATAGTTATAAAATTTAAAATTATTGAAAGGTAGTTGATAAATATATGGGAAAAACAATTTATACAATAAGAAAGAGAGAACTTAATGATACAACAAGAGCTAGTATTAAAGGTGATTTTGTTAAATTATCTAATGGGTATACTTACTATGAATTAAAAGGGGACAAAGATGCAAAAACTATAGTACTTGTTCATGGGAATGCAGCACCTTCTTTTACATGGGATTACAATGTACAACCATTAGTAGATAGAGGCTTTAGAGTTTTAAGATATGATATATATGGACATGGTTATTCTGATAGACCTAAATTAGAAACATATAATAAAAGTTTATATGATCAGCAACTTATAGAACTTCTTGAAAAACTAAATATAAAAGAGTCAGTTTATTTAGTTGGAACTTCACAGGGGGGAAGTATTTGTGCTTATTTTACAGCTAAACATCCTGAATTAGTAGAAAAAATAGCATTTTTATCCCCATTGTTTGATAAATTTGAAGGGGAAGATAAAGTAAAGATTATGAAAAGTAAAAAAGGTGAAGAGTTGATGAATCAAATGGGAGATGAAATGCTGTTAGATCCATCTAATGTATTTTATTCAAATGATAAAAAAGAAGAACTTTCAAAAAAATTAAAAAACCAACTAATGTATAAAGGTAAAAAAAGAGCAATTCTAGCAAATATAAGAGGGGATGGTTTAGATGATGCAACTATTTATTATGAAAAAGTAAAAAATCAAAATATTCCTATGCTTTTAACATGGGGAGAATATGATAGAAGTATATCTAAAGAATCTATGGATAGATTAAGGAAACTTATACCGAATATGAAATTTAAATTGATTAGGAATGCTTCTCATTTAGTTCATTATGAATTCCCAGATAAAATTAATCCAATTATAATAGATTTTTTAACAAAGGATAATACAAATAACATGTAACTAGGCTTTTTAATTTATATAAATAGTTTGGATATAAAAGCTTTTTAATAATAAGTTAATAATGGCCTCTATTTAGAAATTTTCTAAATAGAGGCTTTGTTATTTTGTCTAAAAATAATAACAATTGTCAAAAGTGTTGAAGAAAATATTTCCATTATATATTATTATAGTTAGTCCATTTAACTAATAGTATATACATATGTAGTTTTCAGATTAGAACCGTTGTAAATAAGATAATTAAATGTTTTACAAAAGTACTAATTCCATTTCCATACTTATGTTTATTAGTTATATATGGCTTGAAAAAGGAAAAATAAATATTTATATTATGAAAAGGAGATAAGAATGGAGACTTTAATAAGAGACTGCTTAGTTATTTTAGGAACAACAATAGTTATAAGTATATTATTTTTTATAAGAACAAAAAAGAAAATATCAATGTGGCATATTACTGGTATAGTATTGTTTGTTATGTCAATGACGGTAATTTTTAATTTGACAGGAGTGTCTCCTATAAGTGGATTTCATACAGATATACATTTAGAAGAGATTTCTATAATTCCAATCAAGGGAATTATAAGTATGATTGAAGAAAGTTTTACAGTGGCAGTACAAGGAAACGCTTCCCTAGGAGAAGATATATTTTATGCTCTTGAAAATATTATTGGTAACATTTTATTATTTGCTCCACTTGGTTTCTTTTTACCTTTATTATTAAATAAGTTTAGGAAATTTAAAAAGACAGTTTTAGTTGGATTTCTTGTTTCATTATTAATTGAGTGTTCACAGCTTTTTTTAATCAGGGCAACAGATATTGACGATTTAATTCTTAATACACTAGGGGTTATGCTGGGTTATTTATGCTTTACTATTTTTAGAAAATTATTCCCCAAATTTAACCAGAAATTTATTTTAGATAAAGAAGGAAATAATTCAATATGGGCATACATGCCATATATATGTATATTTATTCCCTATATAGTGACTATAGTATTAGGTTTTTATGATAGAGGAATGTTATCTTTAAGAATGTAGTTAAAGATTGAAAAGATAGGTTGAAAGTTTTAAATAACTGTTACTTAGAAAATTTCTAGGTAGCGTTTTTTTATTAGAAAAGTTGAAAAATAATCTATATATAACTATGATACAATTAGGTTATTATAAAAATAAGAAATAATTTGTGATATCCGAGCTTTTACCACTTAGTGAAAATATTATATTTATTTTTATGGAAATTAGCTTAAGTAAGTGTAAATAAGAAAATAAATATATGTTTAGGAGGAATATTAAAATGTCAAAACAAACTTTAGGAAATAAATCAGTATTATATCCATATCCAGTAACTATACTAGGAGCTAATGTTAATGGAAAAGCAAATTTTATGGCATTAGGTTTTGTAGGAATAGTTAATACAAACCCAGGAATGATAGCATTGGGAGTAAATAGAAATCATCATACAAACAAAGGAATATTTGAGAACAAAACTTTTTCTATTAATATTTCATCGCAGGATATGCTTGAAGTTACAGATTATGTAGGACTTACATCAGGAGAAAAGATAGATAAATCAGAAATCTTTGATGTGTTTTATGGAAAGGTTAAGACTGCACCTATGATAAAAGATTGTCCTTTAACAATAGAGTGTAAAGTTATAAAGACATTAGATTTAGGTGGAGCAGATGACATAATAATTGGTGAAATAATAGAATCTTATTGTGATGAAGAATTTTTAACTAAGGGCAATCCAGATATAGAAAAAATGAAACCAGCAGTATTCTCTATGTATGAAAATAGATACTTTGGAATTGGAGAATATTTAGGAAAAGGTTGGAGTATGGGAAAGGAATATAAAAGTGAAAAATAATGAATCAATTTATTGAAATAATAACCGTTACTTAGAAAAGGTTCTAGGTAGCGGTTTTATTTATAGCAAGTTGTAAACTTTTATAAGAATTATTTACAATTTGTTGTTTTGTTTTCCATTGACTTTGCTAATAGTGTTAGCTATAATAATCATAGTTAGTTAATAGTGTTAGTAATTAATAATATTAGATATATTTTTAAAATTAGAGGTGATTTGATGGAATATTCAGAGTTAGCAAAGGAATTAATACAATATCAATTTAAATTATCCAAAGCACCTAAGGATATTAATCTCACGGATCAAAGTCGTGGTGAAATGAGTGTTATTGCATATTTGATGGAAGTTGAAGATGGGGTGGCTCCAAGTAGTTTAGCTAAATTTGCTGGGGTGTCAACAGCTAGAATGGCTAGTGTATTAAATAGTCTTGAGAAGAAAGGATATATTACAAGATCTTTAAACAGCAAGGATCGTCGTAAAATTATTGTCCATATTACAGATGAAGGGAAAGTGATAGGAATTAAAGGAAGAAAAAAAGCTATTAAAAGATTATCTAGACTTTTATCTGATTTAGGTGAACATGATGCTAAAGAACATGTTCGTATAATGAAAAAAATATATTTATTATCACTAAAACATAGAGAAGAGGAGGAAAATGATGCTTAGTACCTTAAAAAGCCAATTAAAGCAATATAAAAAAGCAAGCCTTATGACTGTGCTTTTTGGAAGTATAGAAGTAGCAACAGATATTACAATACCATATTTAATGGCCCTAATTATTGATAGAGGAATTAACGCAAAAGACATATCCCAGATTTATTTATACGGAGGAATTATGCTTGTTGCAGTATTAATTGGTCTTCTAAGTGGTGCTTTAGCCGGAAAATATGGTGCAAATGCAGCAACTGGTTTTGCTCATAATTTAAGGGATGCCATGTTTGAAAACATACAAACTTTCTCTTTTTCAAATATTGATAAGTACAGTACAGCTGGTTTAGTTACAAGAATGACAACAGATGTTACTAATCTTCAAAATGCATATCAAATGATTATAAGAATGGGTGTTAGATTTCCTCTAATGCTTATAAGTGCATTAGTTATGGCTTTGATGATAGCTCCAAAAGTAGGAATTGTATTTTTAGTTGCCTGTGGGTTTTTGGTTATCTCTATTGCCCTTATTATAAAGAAAGCAATGCCTATATTTAAACAAGTTTTTGAAGGTTATGATGATTTAAATGCAAGCGTTCAAGAAAATGTTACAGGAATTCGTGCAGTTAAAGGATTTGCTCGTGAACCACATGAAAAAAGTAAATTTAACAAGTCTGTTCATAATTTATTCTTGAAATTTACTAAAGCTGAAAGTTTAGTGGTTTTAAATAGTCCAGTTATGATGTTAGCTATATATGGGTCAATGTTAGGTATATCTTGGCTTGGTGCAAACTTAATAGTTGCTGGTACATTGACAACTGGAGAACTTACAAGTCTTTTTACTTACGTTATGAATATATTTATGAGCTTAATGATGATATCTATGATATTTGTTATGGTTACAATGTCTATTGCCAGTGCTAAACGTATTTCAGAAGTTATAAATGAAAAAGCGGATATTGTTAATCCTGAAAATCCAGCTACTGTAGTGGAAGATGGAAGTGTTCATTTTGACCATGTTAATTTTTCATATAAAAAGAATAGTAAAAAACATGTTTTAACTGACATAGATATTAAAATAAATTCAGGAGAAACAATAGGAATTATAGGAGCAACAGGTAGTTCAAAATCTAGCTTGGTTAATCTTATAAGTAGATTATATGATGTTTCTAGCGGATCTGTTAAAGTTGCTGGAAAAGATGTTAGAGAATATGATTTAAAAACATTAAGAGATAAAGTAGCAGTTGTATTGCAAAAAAATGAATTGTTTTCTGGAACAATTATAGAAAATCTTCGTTGGGGTAATAAGAATGCTAGCTATGAAGAGTGTATTAAAGCTTGTGAAATGGCCTGTGCCAATGATTTCGTTGAGAAATTACCTGAAAAATATGACACATATATTGAACAAGGTGGTACAAATGTTTCTGGAGGACAAAAACAAAGATTGTGTATTGCAAGAGCATTACTTAAAAAACCAAAGATATTAATCTTAGATGATTCAACTAGTGCAGTTGATACAGCAACAGATTATAAAATTAGAAAATCATTTATTGAAAATATTCCAAATACAACTAAGTTCATTATTTCACAAAGAATATCAAGTATTTCTGAAGCAGATAGAATTATTGTACTTGAAGATGGAAAGATAAATGGAGTAGGCACTCACGAGGAATTACTTAATAATAATGAAATTTACACAACAATTTATAGTAACCAAGAAAAAGGATTTGGCGATTTTGATGAGAAGGGGGCATAAGCATGAAAAAACTAATGAAAATGCTAATTAAGGATTATAAATTTCATCTAATTGTTGTAATAATAGGAATTTTAGGTTCTGCAATTGCAACAGTTATTGGAATGACTTTTTTACAAAGGTTGATTGATGATTACATTGTTCCTATGACTAAAATGGCCAATGCTGATTTTGGACCTTTGATAAAAGCTTTAATGGAAATGGCAGCAATTTATTTGGTTGGTGTAATTTGTAGTTATGTATATAATAGATTAATGGTAACAGTAGGGCAAGGCACTATGAAAAAATTAAGAATTAGGGTATTTAATCACATGGAGTCACTTCCTATTAAGTACTTTGATACACATTCTCATGGTGATATTATGTCCGTATATACTAATGATATTGATACATTAAGACAGTTCTTAGGACAAAGTTTACCACAGCTTATGAATAGTCTTATTACTATTGTTAGTGTATTTATAAGTATGATTGTTTTAGATATACCACTTACTATCTTATCTTTAGCTATGGTTTTTGTTATGTTTTTATTTGCTTCAAGAATTATTAAAGCATCATCTAAAAGCTTTAAAAAACAACAAGACGACCTAGGTACAGTTAATGGATATATAGAAGAAATGGTTAGTGGACAAAAGGTAATAAAAGTGTTTAACCATGAAGAGGAAAATTTAAAGGCCTTTAGAAAATTAAATGGTGAGTTAAGAGAAAGTGCGGATAATGCAAATAAATATGCCAATATACTAATGCCTATTAGTGGTCAACTTGGAAATGTAAGTTATATATTATGCGCTATATTAGGTGGAATTCTTGCCATAAATGGATATGCAGGCTTAACATTAGGTGCTCTTGTGGCTTTCTTATCTTTAAATAAAAGTTTTAACCAGCCTATTAGCCAAGTTAGTAACCAAGTTAACTCTGTTGTTATGGCAGCTGCTGGAGTTGAAAGAATCTTTAAGTTATTAGAGGAAAGGCCAGAAGTTGATGATGGTTATGTTACTTTAGTTAAAATTAAAAAAGATGATTTAGGAAATATTTATGAGACAGATGAAAATACTAAAATGTGGGCTTGGAAGCATTATCATAAAAAAGATGACATAACAACATATGAAGAGCTTAAAGGAGAAATTGAACTAGAAAGTATTAATTTTGGTTATACAGACGATAAGATGGTTTTACATGATATTAATCTCTATGCAGCTCCAGGTCAAAAGATTGCTTTTGTTGGAAGCACTGGTGCAGGTAAAACTACAATTACAAACCTTGTGAATCGCTTTTATGATATTCAAGAAGGAAAGCTTCGTTATGATGGTATTAATATAAATAAGATAAAAAAATCGGATTTACGTAGAAGTTTAGGATTAGTACTACAAGAGACACATTTATTTACAGGAACAATTATGGATAATATAAGATTTGGTAGATTAGATGCAACAGATGATGAATGCATTACTGCTGCTAAACTTGCCAATGCAGATAGTTTTATTTCAAGACTTCCTAAAGGCTATGACACAGTTCTTACAGGAGATGGTGCTAATTTGTCACAAGGACAAAGACAGTTACTAGCAATAGCAAGAGCTGCAGTTGCAGATCCACCAGCCTTAATTTTGGATGAAGCTACATCAAGTATTGATACACATACAGAAGTATTGGTACAAAAGGGAATGGATGAATTAATGAAAAATAGAACTACCTTTGTTATTGCTCACCGTTTATCAACTATTAGAAATAGTGATTTGATAGTTGTATTAGAAAATGGCCGAATTATTGAAGGTGGAAACCATGAAGAACTAATAGAACAAAAAGGAAAATACTACGAATTAAGTGAAGGCGTTGTGTAAAATAAAGAACTTCATATAATAGAAAAATGTATTTTTGATAATTAAGATCAGTAGGGCGGTTTAAAGTAATTAAGTAACTTTTATTTTTGAATTTTAAAATGGGATTATAGCAAAAATTGTTAAAAAAGGGTGATGGTTTGGTAGCATTTGATGAAAGAAAAACTTTATTTTCACGTTTATGGTTAATAGAAGGTACTAAAGAGTATAATGAATTTTACAATGAATTTCCAGAGTATAAAGAAGTAGATGAGAAATTGAGAAAAGAAATGATTTTAAATATGGGAATTGCTTCAGATTTTGAAAAAGCCAAAAAGAAAATGAAGGTAATGATTAAATTAATGAAAATTTCTTCTAAGATTGGGCTAAATCCAATGAGTATGGAAAAAATGGAATTTGGAATGAAAAAAACAAATTCTATAGATAAGGCTACTTCTAAAATTAATATTCCATTGTTTAAAGATTCAAGTAAGGCCAATAAAGAGGCTATAAAACAAAAGGTATCTAAAGAAAAAATAGAGTTAAAACCTTTAGTTTCAAGTGCTCTGTTAAAAGATGTTGCGCTTCAATACGGTGCTGATGTTGTTGGTATAGCAAAGATAACAAAGGATTCTTCTTACTCTCACAGAGGAACTATGATGGGACTTTCAAATGGTAATGATTCAGAAATAAGAGATGATTACAAATATGCAATTGTTGTAGGATGCGCTATGAATCTTAATTTGCTCAATAATGCTCCTAAATTTCAAGGAGCCATAGCATCTACACAAACATACGCTAAATCAACAATGGTAAGTGCACAGTTAACGTCTTATTTAAAATCATTAGGTTACCATGCTTTGCCAGATAACTATTTGAAGTATTATTCACCAATAACTCAATTATCATTAGAAGCTGGAATTGGACAATTAGGAAGAAGTAATATGATGGTTAATCCTAAATACGGTAATAGAATGAAATTGGCTGCAGTTTGGACTAACATGCCACTTATTGAAGATGGACCTGTGGATTTTGGGTTGAATGAATTTTGTGAAAGATGTGGTATTTGTGCGAATAACTGCCCAAGTAAAGCTATTTGTAGTGGAGAAGCTACTAAAACTAAAGAGGGTATTTATTGGAAACATGATGAAGCTAAATGCATGACTATGTGGATGAAAGTTAAAAATGATTGCGGTGTTTGTATGAGTTCTTGCCCTTTTTCGCAAGGTGTTGATGAAGATTTGGTAAAAAAAATGAAAGGAAATCCAGCGGTAATGGATGAAATTTTAAGACAACACAAGATGAAATATGGAAAAAGAAACTATGAAAAATCCTATCCAGTGTTATAAATAGTGTAAGATAGTATTGGTGATTGAAAGGGATATACTTATATAATTTTATATAACCGTTACTTAGAATATGTTCTAGGTAGCGGTTTTGTTATTTAGGTAATTATAAATTTTTTTAATAAAGTTGTTAGATTAAAAGAGAGTGAATTTAACTAATAACAGAATTATATAAATTTGTATCATGAGAATTTATTATTATAAGATTTATAGAGTATAGGTTAGGAAAAATATTTAATTTGACATTTTAAATATGTAGTA
Organism: Clostridium oceanicum; assembly: GCF_039521385.1. Taxonomy (NCBI): domain Bacteria; kingdom Bacillati; phylum Bacillota; class Clostridia; order Eubacteriales; family Clostridiaceae; genus Clostridium; species Clostridium oceanicum. Next base: position 388,299 of record NZ_BAAACG010000010.1, on the reverse strand, counting down.
TTATATTACAAATAAGTTATTAATTTCTTGATAAACATAGGCAGAACAAATTCAATAGGGTAAAGGGTTAATTTTTATGAGCATATTAAATATGAAAAATGTATGTAAAAAATACAGTACTAATAAAAAAATTAATACAATAGTGTTAAAAGATATAAATTTAGAGTTGAAAGATAATGAGTTTGTAGGCATTATGGGGAGTTCAGGCAGTGGAAAAACCACATTGTTGAATGTAGCATCTGGTATAGATAAATGTGATGCGGGAGAAATACATATATCTAATAACAATATATGTGAAATGAAAAAGAATGAATTATCATTATTTAGGAGAAAAAATTTAGGGATGGTATTTCAAGATTTTAATTTACTTAGTAGTTTAACGGTAGAGGAGAATATTCTGGTTCCTTTGATTTTAGATAAAAAATATGAACTTATGGATGGAAATATTGTTGATAAAATTTCTAATATGTTTGATATAGGTGAAATACTTGAAAAGTACCCATATGAAATTTCTGGTGGACAACAACAAAGAGTAGCTATATGTCGTGCTATTATAAATAGTCCTAAGATAATATTTGCAGATGAACCAACAGGAAATCTTGATTCTAAATCTTCTAAAAAAGTTTTATCATATTTTGATTTACTCTATAAAAAGCATAATGCAAGTATACTTATGGTGACACATGATCCATTTTCTGCTAGTTATTGTGATAGAGTTGTATTTCTAAAAGATGGTTTAATTATTAAAGAAATTATAAAACAAGGTAATAAGAGTGAATTTTTTAATTGCATAATGAAGGAATTGGAAGGTTTTAATGATATTGAATAGGATAACAACGTAAAGCATTTAAAAATTATAAAAAGAAATACATATAGACTAAAAAATAGGAATCCTAAATAATAGAGATAAGGGTTTATTTTAGAAAGGAAAAGTATGATTATATAATAAATCATATGAGGGTTAGAATGTCATTTAGTGAAATTGCATTTAAAATGTTTAAAGCAAATGTAAAAAAATATAGATTGTTTATTTTATGTAATTTAGCTTCAATTGCTGTTTTGTACAGTTTCATATCAATATCTTTGGATAAAGAATTCATGAATCCTTCAATTGTTGATCCAATGATATCTGGTAATATTTATGCTCCAATTTTTTTTCAGGTAGCCTTTATGATAATATTTATTCCTTATTCACAAAGTGTTTTTATGAAATCTAGAGAAAGATATTATGGGATTTTATTATCCCTTGGAATGACAGAAAATGAGGTTAAAAAAAGTGTTTTAATAGAAAATTTAGTATTATACATAGTGTCTTTAATAAGTGGATTAATACTAGGAACAGTTTTGTCAATATTCTTTTTAGCTTTTATTCATAATGTTATAGGAATTAACAGTATTAATGTTACTATTAATTTTTTATCATACGGGGTAACAACTATATATGTAGTATCAATATTTCTTATTTCATTCATTGTGAATTTTTGTATTATGATTAAAAGGACTATATATGATAAGATAAAATCTAGTGAAAAAGCTGAAAGAGGAAGCCATAACAGTATCATATTAAGTTGGATTGGAATAGTTATTACAATTTTATCTTTTGTTGTGATGGTTATTTTTTATTCTAGGAATAAGAATATACGTTTGCCAAGTTTACTTTTTTGTATAATAGGTTCACTTTTAATATTTTTTAATGGAGAAGTGTTAATTGAATATTTTCAAAATAAAAATTATAAGAAATACATAAAAAGAATATTTCTATTTTCAGATATAAAATATTATTATGGTAAAAATAAAAAGATATTTTTTGCTAATACTTGGATATTTTTTGTGCTTTTATTTTTTATTGAGCTTAGTATAGTTGGCTATTCTAATAGCATTAATAATTCTATTACATACCATCCCTTTCATATGGTATATGCTGAAATAAAAGATGATTTTAAACCTTTGCCAGAGAATGAAATTGTAAGTATTGCTCGTAAATATAATAATAGTATTACTAAAAAAGAAACTGTTAAATTTGTAAGAAATAAAGTTTTTACAATATTTTCTGTAGATGATGTAAATAGAGTTTTAAAAAGAAATTATAAAGTTCAATCTAAGTCATACATATATCTGCATCCCTATGATAGAAATGATGGTTATGAACATGAAGATATTAATTCAAATCCAAGTAGTATTAGAATTAAATCTAAAGAGGGGACAAAAAAATTTGCTATACAAAAAACAGTTGTTGATCCTTTATTAGGTCAAATAAATGCTGTATCATCAAATATAGTTTTGGTTAATAAAGAAGACTATAAGTGGATTAGATTAAAGGGTATTGATTATTTTTTAAAAGGAAAGTTACATTTATATAATTTCAGTAATTGGCGAGATTCTAATACTATAGTAAATGATATATCAAAAAAATTATACAAGAGCAATAATATTAGAAAATCAGATAGATTTTTTAAAACAAGTTCAAGAATAAAGGCATATGATACAGCTTTAAAAAGCTCTAATTTCCTGAATTTTCTTCTTATATATGTCTGTATTTTTTTATATTGTTCTACTATAATAACTATTCATTTTAAGTTACAAATGGAATATGAGGATGAAAAAAAGAAATGTTTTAGTTTACATAGAATTGGAATAGAAAAAATTGAAATTAAAAAAATGGTATTTCAAAAAATATTAATGATTTATGTTGTACCTCTTGTATACGCAGTAGTAATAAATAGTTTATATATTTGTTATATCTTTAATCCAAAGACATATGGAAGTATAGGTATTATAGGTGCTATTATTACTTCCCTTATTCTTTTATTAATACAATTAATAGTGTGTAAATTGTATTCTAATATATATTATAAAAAAATTATTTTTGAATTGGACTTAAATTGATTTATAAATAGATATATTCTATAAGAAAATCAATATAATAAATAGTAAAAATAAGTAGTAAAACCACTGAGGTTTAAAGTGAACAGTTCTCTGTTGATTTGTGATATGGTACTTCCAAAGTATACAGGGGTCTGTTCAAAGCTTCAGTGGTTTTTTAGTTTTAACTAAAAAAAGATGGTTTAAACTATATTTTATAATAATTCTGAAATGTTTTTACCAATTTTGTTGATGTCTTCAGTCATATTAGAAAACATTTCTTTATCAATTCTATTAGTAGGGCCACTTATAGAGATGGCAGCAGTGAATTTAGAGTTAGTAAAAATAGGAGCTGCTACACAAATTAAGCCCTGTTCTAATTCTTCGTTATCAATTGAAAGTCCTTTGGATTTAATATTTTCAAGTTCAGCTTTTAATTTTAAAGCTTCAGTTATAGTATTTGGAGCTCTTTTTTTAAAATCTGTTTTGTTAATATAGTCATCAATTTGGCATTGGGATTTATAAGCAAGTATAAGTTTTCCTATAGCGGAGCAATATAATGAATCATATCCTCCAATATTAGACGCTAGACGGACAGCATGAGAGGACTTAACTCTGTCAACATATAATACTTGCTCATTTTCTTCCATAGCCATATGAACAGTTTCGTTATATTTTTTTGCTAACTTTTCTAAAAAAGGATGGATTATTTCCTTTAAGTCAAAGTTTCTTTCGTAGATTTTTCCATAAGTATAATTTTTTATTCCTAAATAATAGTTAGAATTTTCGTCTTTATAAACCATATCTTTATATTCTAGTGTGCTTAAAATTCCGAATATAGTAGTTTTGGCTAATTTGAATTCTTTAGTTAGTTCATTTAGTCTAACTTTTTCATTTTTAGAGATGTAGTCTAATATGTCACAAGCTCTAACTATTGATTGAATATACTTTTTTTCCATAAACAAAACCTCCATTAATTTATCCTTGGATTTATAAATATTAATTGACACATATTTACTATTATATTATTATGTAGTTGCATTACAAAGTAAGAACACGTTCTACATTATAGAACATAACACAATAACTTAGATTTTTCAATAGTTGAGGGGGATTTTATGTTTAATAAATTATTTAGCTCAGGGAAAATTGGAACTATGGAATTAAAAAACAGATTTGTAGTTCCACCGATGGTATCTATGTTTACCAATGAAGATGGTACAGCTACAGAACGATTCATACGTTATTATGAAGAAAAAGCAAAAGGTGAATTTGGACTAATAATTACTGAAAATTATTCTATTAATCAAAATGCTGGTGGTTTTAAAATAATGGGTCGTATGTGGAATGAAAAGCATATGAATTCTCATAAAGAGTTAGTAGATAGAATACATAAACAGGGCTCTAAAATTTGTTTGCAAATATATCATGCAGGGAGACAAACTACAAGCGAAATTACAGGGTTAAAACCAGTTGCTCCATCTCCAATTAAAGATCCTACAATGCCTGAAATTCCTAAAGAATTAACTGTAAAAGAGATCTTAAAAATAGAAGATGATTTTGTAAATGCAGCTCTTTTAGGTAAAAAGGCTGGATTTGATGCAGTAGAAATTCACGGAGCTCACGGATATTTAATAAATCAATTTTTATCACCATTTTCTAATAAAAGAACTGATATGTATGGTGGTTCATTTATAAATAGATTTAGATTTTGTAAAGAAATTATTGAAAAAGTTAGAGGGGCAGTAGGTAAAGATTATCCAATATTAATTAGACTTGGAGCAGAAGAACTTGTAGAAGGCGGATTAAATATAGATGATACCAAGATAATAGCAAAAATGGCTGAAAATGCTGGAGTAGATTGTGTTGATATTACAGTTGGAGTTTATGCTACACGTTATATGATAGCGGCTCCAGCAGCTGTTAAAGAAGGATGGTTAGCTAAATATACAGCTGAATTAAAAAAGAAAATTTCAGTTCCAGTTATTGTGGTAAATAGATTTACTAATCCTTTTCTTATGGAAGATGTATTAGACGAAAACAAAGCTGACTTTATAGCATTAGGACGTCAATCTATAGCAGATCCTCATTTCCCAGAAAAAGTGAAAGAAGGACGTTTTGATGAAATAAATAAATGCATTGGTTGTATGCAAGGATGCATTGGTAGACAAGTTCAAGGAAAGAATATATCTTGTTTAGTAAATCCTTTGACTGGAAAAGAATATGCATATGATAAAAAGACTGATAATCCTAAAAAGGTAATGGTAATTGGAGCAGGTCCAGCAGGAAATGAAGCTGCAATTTCATCTGCTCGTGCAGGACATGAAGTACATTTATTTGAAAAGAGTAATAAAATAGGTGGACAATGGTTAATAGCTGCTATTCCTCCTAATAAAGAAGAATTAAATTCATTTACTTTATGGCAAAAGAAACAATTAGAAATGCTTAATGTAGATGTTAATTTAGAAACAGAAGTTACAGTAGATATGGTGAAAAAAGGGAACTATGATGAGGTAATTGTAGCTACAGGAGCAAATCCTATTACTCCAAATATTGAAGGCATAGAAGGAGAAAATGTGGTACAAGCAAATGACGTTTTAACAGGAATTAAGCTTGTAGGTGATAGATGTGTAGTTATCGGTGGAGGATTAGTAGGTGCTGAAACTTGTGAGTTTTTAGCATTAGAATGGCACAAAGTAGCTATTGTAGAGATGCTAGATGAGATTATAGGCGGATTAGAAGAAGGTCCTAGACGTTATATTATGAAAAACTTAAAAGAAAACAATGCTGAAATTTATACATCATCTAAGGTTAAAAAGATTACTTCTGATTCAGTTATCATAGAAAAAGATGGAAGAGAAATTACTTTAGAATGTGACTCTGTAGTAATAGCTATTGGTTCTAGTTCAGACAATAAGTTAGCTAGAAAGTTAGAAAATGAAGGTATAGATATTAAAATAATTGGAGATGCCAAAAAAGCAGGAAGAGCTTTAGATGGCGTATTAGATGGTTTTAAAGTTGGATATGGATTATAAAAAAAGGAGTGATATAAATGAAAAATGTATTAATTACAGGAGCTTGTTCTGGAATGGGGTTATCTGCTACTAAACTCTTTTTAAAAAGAGGCTGGGGAGTTTTAATGACAGATTTAAATGAGGATAAAGGTATTGAAATTAAAAATAATCTTAAAGAAAAATATGAAAATGTATGGTTTAAATCTTCTAATGTAGCTAAAAGTCTAGATGTTAAGGCTTTACACGATTTTACAGTAGAAAACAATATAAAAATCCATTCAATAATTAATAATGCAGGTATTTTTACAGCTGGAAAACTCCATGAAGTAGAGGAAGATAAATTAGATTTAATTTTTGATGTAGATGTAAAATCAATCTTTTTAACTGGGAAATACTTTATTCCTGATATGATTAAAAATGGTGGAGGAACTATAGTAAATACAGGCTCTGTTTCAGGAATGGAAGGGGACTATGATATGGCAGCCTATAATGCAGCTAAAGGTGCCGTGGTAAATTTAGTTCGTTCGATGGCTTTAGACTATGGAAAATATAATATTAGAGTAAATAATGTATGTCCTAGTGCTTGCGCTACACCAATGTTTTTGTCTAATCCAGAAGATGTGATAGACATGTTTAATAAAGCAAACCCACTAAAACGTATATGTACACCAGATGAAGTGGCTAAAGCAATGTATTTTTTAGCTAGTGACGAATCTACTTCTTGTAATGGAATGAATTTAACTGTTTCAGGAGGATTAGAGGTTCACACCGGTCAACCGGTTCAAAATGAACACTAAAGAGGAAAATAGGATTAAAGATTGAACTTGCTTAAATTAAAGCATATTGATTTGAAATCAGTAGAACAATTGGAATTTAGGGTTTAAATAAAATTTTAATGATATAAATAGCCGTTGCTTAGAAAGAGTCTAGGTAGCGGCTTTATATATTATATAAAATTGAATATATTTTATTATTTCTATGACCTTAGGGTAATGTTTTAAAAAGGATTATAGGCGTAACACCAATTAATAAAATCTATGAATTTAAATTGATATTTTAAATTTTATATGAAATTTAGAGAAATGCAAAATAGCAGAGTTTTGATTAATCCTTAGTTTGTCTTTAAATACTATAATTTCTAAAATAAATCCTTTAATTTATATATAATAGTAAGATTATTAATCTATTTACATTGAAATAAAAATTAATATTAGTGTGTATTTATACTGGTTTTATATTGACTTTTACCTATGGAGTACCCCTTATAATTAGTATAGTAAATCAATAGGGCGATCGATTGATTGGTATATTAGATTAATGTATTAGGTTTTTCAATTGATATATTGAATTAATGTGTTAATTTTTTGATCAGTATTTTAAATTAATGCATTGGATTTTTATTGATATATTGAATGTTGTGCTGATTTATTTATTAATATATTAATTTAGTAGGTTAATTTTTCTATGTATTAGTTAAAAATGAAGTTTTAAATAAAGATTGATAGGGGTGCTATTTATATGAAAGAAAAAAATGAATTTTTATCAAAGCGTATTCAATCATTAAAAAAATCTTATCTAAAAGTTAAGCCCAGTATTACAATTGGACGTGCGTTAGCCTACACTGAAATCGCAAAAAAATATCCTGGACTGCCAGTTAATATTAGGAGAGGGAGAGGATTTAAAAGAGCTTGTGAAACTGCGCCTATGCTTATACAAAAGAATGAACTTATAGTGGGACATCCCTGTGGAAAGCCTCGTGCTGGTGCATTTTCTCCAGATACAGCTTGGGAATGGGTTAAAGATGAAATAGATACTATTAGTACTAGAGCACAGGATCCATATTTCATTAGCGAAAAAGATAAAAAAATCATGAAAGAAGAATTGTTTCCATTTTGGAAGGGTAAATCTGTTGCTGAACAGTGTGAAAAGGTTTTTAAAGAAAAGGGACTATGGGAATTTGGTGCTGAAGCCTGTATAAGTGATTTGACTTATCATATGACAAGTGGTGGAGGAGATACTAGTCCTGGATATGACATTATTTTGTTTAAAAAGGGTATTTTAGGAGTTAAAGCTGAAGCAGAGGCTAAACTAGCTAATTTATGTTCTGATAATATTAAAGATAAAGATAAGATTTCCTATTATAAAGGGGCAATAGAAACATGCGAAGGGATTCTTATCTATTCTTCAAGGATTTCTTCCTATGCAAAAGAGCTTTCAAAAGAAGAAACTGATCCTCAGCGTAAATTAGAATTAGAAAAAATTGCAGAAGTTAATGAAAGGGTTCCAGCTAATCCGCCAAAGAGCTTTTATGAAGCGCTACAATCTATTTGGACAATTCAGTCACTATTTTTAATGGAAGAAAATCAATGTAGTACTTCTCTTGGACGTATAGATCAATATGTATATGAGTATTATAAGGAAGATATTAAATCAGGAAGGTTAAATCAAAAGGAAGCCTTTGAACTTATGGCATGCTTCATTATAAAATGTTCAGAAATGATATGGTACACACCAGGAGCAACTGCCAAATATTTTGCAGGGTATATGCCTTTTATTAATATGTGTGTTGGAGGACAAAAACGTCATGGAGGAGATGCTACTAATGAATTAACTTATTTAATTATGGATGTTGTAAGCAAAGTAAAGATGTATCAACCATCTCTTGCTTGTCGTATTCATAACCAATCACCTCAAAAATATTTAGAAAAAATTGTAGATGTAATTAAAGCAGGAGTTGGTATGCCTGCCTGTCATTTTGATGATGCCCATATAAAAATGATGCTTAGAAAAGGGTTCAGCTTTGAAGATGCTCGCGATTATTGTCTTATGGGCTGTGTTGAGCCACAAAAATCTGGACGTATTCATCAATGGACTGCTGGAGGATTTACACAGTGGCCAATTACAATAGAAATGGTATTTAATCGTGGTATGATTGAAGGATTTGATAATATACAGGGAGTAGATACAGGAGATTTAAGTCATCTAACTACTTATGATAAATTTGATAAAGCTGTAAAAACTCAACTTGATTATCTTTTAGAGATGAATGGAAAAGGTACTGTTATTGTACAAGAAATTGTAAGAGATATGGCTCCAAGCCCATACATGTCCTTATTTGTTGATGGATGCATGGAAAAAGGAAAAGACGTAATGGAAGGTGGAGCTGTTTTATATGAGGGGCCAGGAACAATATTTGCTGGATTAGGTACATATACAGATAGCATGGCAGCTATAAAAAAGCTTGTTTATGATGAAAAGAAATATACTCTAGATGAATTTAAAAAAGCTATGGATGCTAATTTTGAGGGATATGAAGAAATACATAGTGATGTTATAAGAGCTCCTAAATACGGAAATGATTGTGATTATGTAGATTTAATTGCAAAGAATATTGTAGATTATACAGAAAGAAAGATTAATAGTGAGCCTTCATTATATGCAAGACAAATACATGGTACGCTTTCACAATCTTTTAATACTCCACTGGGGGAAATGGTTAAAGCAACACCAGATGGCCGTTATAAAGCTGCACCACTTTCAGATTCAATGAGTCCTTCACAAGGTGCTGACAAAAAAGGCCCAACATCTATAATTAAATCAGTATCAAAAATTAATGTAGAATCTATGAGTCTTGGGATGGCTCACAACTTTAAAATATCTAGTGGCTTTTTAGAAAATAAAGAAGGTAGAGATTCAATAATTAGTTTGCTTAGAAGTGCATCTATTTTAGGGAATGCCCAAATGCAATTTAATTATATTGATAACAAAACCTTAAAAGAAGCTCAAATTCATCCAGAAAAGTATAGAGATTTGATTGTTCGTGTTGCAGGATATTCAGCTTTCTTTGTTGAACTTTGCAAAGAAGTACAAGATGAAATCATAAGTCGTACAGTGTTATAAGTATGGTTTTTTGATTTAAAGATAAATTTAAAAGATATATTTTATAATAGTAATAAATAAAGCCGTTACTTAGAAGAAAGTTCTAGGTAGCGGCTATTTTTTTGAAAATATATTTAAAGAAATACAAAGAGAAGTGCCATATAAACTTTACTTTTGAAGTACAGATATCGATAATAATTTAGTTTTAAGGAAAACTAATTTAATAAAGTGAAAATATATTTGTATTTACATTTATATTTATAATAATACAATAAAATACAAAAAGCATTAAAAATGTTGTATAATGAAAAATATGTTATAAATATAGTTATAATACAATTGAGGAATATGTATACTTTATATTACTCTAGTTACGCAATTAATTTAATTAATAATAAGGGGGAAAACAAATGCCAAGGCCAATAATTACAGGGAACACAAGACAAGAAAATAAAATGGGATTAAATATTAATGAAGATATAAATGCAAAAATTCGCATGGATAAAACTTTATTAGAAAAAAGATTAAGAAATAAAAGATCAAATGAGTATATGGAAGCAATAAAAAGACTTGACGTTGGTGGATGTGAACAATGTAAAAAACAATTTGATGAGTGTGTAGAAGAAATAAAAAATGAATTTAAAGATATACCACAAGCTAATCTATTTGTTGGATTAGTAGCAAAGTGTTATTTAGGAGAGCCATATGAAGTTCATACACTTGATATGACTGGTAATATTATAAATCATTACAAAACTTCTGAAAGTATGGAACCTTTATTTGAAAGAGCAAGGAGTTTAGCACTTCACGGAAATTATGAATATATTGAAGTTTATACCGATTGTTTATGTGCTGTAAAACGTGATGGAAGTGTTAGTATGGTTAAATAAAGGAGGAGAATATTAAATGGGAGAACGTGTAATAAGTACCGCTGATTTAAGTATCATAGAAAGAAATTTAAGTGGATTAGCTAATAATATATCTTTGGTAGCTAACAATGTAGAAGCTGTAGCTGGTAGAGTAAATAATGTAGATGGTAAAGTAAATACAGTATCATCAGAATTGAGTGCTTTAACTGAAGAGTTTAGAGCTTTTGTTAATGAATCAAAAAGAATAGCTAGTTTGGCTGATGCAAAGCAAACTGTAGTTATGCTGGAACAGGAACTAAAAAAAGAATATGGAAACTATGAAAAAGTAAGAAAACACACAGTAGGTATACTTCAGGCTGCAGATATTAGTGTAGTTAAAAAAGAAACTATAGAAAATGCCACAGAAGAAATGATGTTATCAACACCAAGATATTGGTTGGCCCCAGCTTTAATAGCATTATCTGCATGGTTAAGTGATAATAAAGAGCTTGCAGAAAAAGCACTTAAGGAAGCAATTAAAAGAGATGATGAAAAAACATCTTTACTTTTTTGTTTAATAAGTAGAAGAGCAGGAAGATTAGATGGGTCATTAGTATGGTTAGAAAGATATTTTGCAATGCAAGATCCTGAAAAAATGGAACGTAGAATAATAGTTGTTTTAGATGCATTTGCAAGTGGGTTGTTTGGTGGAGATGTAAAGGGAATATGTTCTTCAAAAATTAAGCAGTGGGTTGATGAACTATCTACAAAACCTGGTTTCATTGATCAACAAAGACAGCAATGGCAAAATGCTTTTCTTGTAAAAAAGGTAGATGTAAATGAAGAAGAGTTTCCAATATTAAAACAATATAGTTCCACGTGGGACAAGCTTAAAGATGTATTAGAAATAGCGGAAACCCATAATGAAATTTATAATCATTTTAGTAATATATTTAATACTCCAGTAGAAAACTTAGCATCAGTATCTGCAAAAATAGATGGGATACTAGATAATTTAGTTGAAAATTATGACACTGAAGAATTGCCACTTAGACTTCAATTGAGGAAAAATAAATTAGTAATTGAAGAAAATGGAGATACAGATAGAGCAAATAAGAGATTTGATTTGGAATCTAAAGGCTATGAGAAATATGATGATTTTTCACAACATCTAACAAACACTGCATTAGCGCCAGAATCAACTGGAGCTTTAGTTGCAACTCAAAAACTTGCAATTTCATTATCTAAACAATGGATATTAGATTCTTATGAAGATTTAACAGCAAAAAGTAGAGCTGAAGTTCCAATGGATATAGATATAGATATTGATAACTGGAATGGTAAAACAAGAGATGGAGAAAATGCAGAAGAACTTAGTAATTCATTAAATGCCTATATAGATAAAATAAAAGAAGAAGAATTAAATAAGTTAAAATGGCCAAATGATAAGGCAAAAAAAATAGGTGGCATAGGTGGGGCTAGTGCCTTTTTAGGAATAATATGCCAAATAATACCACTAGTTATAATAGCTGCAGTATTAAGTATATGGTTAATAGTATCTGAAAAAAAATTGATTGAAAGAAATAGAGATATAGTAATTAATAATATGGAAAGTACTAGACAATCATCTCAAGAAATATTAAATGGATTTTTAGCAGAAGTAGTTGATTATAGAAGATTATATTCTGAAAAAGATAAGGAAAGTGAAAAAGTTATAAATTTCTTAAAAGAATTATCACCAGAGCAGTATATTAATGTACAAAATAATCATAAAGTAAGACAAGTATTATAGAAAGGTGGATTCAAGTAGCTATGAATAATAATAATTTACCTATTAATAGACATGCAATGAAAGAGAATAAAGTTCAAAATGATGAAAGAAATAATAATAGTGAAAAATCAATAAATGATTTTGCATCAGTATTTCCAGAGTGGGATTTAACACCACCAGCAGTTGTTGTGAAAAGAGTAAGGAGGAAAATATGAAGAATCCAACTACATATGCTGAATGGGTAAAATGCTTTGATTTAGCAAAAGAAGGGACTTACGATGAAGAAGTATTAAAGGATATAAAAAATGGAACTCTTACATTGAGTGCAGGTGTAGGAGGAAGAATCGCCAAACAAATGAATGAGGTTATTCAAGCAAGATTAAAAAAAGCAAGTGATAAATTTACAAGAGCTATGAACTTTAATAAAGGCGATTTAAATATGTTAACCAATTCATTGTTACTGTTAAGAAAAGAATTTAAATTTTTGATAGAATTTGCAAGGGTTCCAATTTTACCAGAAGAAGATGTTAAAAAGTTTGTAGATATAATTAAAAAACAAGCAGATTCAATGCAAGAATCTCTTGAAAAAACAAGTAGAACAGATAGAACAGGGATGCTAACAAGTATAGTAAGAAAAAATAAAATTAATAATCTGGAGGTTAAATAAGATGTATTTTAAAGAGTGTATTCATAAGATTAGACAGTATTCATTAGCCAGAATACCATTTATATCATTTGATACTGTTGAAAGAAGTAGAGCATTAGAAGTTTGTAAAACAGTATCAGAAGATTTATGTTTACCATTTTATGTACATACACTTTCAAAAGGAATGTATGATATTTCAGATGGGCGAACAGTAAACGATGATAAATCTTTAATGGGTGCCTTGGATTTTATTACAGAACAAATGAAAGTTAAGCAAAACTTAACCTTTGTTTTGACAGAAGTATCAGATATTGAAAGTGATACAATGACAGCAAGATATCTTCAAGATGTTGTGTCTTTGGCTGAAGAAAATGGAGGAGTAATTATTGCATTAACTACAACTCCAGTTTGGGGACAATTACAAAGAGCAGGTATGTCACTGGAATTAGATTTACCTAATGAAGAAGAAATGCTTCAGATTATAAAAGAAAATATTGAGCCCTATAAGAGAGATATATCAATAGAATGGGACAATAATGATTATAGAGAAGCAGCTACAATTTTAACAGGAGTAACTCAAGTTGAAGCACAGAATGTAATAGTATCATTAGTTGCTAATAAATCAATTAAAAAAAGTGACTTAACAGAATTAAAATTTGCTAAGAATAAATTATTTTCCAATATAGAAGGATTGGAGAAAATAGAAGTATCTCAAAATATTTTGGATGTAGGAGGTTTAAGTGGGTTAAAAGAATGGCTTAACAATAAGAAAAAACTGCAGACTCCAGAAAAAAGGGATGAATTAAGAAAGCGAGGATTACAGCCACCAAGAGGTGTACTTTTAGTTGGTGTTCCAGGCTGTGGTAAATCACTTTCTGCAAAAGCAATAGCAAGTTTTTGGAATTTACCTTTATATAGACTTGATTTTGCTACTGTTCAAGGACAATATGTAGGACAAAGTGAGCAACAGTTAAAGGATGCTTTTCAAACAGCAGAACATCTTTCACCTTGTGTATTATGGATAGATGAAATTGAAAAGGGGCTTGGAACATCTGGAAGTGATAGTTCAGGAGTTACAACAAGAATGGTAGGACAATTTTTATTTTGGATGCAAGAATGTAGAAAGCTAGTTTTTGTTGTAGCTACAGCAAATGATGTATCAAAATTACCTTCTGAATTATTAAGAAGAGGTCGTTTTGATGAGTTATTTTTTGTAGATTTACCTTCAGAGGTTGAGAGAAAAGAAATAATAAATTTATATGTTAAAAAGTATATTAATATTGAGTTATCAGAAAGTACTATAAAACAGCTTGTAGATGTTACAGAAGGATTTACAGGGGCAGATTTAGAAGCATCCCTTAGAGATGTTGCTTATAGATTAATTGCAGATGATGGCTTACAATATTCAGATGAATTAATAATAAATTCACTGAAGAATGTTGTTCCATTATCTAAAACAAGTCCAGAAAAGATAGAAGCAATTAGAGACTGGGGAAGAGAAAGAGCAGTTCCAGCTTCAGGTCATCCTATAGGTGGAAATACATCTAATAGTAAAGTTTCTAGAAGGGTTTTAGTTTAGTTTTTATATTTAGTATAGTAATTTAGATATAAAAATGTATACTATTTAAAATGTACTTTTGTATAAATTATACCTTAATAAATAGCCGTTGCTTATGAGAAAAATTCTAGGTAGCGGCTATTTTTTTTAGTGTGATATTAAAGATTATGACAGTATGGTTTTGTTTTGAATGATATGGTAAATAATGCTATAATTTGCTTAGAATTGTAACGACAAAAGAAGATTATAGTTAAGAGGAGAAATACAGATATGTTAGAAAGTTATTTACAAGTAGCTGAAGTAATGTTTATGCAAGTGAGACTTAAAGCATTTATTATTTTTTGTGTATATACTTGTGCGAAATTTTTAGTTAAAAGAAAGTGCGAATTTAAACCATTTAAAATGTTATGTGAGTTTGGATGGATTCTTACAGTGCTTTTGATTTTGAAAATTACCGGGATCACTACTGGTGATTTTGGAACAACTTCAGTATTTGATGGAAATGTACAAATAAGTTTTAATATTTCTATAGAGAATTTTTCTATAGCTACATTATTAAACTTAATATTATTTATTCCTTTTGGATTTTTTTCAGCAGGTGTTTTAAAAAAACTTAGGAGTAAATGGATTTATGGAATTTTGATAGGTCTTATTTTTTCATTAACCGTTGAATTTTTACAAACATTCATTGGTCGTTTTGTAGAATTAGAAGATGTATTAATGAACACAATGGGAGCGTTTATAGGATATGAGATAATGGTGCTAGTTATAAAGCTTAAAGATAGGATGAAAATGGGAGCTTTGAAGGTTGAGTAGATTGGTGGTTAATATTCTATTATAACTATAAAAAGTAAAGATTTATACAAGGGGGATATAAGTGTGAAAATTACTATGGAAATGAGTAAAGGTGCTTATGAAATAGCAAAGAAAGTGTATGCAGAAGAACTTACAAGAAATGAAGCAAAGATAGAGATAAATAAAACTACAGGTATGAATGTAGGTTCTGCTAATGCTCTCATTACTATATTTTTAGGGATGATGAATGGAGAAGAATATAAAAGAGCTTTTAACAATGATACAAATAGATTTTTATTAGAAAATATCAGAAAAGATTATGGAGAAGAGTCATTTAGAAATGCTTTAAAGGCAGTTCAAAAACATATTAATTATTATTCAACATTGGGAAAAGGTAATTTAAGAGGATTACAAGTTATTATTGATGCGATGAAATAGACATATATAATAAGATAAGGAATATTAAAGATGAAATAAGCTTGAGAGAAAACTCAAGTTTATTTTTATTTATATATTTTTTAAAATATTGAAAATTATACTGCATTAGAAATTTGAAGAAGACTTTAATTTAAAATTAGAAATGAAGATTGAAAGAATATTATAGGGAAAATTAAGTTAAAATAGTAAAATATGTAGTATAATATAAATGTTTATAGGTATTAATTAATATTTCATAGTTATCTATAGTAGAAACTATATTTTTAGAAATGAAATATTTATTAAAATTATTAAATTATGGTTAGTATTAAAATTATAAGTATATAAGGTTATAAAAATGTTTTGTATATGGTGGTGAAACAATATGGGTCAAAAGGCAAAAGAAAAAATAACAAGGTTATTTCATTTTTTGAAAGAATACAATAATATTAAAAATCCAAAAATTACAGATATAACAAATCAAGTATGGATGAAATGGGTAGATAATTTACCTAAGCATGAAACTATAGTGAATAATATTTATCTTTCAGAAAGTGACGATATAGAAGGAATACTAAGAGTTAAAAGACCAATTTTAAGAGAATGTCCTAAAATTCCAAGGGAAATTAAGAAGTGGATAGAAAAAGGTTGGGAAAATATTAATGGTGAAGTAAAAATAAAAAAAGAGATAAAAATAAAAAGTGGATTTAATAATAAAAATAATGAAACTAAATATATAACTGAGAAGTTTGAAGATGATAAAAAAAGAGTAAATGCATTTAATGAATGGGAAAAAGAAAGAAATAAATGGATTGAGAATGAAAAACCAGCAAGAGCTGTAGATGATTTGTTTAATACATTATATGAATTGTATTCAAAGATAAAAAAAGAATCAGAATCAATAGAATTAATTTTAGGAGATGGATTATTACTTTATAAAAAAGATATTTTTATAGAGCATCCTATACTTTTACAGCATGTAAATTTAAAATTTGATGCTAATGTTCCAGAGTTTATATTAACAGAATCAGATAAGAATACAGAAATTTATAGGAGTCTTTTCTATAATATAGAGGGAATAAATAATGAATTATTAATGGAATTATATAACGATTTTGAGGGAAATAACTATTCACCAATTGAAGGGGAAAATACAAGTTCTTTTTTTAATAGAGTTGCAAATGCACTTTCACCAAAAGGAAGGTTTATTGAATCTAAATCAGAAACTAATGATAACTTAGAGAATCCTCAAATATATAGAAAGCCAGTATTATTTTTAAGAAAAAAGAATTTAGGTTTTGGAATTGCTGTAGATTCTATAATTGAAGATATAGATGATAAAACAAATATTCCTACATTTTTAGAAGAAGTAGTAGGATGTATTGAAGAAAATAATCCAACTGAGAAAAGCTCAAAAGTTATGCTGAATTTAAATCCAAATGGAATAGATAAAGATATACTACTAACTAAACCAGCAAACTCGGAACAATTAGCTGTTGCAAAGTATTTAGAAAGTAATAGTGCTGTATTGGTACAAGGACCACCTGGAACTGGGAAAACTCATACAATAGCTAATATGATAGGATATTTATTATCACAGGGTAAAAGTATATTAGTAACAAGTTATAGTGAAAAGGCTCTTTCAGTATTAAAAGATAAGGTAGCTGACAATTTGCAATCACTTTGCTTAAGTTTGTTATCAACAGTTGAAAGCAGAGTGGAAATGGAGAAAACATTAGATGAGATAAATGAAAATAGATCAAGATTAGATCCAGAAACATTGAAGCATCAAATAGAATCATTAGAAAAAATAAGGAAAGATAAGATAGCTAAATTAAGAGAATTAAAATTAAAGCTGAAAAATATAAGATTAAATGAATATAGACCTATAGTTGTAAATGGAGAAGAATTTAATCCCTTAGATGCAGCTAAATTTATTAGTAAATATAAAGATGCATATTCATGGATACCTATGCCAGTCAAATTAGGGGTAGCTCCTTCATTATCAGAAGAAGAAATAATAGAATTATATGAAACAAATAAGACAATTTCAAAGGATCAGGAAAAAGAATATGATAATAAACTGCCTGAATTATCAGAACTAATAACTCCAAGAGATTTTCAAGATTTAATATTTAATAAACATGAGTTTTCAGAAGAAAAATTAAACCAATATAAAAATTGTTGGGATGCTAAAAGTCTTAATTATACAACCGAAGAATTAGAATCTATAATAGTTGATATAAATAAATCTTTAAAATGTATAAATTTAGATAGTGAATGGACACTTGCGACTATTCAAGCATCAAAAGAAAAGGTAGTTAAGAAAAATTGGGTAAATCTTGTGAATGAGATAAACAATGTTTATCAAATGAAACTAGATATTTCAGAAGAAATTTTTAATTATAAGCCTGAATTTGAAAATATTGAAGATAATCTAGACATGTCTAAACAATTAAACACAATAATAAATAAATTAGAAGCAAGCGGAAAGATAAATAGAATAAACTTAATGTTTAATCCAGATATGAAAAAGGTAATTAATTGTTGCAGGGTTAATGGTAGTACTCCAAAGTATATTAATGAATATAGGGCTTTGCTTAAATATTATAACTTAAATAAAGCGAAAAAACAGCTTAAGAATAGATGGAATAGACAAATTGCTCCTTTAGGAGCAGATAGTACTGAAGAAATGGGTGAAGAGTTTGAACTTGTTTGTGAAAAGTATTGTGATGTAATAGAAGAAAATCTTTTATGGTATGAAAAACATTGGGACCCTATTATATTAAAATTAAAATCTATTGGTGTTAACTTTGATTTTATTGATAACGAGATAGATTTATCTAATGACAAATATAGTAGTTTAAAGAATATAAAAAATAAATTAGGAGTAAAGCTTAAAGATGTAATTAAATCTGAAATATATAGATTAAAATATTTTAAATACATTAAAATGAAAGATTCAGTTACAAAAGTAATAAATCAATATTCAAGTATGCAAGATAGTGAAATTCTCAAGGGATTACAAGATGCTTTACTAGATGAAAATGTAGAAGTGTATAAAAAATATTATGAGAAATTAGTAAATATAAAGAACTTATCAAAGGATATAGAAAGAAGAAGATATTTATTAAAAAAAATTAGTGAAAGTGCTTCTTCATGGGCTAAAGAGATAAAACACAGAAATAAAGTTCATGGAGAAAATAAACCGCCTACAAAAATAAAAGAAGCGTGGTTGTTTGCCCAATTTAGTGAAGAACTAGAAAAAAGAAATAATCAATCAATTGAAGTAATTCAAAATGACATAATTAAATTAGAAAATTATATAAAAGAAAATACATCAGAACTTGCTTTTAAAAAAGCATGGGAAGCTAAACTTAATGACTTCCAAAATAATAAAAGGCAAGTACAATCTATTGAAGGATGGAGACAATTAATCAGAAAGATTGGAAAAGGTAAAGGGAAGAGAGCGGAAATATATAAAGCTGAAGCTAGAAAATTAATGCCTAATTGTCAGAGTGCAGTTCCAGTTTGGATAATGCCTTTAAGTAAGGTGGTGGAAAATTTTAATCCTAGCGAAAATAAATTTGATGTAGTAATAATAGATGAAGCAAGCCAAGCGGATGTAATGGCTTTAGTTGCACTTTATTTAGGAAAAAAAGTAATAGTAGTTGGAGATAATGAACAAGTGAGTCCATTATCTATTGGTGAAAAAACTGAGGACATAGATAGATTAATTAGAGAATATTTATATGATATTCCAAATGATAAATTGTATTGTGGAAAATTTTCTGTATATGATTTAGCTCAATCATCAGGATATCAACCAATAAGATTAAAAGAACATTTTAGGTGTGTACCAGAGATAATTCAATACTCAAATATTTTATCCTATAATCGTCAAATAAAACCACTAAGAGATTCTAGTGAAGTAACTACTAAACCTGCTACAGTAATTTATAGAGTTGAGGGAGCAATAAGTAATAATAAAATCAATGAAAAAGAAGCAGAAACACTAGTATCCTTAATAATAGGCTGTTGTAAAAATCAAGAATATAAGGATAAAACATTTGGAGTGATTACACTAAGAGGAGATAAACAAGCAGTATTAATAGATAGGTTGTTACAAAAGAAGATGAATCCAATTGAATATAGAAAAAGAGAAATATTGTGTGGAAATCCTGCTAATTTTCAAGGAGATGAAAGAGATATTATCTTCTTATCTATGGTAGATACTAATGATGGAGAAGGACCTCTTAGAAAAAATGGATATGGTAATGATGATTTATTCAAAAAAAGATATAATGTAGCAGTTAGCCGTGCAAGAGATCAAATATGGTTAATCCATTCACTTGATTCTGAAAATGATTTAAAACTAGGTGATATTAGAAAAGAATTAATAGATTACTTTAAAAATCCTCATTCAAAGGATGTTGAATATAATACTTTATCAAAAAAAGCAGAATCTGAATTTGAAAAGGAAGTAATGAGGTATCTAATAGATAAAGGATATAAGATAGTACCACAATGGCAAGTAGGATCTTATAGAATTGATATGGTAGCTATATGTAATGATAAAAAGATTGCTATAGAATGTGATGGTGAAAAGTGGCACGGAGAAGAAAAGATTGAAGAGGATATGATTAGACAATCTATACTTGAAAGATTAGGATGGAGATTTATTAGAATTAGAGGTAGTGAATTTTATAAAGATAAAATAGAAACTATGAAAGTTGTTTACAATAAGCTAGAAAAAATGGGTATATATCAATCTTGTTGTAAATTAGGAGTTGAGAATAACAATTCGGATTCTTTAATTAATAGAGTTAAATCTACTGCAGCGGTAATAAAAAATGAATGGGAAGAAGAATTGGATTAAGATTTTCCTTAGGTAGGTTAATGGAGAATAATTCCCTATGCTATAATATTTATGTAAAATATGGTTAGAGGAGATTGAAATGTCTGATATAAAACTATTTAAGATAGAAGATAAAGTAGAAGAACTTCCAGCTACTTGGATGGCTTTGGAGAGAGAATTACAAACATTAATTGAAAGAAATATGCCTACATTTTTTGGAGTTACTTTTCTTAAAAGTGAATATGTAACATCAAATGGTGGGCGTATAGATAGTTTAGGTATTGATGAAAATAATTGTCCTGTGATTTTTGAATATAAAAGGGCTAGCAATGAAAATGTAATAAATCAAGGATTATTTTATTTGGACTGGCTTTTAGATCATAAGGCAGATTTTGAACTTTTGGTTATGAAAACATTAGGGAAATCATATTCAGATAAATTAGATTGGACAATGCCTCGACTTATTTGTATAGCAGGAGATTTTACTAAATATGATGAATATGCCGTAAAGCAGATAAATAGAAATATAGACCTTATTAGATACAAGAAATTTGGAGAAGAATTATTAATATTTGATTTAATTAATTCAAACATAGTGATGCCAATTAATAATGGAAATATAGACAAACCTATAAAACAAAGTTCAGACAGAACCTTTGATGAACAATTACAAGGTACAAGCGAAAAGTTAAGAGAATTGTATTATTCTATTAGAGATTACATATTAGCACTGGGCGATGATGTGACAGAGAATAAATTAAAATTATATAGTGCATTTAAAAGAATCAAAAATATTGTATGTGTGGAAGTTAAAATGAAAAATTTAACGATATATTTAAGACTTAATCCCAAAGATTTTATAATGGAAGATGGTTTCACGAGAGATGTAAGTAAAATAGGCCATTGGGCAACTGGTGATTTAGAAATTACCATAAAGAATTCAAAGGATTTTGAAAAGGCTAAAGAATATATTGATAAAGCTTATGAGATGAATTAGTTGCTCAATTATTTAGAAGAATGAATATTATACGATTTTATAAATAAATAGTAATTTGTAAGGAGAGAAATATGAATAAAGTGTTGGATAGCGAGATATTTAATATACTTTTAGTGTTAACTGTTATTGGAGAATTCTTTATTCCTTGGGTGTTGAAACATTTTTATGAGGGATATGATAGTAAAAAGATGGTGATGAGTGTTTTAGGTAGTCCAAAAAGTCCAGTTAGATATTTTTATAATGCTTGGTTAATCTGGCTTGGAGGATTTCTATTATTTACAGCAATAGCTTTTTTAAATAATATGAGTAAAGTGTCAGGTTTATTAGCTATACTAATGTTTATTTCTATTGCTGCATTTGCAATAGGTGCTGGATTATTGGCAGGTATATTTAGTGTAAATGAATCTAAAGATGTAGTAACTTTTGCTTCAAAAATACATGGTGCCGGTGCTGCAATAGGATTTATGACATTATTATTTTTCCCTTTACTTAGCGCAATAGTTGCCTTTAAGGAGAAGAATACAATGATGGGAAATGTTTGTGTTATAGCATTTGTTTTAGCAATTATATTTTTTGTGTTTTTTATTATGGGAGATAAAGAGAAATTTAAAAATACTGTTTTTTCATACGAAGGATTATGGCAAAGACTAACACTTTTAGCTATGTATACTCCTTTTGTTTATAGAGGAATTGTAAAATTGGTAATAATGAAGGGATAAGCTTAAATTTGCTTGAAATCTGTATAAATATTAGCTTATATAATCTAAATCCCCTACTATTAGAGGGTAATTCCACTTTCCGTAGACATATTGGAATCAATAGGAGATTGAGTGTTTTATGAAATTCAAATATAATATTGCTGAATAGGAGGGGCAAAAATTGGATAAAAAAGCGATGGGTATAGTTATTAGCAGACAGAGAAAAGAAAAAGGGTTTACTCAAAAACAGCTAGGAGATAAATTATCTGTTAGTAATAAAACAGTATCAAAGTGGGAAACAGGCGAAGGATTTCCAGATATAACAATCTTACCAATATTAGCAGAAGTACTCAATATTACTGTTGATGAGCTATTAGGTAGGGTCTTATTAAAAAACAATGAAATTTTAAAAAGAGATGATATAGAAGTTACAGAGTATAAAGTAGGCAAAACAATATTAAGATTTAAAAATGTGTGTATTTTATCTTGTGCTTTTTCTATCTTTGCTGTGATGGCATATTGGATTCTTTGGTATGAGACTCACAATATGTTGTCGTTACTTATCAGTTTTATATTTGGATTAGCTGGTGGATGCATTGGATTGATTGGATATAATATTATACAGATAAGAATTAAAAAATTTAATGGATTATTTCCTAATAAGAATAAAAATTTATATGAAATAAAAAGATATTTGGAAAAAGTAATTTATGCATGGATGATGTTTGTGTGGGTTGCTTTAGATTTTACTATTGTGAATCGTTACGGTAATCATTACGAAATTATGCGAGCTTTTATTGGTGGATTGGCTTATGGATGCATTTGTTTATGCTTAAATAGTAAGTTGAAAAGAAAGATTAGAGTATAAGTATAATAAGCCTACTAGGATTTTAACTTTGTTTAAATTTACCGTGTGTAAGCCGTTACTTAGAAGAAAGTTCTAGGTAGCGGCTATATTTTATTTGTTATAATGGTCAAAAACTTTTTCAGACCATTTTTCTAAAATATTATAAAATTCATTATATAAATCTAATATAAGAAACTCGGAACCAGATTTTTGATTCTGTTGTTTTTCTTTGTTATAAACTGACTCTACAAAGGATCTACGTTCTTCTGCTTTTTCTTTGAAATTTTTAAGATATTCTTTTCTTTTTTCTTTTGGTAAATTTTCTATATTCACTAAAAATGCGTTAAAGTCTAAATAAACATTACCTATATGTTTTGAACTTTCTTCCATTAATTCATTGAAATATACATTTCCTTTTTTATTCACTGAATATAATGTTTTTTCCGGCATTTCACCTTCTTTAACAGTTCTTGAATTTAAATAGCCATTGTTACATAACTTAACTATATTTTTATAAATTGAAGGATTACTAATTTTTAGCCACTTAGTAAGATTCCAGACATCAAATTCTTTAACCATTTCATAGGCACTTTTTTCCTTATTTTGCAAATAGCCAAGTATTATTAAATTTATTGAAGACAATTTAATCACCACCATTTATGTACTACTACAAAGTATAGTAGTATACAATATACTTGTCAATATAGATATTGGGAAAATTAACTATAGGAGATTCTAGTAGTGTAGAATTTAAAAATAATTCAATAGATATAGATAATGTAATTTTGAGGTATATATAATTAATCAAAAAATATCAATCAAGTTGGTATGCCTTATTGTGCAGGATATGCTTGTGGTTATTATCTAATAAAGTATTATCTTGAAAAGACTGGGGAATCAATATTTGAAGCTACAATTACACCAACAGCTGATATTTTAAAAGAAGTAGAGGATTTTTGGAAATAATTTTTTATTAAAGGGAATTTTCAAAGAGAACTAATAAAGATTTAGAAGATAGTATGAATTATTTTTATGAATCACAACTTTAGTATATTACGTCAGATGGATTTTAAATTAGTATCATAATATTAAATCTATAATTTATTATTGAAGTAAAAGGATTAATAAAATAAATTATAGGAGAAAATAAGAAAAAGGCAAGTAAGTATGATTAGTTTATTATTTGAATGTGTCTTGGGTGGTGCTTAATTTTACAGATGAACTTAGTAGAAAATAAGAGTTTTAAAATTAATAATAATTAGTTTATGAAGAGGAGAAATTAGATGAGTAGTTTAAATGAATATTTAAATATTACCTTAAAAGTTTTTACTATATTGCCATTTTTATTGTTTACAATACTTAAATCTGGGAGAAGAAAAATTGCAGAATTACCTGTTTTTGATTTTTTAATAATAATGGTATTGGGAGCAATTGTAGGTGCAGATATATCTGATCCTAAGTTAAAATATTTTCCAACAGCTTATGCTATAATTTTAGTTATTTTATTGTATAATGTAGTAGTATTTTTTAAGCTGAAATATAGAAAATTTAGTAAAATGACTACCTTTGGACCAACAGTAGTAATACAGAATGGCAAAATTCTACATGAAAATATGAAAAGAATAAAATATACTACTGAAAACATTATGATGTTTTTAAGGCAAAAGGATGTATTTGATTTAAGCGAAGTAGAATTTGCTATCATAGAAGATAATGGTAATATGAGTGTATTAAAAAAGTCACAATATATGCCTGTTACACCTAAAGATATGAATATTCCAACTAAATATAAGGGGGTATCTATTCCATTAGTAATTGAAGGAAAAATTCATGATAACAATTTAAAAAAACTAAATCTTAGTCGTGAATGGTTGTATAAAGAATTTAAAATGTCAGGAATTGAAACAGAAAAGGATATTTTTTATGCAGAAATAAATACAGATAACCATTTATATATTTCTAAAAGAATCGAATTAGATGGAATAACTACTGAATTTAAAATTTGTTAACTTAAATATTAGGGTGTGTGTCAACAAAATTTAAAACTTATTTCCTTGCATCTTCAGTTGTTTTAAATCCATCTTGTGGATAGCTTGGTCTATACTTTAATGTCTTAAATTATGAATGATAATTTAAAGAACAAACTATATATTTTATGAAAAGGAAAGCAGAAATCAGCTGTTACTTAGAAGAAAATTTTTAGGTAGCGGTTATTTTTTTTATATGTGGTATTAGGATTATTACAGTAGGTGGTATTGTTTTGAATGTTATCGTAAATAAATATACCAGATATTTTAAATTATATGGAAATTGTAGTATAATTTTCTTATAATTGTAATAATAAAAGAGTTCGCTTCAATATATTTCAGAGTGTATATATAAACTATTTAGTGTAAGCAAAATAAGGTGTTTGAATGTGTTCCAATAAATAAAAAACAGAATTTGCTTTTAGGGAGTTTTATTATTATGCTCTCTTTTTTCATTATTAAGGGAATCATAAATTTTATTAGTAAAGTTTTTGGGTTAAAAGTAAGAGAATTTAGCTAATAAGAGATTAAGTTGATTGTACTATGAAAAATTATGTTTTCTATATCTAAATGTTATTAGTAAAAATAAAAATGGGGGTGCTATATTTAATGAAAGCGATGGATGTTAAGGATGAAAAAGTAGTAATTAGAAAAGTCAATAAATCTGATGCTAAAGCATTGATTGAGTATTTAAATGCTATAGGTGGGGAATCAGATTTTTTAACATTTGGAAAAGGAGAGTTTGGAATAAGTATTCATGAAGAAGAAAAGTTTATTGAAAGTGCTTTAAAAAAGGAAAATGCCTTATTTATTATAGCAGAAATTAAAGGTAAGTTAGTTGGAAATTTAAATTTCTCAGGAGGATTAAGAGAAAGAAATGCTCATGTTGGTGAATTTGGAGTAACTGTTCTTAAAGAATATTGGGGAAATGGTATAGGAAAAGAACTTATAAAATATTTGATTGATTGGAGCAAAGATTCAGGAATAATTAGAAAAATTAATTTGAGAGTAAGAGATGACAATAAACCGGGAATTAAATTATATAAAAAGCTTGGTTTTTTAGAAGAAGGACTAGTAAAAAGGGATTTTTTGATTAATGGAGAGTTCTATGACTCTTTGCTAATGGGACTTTTGATTGATTAAGTAAAATGGTTTAAATTAAGTAACTTGCCTTTATTTATGATTCCACATAGAAGAGAATAAATTTTTTCATGCATTAGAAGATATAAGTATCAGGGAGAAAATTAAGAAAGAGGATAGAGCGGTTAATAGTAGATAAAATTTAATAAATGAATATGTATCAGAGATTAATAAGAAGTGTAATTTCAATAAATTTATTTTAAAGTATAAGTATAAAGGGTATAATATAAATAAAACAAGTACATTTGGAGATGCTGTAATGGATGAAAAAAGATTAGAATTTGCTATATTTTGTATTGAAAGTTTAGCAGAAAAATTAGAAATAAATTCTGCTAAGGTATATGAATTAATAAAAAATACAAATACTTTAGATGACTATATTATTCCTTGTTATGAACCATTACACTCTCAAAGCAAACGTTATATAGTTGAAGATTTAATAGAAGTATTAAAAGAAAGGGGAGCATTAAGTTGATAGTATACTATGGATCTTACTTAATAGTAGATAATCCCCATATATCTTTTTCCAGAGATGCATTGATGAATACTTAAGCTATGAAGAAAATAAGGAAGTGTAGAATATGGTAGCAAATAAAATATTATTACAATCTTTATATAAAAATATAATTTTAGAATTTTCAAAGAGAACTAATAAGGATTTAGAAGATAGTATGAATTATTTTTATGAATCACAACTTTATCAATTGGTTAGTGAAGGTGTGGGAGATTTACATTGTAAAGGGGTTAAATATCTAACAGATGAATTGATGTTAGAGTATGGAATTATTAATCATAAGAGTTATCCAAAAGATTTAATTCATTAATATTTAATTTTAAATTATCAATGATAATTTAAAGAACAAACTATATATTTTATGAAAAGGAAAGTAGAAATCAGCCGTTACGTAGAAGAAAGTTCTAAGTAGCGGCTTTTATTTATAAAAATATGTGTTTTAGAAAATGGAATTATTAAAATATTTATTATATGATATGAATTCACTTTTTAAGGAAATTTAGTTTATGATACATTTTAAATACTTTAAGTGTAATGATATAAAAGTAGAACACTATAACAGTATGCTATAATCTTTATATGGAGGTGAATTGATGAAATTGTATGTTGATAAAAAAAGTAAGACTAGTTTGACTAGACAATTATATGATGAATTACAAAATAGAATTGATAGTGGTATCTTAAAACCTAACGAAAAATTGCCTTCAGTTCGAAAACTATCATTACAATTGAGTATAAGTAAAATGACTGTTGTTAAAGCTTATGAGTTGTTAGAAAAAAATGGATTTATTTATAAAGAACATGGAAAAGGAACTTATGTAAAAAGCAAAAACATTGACTTCAATCATAATATTGAAGTCGAAGAAATTGATAAAAACAACTGGAAAAATAATATTGAAGATTATATAGTAAGAAAAGGATATAGACAAAGAAATTATTTTAACCTAAAAGAGTTAGGATGCAATTTAGCAATAGCTGGGTTAAACGAACGTTTCTTGCCTACAAAAACTATTATTGATACTTTTATTGATAATTATAATGAAAAAGAGCTAGGTAAACATTCTCCAGTAGAAGGGGAAAAAAGCTTGATTGATAAGGTATGTGGGTATTTAGTTGATAAGGGTGTTGAGGCAAGTAACCAAGAAGTTCTTATTACAAGTGGATCTCAATTAGCTATTAATGTAATTGCACAGACTTTTATTGGACATGGAGATGTAGTGGTAGTAGGGGCTCCAACTTTTTCTGGTGCAATTGATGTGTTTAAAAGTAGAGGGGCAAATGTAATAGAAGTGCCAATGACACCAGAGGGCTTAGATGTAAATAGTTTATTGATTCAGTGCGAAAAGTATCCTGTAAAAGCGTTGTATACCATGCCTACTTTTCAAAATCCAACAGGAATTAGTGCAAGTTTAGAGGTTAGGCAAGAAATTCTTAGTTTAGCAGATGAACATAATTTTATTATTATAGAGGATGATTGCTGGAGTGATTTATATTATGAAGAATTTAAAAAGCCACTAAAAAGTCTTGATAAAAACAACCGTGTAATTTATATTGCAGGATTTAGTAAGACTCTTGGTCCTTCTTATAAGTTGTCTGCTGTTGTAGCTGATGAAATCTTCTTAAGAAAGCTTGCAATAGTAAAATCAACATTAGATACTGGAGCGCCTCTCATTAACCAAGTGATGGTAGCTTCATATATTGGTTCAATAGAACATAAAAAACACTTAATATGGGTTCGGGATGAATTGAAACAATTATTGATGCGTATAAAAAAATATCTAGAAAAGATATCTCCTTCATATGTAAAAGTAACAATACCTAAAGGTGGATTAATTTTATGGCTTACTTTACCAGATACTTTTGATTGTAAGATATTGTACTATAAAGCTATATTTGAAGAGAACATCTTATTTATACTTGGAGAGAATTATTATAGTAGTGGAAAAGGTGGAAATCAATTGAGAATATGTTTTACCTATGATGAAGAAGAAAAAGTACTTCAGGGTTTGGGGAAAATTATAGATATGATAAAAGAACTTCACCAAATGATAGGAAATGGAACTCAAATCCCAATGACATAGTTCAAATTTCATGTACTATATAATATAAAAATATAACTTTAAAGTGTTCTATTGTTTTGTCTTTAATTATTAAAACTGTACTGGTTTCATTTTGACTGTTCTACAAACTCCGTGATATATTATAAAAAAATAAAGCAAATATATATGAAAAAGTAATTAACATTAGATTATATAAGAATATAGGGGGTGGAGGTGTGTTTTTTTCACCACACGAGCCCTATATTTATCTTACAGGGAGGGAAGCAACAATGAAAACATTAACGCAACTTATTAAAGATGATATGAAGCCTGCATTAGGGGTTACTGAGCCTGGGGCCATTGCTTTTGCAGTAGCCAAGGCCCGTACTTATACTAAAGGTGGTATTGAAAGTGTCAATGTATCCATGAATTCTGGTATGTATAAAAACGCATTTACCTGTGGAATACCAAATTCCAATGAAGTGGGAAATGTGTTTGCAGCTGCATTAGGCGTTGTTGCAGGTAATAGTGATAAGGGACTTGAAGCTCTTGGAGAGGTCACTTCAGAAGATAATATAAAAGCTCGCAAGATTATTGATGAAGGAAAAGTAACCATAGAACTTAGCGGTATAACTTCCGATATTTTTATTGAAGCAACTGTTAAGACTGCTATTGATACTTGTGTTGTTACCATTTGTGACTCTCATACAAATATTACAAAGATCCTTTTAAACGACAAGGCTGAATTTGAAAAGGAATATAAGAAAAAGGAATGCAAGAAAAAAGATAGTGCTAAAGGAGAAGATACTAAGGAGCATGAGATTCATAAGTATACATTGAGTGATTTGTATGATTATATTAGGACTGTAGATATTTCTGAACTAGAATTTATTCGTGAAGCTTACTCTGTGAATATGAAACTATTTGATGAAGGTCTATCTAGCGAAAGAACAACTTTTGCACCATACTTGATGAAAATGAATAATGGAGAAATTTTTTCTAAGGATGAACTTAAGACTGCACAGCTTCTATGTAACGCAGCAATTGAAGCCCGTGTTATAGGTCTTGATAAAGCTGCAATGAGTATCACAGGTTCAGGTGCACACGGAATCATCGCAACTATGCCTTTGTATGCAGTTTATAAAGTTAACAATATGTCCGAAGAAAAATTACTTAGAGCAACGGCGTTAAGCTATCTTATTACAATGTATATAAAGGAATACTCTGGTCGTCTTTCTGCATTTTGTGGATGTGCAATTGCTGCAGGAACTGGAATGGCTTGTGCACTTATTTATATGAAAGATGGTACACTTGAGCAAATGGGACACACTATTAATAACATGGCATCTAGTATTACTGGTATGATCTGTGACGGTGGAAACCAAGGCTGTACCATGAAAGGTATTGTAGCAGTTGATGCAGCATTTAAGTCTGTTGAATTTGCAATGAATGATGCTTATATTTTTGATATTCACGGTATAAACGGCAAAACTCCTGAACTTACTATGAAGCAGATGGGACTTATAGCATCTCCTGGCATGGTTGGTACTGAAAAGACTATCGTTGATATATTTAAATCTAAACTGAAATAATAATTGAAATTGTATGAATAAAGGAAAGCTGTATAAATAGGTAGCTAAGTATATAATATAAATAAAGATGATGGATTTTATACTAAATTTTATACTAATGAAAAGTTATACTATTTTATAAAGTTAATGACATAATAAATTAAACAATCTTAACAAGCATATTATATTTAAAAGCTAGTAGATGTGAATTATATATAGAACAAACAGAAGTTATATTAAGAAATAATCTAAGAAAATAAAAATTGGATATATTTAAATACTAATAAATAAAGTCGTTATTTAGAAGAAAAGTTCTAGGTAGCGGCTTTTTTCATGTGTGATATTGAAATCAGGAAGATCAATATTTTAATCTTAATATATGATAATACAATTAGGAAAGTAGGATATTATTTTAAATAATACTAGAATAATGTTATAATTTGCTTTAATGGTGATGCAATTTAATTATATAGTTGGAGGGATTAATATGCTTGAAAAAGCAATACTTATAGCAACAAGAGCCCATAGTGGGCAGATTGATAAAGCTGGGGAAGCATATATATTACATCCTCTAAGAGTAATGCTTTCAAGAAAAAATGAAACAGAAAGAATATGTGCAGTCCTTCATGATGTAGTAGAAGATACAGAAATTACATTGGATTATTTAAGAAATGAGGGCTTTTCAGAAAAGGTGATATGTGCTTTAGATGCCTTAACAAGACGTAATAATGAAAATTATGATGAGTTTATAGATAGAGTTATTAGTAATAAAATAGCTTCGCATGTAAAATTAGCTGACTTATGTGATAATATGGATTTATCAAGAATAAAAAAACCTAACAAAAATGATTTGGAAAGAGTAAAAAAGTATAGTAAAGCAAAAAACAGGATACTTGAAACTCTTAAGGAAGAAGACAGTGAGTTAAACCATACTCAAATAAATGAGTGCGAACCAGTTCCAGAAAGTTGTTTATAAATGATATCATTATTGAAAATAATATTAAATTTGGAGATTTAAAAACAATACAATTATGGATAGGTTTATTCAATTGTATAAGGATGAAGTTGAAAGGGCTATGGAATAATGGTGGAAATAAACCAATCTAAAAATAAAACATAAATTCCTAGATGAAATATATTTTCTTCTAGGAATTTAAAATATAGAGACTTAAATTAGAATATAGGAGTTCATAGATATTGCAAGAAGTTCTTGCACAAATTATATCCTTATATAATGAAGTATTAGAAATAGAATAAAAGATATTTAGAATAAGGTTAAAAACATATATTTGTTACTTCTAAATTTGATGGACTTAGAAAAGGGCAAGAATTATCAAAAATTAAATCTAGACAAATGCTATAATAATTGCAAGGTGGTGATATTGGTGACGCATATTCAAGAAATTCAGGCAGCATTAGATTATATTGAAATGAATTTACATGAAGAATTGACTTTAGATGGAATTGCTAAAGTTGTTGGATTTTCAAAGTTCTATTTTCATAGGATTTTTAAAAAAGAAGTAGGAATTTCCTTATATGATTATATAAGAAAGCGAAGACTTACTACGGCGGCATCAATTCTTTTAAACACAAAGGCATCTATACTGGATATTGCATTAACTTACCGTTTTGAATCTCAAGAATCATTTACGAGAGCTTTTAAAAGTGTATATCAATTACCACCGGGAAGATACAGAACAGCCCTTAAAGGTTTGATTATAGGAGGAATAAGTATGAATGAGCAAAATAAAATAAAAGGTTGGATTGTAACAGGAACAGCTCCTGAAAAATATGAAGGCAGTATTGACAATAAAATATATCACATGGGTTCAAAGGCAGCTACAATGCGCTCTGTTGGAGAGGAATTTTCAGCTGAAGAATATGGAACTATAATGCAGCAAATTAGTGGTAAAACTTTTGTTGGAAAGAGAATGCGTTTTTCAGGCTTTATAAAAACCGAAGAAGTAGAAGGCTGGAGCGGATTATGGATGAGAATAGACGACGCTTCTGGTGTTACATTAAAACTTGATAATATGCAAAGTAGACCAATTACTGGAACAACTGAGTGGAATTACTATTCTTGTGTACTGGATATTCCAGAGAAGGGAGCTATTATAAATATTGGTGCATTGCTAATTGGTAAAGGCAAGATTTGGTTTGATAATGCTGATTTTCAGGAAGTAGACCATAATACACCAACAACTGAATTTGTTTGTGAAGAAGTATTTCCTGACCATCTATTGAACCCATCCTTTGAGGAAGCTTAATTAATAATATTTCGTAATAAGATTAATCATATGTTTTTAAATAATATAAAGGAAGATGAAGAGGTTTGTGGTGATAACTTAAATAAAGATTTAAAAAGTTAATTGAAAGGGAGATTAGAATGGTTTTACTAGTGATTGATACACAAAAATTAATAACCAATAGGAATTTATATAAATTTGAGACCTTTGTATCTAATGTGAAAGAGCTAATAAATAAGGCTAGAGAAAATAATATTGAAGTTGTATATGTACGTCACGATGATGGAGCGGGAAGTGAACTAACAAAAGGAACAGATGGCTTTGAAATATATGAAGACTTTAGACCAATTAATGAAGAGAAAATATTTGATAAGACCTATAATAGTGCCTTTAAAGAGACAGGCTTGTTAGAATATTTAAGAGATAAAGGTGAAAAAGATATAGTTATTGTAGGACTTCAAACAGATTATTGCATTGATGCCACTGTAAAATGTGGTTTTGAACATGGATTTAATATTATAGTTCCTGAATATGGGAATACAACTGTTGACAATAAATTTATGCCAAGAGAACAAACATATAAATACTATAATGAATTTATGTGGAATGGTAGATATGCAGAATGTATTTCATTGGATGAGATGATTAGAAGAATGAAGAATTTATAATATAATTAGGAAAGTAGATAGGAATAAGGAAAAGTATATAAGCTATTTAAAATGGGGAAAATTATTATATGAGATGAAATGAATATATAAAATATATATTTTTCAGAATAATAGATAGGATTTACTTAAGAGATTGGATTATTTTTGTTATAATAAAAGGAGAATTAAATGGCAGACTTAAACTTTTTAAATAAGGAGGTTGGGTTAATGAACATAGATTATGGACATTTTTACAGGGAAAAAGATTTTGAAGAAATCCAGGCTAATTATAATGGAAAAGCAGAATATGACAATGGAGATATATTTCTAAGTTTAAATAATTCTAGATTACATAATGCTATTATAAACAATATTAATACTTACCTTACATTATATTTAAAAGGTGGTAAATGTAAATCATATACAGAACAAATAGAAGTTATATTTAAAAGTGAAAATGATACAAGAAAATATAAACCAGATGTGTTTGTTATGTGTGATAATGCAACAACAGAAGGTGAAAGTTTTACTTATGTGCCTAAGATAATCTTTGAGATAATATCTAAGAGTACTGCATCTCATGATTATATAACTAAACTTGCGGTATATCAAAAATATCAAGTTGAAGAATATAACATAGTTGAACAGGATGGAAAAATCGTTCAATATTCGTTAGAAGATGGGCAATATAGAATAACAAATGCATTTAAAAATGATGATGAATACGTAAGTACAGTATTCCCTGATTTAAAGATAAATTTAAAAGATATATTTGAATAGTGATAAAAAGCCGTTACTTAGAAGAAAGTTCTAGGTAGCGGTTTTTTTTATGAGTGATATTAGGGGTAATGCTAATTGCACAAGTAACTTATTTTTTTATTGTAAGAAGAAACTACTTATTAGAAATTAAAAAAAGTTTGGTGTAATAATAGAAAAGTATATCTACTAACAATGGATGGTATTACAAAAGTTGAAATTGGTAGTTTAAAATAAGAATTATATATGTATAATAGAGTATAAACAAACTTAGCTAAGCGAGTGATTAGAAGATGAAAATTAATATTGAAAGGGATAGTAAAGTTCCCTTATATGTTCAAATAAAAAACCAAATAAGAGATATGATTTATTCTAAAATAATTCCAAAGGATTATGTATTGCCATCAGAAAGAGAACTTGGAAAGAGTTTAGATGTTAATAGAAGTACCGTTGTTAAGTCTTATGAAAAGCTAAAAGAAGAAGGACTAATTAGTTCACAAGTAGGAAAGGGAACTTATGTTATCTATTCCGATGAAGATATATCTAATGTTAAATCAAATGAATTTCCTAAATCTTTATTTTGGGATGAAATATATAGTGAGAGTTCAAAAAATAATTATAACACTGTTATTAATGAAATAATGAATATACATGATAATGGTAAAACTATTTCATTTGCAGGAGGGATTCCATCACCAGATTTATTTCCAAAAGAAGAATTTAATAAGATTCAGAAAAATTTATTAAAAAGTAAAGTAGAAGAAATATTTTCACATAGTCCAGTAACAGGTCACAAAGGCTTAAAAAAAGAAATCAAGAAATTAATGTTAGGTAGAGAAGTTAGAGCATCAATAAAAGAAATAATGGTTACATCCGGTTCTCAGCAAGGGTTAGATGTAATTGTAAGAACTTTTGTAAATCCTAATGACATTATTTTAGTTGAAGAACCTACATTCTTTGGAGCTATTGAATTGTTTAAGTCTCTAGGAGCAAAAGTTATAGGTGTTCCAATGGACAAATGTGGAATTAGAATTGATATATTAGAGTATTTAATAAAAAAACATAAGCCTAAGTTTATTTATGTTATTCCTAATTTTCATAATCCTACAGGAATTACAATGAGTTTAGAAAGAAGATATGAAATTATAAAAATTTCTGGAAAGTATGGTATTCCAATAATTGAAGATGATCCTTATGGAGAACTTTTATATGAAGGTGATGCATTACCACCATTAAAAGCATTAGATAGGTTTAATTATGTACTTTATTTAAGTAGCTTTTCAAAGGTTATTTCCTTAGGATTAAGAGTAGGATGGATAGTTGCACCAGAAAGAGTGATAAATAAATTAAGCATGTTTAAGCAATTAACAGATTTACATGTAAATACCCTAAGTCAAAATATGATATGTGAATTTTTAAGAGAAGGTTATTATGAAAAATATATTAAAAAGATAAGAATAGAGTATGCTTTAAAAAGAGACTTAATGATAAAAGAATTAGAGAAAAGTTTTAAAGAGATAGAGATTTATAAGCCACAAGGTGGATTTTATCTATGGTGCAGATTTGAAAAGAAAATTGATATAAAAGTATTATTAAAGAAATCTATAACAAATGGAGTGAATTTTGTTTCAGGAAATTTTTTTACTGTTAAAGATAAAGAAGAAACTAGATTTATTAGGTTGAATTTTACTTATCCTAAAAAAGAAGAAATAATTATAGGCATAAATAGATTAAGAAAGAGCTTAGATGAAATGATTGAGACTTGAAGGGAGATGTTTTAATTGAAAACAATTGGATTAATAGGCGGAATGAGTTGGGAGTCAACATTAGAGTATTATAAAATTTTAAATCAAACTGTTAAACTAAAATTAGGAGGACTTCACTCTGCAAAATGTTTAATATATTCTGTTGATTTTGAAGAAATAGAAATGCTACAACATGAAGATAGATGGGAAGAACTTACTAATAAAATGATAGATGCTGCAAAAAGGTTAAAAAGAGGTGGAGCGGAATTTATTATGATTTGTACTAATACCATGCATAAAATGGCTGAGGATATTGAAAAAAATGTAGGTATTAAAGTTTTACATATAGCAGAAGCAACCGGTAAAAAAGTAGTGGAAAAAGGAATAAAAAAGGTAGGCCTTTTAGGAACTAAGTTTACTATGGAAGGGGATTTTTATAAAAAGGTTTTAAAGGATAAATTTGATATTGATGTAGTTATACCAGATGAAAATGAAAGAGAAATAGTGCATGATATTATCTATAAGGAACTATGTAAAGGTGAAATAAAAGAATCCTCAAAAGAAAAATATAAAAAAGTAATAGACAATCTAGCCAAGAAAGGCGCAAAAGGAGTAATACTAGGTTGTACAGAAATACCTTTATTAATAAAACAAGAGGATGCTAACATAGAAGTTTTTGATACAACAACAATACATGCTGTTTCTGCAGTTGATTTTGCTTTAGATATTTAAGAGCTATTTTAAAAACATAATATTGATAGTTTTGGGCCCTTGAGTGTAGAAGATGCACTTGAGGGTTTTTGTATGTGGAAAATTTAAAGGAGGATTAGAGTTGGGTTTTAAGTTGTAGTGTTATGGATGGAGAGGAGTTAGAAGAATTGTAGTCGTTGGTTTTTCTATTTTAAATCAATATTATGTTATTTGAGTTGTAGATAGTTGGAAATTTTATAGTTGTGATATATTCAAAATATCACTTGCATTACTAAATTTAAAAATAAATCTAAAATAATAATAAATGCTAATTATAAAGGATTTATATAGATAGATATGAGATAAACCAATAAGGATTATTGATAGGATGTCTTTTAATAGAGTTCATAGAAGATGTGTGAATTGTATGTTTAATATAAATAATAAAATAGCTTAAAATGTTAATAAAATGACCAGATGATGGTAAATAGTAGTGCTTAATATTTTAAAAGGTATTGAGAGATTTATTTGAATGACTGGAAATTCGTGTCAATAAAGAGTAAAATATAAGTGAAAAGTATATGTTTTTGTCATAAAAAGAGTAAAATGGGAGCTGGATTTATGTGGATTGATAGAGAGTCAGAAATAGATTTATTAGCATATGAACCATTTGCAGAACTTGTAAATGATATATTGTTAGATGAAAAAATGAATCCTCTTACAATAGGACTATTTGGTAGTTGGGGTGTTGGTAAATCTACATTATTGAAATTAATAGAAGATAAAATTAAAAAAAATGACAGTAAGAAAGATAAGATTATTTGTGTGCCATTGAATGCGTGGATTTTTGAAGGGTATGATGATGCCAAGAGTGCTTTGATGGAAAGTTTATTATGTACCTTAAAAAAAGAAGAATCTGTATTTTCAAAATTTAAAGATAGTATTGAAAAATTAATTAAAAAAGTTAATTTTTTTAGATTAGGGGCTATGGCAGTTAAACATGGAATACCGTTAGCTACAGGTACGGCAAATCCTTTAGGTGTAATGGCATATCTAATAAGTAATAAAGATACTATTAAAGAAGATGTTAAAAAAGTAGTTAAAGAAGATAGTACTGAAGATGAAGAAAGTATGATTAATAATATAAGATCATTTAGAGAAGAATTTAAGAAATTACTTGATGAAGCTAATATTGAAAATTTGGTTGTAATGATAGATGATCTTGATAGATGCAATCCAGATCGAATTATTGAAACATTAGAGGCTATAAAACTTTTTTTATCTGTGCCTAAGACAACGTTTATAATTGCTATTGATGATGCAGTAGTAAAATATTCTGTTAAAAGAAAATATCCCAAGATAGATGAAGAAGATTTTGGAATATCAGAAAACTATATAGAGAAAATAATTCAATTACCTATATATATACCTGAACTTTCACAATCAGATATTACAAATTATTTATTATTGTTAATTTTTGAATTATATTTTACAAAAGATACAGTTAAAAAGTTAATGGGAAAATTGATGGATAATAATTTGTTTTTAGAAGGTGAAAAAATAAGCATTAATACTATTAATGAATATATAGATGATTTGAGTAATAATAAATATTTAATTCAAGATAGCTATGATGACTTTGAAAAAATATTTACAATTGTTTCAAAAACAAGTGATGTAGTTTCTTGTATGTTGAAGGGAAATCCACGTCAAGCTAAAAGATTTTTAAACACTTTTTTAATTAGAAAAAAATTAGGTGATATTTATTATAAGTGCAAAGAAAATAATATTGATTATTCAATATTAGCAAAATTGGTTGCCTTAGAATATATAGATAAAGATTTATTTAGAGAGCTTTATAGGTGGAGTATAAAAAATAAAAACAGTGATGAGATTACAGAGCTAAGAACAATAACTGATATAGTAAATGAAAATAAAGAAATTCCTGATGAATTTAAAAAATGGAATGATATTAGGATTTTAAAATGGTTGAAATCTGACCCAAAAGAATTATATAACAAGAATTTGCTTCAATATTTTTATTTATCAAGAGAATCATTAAATATTAATTATAGTATACTTGATAACTTAACTATTGAAGAACGAAAAATATATAATGAAATAATGAGAATTAATAGGAAAGTAGCATATACAAAAAAAATAAAGGAGTTGAAAGGAAATAATAAAGTAAAAAGTTCTAAAATTATACTTGCAATTATTGATAGTTTTAAAGAAAATATAAAGTTGATTGATAAATGCCAAGCTATTTATTTAGAATATGAGGAATATAGGAGTGACATAAGAGATGTGTTGAAAAAAATTACTAAAGTAAATGCAACTGCTCCAGTTTGTGGTGTTTTAAATAACATGTATAGAGAAGATAAAGAATCTTTTGCAGAAGTAATAAACCAGTTAAAAGCAAATAATGTTTCAGATCAACAATTATCGGTTATTACAAAAGAAGATAGTAATGTAAATAGATCTGGTAGAATATAATAAGGGAGAATTATAGTTATGGGAACATCAAAAGGATATATACCACCTAAAAGCCCTGAATGGCGTCAAGCTAAAGGGGCAGTGACAAGAATGTCAGCAGGGAACAATTATAGTAAAGATAATGCCAGAAAAGCTATTGGGAAATATGCTGAAGCATATTCAAAAACACACTTAGGGAAGAGTAGTTTTTCAAATGTAGCTGGGAATTTCTTGAATTTCTTAAGTGATATTAAAAATAATGATTTTGATAGTACTATTGAAAAGTATGGGCTTGATAGTATTAGGAATAAAAATGGTAGTGAATTATATAGTGGGATTTTGGATTATTTCTCAAGAGATATATCAACAATAGATGATCAAATAGTAAGGGATAGTTTATATGATACTCTTGAAGATCTGGAAGTAGATACTTTTGAAAGCCTAAATAATATTCAAAGTGAAGATTTTTTAATAACATTTATAATAAATTTTGCAGTGAAAAATTTTGAGGAATGCTTTGCAGAGAAAATTCTTTCTAAGCAAGAAAATATAGATAGGTACGATACGATTATAGAAGATGTAGAAAATTTGATAGGAGATAGAATTTTAGCTGATATGAAAATAAATGATATTTTAAAAATGGATTTCTTAAGTGACGATGGACAAGAATATATAAATAATATATGTAAATTGAGTTATGATTCTTTAAAAACAATTGGTGAGGTGTATTATGAAAATTTGGATTAACAAAACAAATATTGATGAATTGAATGAAGAATATCATGATGCAGTTATATTCAATATGTTGAAGGATAATCCGAAATCTAATCTTAAAACGAATTTTGAGGAGATTTGGAGGAGATTTTCTTTAAAAAGTATTGATAGTATATATGAAGATTTTTTAATTATTGCATCAAGTATATTTGCTGTTGATAGAAGAATTCCACGAACTAATGTACAGAATATGGATGATGATAGAGAAGTGAAAGACAATTGGACAAGAACATTAAAAGTTAATATTCCTGTATTAAAAATTGATAAATGGTTAACTGTACGGAATAAATTGGAAAAAGTTTTAAATTTCTTAAGTGGAGACTTATGGAAGTTAAATTTTAGAAAAACTACAGATAGATATAGGAATGATGAATACAGAAAAAATAAATATATAAAAAAAGGGATCATTAATAATGATTTTGATTGTGTAAGTCTGTTTTCAGGTGGATTAGATTCATTTTGTGGAGCATTACATTTATTAGAACAAGGGAAAAAAGTTTGTTTTGTTGGATGCATGGAATATAATCAATTGAAAAACAGGATGAAAGAAATTTATGGAAAAATAGACAGAGACTATCCTAATATAAATAAAGATTTGATTATATTTTCTACTAAACCGAGGATACCTAAAAATATAAATGAAAATATTAGAAGCAAATATACAGAGGATACAAGCAGAAGTAGATCATTACTTTTTATATCAGTAGCTGTGGCAGTTGCATCAATAGTAAATCCAGAAGAAGGTATTTATATACCGGAAAATGGTTTCATAGGTCTTAATATACCTTTAACTCCAAGTCGAATGGGGTCATGTAGTACAAGAACTACTCATGTTCATTTTTTAAAAAATTTGAATAAATTATTTGAGGAGATAGATATACCATATAAAATATCTAATTTTTATGCTTATAAAACTAAAGGCCAAATAGTAAAAGAATTTAAAAAAAATAGTACTTTTATTGAGTGTGTAGATAAAACAATTTCTTGTTCTCATCCAACACAAGGTAGAATGGTGGGAGTGACACCAATAAATTGTGGATATTGTTTTCCATGTATGATAAGAAGAGCGTCATTAAATGTAATTGGATGTGAAGAACAAACTTATATAGATAACTTTGATGAAGAATATAAATTAGATATAAAGTTAATTAGAAAATATGGAAATCCGTATACAGGACGAGCGAAAGATTTAAATGCACTATTAGCAGCATTACATAAATATGTTAAAAATGATGATCCAAATTTTTATAAAAAGCAATTAATAAAAATAGGAGGGCTATCTTTCGCTGAAATAGAAATGTTTAATGATATTTATATTAAATCTATGGAAGAATTAAAGAATATGATAATAAAACAAGCAAACAGAAATGATAAGTCGTTACTACAATATATAGGAATGAGTGAAGATAGTGAATAATTTAATAGATACTCATTTTCATTTAGATTATTATCGTAATCATAAAGAAGTTTATAATGGGATTAATAAATTGAAGCAATATACATTGTGTGTGACAAATCAACCAGAAGTATTTGAATCATGTATAGACATTTATAAAACAACAAAATATATTAAATTCGCGTTAGGGTATAATCCGAAAATTACTAAAGGAATAGTATTTAACAAGAAATCTTTTTTGAGAAATTTGGATAAAACTAAATATATTGGAGAAGTTGGATTAGACTTTAATAATAGATATAAAAATATGAAATCTTCTCAGATAGAGAATTTTAATTTTATTTGTGAACAAGCGAGTGAGCATAATAAATTGATGACAGTGCATTGTAATAAAGCAGAACAAGAACTATATGGTATTATTAAGCGGAATAATAATAAAAAGGTTATACTTCATTGGTATAGTGGTAACTTGTTCTGGATTGAGAAATTTTTAGAATTAGGTTGTTATTTTTCAATAAATGCAAATATGGTAAAATCTAAAAAAAGGATACAATGTATTAAGAGTATGCCATTAGATAAATTATTAATTGAAAGTGATGGTCCTTTTAGTAGAATAAATAGAAGAAAATTCACATATGATAAATTGCATCAAGTTTATGATGATTTAGAAAATTTATTAGAAGAAAAAAATTTAAAAAATATTATATACAATAATTTTAAGAAACTAATATCACAGTAGAAAGTCTTATATCATAGTTTATCAAGAACCCACGGGAATTATACCATTACAAAAAGCATTAGGCACTTACCTAGTGCTTTAATCCATATGAAAATTAAAAAGGAAATACTATAAAAATCTAGAATAAGTATAGCCAGTAAAAAATAAAAAATTCTATAGAAATTAAAGATATTTAAATAGAAAACACAAACTAAACTTAAGAGAAGAGCATATAGAAGAGTTTTTAAGAAAAAATATAGAAGGTATATTTGAAGATGAAACTTTACTTGTGGTTGGAAAGCAAGTAGGAAAAAAAGACTTAAAAAGTATGTAAAATTACTACAGGTGGAATAATGAAGTAAAATTAAAACAACAGTCTGATTTATTGCTGATAAAGGTGATG
This sequence comes from Clostridium oceanicum, assembly GCF_039521385.1. NCBI lineage: Bacteria > Bacillati > Bacillota > Clostridia > Eubacteriales > Clostridiaceae > Clostridium > Clostridium oceanicum. Next base: position 345,968 of record NZ_BAAACG010000010.1, on the reverse strand, counting down.
AAAAGTAAATTGGAGGTGTGTGATATGTCTGAAAAAGAACTATTAAATGGTCAAGCCATGTCGTTACAATGGGCAACGTATTTATTGTCAATGGCAGAAAAAGATATAAATATCAACGATGGAAAAGTAGTTAAAAAATTGCTTTGCAATGCCAAAACTGTAACGGGTTCTATGAGTTATGAGGCTTTAGAAATGGGATGTTTATATGCATCCAACTTTCTTTTACCATTTGCAATTGAGCTTGCTCTAAAAAGTTTACTTAAGAAATGTCAAATTAAGTATAGCAAAAAAGGGCAGGATGGGCATAACCTTGAAAAACTCTTTGAACAGTTAAAGCAAGACAAATGTAAACGGGATATTCAAACAAAAATTCAAAGAAAATACGAGAATTTGTCAGATGGAATATCTGGTAGTATCAAAGATATTTTATTTCAACATAAATTAGATTTTACTCAGTGGCGATATTTGGATAACCCTAAAAATTTAAGAGTACAAACGAAAAAACTTCAGTTTGTATTGTGTGCAATTTTAGAGATATATGATAAGTTAACATAGTAAGAAGAAATTAATGAGATATGTATAAAAATAATAGTAAAGAATTTACTTGTAGTCAGTTTTTAGCATATCATGAGTACTAATTTTTGTATTTATATAAAAATTAGCTAATATATTATTCATTAGGATATCAGCATAAACTATAATTATATGAAAAATCAAAAAAGTTGCTTGTGAGGTGATAACTATGGCAGAATTATTGTTCAAAAATTTACCATCTCTTTTGAATGATATGGAGCAAAAAGGATGGATTATTGATTCGTTTCCATTTAGATATAAAGAAGAAGGTTATTTAGTGATATTAACACTTTATAGAGAAAATCAGAGAAAACCAAGTAAATATGCTAAGGCAAAAGTGGAATTTGTAAAAAGAAGCAATATAAATGATTCAATTAATGGATATATTGATTTTTACAAAGTTTACTTTCATAGTAAAAAAGAATTTTGTGATTTTTTTAGTGTAGAAATAGGAAATACAAATAGAGATTTATTTAAAGATTTTTCAAAACTTTTTGCTAGTTTTATTCCTAAAGAGAAAAAACTTAATAAAAGTGATACTGAAAAAAGATTAATGGGGAGTCGTGCTGAGGGAAATAATTCTAAGGGGATATATTGCTATGATGTACATCGTAATGGAAAAAAGAAAAATGGCTCATTAAATCAACGTAGCATTGAAAATAGTAATAAGGCACAATTATTACGACCAGAATTATATAAACATTATTGTGATGATATGAATTTAAGCTTCTTTTTTTCAGAGAATTTAGAAGAGGAAAAAAGTGATGAAGAAATTATGGCTATATTTGCAAATCGATAATTTGAAAATTAAACAAGTAAACTTCTTGGTATGGACAAGTTGCTTAAAAGATATTATATATAGTTATGAGGATAATATAATTGATCCTAGTATAAAGGAACTATTGTATGCTTTTTTAATAGAAAGAAGAAAAAGACTTATGAATATATATTATGGGGAAAAGGAGGAAGATTAATGAGTATAATTAATGATAGAGATTATATTTATTTGGTTTGGAAAGACTATAAAACTAGTCAAAGATATGTAATTGGAAAATTATCTAAAAACGGTAAATATCAATTTGAATATAGATGTGAAGATGTAAATAAGGCTATTGAAAATGGGTTTGAACCACTTATAGCATTTCCTGATATAAATAAAATATATGAAAGTTATGATATATTCCCTGCTTTTTCAAGTAGATTACCGGATAAGAGGAGAAAAGATGTAAAGGAAATACTATCAAAATATAAATTGCAAAAGTATGATGCGTTTGAACTTTTGAAAAAGAGTGGAGGAAAACTTCCTACAGATAGTTTAGAGTTTATAGAACCAATGTTTTTAGAAAATACTAATATTAAACGAAGAGCTTAGTAACTATATTGAAGGTAAAGTAATTAATTCACAAGAAGTAACAATTTCACAAGACATATTCAATTTTCTTATGCAAAAGGCATTTAAAGGGGAGTTGGAATTTAAAAAGTTTTGTTGTATATAAAGAATGGGATAACCCTAGTAGGAAGATAAACTGTTAAAAAAAATGATTATTATGGGTCAAAAAATAAATTCCAATTTCAAGCTATAAGGTATGCTGCAAGTTATGCAAAAATTAAAACTACAGATGATTTAGTTGATAAAATATTTGCGGATGGTCTAGTATTAGAATTTATGATTGGGCTTTAGTTAAAGGAAATGATAAGACCCTACATGAAGTGAGGAAAGAGAAAATGCTATCTCTTGAAAATGAAATAGAATAGCATTACATATAAGAGAAACCAGCAGGTGGTCTAAATTCAGCCCATCTGTTGTTTTTTAGTCCTTTAAATTAAATTTATATTTCAACAGGAATTAATATTTCCCTTATGAAATCATTTTTAGATTTGGTTGCCCATAAATCAATAAGAGGAATGATATAGGCATCACCTATAATTTGATAAGCATTGAGAGTAATATAATTTAGTAAATGCTTGAAAGTTTCTGATATTGTATTGTAGGGACCATGATGGAGACATCTAACAAAATAATTAGCAGGTATTTCAATTGTTTCAGCATCATCAATTGGATGACTCAAATAATTGAAAACATATCTATAGTGATCAAATTCTTGATTAAATAATTCATTTTTCCCTAGGCAGAGACCATATTTACTAATGATAGAACCATAGCTTGTTGGTGATTGATCCAAAGCGGTTTTTAATTTTCTGGAAGCTGTTTCGTAGGGTGTGAGATCGTTATAGTTTAAATCCTGTTTGCAAATAGTAATTTCAGAATAATGGTCAAGTTTTATACCTTTATAAAGTTTAACATTTTGATATTGAGAAATCATGTTAATGCGTTTGTCCAAGACAATTTGTAGTTTTTGTAGCTCCTTGATTTTTTTATCAATTTTTTTCTTTTGAGTACTTAACAAATCAATACTTCCTTCATGAGAAGGGTCAGACATAAATGACTTAATTGACTTTAAACTTAATCCTGTTTCCTTTAATGCTAGTATAAGCTCTAGCTTATCCATATCTTCATAGGTGTAGTATCTATATCCGTTAGTTTCATTATGGGATGGTTTCAACAGGTCAATATTGTCGTAATAGATTAAGGTAGGTCTAGATATATTATATCTTTTTACCACTTCACTAATTAAAAATTTTCTGTACATGAATAAAAATCTCCTTGACTATAAAGTAACTTTATAGTTTATTATAACATTATAATTTAAAAAGGGATAATTAGAAGGAGGAAAAATGTACGAATATATTGAAATTATTGGAGCAAAAGAACACAACCTAAAAAATGTATCAGTGAGAATACCCAAAAATAAATTAGTAGCAATTACAGGACCTTCTGGTTCAGGGAAGTCAACATTCGCTTTTGATATCCTTCAAAGAGAATGTCAAAGGCAGTACATGGAATCCATGGGTATGGTAACAGATGGAATGAATAAAGCAAAAGTTGATAAAATTGTAGGTCTTTCCCCATCCATAAGTATTTCACAAGGTATTAACAACAGAAATCCAAGATCAACAGTTGGAACATTTACTGAGGTGTTAACTTATTTAAGATTACTTTATGCTAAATGTGGTGAACGTTACTGTCCTCATTGTAATGAGAAAATAAAACCTATTTTTATAACTGAGGATGATATTGAAATAGAAACTTCAGAAAACAAAACAACTAATTGTCCACATTGCGGTGGCATAATATCTAAACTGACTATGGCACATTTTTCTTTTAATAAAGCAGAAGGTTTTTGTGAACACTGCAGTGGGTTAGGGGAGGTTAATGAAGTTGATCCAAGTGGAATTGTTAATGAAGATTTAGCTATTGGACAAGGAGCAGTTAAGATGTGGCAGGGTATAATGGCTGAACATTATGAACATGTTCTGGTAGCGTTATCAAAACATTATAAACTAGAGTTTAATGTGAAGAAGCCGGTAAAAGATTATAATGAATTAGAACGTATGATCTTTTATCATGGTGTTAACTATGACAAGTTTAAAAAACTATTTTCTACAATAGCTAGACCTAAGAAAGTATGTGATGGATATTTTGAGGGTATACTTACATTTCTTAATAAAAAATCAGCGGAAAATATTAGAAAAGGTACATCAAATAAAAATATTGAAGCATGCTTTAAAAGAATAATATGTCCATCATGTGATGGTACACGACTGAATGAGCAGGCAAGAAATGTATTTATTGATGGGAAATCTATCATTGAAATATCTGCCTATACCATTGATGATTTAAAGGAATGGGTATGCACATTACCTGAAAAATTAGGTGTAGAAAATCGTGAGGTTTTGGAATCAATGATTACTGATATTTTGAGACGAATAAAAAGTATAGTAAGCATTGGATTAGGTTATTTAACTATTGATAGAATGATAAAGTCATTATCAGGTGGGGAAGCACAGCGTCTTAGAATGGCAAGTTTACTGGATTCAGGACTTACAGGTGTGCTTTATATTTTGGATGAGCCAACAACGGGACTTCATCCTAAAGATACAATGAAAATATTAGATGCCTTGAAAAAACTCAGGGATGGTGGTAATACAGTTTTAGTTATAGAACATGATATGGATTTTATAAGTAAGTGTGATTATGTTATTGATTTTGGACCACATTCAGGAAGCAAAGGTGGTCATATTGTGGCATATGGTGATCCAAAAGAGATTTCTAATTTTGAACAATCATTAACAGGGAAATACTTAAACAAATCATATAAAGTTAATTCTCATGTTAAAAGAGTAGGGGAAAATCATATTCAGATAATAAATGCGTATGAACATAATCTCAAGAATATTGATGTAAATATACCTTTAAACAAACTTGTTACAGTCACTGGACTATCAGGTTCAGGAAAATCAACATTAATATTTGATGTACTGGCTGGTTTTGCTAATGGTGAAAAGAAAGCTGTTGAAGAAATTAAAGGTATGAATCAGTTAAATCGCATCATCGAAGTGAATCAGAAAAGAATTGGAAAATCATCAAGGTCAACAGTGGCAACTTATACAGATATTTTTACAAACATTAGGGCTATATTTTCAAAACAAAAAGAGGCGAAAGAACGAAAGCTTAAAAGTAGTGATTTTTCATTTAATGTTAAAGGTGGCCGTTGTGAGAAATGCCATGGACTTGGTTCCATTCCACTTGATATGCATTTTTTAGATGATATTGAAGTGATTTGTCCAGTATGTCATGGTAAGAGATTTAATAAAAGGGTATTAGAAGTGAAGTATAAAGGATATAATATTTCTGAAATTCTTGATATGACAGTAAAGGAGAATATGGAAATTTTTAAAGATAATAAAGATGTTTTTAACAGATTAAGTGTTCTAAGTGAAGTTGGATTGGAGTATTTGGCCTTAGGTCAATCAACAGCTACATTATCTGGGGGAGAATGTCAGAGAATAAAACTTTCCAAAGAATTAGGAAGAACTTGTGAAGGAAATATACTGTATATATTAGATGAGCCAACAACAGGATTACATCCAAATGATATAGACAAACTAATAAAATTACTTCGAAAACTGATAGGACGTGGTCATTCAGTTGTTGTTATTGAGCATTCACTTGAAGTGATTTCACAAAGCGATTGGATTATTGATTTAGGTCCAGAAGGTGGATCAAAAGGTGGAACTATTATCAAAGAAGGTTCACCAGCAGAAATTGCTAAGTGTCCAGAGAGTTATACAGGAGCTTTTTTAAAATAAAAGTTAGAATTTAAAATTAAATGCATTGGAAAGTTTTAAAATAGCCGTTACTTACTGTTTGGGTTAGCGGCTATTTTTATTAAGCTATTCAAAGCATATTATAAAGATTCTTAACTTACAAATGCACTATATCTATAATTTCGTATCAAAATTATATAAAGTAATTTTAAATGAAGATAAGTGTTTAATATGGTAGAAAAGTGTAATTTTTTCAATGTTTATGATATAATTTTTATGACAATTCATATATGGAAAATAATATGAGTTACTAAAATAAAAGGAGGTATTTCGATGGGGATTTTTAATAGACTAATATAGTCTATATGTAAGAGAAATACTGAGTCTCCCATGTAGACTATATAAAACAAACATTTATTAAAAAGTTTTACAATGTTTATTATTGGGAGGATAAAAAATGTCATATTTTAATTTTAAAAATTCAAAAATTTATTATAGAGTGTACGGAGAAGGAAGTCCTTTAATTATCATACATGGAGATACAGCTTCCTCAAAAATGGTTTTACCTGAGATGAAGTTTTATTCTAAAAACTTTAAGGTGATTTTAGTAGATTTAGTAGGTCAAGGGAAATCTCAAAGAGTGGATAAATTACCGTTAAACCATTGGAGTTTCAATGCTGATATGATTATTGAACTATGCAGATACCTTAAAATTAAGGATGTTAATTTGTTAGGTACAAGCGGTGGGGCTAGTGTTGCTTTAAATGCTGCACTAAAAGACCCTAATTTATTCTATAAAATAATTGCAGATAGTTTTATGGGGGAAAGTTTATCTAGTGATTTTGCTGAAAAGATTGTGGATGATAGGAAAATAGCAAAGCAAAAGCTAGGGCCTAAGATATTTTGGCTTATGATGCATGGATTTGATTGGGAAAAGGTTATTGATCAAAATACAAAGTTAATGGTGGATTTTTCAAGAAATCTAGGCGATTTTTTCGATGGTGACCTTAAGGATATAGAAAACAACGTTTTAATTACAGGAAGCTCAAAAGATGACTTAATACCTAATGCTGAAAACATATTAAAAGATGTTGATTCTAAAATGAAAAACTCTAAGTTGGTTATTTTTAAAGAGGGAAATCATCCAGCTATGTTTAGTAATAAAAAAGAGTTTAGAAATTTAGTTTTAGAATTTTTGTCTTAACAGCAGTAAAATACCTTATTATTTTGAAAGGCGTGTTTTATTATGGGAGAATTATCAAAACTACCTAATATAGGCGAAAAAATTGAAAGTCAGTTAAACAAAGTAGAGATATTTACTTATGATGAATTAAAAGATATTGGAACAGAAAAGGCATGGCTAAAGATACAAGAGATTGATTCATCTGCCTGTATTCATAGATTGTTAGCTCTTGAAGGTGCAATTTGTGGTGTTAGGAAAAAGGATTTACCAGAAAAGCGAAAAGCAGAACTTAAAGATTTTTATAATTGGCATAAATTATAAATGGTGATTTGATTAAAAAAAGTAACAAAAACAAAAATTTTGATTTGTAATAGGTGTTAGAAACATAGTTTGTTCCACAAATTTTTTCCATTATGATTAAATTAATAAGGTTATATAAAAATTTAAGAAATTATTTTTAAATTTAATAATATAATATTTAGAGGAGAAGCAACTCAAGGCGAGTTGCTTTTTCATATGGGATAGTGTTAATAAATGTTATTTATGGTAAAAATTAAAAAGAAAATAACGATACTATTCTAGATAGATTTTGTTCAATATAAAAAACAAATTTTGAAAAGGAGGGAAGTAGAAAATATAAAAGATAGTTGCTGTAAAGTCGGTATCATATAATGTACTGGTATATCACTTTGTATATTTTGATTACATAGGGGGTTAAAATTATGAATATTGGCAGTACAACAAATTTAGCAAAAGTTAAGTTTGATACAAGTAATGCGTTGGGAATTAAAAATGCCAAAACTAAAGAAAAGCCCTATCCATATGAAATAACAATTATACCATGGGACGACATGTTTGATCAAAAATGCATAGGTAAAGATGGAAAAGAATTTAAAGTAGTTAGTTATTATAAGATTAAAGGAGAAGTTTTAAATAAAGATTATGTTGATGTATTTTCTTCTAAATCTCAAGGGAAAGATGTAAAGTGCTATGATTATTATGTAGAGAATTTTATAGTACAAGCAACTAGAAATTTCAGTGACTGCAGTAGTTTGAAAGATGATAGAAAATCACTAAAAAAAGGAATAGACAATCTTATTTTAGAGATGAAAAACAATACTTCAAAAGGCATTTCTAATAATATGGAAAACTTAAAAACTAAGTTTAATGTAAATGGAGTAGATTTCACTTTAAAAAAATTAATGGATTCTTCAAAGATTATGGATTATGCAAGGTCTGTTATGCCTGTTATAAGAAGTGGTTTATCTTATGAAGATTATGCGGAACTTGGAATAGTTAAAGGTAAGATAAATACCTATGGAGAAAAAAATCTAAATAAAGATCAGCAAAAACTACTTAACTTAAATATATCTGCAAGGGTAGAAAAAATTATAGCCTCAGTTCCACAAAGAATAGATGAGAAATTTATAAAAAATATAGTTAAGGATTTAGATAATAAATTCTATGGTATTAAAAATGTGCAAGTTGCTACAAATATAGAATATGCAAGAAAAATCATGAATACTTTTGAAAATGTAGATTATTCAAACATAAAAAGTTATGAAAAGGCTACAAAATCATACGGAAAGCTTATAACACCTGTATTAAAAGCAGCAGGTATTGTAATTATGAGTATAAGAGATGATTTAGCTGAAACAGTTGAGTATCAAATTAGTAGCTTGAAACCTTTAGCTGATGTAAGCTATGAAAATATTATTAAAACAGCTGATGAAGTTAGAAGAAATTGTGGAAATCCAAGAAATATAATAAATGTATGCAGATAAGTTTTAAAAATTTAATAATATAAAATTTATAAAAGAAGTAACTCAAATAGGGTTGCTTCTTTTTTTAGTTTAGGGGGGGAGTACTAGTACAAATGGTGTAATTTCTCTTTTTCCTTTGGAGGTTAAATTGTGGTTTATATTTAATGCAATTTGATAATTATTGTTTTGGTTGAGCAAGTGGAGCTTCTAATTAACCATGTGTGATTAGAAAGGCCAGGCAAGGCAGTGATAAAATTTATATTTCTATTTATGGGATAGAATTCTTTTAAAAAAAGTATTGACAGTTTCTGTTTGTAGAATGTATAATGAAAACAAATAGACAGAAAGTGTCGGTGACAAGACAAACTATACCAGATGGTTAAAGGAAGTGTGAAAATGGACAAAAAATATGAGCATATAGATATTAAAAATGATAAAGTTTTAAGAATAATAAATTCATCCTTTGAGGTTTTTGCAAAAAATGATATAGAGAAAGCATCAACTAATGCTATTGTTAAAAAAGCTGAGGTTTCAAGAGGACTTCTATACCATTATTTTAAGAATAAGGAGGATTTGTTTCAGTTTCTAATATATTTTTCTACTAAATTTATGGTAGATGATCTAATGAATAATCTTGGATTTAAAGAGAAGGATTTTATAAATCGTATAAAGGAAGCGGTTATTATAAAGTGCGAATTAATGAATTCCTATCCTTATATGATTGAATTTATAGAAAAATATAGAAGCAAGATTAATAGGGGTAACCTAAAGAAATATGTGGAAGAACTGTCACCAGGGATTATGGAAAAAATATATACACATAATTTAGATTTTAGCCCTGTTAAAGAAGACGTAGATATAGAAAAAATGAAAATGGTTATAATAGCTACATTAGGAGAAATTGTGCGAAACCATTGGGAATTAAGAAAAGATACAGAAAAAGAAATGGATATTGCTAAAATAAAAGAGGAATGCGATTCTTATGCAGAGTTTTTCAAAAAGCATTTTTATAAATAAGGTCATTCCTACAAATAGTAATTTTGTAGAATAGTAAGAGGCTGTTTTGATATTTCATAATAAAAACTTAAGGCTACATTGAATTAGAAGTAAAATACAATTAAATCATAGGTAAAATACAAGAAAGAGTATAGATGGAACAGAATTAAAAGTAAAATAAAAGCAAAACTATAGATAAAATAGGAGGGATCAATGTGAATAATAAAATTTATCATTTTGACAAAGCGGAGAATTTTATATTATCACAGGTTGGGGGGAAAGGTAAGGCACTTATAGAAACCTCAAAGGCAGGATTTCCCGTTCCAGGAGGATTTGTTTTAGCGGTAGAATTTTTTAAGCCTTGGCTTAAGGATATTAAAAGCTCTGATGAATGGAAGAAATTATTATTAGATACTAAAAAGGAAAGTTGTGATTTAGTAAAAAAGAAGGCAGAAAATTTAACTTTTACTGATAATCAGCATAAATCTATAAAGGAAGCGTTAAAGGAATTTAATAAGGATACTATTTTTGCTGTTCGTTCATCTTCACCGGAAGAGGATTTGGAAGGAACTAGTTTTGCAGGAATGTATGAAACTTATTTAGGTGTCACATTGAATATGCTAGAAAAATCAGTGGCAGCGGCATTTTCTTCTTGTTTTGATTTTAGGGTTATGGAATATAAAAAGCAAAATAAAATAAATTTAGAGAACACTTCTATAGCTGTGGTAGTTCAAAGACAGATAGCTTCTGATGTAAGTGGAGTAGGTTTTTCATTGAATCCTAGCAATAACTGTTATGATGAAGTTATGATTAATGCATCTTTTGGACTTGGAGAGAGCATAGTATCTGGAATAGTAACGCCAGATGCTTATGTTGTAGATACTGTAGATGAAAAGATTATAGAAAAGAAAATAGGAGAAAAAGAGAATGCTCTATGGCTTAAAGAAGATGGAGGAACTACTCAGAAAAAAGTAGATGATCCTAAAAAGCAAGCTCTTACTGATAAGGAAATATTAGAATTAAGCCATTTGATTAAAAAATGTGAAGAGCATTATGGTAAACCTATGGATACAGAATGGGCTTTTGAAAAAGGAAAACTATACCTTTTACAGTCAAGACCTATAACAACCTATATCCCATTATTCCCTGAGATTGTAACAGAAAAAGGTGAAAGAAAAAAAATATATGTTGATATGATGATAATGACTCAAGGATTTTCAGAAAGCATGTCTGTATTAGGTATAGAGCTTTGGAGTAAAGTGGTGTATGTAATAAAAAATGGACTTATAAATCCAGCAGCAGATGGAGTTGCACCAGCTTTACATGGTAGACAGTATATCAATGTATCAGGAATGTTAAAATCTTGGGGTAAAGCCACAACTAACAAATTTTTAAATGGTTATGATGAAAATCTAAATAAGATATTTAAGGAGATAGATCTTTCACAATATAAGTTAGACAAAAAACCAGAGAGTTTGAAGGGTTCTAAGAGAGCTATGGCAGGAATGGTTTTTAAAATGATACCATCTGCTGCTAAAGCGAAATTTTCAAATTATAGAGATGCTATTAAAGATTATAATAAAATGGCAGAAGAAATTTTTGCCCATCTTAGAGAATTAAAATTGGATAAGGATTTTGATAAGATAGTTGAGTCTTTAATGAAAGATACTTATATTGCAATGACTACTTTTGGTGTTGTTATGGCTGGAATGGGAGCTTTTACAGCTATTAAAAAGATGTTTAAGGGAAAAGACGTAGATAATGAAATAGTAGCTTTAGGTATGGATTTAGAAGGAAACCCAACTAGTGAAATGGGATATATGCTATTTGAACTTGCATCTTTTAATGAATTCCAAAACACTAAATCAGGAGAGGAATTTGTAAACAAAATTAAAAAGAGAGCTTACTCAAAAGAGTTTATGGAACTTTATGATGAGTATATAAAGAAGTTTGGAGCAAGAGGATTTATGGAGATAGACGTTGCTTCAAAAAGAGTGTATGAAGATCCTTATTTATTGTATGAAAAGCTTGTTAATATAAATATTAATGATAGTCAAATAACAAAGGTTAAAGAAAAAAGATTAGAAGCTTATAATAAACTTTTAAAAATAGCAAAGGAAAATGGATTCCAGAAGAAATTTAAAAGACAAAGTGATATTTATCAAGCTACTTTTGGATACAGAGAACATCCTAAGTATATAATTGTTATGATATGTTCAAAAATTCATGAATTGCTTTTAGAGTTAGGAGAAAAGCTTGTTAAAGAAGGTAAACTTGATGAGAAATATCATATATTCGACCTTCACATTAAAGAAATTACAGTAGCCCAAAAGGGAGAAAATATAGATTTAAGAGCTATTAGAGAGAAAAATTTAGAGCCATATAAAAAGGTTGAAAATGTTAAGAATTGGCCTCTTGTAATAGACAGTAGAGGAAAGATATATAATGCTAAAATTGATCCTAAAAAAGGAGATTTAGTAGGTTCTGCCATAGCACCAGGGGTAGTTAGAGGAAAAGCTAAGGTTCTTAAAACTCCTTATGAAAAACCATTAAATCCAGGAGAAATCTTGGTTACAAAAGCAACAGAACCATCATGGACACCAATTTTTATAAATGCAGCAGGGGTAATAATGGAAATAGGTGGACCACTTCAACACGGCGGAATAATAGCTAGAGAATACGGTATCCCTTGCGTAAGTGGAATGATGGGAATAATGGATGTTGTAAAAGATGGGGATATGCTTGAAGTTGATGGTAACAATGGTATCGTAAAAATAATCAAGGAATAGGATTTTTATATAACTTTAGCTGATATGCTATTACAAAAAGAATAATAGGTGAAAAGTAAAGCTAGCTTGATACATTAATGTATTAAGCTAGTTTTTTTATGTGATCATAGACTTTATATATGTGTAGGGAATTTGTTTGTATAAAAAATTATAAATTTTTTAAAAAAAACCCTTGACTTAGAGTTAACTAGAAGTTATAAACTCTAGTCATACCAATGAACAGACAAAAATAATTAAAGAAAAGGAGAATTGAAATGGCAATCCAATCAAAAAATCCATATACAAACAAGGTGGAAAAAATATTTGAACCAATGTCAAATGAAAAGATTGATGAAGCGATACTAAGAGCAGATAAGGCTTATAAAAAATGGAAAGAAACATCTATTTCTGAACGTGCAAAGCTTATGACAAATGTTGTTACAGAGTTGATGGCAAATCCTAAAAAATATGCAAGTATCATGACAATTGAAATGGGCAAGTTGTTAAGAGAAGGTATTGAATGGGAAATTCCCAACTGTGCTGATATGTGTGAATATTATGCAAGAAATGCTGAAAGGTTTTTAGCACCTGAAATTATTGAGGATGTTAAAGAAGGAGAAGCTTATTTAGAAGCTCATCCTATTGGTGTTATTTTTGGAGTAATGCCATGGAATTTTCCCTTCTATCAAATTATTAGATTTATAGCACCTAATATTATGGCAGGGAATGTTGTGCTTTTTAAACATGCATCTAATGTGCCGCAAGCAGCTCAAGCAGTAGAAAAATTATTTTTAGAATCAGGATTTCCAGAAGGTGTTGTAACAAATTTATTAATTACATCAAAAAGTGCAGAAAGGGTTATTAAAAATCCTATAGTACGTGGGGTGTCATTAACTGGTAGTGAACGTGCTGGAGCGGCTGTTGCATCTTTAGCTGGAAAGAATCTTAAAAAAGCAGTTATGGAACTAGGGGGAAGTGATGCTTTTATTGTACTTGAAGATGCGGATCTTGATAAAGTCGCAGAGATTGCAATAACTGCTAAAATGTTTAACTCTGGTGAAGTTTGTACAGGTTCAAAGCGTTATATTGTTGTTGATTCTGTGTATGATGCATTTTTAGAAGGATTTAAAAAAGATATGGCAAAAATGAAACCAGGTGATCCTATGGATTTAAATACAGATTATGCACCAATGGTAAGTGAAGAGGAATGTGAAAAATTATTAAATGACATTAAACAAGCTATTGAGCAAGGGGCTACTTTAGAAGTTGGAGGAAAAAGAGAAGATTTAGAAGGTGCTTGGTTGAAGCCTACTATAATTAGTAATGTTACTAAAGATATGGATATTTATTATAAAGAACTATTTGGTCCAGCGGCTATGGTATTTAGAGCAAAGGATGCAGAAGATGCTGTTAGAATTGCTAATGATTCACCTTTTGGGTTAAGTTCAGCTATTATGAGTGAGGATATTGAGAATGCTAAAAAAATTGCTTCAAAAATTGAAAGTGGGGTAACATTTATTAATAGTTTTACAATATCAGAACCTTGTTTGCCTTTTGGAGGGGTTAAAAACTCAGGATTTGGAAAAGAACTTGGAAAAGAAGGAATGGAAGAATTTATAAATAGAAAGTTGATTCGTGTTTTATAGAAAAGATAAGATTATAACTGGATTTTGGGGAGGAATTAATGATGAAAAAATTAGTAGTAATTACAGGGGCAAGTTCCGGATTTGGTATGGCAATGGCTAAAAAGTTTGCAAAAGAGGGTTATCCATTATTACTTTTAGCAAGAAGAGTTGAAAAAATGGAAGAGATGAATTTACCAAATACAATCTGTAGAAAAGTAGATGTAACTGATTTAGAAGGATTTGAAGGGGCAGTAAGAGAAGCTGAAGAAAAATATGGGAAAACAGATTTGATTGTGAATAATGCAGGGATTATGTTGCTTGGAAATATTGAAACACAAGATCCTAGGGAATGGAAGAAAATGTTGGATGTTAATGTTATTGGCGTAATGAATGGTATGAAAATTGTTATGAGTGATATGAAAGAAAGAAAATCAGGAACAATTATAAACTTCTCATCAATTGCAGGGGTTCAACCTTTTGGAAATCATGGAGCTTATTGTGCAAGTAAATATGGTGTAACAGGATTAACTGCAGTTGCAAGAGGTGAAATGTCACCACATAATGTTAGGGTATTATCTATTAATCCAGGAGCTGTTAATACTGAACTACTAGGACATACAACAGATGAAAATATTATTAAGGGCTATAATGAATGGAAAGAGTCAGTTGGTGCTATAAATATTACAGCTGATGATGTGGCTACTACAGTTAAATTTGCTTATGAACTACCACAAGCTGTTTCTCTAAGAGAAATTATTATCACAGATACAATGCAGGATGCTTAATAATAAAAGTTTATAATATAACTTAGGTATATCAAATATCTATTCATTTCTATATAAACTTAATATCAAAAATATATTTAACATTTAAGAAATGGTATATTTTATATTAAGGAAGTAAATAGAAAAGAATTCATTATATAAATTGACTTTTTCAAGTTTTTTCTATTATGCTTATAAGTAGGTTATAATAACATTAATAGTTTTTGTAGTAGATAGGAGTGAACATATGTATAAGATAAAGGAAGCAGCTTCCTTGACCGGTGTATCTTCCTATACCTTAAGGTATTATGAAAAAGAAGGTATATTACCACCTATTGGTAGGGATAGCGGTGGTAGAAGAATTTATACTGAAGAAAATATTGCTTGGATTGAGATAGTTACATGTTTAAAGCAAACAAATATGCCTGTTGCACAAATTAAAGAAATAGTTAGACTCAGCATTATAGGCGATGATACTATTGAAGACAGGAAAAAAATCCTTTTAGAGCATCGTAAAGAAATGTTATGTCGAGTTGATGAACTTAAAAAAGGTATTAAGAAAATTGATAAGAAAATTGCTTATTATGAAGGGGCAATAGATTGTTAATTATATATAAACTAAAGAAGCTTTCCATTAGTAAAATACTAGTGTAAAGCTTCTTTTTAAATGTTTCTAATATATTTATATATGTTTATTATTAGGGGCTTTTTTATGCATCGGAGTTAACATTTTCAGAGGTCTTAGTGGAAATATTTTTGGATTTATCTTCTGGGAGTATAAGGTTTAAAATTATAGCAACTAATGTAGTTACAACAACAGAAGATTTTCCAAAGATAGATATAAACCATGATGGGAATAGGCATAGTGAATCAGGAACTTGGACGATTCCCATTCCTAGAGCAACTGAAAGTCCGATAACGGCACAATTTCTCATGTTAAGGTTACTAGAGGCAATCATTTTAATTCCTGTCATTGTTATTACGGCAAAGACTGAAATAGTGGCGCCACCTAGAACACATTGAGGAATTGTTGTAAGTATAGAAGCAAACTTTGGAATAAGTCCTGTTAAAATAACGATAAAAGACGCGAAAATGAATATCCATTTATTTACAACTTTGTTTACAGTAACTATACCAACGTTTTGGCTATAAGTTGCAGTTGGCATACATCCAAAGAAAGAAGAAACAATACCTGTAAAACCAAAGCCTATAATTCCGTGAGAAAGTTCTTTGTCAGTAGGAAGTCTATCTAAACCACCACCTGTTGTAGCAGATAAGTCACCAATAGCTTGAACAGAATTTACAACATACATAATAACCATAGATACTATTGCAGTAGTGTTAAAATTGATACCAAAATGCATGAATTGAGGAGCTTGGAACATGCTTGCTTCTCTAACAGCATCAAAAGATACCATTCCAAGGAATATAGAAAGTATATATCCTACAACCATTCCTATCAAAATAGATGCAAGTTTTAAGGTTCCTTTAGAAAAATGATTAAAAAATGTTACAACAGCAAGGGTTATCATTGCAACTGCCCAATTTTTAGGAGAACCAAAATCAGGTGAACCTGCACCGCCGGCTATATATTTAATAGCAACAGGGTAGAGGGATAAACCTATTGAAAGTATAACGGTACCTGTAATAAGTGGCGGAAAGAGACGAGATAATTTTTTTAGAAAAATACCAAATAATATTGCAACTAGACCACCTACTATTTGAGCTCCAAATATTGTGGCTATGTTAAATTCACCAGCTATAGCAGTTAGGGTAGGGACATAGGCAAAACTTACTCCCATGATTATAGGTAATCTTGAACCTATAACACCGCCTATTGGGAAGATTTGAATCAAGGTAGCGATACCAGAAAAGAATAGTGAAGCTTGAACTAGTAAAACTTTATCAGTAGGACTAAGTTTTGCAACGCCTGCAACAATAAGTGCAGGGGTAACACATCCTACGATCATAGCAACAACATGTTGAAGTCCAAGGGGTGCAACATTTTTTAAGGATGGTTTCCCATCAAAGGTAAATAAGGCTGAATTTTCGTTAGGATCCATAATAATACCTCCTGAAGTTAAAAATTTTAGTTATAGAAATTTTTTAAAAAAAATCATTTATAAAGTTAATCGTATACATTACATATAATTATACAATAAATACCAAAAAATATAAAGTTTGGAATGAAAGTTTTTTCATTTTTTATAATAGTTAGAATATTTTGGCTAAAGTTAAAGTAGGATATCTTGAAATTTCTTTGCATATATATTTATGATTTGATTTCTTAAGACATTTTTAATGTATGATTAAGTTTTTAATAAGTTAAATATAGTATATTAATTAAATAATAATAATATTTTTATACATGCAAAAGATAAGATTAATATGAAATAGGAGGAATTATATGTTTTTAAAAGAGACTCAATTGGTTAAAGAAGCAAAAAAATCAAGATATTTATTCAATGTGTTTTTAACATTATTATTTGCCTTGATTTTTTTGTTTGTAGGTCAAATGTTAGCTGCACTTATTAGTGGTGCTCTGAGGTTTTCAGAGCTTCTTACTAGCCCTATTAATAAGATGTTATTACGATTAATATTAGGTTTTCTACCTATTACTTTACTTATATTTGCCTTTGTAAAATTTATAGAAAAGCGTAATGTTTCAAGTATGGGTTTTTATAAGAATGGATTTGTTAGAAAATATTTTAAAGGATTTATGGTAGGAGTAGCAGCATTTAGCTCAGTAGTATTATTACTTGCAGTAACAGGACATATAAAATTAGTAGAGGTATTCAATGCTGACAAAATAATAATATTTCTTATGATTTTGCCTGGTTGGATGATTCAAGGTGCAACAGAGGAAATATTAGCAAGAGGTTGGCTTATGAATGTTTTAGGGGCAAAATATAATGTTACAGTAGGTTTAATACTTTCCTCTTTATTTTTTGGAGTTTTACATGGGGGTAATCCTAATGTAAGCTATGTAGCAATTATAAATTTAGTTATAACAGGGATATTTTTTGGACTATATGTAATAAAAACAGAAGACTTATGGGGTGCTTGTGGAATACATGCTGCGTGGAATGCATTTCAAGGTAACTTTTTTGGATTTGAAGTAAGTGGTATGGATACAGGAGTTGGTAGCATAATGAAACTAAAATCTATTGGTTCAGATTCATTTACAGGAGGAGCATTTGGACCAGAAGCTGGAATAGCATGTACTATAGTTATATTCTTAATTTCAATATTTTTAATATATAGAATTAGAAAATCATATAAAAAAGCTACTGTATAGATATTGTAATTTATGATGAGGTTGCTTAAAAAACTAATTTAATAGTTTAATATTAGGAGGATATACAATGAAGAAAAAGTCGCTGTTTTTATTAGGAATTCTAAATATTGTAGCATATTTTTTTATGATTCTAAATTCAATAGCTTTATCAGTAGGGGGATATTTTTTAAAGGATACTTTCGCTATTTATAATAAAAATAGTTTTATACTATGGGCAGTTACAATTATATCAATTATTATGTTTCCGATTATGGTAAGAACAATTACTTTAGTAACTAGAGATGATATAGATATAGACAAAGGAAAAGGAGGATTTAAAACTCTTTGCATTCTAACTGTGTTAATGGTTGCAACTGGAGTTGGAGGGTTATTTCAATTAATATTAATGATTCCATTTTTAGTTATTTTAAAATTAAAAGAAGACAGTTCTAAAACTAACTATAGTATTTTCATTTTTACTTTGATTTCCATTTTCACATATGGATATTTGATTGGTGGAATGACCGGCGAACTATTAATGCTTTTAGTTATTTTACCAATAGGAGTAATTTTATTTTTATCAAAAAAGGATTTCTTTGTTGTTAAATTTAGATTTTCATTATTAAGTATTGCTGTTGTTGTAGCTTTTATTGGAGGGTATTTTTATACTCATATGAAAGTAATTGAACCAGATAGTGAGTTTACAAAGAGGTATAAAAACATAGAAAAACTTAAAGAAGAAGCAATAAAAGAAGTTGATAAAATGCCCCTTGAATCTTTATATATTAAAGACAATTCAAGGCTAAATAATTCTCCAAATGTTATTTTATATTTTACTGGTGGTGCAACTACAAAAGTTAAAGATCATAGAGACGACTTTTTTGATGATTTGCCGGATAATGTTGATATTGCAGATATAAATCAAACACAGTTTGGGCGTCCGTTTGATTTTGCAGATGGAAAAACGAGTGACGATAAATTATTAAAGACAAGTTTAGTAAATGCTGCTATTGCCCAAAGACTATCTAATAAATTTGCTTCAGAAGGTAAAAAAGTAATTCTCGCAGGTCATTCATATGGTGCCTTATTGGTTCCTTTCACCTTAACAAATTACCCAGAAATTCAAAAAGATTTAGTTGGTTCAGTAATGATGGCTGGAAGATTAAAAATGCCAGAAAAGGTTGCATTGAATTTTAATAAAGGTAATATTTTAATGTTTGATAATGAAGCAGGAAGTAAGGTAGAAAAAATTATACCACTTTATTTAATCAATAATTTTGAAGAAAAACTTAAGCATGCTTTTTCTGCTCCAGTAAATTCACAAGATGTTTCAGGTTATATAAGATCATTTACTAATATGGCAGCAGTTAATTCAATGGTAGGTGGAATAGATTATACGAAGAAGATGAGTTTAAAAGATACTTTGAAATTTATTGGAGTTTATGCTACGAACGACGAGGCAGTTGGTACACTTACCCCGGAAGAAATTGAAACAATAAAAAAATTTGGTGATGTAATAGTAGTTAAAGATGGTACTCACCAATTAAATGGTCTAGAAGATAGATTAAATATTAAAATAAAAGAAATATTTAATAAATAATAAAATAATTTTATATAAATGAGCCTCATGGGTTAAAACCTAGGAGGCTTTAATTGGGTTTAGAATTATTTGATAAAAGTAAAATCAATAAATTTATGTGTAAAGTAGGTTGTCTGTAAGATAAGAAGATACTCCGTTATCCATTAATTTTCCTGTTAGTTCAAGAAGTTTTTCATTAGATAAGTTTTTTCCTTTAGAAAGCCAATACTCCATTATTCCAATCATTGCTGAAAGGGTGTATTCTATTACAAAATCAAGTTCTTCACTATCAACTTTTGATCCAAGTGTGGTATAAATTGCATTTTTAGCTGAATCTTTTAGTTTTCTTATAAATTGTGGGTCTCCCTTTTCTCCTAATAATACTGAATAATATTTTTCTTTTTCTTCAAGCATTTTAAGAAAACTGTCAATTGGCATACCAAAATTTTGGTTTGCTAACTTAATTGGTGGCAGTGCTTTTATATCTGGCAAAAGTTCTTTTTCAATTTGGTCTAAAACATCGTATATATCCAAAAAGTATTCGTAAAATGTACTTCTATTAAATCCTGCTTTTGTTGTTACTTCTTTTACAGTTATTTTTTCAATTTTCTTATCACAGTAAATATCCCAAAACGAGTCCATTATGCGCTTTTTAGTCATGTGTTTTTTATCATTAACTTTTTCCATAATATCATATCCTTTCAATCCGACAATTGTAATAACATTGTTGGTTGATTACACTTTTTCTCTTTGATATATTTATGGTACAACACGTTGTTGGAAAAAACAATAAGAAAGAGGATAAAATTATGATTACAATTTTATGTAATGGTTCTAGAGGAGATATTCAACCTTATGTAGCTTTAGCTTTAGAGATTAAAAAGCAAGGTGGAAAAGTTAGAGTAGTTACCGGAAAGAGTTTTAAGGATTATGTTGAAAGCTATGGTGTGGATTTTTTACCTTTAAGTGCTGACTATAAATCTATAGATTTAGATCCAAAATTTATAGAAGATGCACAATCATCAGATAATCCTTTAAAGATGCTTTTAGTATTTAATAAGATGAAAAAGTATGCATCCTTTGTTACAGAGGAAATGTATGATTTATGTGATGGTAGTGATGTTATTGTATATCATCCCGGTTGTACAATTGGTTATTTTGTAGCTGAAAATATGGGTATACCATCTGTACTTGCTTCACCTTTTCCAATGCACAGGACAAAAGAGCGAGCGTCTGTTGTTACCTATGGCAGATTTAAATTACCAAATAAACTAACATATAAGCTTTTGCAAGGTATGTTGTGGATGATATCAAAGACAAATGTAGTTAGCTTTTTTAAAAAGAAATTTGGAGAATTACCAAAAGGATTTGGATGTCCCTTTGAAAGAGTTGATGAAAAGCATCCTTCAATTATTTCATGTAGTAATCATGTTTTTTCAAGACCTTCTGACTGGAATACTAATATTTATCAAAGCGGATATTGGTTTTTAAATGAAAATAAAGAATACAATCCAGATAAAAAACTTAAAGATTTTTTAGATAAAGGTGAAAAACCTATTTATTTTGGATTTGGTAGTGTATTTAATGAAAAACAAAAATATCATGTTTTTAACATTATTAAAAAGGCATTAGATAACAGTGGAAAGCGTGGAATTATAAGTGGAATGGGTAACTTTGAAAACTTGCCAGATAATATAATTACAATTGGAAGTGTTCCACACACTTGGCTTTTTAAAAAGGTAGCTGCCGTGTGTCATCATGGTGGAGCAGGAACTACAGCCGCAGGATTTAGTGCTGGTGTGCCAAGTATTATAGTACCATTTTCTAACGACCAATTTGCTTGGGCTCATAGATCATATGAATTAGGGGTAGGATCAGAGTCTATTTCAAGAAAGAAATTAACTGAATCAGCTTTAACTAAAGCAATTAAATATGCTCTTTCTGAAGAAGTTAAAGTTAATGCAAAGAACCTTTCAGAAAAAATGGCAAATGAAAATGGATTGATGGATTGTACAAGAATTATTATTGATTTAGATAAAGGAAAAGGTAAATAGATAGATTTGTGTAAAAGCAAATCTATCTATTTTTTAATAACTAGGTTATATTTTTAAGTAAGATTTATATTATATAATAATTGACATTTTTTATATTTTTTGCTAGTATGGGTTGGTGATATTTTTAACAAAATATGTAAAAGTAAAATGGAAGTGGTTTTTATATGTAAGAGATATTTTTAAAATTATAGTAAGGTTATAAATTTAATTGTTATATGTTAAGGCGTCGGTGTTTTCGTACTTATGTAATTCAGCAGAACTAGACAATTAATAAGGAGAGTATAAAATGATTAAATTAATAAAAAACGAATTTAAAAATTTTAATTTTAAAAAATATATAATAGGTGTAATTATAGCTAATATTGTTTTATTAGGATTTTTAAGTATAATAACTTATCCAATGAAATACTTAGGATTATATTTTATATTAGATTATAAAAATATTTTTACTTTTATAGATAGTTTGGTTAGAGCAATATTTATGATGTTTTCAAGCGTACTTATTTCCAATATTATTATTAAGAAATTAAAAAATAATAAAAAGGCTTTAATATCCTCGGGTAGAATGGATAGAGAAAAGGTAATTGTGCCTAAGATTATTTTTATTGTTCTGTTAACTTTTTTAACAATGATATTATCAAATGTTTTTCTAGAGGTTAGTTTTTATTTTATAGATAAGAGTAACAATCTAGTACCTAACAAATTAAATGTATATATGATAGAGATAAATACTATAAATATATTTATCTATGCAATTACATCAACTCTTATGAATTTAATATCTATGTATTTAGGAATAGTTAGAGAATCAACTTTTGTAACTATTTTAACATCTATTGTTTTAGTATGTGTTGTTTGTTCTTATAACAATGGATTTTCACTAAATTCTATAATTATAATTCCACTATTACTTGCAACTTTAGGAGTAATATCTGCATATTTATCAATAAAACATATAGAAAATTTAAAAATAGCAAAACAATAAATCTATAAACATTTGACTCTTAATGTATTTCAACTGACATTTATGAAAGTAGACAGGAATTAAATCAAATTACTTATTATATAGAAGGAAAGCAGTCCTTTATGAACTTATAAAAAAGTTTGTTAAAGGTGCTTTTTTTTTATACTATTTTTACACTATAAAGTGGTGAAATGATATAATATGAGCTGGTATAAAATATAAAAATAAAAAATACATAATAGAAACGCTTAACAAAAGAGAAAGAAGAGAGAAACTATGAGATTAGATAAATTTTTAGCAGAATCAGGAATAGGTACTAGGAAAGATGTTAGGACTTACATAAAAGATGGAATGGTGAAAGTTAATGGAAAAGTTATTATTAAACCAGCAATAGATATAGAAGAAAATAGGGATATTATCCTATATCTTGATAAAGTGGTTAAGCATATTGGAAAAGTTTATTATATGTTCCATAAGCCAAAAGGTTGTATTACTGCAAGGAGAGATGAAAGTCAAAAAACAGTCCTTGATTATTTTAGCAAAGAAAATATGAAGGGTATTTTTCATGTTGGAAGGTTAGATAAGGATACAGAAGGACTTTTGTTACTTACTAATGATGGTGAATTTGAGCATGGACTTATGTGTCCCAATAAACATGTTCATAAGAAGTATTATTTTTGTGCCTTAGGTTCATTAGATGAGAATGATATAAAGAAACTTGAGGAGGGGGTTTTAATTGGAAAAGGTAAGATACTTACAAAGCCTGCAAAAATTAAAGTAGAAAAAATTGGGACATGTGAAGATTTTCAGGAGCATATGGGTATTGAAAAATTTAGTAAAAAGGATTTAGGATTATACAGACAGCCAGTGGTTTCAGGATATCTTACTATTTCAGAAGGGCGCAAACATCAGGTGAAACGTATGCTAAAGGCAGTAGGGTGTTTTGTTGTTTATTTAAAGAGAGTTTCTATTGGGAATGTATTTTTAGATGAAACATTAGAAAAAGGAGAGTATCGATTTTTAACAGATAGTGAGGTTCAAATGCTATCTATGATGTAATTATAGGGGATTAGTTTTAAGTTAATATAATCTTAGCTAAATCTTTAAGATATAAAATATAAGCATATCCACCGACTACTTTTAAATTAACATAATCTTAGTTTAAGGGGTAAATGTTATCTATATTGTAATTGTGATTTAGTCTAAAATTAGTTTATTTTAATTAGAAAATATATAAAGGGCTTATGAAAATATAAGCTTTTCATAAGCCCTTACTTTTTTATATTATAAAATTAAGATTAGTTTTCAAAACTTTGATATATAACTTTTCTTTTTTTTATAATGTTATCCATATAATTAAATTATAAGGTTTTTACAGGTGATTGCCCTTACTTTTTTATATTATAAAATTAAGACTAGTTTTCAAAACTTTGATACTTGGCTTTTCTTTTTTATAATGGTACCCATATAATTAAACTATAAGTTTTTTTACAGGTGATTATCCTTGCTTTTCTACATTATAAATTTAATTAGAGGCGTTTTTAACGTTTGATGGAGTTATGAATTTTTGATTTTCTTCTATAGCAATTGGTGCGTATCTTGATGTTTTAACTTTAAGATTTTTATTAAATTTAAGAGTTAAATCTAAACCTGATAAAAATTCTCTTTCTTGATTTACTAATCCATCAGCATTTAATATTTCAAATTCTTCTACTAATTGATATAATCCAACGGCTGAGTTTTTATCTATACTTCCAAAATCATGTTCTATACCTTTTTGTATTTCTTCTGAAACAGAGAAACTTCTTTCAAAAGTTGATTCAAAACTTCTTGATACAGAGTCAGATTGTGAGAAAGTACCACTAACTGAGCCTACATTTTCTACTCCAGCACTCATTCCAAATTCTGAACTTATACTTGATTCATTTCCTAACATTTTTGACAAAGATCTTGTTACAGATTCTTCTTTTCCAGTGGATATTGAAGCGCTTACAGTTACGTTATCATCTGTTCCATTGTCTTTAGAAGATTCTAATCTTTCCCAATAAGTTCTGTTTACTATAGTAGCGCGAGTTGAAATAACTATACTAAAAAGCTTACTGCCTGCAGCTAGCTCGCCTGTATCTGGTACTTTTGAAAAGTCGTCTACAATAGTTCCATCATTTGTTGCAAATTTAACTGAACGACCAAAACTTGGTTTCCATATATGTTCTATTATTTCTTTTACAAAAACATAATTATTTTCTTCTGTTTTATCTAAAAATACTACTTCGTTATCTCTTATTTGTGTTCTTCCATTGCATATAATATCAATTACTATGTTGTTAACTTGTGCTTCTTTTTCTCTAACTTGTATTTTATCTGGAAGACCTGTATAAAACCAATTAGGATTTTGAACTATTTGAATTTCTGGTGATTTATAATATTTTTCTGACAGTATATTTTGTTTAGCTTTAACTATTTTATCAGTCATTTCTTGAACTTTACTATTTTCAGGGCTTAATTTTAAATCATCTAGTAGATGAACTCTTATATATTCGCAATAATTTATTACTTTAATTTTTTCTTCGTAATCTTTCATACCCTTTAAGGAGTCTAGTTTTAAATTAAGTGTTCTTAAAGAAGTATCTAAATTAGATTTTTGTTTCATTTCATCTATAGCATGATTAACATTATTCATATAAGGACTAGAATCTGATATTTTAAGAGTATTTTTGAAAAAGTCTTTAAGAGAATATAATCTTTGGGATGCTTCATATAAATCTTTAAAGTAATTTTCACAATTAGAACCATTCATTCCTCTAATAGCATTAATTGAAGCATTGATAAGTGGGAATATAGCTTTATCTATTCCTTTATCTATATTTTCTTTTAGAGTTGTATCGCTAGTTTTTTCTTTCAAAGAAAGAGCGAATTTTACACTGTCCATAAGTTCGTTGTAAGCTCTAGTAGCCTCATCTTTTGATGCATAAGTATATTCGCCTTTAGCTATAACGTCATCTATTGATTTTAATGCAGCATCTACAGGAGCGTTTTTTCTAGCTTCTTCTATAGCGCTATCTAATCTTTTTATAGCACTATCTATTCTTACAACGTCTCTTTCCTTAGGCATTATATAAAAATTTTCTATAAGTTCGCTTCTGATTTTTACAGCTACTTTTTTTGCATTTTCTAAAGTATCTAAATTTTTAGTTGGAATAGCTTTATTTATAACGTCTATGCCATAACTTGCCTTTATTTCTGGTAAAAGTCTATTAGCATCTTCAATAAGAGTATTTATGTTAGTTATAAGTTCACTTTCTACTTTGAAATTATATTTTGTGATTAATTCGTTTTTAGATGTCTTTGCGAAATTTATGGCATCTAGCAATTTATCAGGACTTTTTTGTTCTATTGCTGTATTTATCTTATTTTCTATATTTTTTTCATATATTGAGAATTTGCTATTTTGAAAGTTATTAAGAGCTGTTTCTATTCTTTGAATGTAACTTGATGAGGATGACAATTTTTCATTGTTAGTTAAATAGGATTTAGCATCATTAGCTAATTTTATTGCAACGTCAACGTTTTTGGCATCATTGTTTTCTTTTATTATATTTAATGCGTTTTCTACTAATATTGTAGTTGAAAGATGAAGCTTGTCTATAACTTTATTAATTTTATTTACATAGATACTATTTTCACTAAATCCTAGGTCATTAATTATAGTATTTCTAACATTTTTAGTAGAACTTATATAACCTTTTATTGAATCTAGCTCCTTTAAAAGAGTATTATTTTCAACTAGTACATTAGTTTTTTCTTTATTTCCATTTAAGTCTCTTTCCGCAGTTTCATCTTGCATGTTTATAAGAGCATCTGCAACTATTCCATTATCTTCATTGTTTTTTGATGATTGTATATTTTCCTTTGAGGCAGTACTTACCTCTTTAGCATGTACATTACCGGTTTTTACTAGCGTGGTAGTAGTTAATACACCAGCTAATAATATAACTGCTTTAAGTCTTTTGTTTAACATTTAAATATTCCCCCTATTTATTAAGTTTTGTATGAATTTAATAAATGATTTGTAATTTGATAACCTTTAAATATTTAAAGTTGAATATAGATTTAAGCGTTAAATAATTATGTCAATGTACTTATTTTCTTATTTGTGCAATTAATTACTTTTAATTATAAAAAATATATATTTTTCTAATATTATACTATAATGCTTTAATTTTTCTACATATTTTTCAATAAATTTTAATAATATACATATATTTAAAATAAAATCCATAATATTTAATTATTGTACATATAATTTCAAAAATATGTATAATAGAGTTTTAATTATTATATAATTTTTAAATTTAAAATAGACAAAAAAATAACCAGGGCAAAAGTGCACTGGTTATTTCATAAGAATTTCCCTTTTTATATTTAGAAATTTTCATGATAAATTAATGATATAGATAATATATTAGTCTAATTTATCAGTGAAAATCATTGTTTATAAGAGCTATTTAGTAATAGGCTATATATAGGTGTATTTACATTATTATCTATTTAACATATATTATTTAATCTTTACTTATTGTTTTCACCGTAAAATTTAAAAGCTTCTCCAAGAAACGTAGATGTTCCTTTGCCGTATTTTTCATCGGTTGTTTTTATAAAATTAGAATCGGACAGATAGAAATGGGCTAAGGAACCAAAGTAGTTATCGCCTATATCTATTTTGCAAGTTTCTTGTTGCTTTTTGTTTATAGAGTCTATTTCCTTAATAATCTGTTGTATTTCTTTTGAATGAGGATCTTTAGTGAAATCAGACATAAGATTTTCATATAGTATTTCCCTTCTAGGTTTGTTATCTCCTAAGTAATTTTTAAGAGATTTTCCAATGAATTTAGATGCTCCTTTACCATATTTTTTATCAACTTTTTCTATCCAATCTGGATAAACTGAATAAAGGTTTATCATGCAGTACCAGTGCTCATCACCATTAACCATGTTGAAAGCTTCGTAATCTTTTTTAGCTATAGTGGTTATTTCTTCAGCAATTTTTTGAATATCCTTAGAAGAAGGGTCTTTAGTTAAATCTGAAGTAAGTTTTTTAAATAATTCTTTTAACTTAGGGTGGTTATCTTTTAGAAAATCATTTTTAAATTCTTCATATTTTTCTGATAAGTTTAACATGTTACTGTTATTTAGATTTTTCTTTGTAGCTTCAGCATATTTTTTTATACTTCCATATTGTTTTATAGCCGTTTTAGCTAGTTTATCTTTATTAGATTTAACTTTTTCAATATAATCATTATATTTATGGACACTTCCCCAGAGTTTAATTACCTTATCCTCATGTTCTGTTTTAAATTCTTCCAATACGTTAAAATATTCATTCATATCAAATTCTTCAAAACTCATAGTGTTTTCTCCTTTTAATGTTTTATTTATAAGATCTATCAAATTATTTAATCTGTCTCTCTTTAAGATGATTAATTTTTTCTGCTTTTCTAGTGATTTCATTTTGTCAAAGTGGGCACTATTCATGATATCTTTAATTTCTTTTAAAGGAATATGGAGCTCTTTGAAAAACAAAATTTGCTGCAAGGTTTGGAGGGCTTCATCATCGTAAAGTCTGTAACCTGCTTTTGTAAAATCTGTTGGTTTTAGTAGCTCAATTTTATCGTAGTGATGAAGCATTCGTACGCTAATTCCTGTCAAATCTGAAACTTGTTTTACTGTTCTCATTATTTAACCTCCAAGATTTAATTTAGATATATCAATAAAATACTCTGCCGGCTATGAGTTTTTAGCAATATATTGAATTTCTATATTTATATTACACTATGACATTGTGTTAGGGTCAATAGGGTTTTATTATTATATAATAAAATATTTCAATTGTTTTAGAGTGTTTTAAGGATTCTTACTTATTAATAATAGATTAGATTTAATATATAGCTTGATAAAGAAGTATCAGATATTGTCTTAAGTATTGGTGATTTAGGTTTTCTATATTTATTATATTTTGTATTAATTGAGAATTATTGACGATATATTTTTAAGCTTGTAATATTAGTATATATGATAAGGTTTAAGGGAAAGGGTTGAAAAGACAATGAATGTGTTAGTAGCTGAAGATGAAGAAAATATTAGAGAACTTATTAAAGAACATTTAAGGAATGAAGATTATAATTTATATTTTGCAAGTAATGGACAGGAAGCATTAAAAATAATGAGGGAAACTGAAATAGATTTAGGTGTATTTGATGTAATAATGCCTTATTTAGATGGATTTAACCTTTTAAGAAAAGTAAGAGAAAAAAGTAATATGCCAGTGATTTTTCTTACTGCACGTGGAGAGGAAATGGACAAAGTTTTAGGATTAGGGCTTGGGGCTGATGATTATATTGTAAAACCCTTTAGTTTTGCTGAATTAAAAGCAAGGATACAAGCTCAATTAAGAAGAAATTATTTATATAAAAAGCAAAAGGATGAAAGTGAAAATGTATTAATAAGTAAAGACATTAAATTGGTTAAAGATGAGTGCGCTGCATATAAAGGCAATAAACAATTAGATTTAAGTACAAAAGAATATTTGATTTTGTTACTTTTAATGGAGAATAAGGGGAAAGTATTTACTAAGCGTCAAATATATGATGCAGTATGGAAAGAAGATTTTTTGTTTGATGAAAATACTGTTATGGTTCATTTAAGTAATCTTAGAAGCAAGTTAGATAATAAAGGTGGTAGCAAAAAATACATAACAACCATTAGAGGAATAGGGTACAAATGGAATAAAGATGAGGAACAAAAGTGATGAAAAAAAGTATTTCAAGAAAGCTTATGAAAAATTATATATCAATGTATATATTAGCATCTGTATTAGTAATTTTTGTATTTATTATGTTATTGAGTTTAAGCAATGTTTTTAATGATTATAGGGATAATAATTATGCTAAGCAGTTAATTAAAGATGATTATAATAAAATTGATACAAAACTAATTAAAGATCATAATGGAACTATTTTTGTTGTAAATAAAGATTTGAAAGTTGTACCGATATGGGGAGAAAATTTGCCACAGAATAAGAGTTTTACTATGTCTAAGTGGACTGATTTTATTAATAAAATTGATGAAAATAATAGAGATTTCAAATGTAGTATTGAGTATAATGATAAAAATAAATTTTGGCTTATTGTAAAAATGCCTGTTGCTGTTAACTTTTTATTTAATTTTAATATAAATAGGGCAAAAGGAGTATTACCAGAAGCCATGCTTATTTTAGCAATATTATGTTTAACTTGTTTCTTGATTATTTTAATTTATGTTTATATATATTCAAAATTAACGTCAAAATATTTTATAAAGCCCTTAGATATGTTTTGTTATATGGTAAAAACATTAGAAAAGGGAAACTACAGAGAAAGATTACAAATTTATAAAAAGGATGAATTTGGAGCATTATCTGATAGTTTTAATAAGCTTGCAGATTCACTTGAAAATGAAAAGAGACTTAGAAAAGAAATAGAAGAGAATAGAAAAAGGCTGATTTTAGATATATCTCATGATTTGAAAAACCCATTAACAAGCACTATGGGAAGTTTAGAATTGTGTTTACAAGAGAATAATTTTAAAAAGCAGAAACACTACTTAAAAATGGCTTACGATAATAGCATAAGAGCAAAAGCTTTAATTAATGATTTATTTGAATACTCGAAAATGGACAGCGAAGAATATAAGCTAACTTTTGAGAAAATTGATTTATGTGAATATATGAGAATACAAATTGCAAGTGAGATAGATGCCATAGAGGAAGCGGGCTTAATAAGTGAATATGAGATACCAGAAAAAAGTATTTATGCAGAAATTGATACAATCCATTTTGGAAGAGTAATTCATAATTTAATTACCAATACAATTAAATATAATAAAGTAAACACCAAAATTAAAATTTCACTAAAAGAGATAGATGAAAATATTGAAATAATAGTACAAGACAATGGAATAGGTATTGATAAAAAATTAGCAGTTGAAATATTTAATAGATTTGTAAGGGAAAATAAAAATACCCAAACCAGCGGAACCGGCCTGGGCCTTACTATTGCAAAGAAAATAGTTACTATGCATAATGGAACGATATCACTAAAAACAGATATTAATAGGGGATGTAGATTTTTAATAATTATCCCTAAGTCTTATAATAATCCATAATATTATATGTTAATTTTACTTTTATTGTTGTTATTAAATTTAGCTTTTCTTAATAAGAATAGTGCCCAAATAAGAAAAGGTAAAAATAGTAGCAAGTTAGAAAAAATATCTTTATAGCTTACTGGTGTTTGGATTAAGGATTGTAAATAAAGTTGTGGTGATTTAATAAATAAATATCTTGTACATCCAGTAATATCTATTAATCCATGGAGTAGCATTGGAATCAGTAAAGTATTACATCTTAAGTATAAAGCAGTAAACAAAATACCTACAATTGAGGCATAAATAAGTTGATTTAAGAAATTTATTAAGGGTACTGTACCCTTTAATAAATGGGTTATATGAGAAAAACCAAAGATAAAATTTGAAAGGAATAAAGAAAAATAAAATCCTTTAGTATTTGACCCAAATTTATTATTAATTAAGTTAAATCCTATACCACGAAATAATATTTCTTCAAAAAATCCCGTTGATAAAAATGCAAAAAAGTAAAGTATAAATATAATTGGGGTATCTGTTATAAATTTTAGTTTCATTTGTTCAGATGTATTAATTATGATTAATAAAAAGAAAGGTATAGTTATCCATAAATCTTTTATAGGTTTAGATAAATTCATATTAAATGTGTTGGAAAAGCCTAGTTTACGAGCTATGTACATAAAAAATCCAAAGCTGCCCATTTGAAGAATAATGATAGAGATCATTAAAGCAAATTCATAGGGCATAAAATTATAAAGAAGATTTTGCAGTGGCAAATCCGTAATTCCATTAGCAAATACTATAAGTATTAGTGTTGATAAAATAGGGTGTTTTTTTATTAGTGTAGTTGATTTATTCATAAAATTACTCCTCATTTTAAATTTAGATACATAAAATAAGTAAGCTACTAGTAGATTATTTTTTATGTGCCTTACTTCAAGTGAATTATACAAGCTGAAATTTAAGTGGATTTTATGTGAACCTTAAGTTTACATTAAGTAATTTTATAGAATAAATGTTCAAATGATATTATAGAGGAAAATGTATCTATAATTAAAATATATATGTAAAATTCAAATATATAGAGGAGTTCAAATATGTATCTATAATTTAAGTATATATCTAGAATTTAAAAGGAAAATATATTCTATTAAAGTACCTTTAATCTATAGATAATATCTAATACTTCAGTTGCTATATCTTTATAGGATTCTTTCATTCCATTTTCTATCCATAATTTTGTAAGCGTATCAATTCCCCCTGCAATAAAGGCATTTTCGTAGGGAGTACTTACCTTAGGTAGAATATCACTAAAATGATGTATGTTCCTTGCCCCTATAGTTTGAAATAACTTATCTAATTTGTGATTTTTGGCAAGGATATTTGTATAGGGTGATTCCTGTAAAATCTTGAATCTTAAAACTAGAAGATCCATTAAGGTTGGATTTTCCTTTTTCTTCATTGCATCTAGTACTTTAGATAAATTACGGTCAAAACCAAAGAGGATAATATCTTCTTTTTCCTTGAAATGGCGATATAAGGTCATCCTGACAACTTGAGCCTTTTTAGCAATTTCAGTCATGGTGATATCTTCAAGATTTTTTTCTAAAAGAAGATCCATAAGAGCTTTATAAATCATTTCTTTGGACTCGTTGACCTGCTTGATTCTTTTCATGTGACACATCTCCCTTATATGTATAAGATAGTTTGAATCTATTGCGCCCTATATAGCACTAGTATATACTAAATTTATAAATGTTACAATGTATCTTTTAGCATAAAGGAGGTTAATTATGAAAAAGATAATTGAAAGAATATTTCCAAAGGTTATTAATAATGAATTCAAAGGGTACAAGATAGCCCTTTACGTATTTTATGCTTTGACGGCGGTAACTATATGGAGAAGTCAGCATCATATGTTTTCTCCAGATGGCGGTGCACAAAGCATTGCAACTATACCACTTGATGCTTTTACGGATAAAGGTTCTGCTGCAGTTATAGGGATTTTCAGTTTATGGGGACTTTCCCAGCTGATTATTGGGATAATGTATTTAGTTTCATCTATAAGATACCGTTCTATGATTCCAATGTGGTATTTACTAATGTTTATAGAATATCTTTTTAGAGGAACCTATGTATCCATGGCAAAACCAGTTCCTACTATTGGAACAGCACCAGGGGCAAAGGGAAACTTACCTCTCATGATTATTGCATTGATTATGTTTGTATTATCTGTTATGACACCAAGAAAAGATAAAAAAATATAGTTTTTAGATGATTTAGAAGTTAAAAATTAAACTCAGCATAAATTTTAATGTTTTACTTAAATATGAAAAAAAGGTGTAGCACAAAAACTTTTGGTATATAAGGAGGAAAAAATATGTTTACAAAAGAAAAGTCTTTAAAAATTGCAGTGGTTACATTAATATTAGTTGCTTTCCTTGATTTGTTTAGAGGATTTATGCATACATTTAACATTTGGTATGCATCCCAAAATATTGCTCATATGACTCAGACTCCGGATACAATGTTTCTTATGAATACATTTGGAATTAGTAATTTATTGACAGGGTGTATATATCTTTTAGTAGTTAAAAAGTCAAAAGAACTAGCACCATATTTATTGATAATTATACCAGCTGCTTATGTTATTGGGCTTATAAGTGCAAACTTAACTGGTATATCACAAATGCAAGTATCTAAGTGGAATGGCCAATATATGATGTATGTGTATCTATCAGTAGTTGCATTGGTAGGAATAAACTATTTCGTGGCTTCAAAGAGGAATGCTTAACGTGATAAGTTATGTTTTAAAGGGGTATTTTTAATAAAAAATCCTTTACCTATTTTAGAATAGTAGAATGCTGTTTTTAAAAAATAGAGTAAAATGAGTGAAAAATAAGGTTTTGTGATTAGAAATAAATGTAAATTATTACCAAGGAAATATGTTATATGCGCAAAGATTTTTATTATGCAAATTTTCTTTGAAAGATGGTAACTTTTTATTGTGTAGGAAAATATAAAATTAAAAATTGTAAGGAAAAAATAGAATTAAAAATTGTAAAGAAAAAAATAAAATTAAAAAGTGTAAGGAAAATAGAAATTAAAAAGTGTAAAGAAAATATAAAATTAAAATAGGATGATATTTTGTAACCTAATAATAGATTTAAAAAACCTCACTTGCTTATGATAGATTTCTCTGTATCATAAGTAGGTGGGGTTTTTTATGAAATAAAGTTATATATCCCATAAAGTTGAAAATAATTCTGATTTCTTTAAGTGAGATTTTTTATTTTATAAATCCCATTAGTCTCTTTACTTTGTTTGTATTTTCTTTTGATGTAAGTAATTCTAAAAGAGTAAAGGCTACATTGAAGGCTGTAGAAGGATTGTATGAAGTTATGATATTTCTATCTATAACTATTTCTTTATGGGGAATAACATTTACACCAAAGGAAGCTAATTCTTTTTGTCTTTTTCCATCGTTAAGGCTATAGCTTGTTCCGTCTCTTCCTTTTAAAACACCACTTTTACCAATAGGAAGGGATCCAACACAAATTGAAGCGATAATCTTTCCTTGTTTGTCAAATTCTCTTATGACACGTAAAAAATCTTCACTATAGGCATCGGTATAAAAATTGGCTTCTTCAAAGCCACCAGGAATTGCTAAAGCTTCGAAATCATCTACATTTAAGTCTTTTATATTAAGCTCAGGAGTAACAGTAAAATTCCATGTGCATTTAAGAGTATCCCTTAATCCAACGGTAACTAATTTAGTACTGCCATCTCCTTCAAGATTATTCCAACCTATAACATCAGTAAAAACGCTTGCTTCAACGGCTTCAAATCCATTAGCAAGTAATAGACAAACTTTTTTCATAATAATTCCCCTTTCAAATATAAAGTGTTTACAAGGTATGTATTTCGTAATAAAATTATAGCATCACTAAGTAGTTCGGTAAAATCAAAATAAATGATAATTGTATTCGGAAATTACGATAATAGGTGTGAAAAGAGAATATATATTTGGAATTAACCATGATAGATATTAAAAAATGATGCTTACCTTGGGAATTAGCCATAATAGATTATGAAAAAATAATACCTATATTCATGGTTAGATATGACAGATATGAAATGAGGATATATATTTGAAACTAAGGATAATAGATTATAAAAATGATACTTATATTCTAAGTTAGAGATAATAAATTATGAGAAAATGATATATTTAGAATTAGGGATAATAGATTATGAAAAGAGGATAGAGAAATGGAAATTCGTAAGTTGAAGACCTTTAAAAAAGTAGTCGAGTTTAAAAGTTTTTCTAAAGCAGCTAAAGAATTAAATTATGGGCAATCTACTGTTACGGAGCATGTACAATCCCTTGAAAGAGAAATTGGAGCAGCTTTGTTTGACAGATTAGGCAAAAAGATTAGTGTAACTAGTGTAGGGGAAGAGTTATATGGGTATGTGGTTGAGCTATTAGACACTTACAATAAAATCAAAAATATTTCAGCGGATAAAGAAATTTTAAATGGACATATTTCAATAGGAGTTTCTGAATCTATCATAGTATACAGACTTCAGCCGGTGTTGTCTAAATTTAGAGAAAAGTACCCAAAGGTTAATATAACACTAATAAGTGACAATTGCTTAAGACTTAAAGAAAAGTTATATACAGGCCAAGTGGATTTAAATTTAACCCTTGAACCTGCTATAGCTAGTAAGGATTTGGTAGTAGATAAAATTAATGAAGAGCCTCTTGTTTTTATAAGCGGAGGGGAAAATAATTTGGATAAAATAAGTGCAGAAAATAAAGATGAAGTAAATAAGGAATGCTTTATTTTTACAGAAAAAGAATGTGCTATAAGAAATTTCTTGGAAAACTATTTATATAACAAGGGAATATCACCAAAAAGTACACTGGAGTTTTCAAATACTGAAGCCATAAAACAATGTGTGGTAAGTAACCTTGGAATTAGCTTATTACCTTTGATGTGCGTGGAAGATTTAATTAAAGATAAAAAAGTAAGAAGAATAGGGGAAGATGAGGAAATCAAATTTTTGATTCAATTGTCTTACCATAAAAACAAGTGGTTATCACCATTATTGAAAGAATTTATGAAATACTCTTTAGAGATGCTATCCTAATTAAAAGAGTTTATTTCTATAAGTAGTGTAGTTCACAATAGCATATTATATGAAAAATAGGAGGTTTAATAGATATGGATATAAGATATGATTCCCCATCAGCTAGGGAATATCTTTCGTTGAGAATGAAAACAGGTATGGGAAGGAAAGATTTATCTAAATCAGAAATAGCTTTGAAAAATTCATTATTTATTGTTTCTTTATGGGAAAAGGAAAAGTTGATTGGACTTGGAAGAATTGTTGGTGATGAAGGAATAACTTATGTTGTTTCTGATATTATGGTCCATCCAGATTACCAAGGCAGGGGCTTTGGTAAAATGATTATGAAAGAAATTGATTCCTATTTAGAAAAGAACACTGATAAGGATGCATATGTATGTTTGATTGCCAATAAACCTGCTGATAAACTATATTCTAAATTTGGATTTGAATATGTGCAATCAAAGGGTTGTGGAATGAAAAGAAAACAAAATTATAAACTATACAATAGCTAAATTGGAGATTTGAATTTGGTATTTGAATTTATGAGAAATAACAAATAAAATAGTAAGTAAAGTAACTATAAAAAATTAGAAGCATTTCAAATATATACGGTAACGAAAAATTAGCTTCAAACAAACATTAGATGAAAATTTTGAGTGAGTTTTATAAACTCAAAAGATTAGGGGGAGTAAATGAAAAGCATTAGCAACATTGATTTTCAACTACAAAAGAAGAGTAATCCTTGGAGTAAACCTATAAACAGCATTACCTGGGGATTTATACTTACTGTAATGGTCTTCGATTTTTTCAATTTGAAGTATATTTTATCAACCATTGGAGTAGGGCTTTTATACATAGGTTTTTATGATTTACGTAAGGAAAATAAAGAACTGAAGAATGCATGGATTTTTTCTATAATAAATTTGGCAGTGCATGCATTTGGGTTAATACATGTAAATACTCCTTTAAATGTTATTTTAAAAAATAATT
The DNA here is from genome assembly GCF_039521385.1 of Clostridium oceanicum. Classification (NCBI taxonomy): domain Bacteria; kingdom Bacillati; phylum Bacillota; class Clostridia; order Eubacteriales; family Clostridiaceae; genus Clostridium; species Clostridium oceanicum. The sequence continues at coordinate 308,949 of NZ_BAAACG010000010.1, read as the reverse complement.
TTATCATGGTATTTATTTTAACGGTTTTTCAAGTAAGTTTTCTTTTTATATTTAGAAAAGGAATAAATAAAGTCTTTGAAGAAAATGGTGTAAAACCAAGTAAAGATCCTCTTTTACGTATAATTATTTGGAGGGTTTTTATTGTGATTTTTTCCATAAAAAATCTTGGAAGTGTTTGGTTTATATCTATTCCTGTAATTATTCTTTATTTTTATAATTTTTATTTACTTAGTGAATTAAGAGAGGATTTAGCTTCTGTTGAATTTAAAAACTTAGATGAGTCTAAGGATTTTAAAAGTAAAAAACATGTTTTAGGATACACAATTGGATGTATTATTTTAGTTATAATCTGCAATTTAGGATCTAACCATATTAAATTAGATTCAACAAAATTTGTTTCTGCAAAGTCTTCAAAGTATCGAGATAAGCTAATTAATATGGGATTTCCAAAGACTATTCTTAAAGATATGGAAGATAAGGATATTAATATGTTAAAAGATGCTATACATATAGATGTTTCTAGTGAAACTTTAATGTTTGACTATACTGAAGAAAATGCGAAAGACCAGTATGGTGGATTCAAGACTATTAAAAAAGCAGGGGAAAATAATTTAAAAGCAACCTTTGTTTATGTTGAATTAAAAGACAAGCGAATGTATGGAATTGAATATTTTCAGTGGATTAAAGGTAATCCATATTGGCACGATGGATTTATAATTAGCGGGTCTGAAACTGTAGACCTTATAAGCGGAAAGTTATTATATGAAAAAGATGGGACAAACTATTTAGCAGCTATACCAAGATTAAAAAATGAGATGATTTCAGAAACTGATTGGTTTGGGATTGAAAATGAGCATAAAGAAATTACTGGGGCTGTAAACTATCCCTTTAATTCTAGTAAGCAAAGAGGGTATACTTTTTATCAAATACGTATTAGAAAAGAAGTTTGGCGTGGGAAGAATATATTTAATTATATACATTATACTAATCCATTTAGAACTTCTTATGAAGAAACAGAGAGAAAAAATTCAATGTTTAGTGATAAGAAAAGGCAGCATACTACAATGTTTAAAACTAAAGCTTGCCGTGAACATGAAGAAGAAAATTGATTTTTTCTAAGATTGAGAGAATATAATCATAAAAAATAAGCAATAATACTATACATATACGAAAAATTCGTAATTTCAATTGATTCTTATGTTTGAAATTATTATAATAGTATTAAAGAGGTGAGTATTATGCTTATTATGTTTAAAGCGAAAAATTTTACGTCCTTTAAAGATGAAGTTTTTTTAGACTTAAGAGCTACATCATATAAACAACATCCTTCTCATGTTATTAAGGCGTCAGAGGATTTAAAACTTTTAAAGACTACAGCAGTATATGGTGCTAATGCATCAGGAAAGTCTAATCTTATTTCTGCAATGTTTTTCTTTGAAAAGTATATATTTGATCAATTTATTTCTAAAAGTAAAAATGATGATCCTATTTTAAAAGAACAAAAGTTTAAAACTAGCTTAGAACCATTTATGCTTACAGATAAAATAAATGATGTATCTGAGTTTGAAATAATATTTTATTATAATAATAAACAAATACAATACGGATTTGAGTGTACTTCTTCTGAGGTTTTAAATGAGTGGTATTATATTGATGACAAAAAAGTATTTGAAAGAGATTCTAAGGTTTCCTTTGGTAAAAAATATGAAAAAGAGCTTAAAATGTATACTAAGTTTCCTAAAGAAAGGCTCTATATTTCAGTTCTTGAATATTTCTTAGATGAAGAAACAAAGGATTTAGTATTAAAGGATTTTATTGATTTCTTTGTTAAAGACTATAATGTTTATCTTGAGGTGTTCTTTGAATCTAGTGTAAAAAAAGTTACCACTAATATAAATTTAAAGAAAAAGCTTATTGATGATAAAGATTATAGAATGAAGATAGAAGGATATCTTAAGCAAATAGATGTAGGAATATCCGGATTAAAGATTGAAGATAAGGTAGTTTTTAATGATGAGACCGGGAAAGAGGAAAATAAAAAAGTTATAAAAACTATCCATAATGTTTACGATGACTCTAAAAATGTAATTGATAAAAAGTATTTTGATCTTTTCCAAGAGTCTACAGGAACACTTAGATTTTTATCTTATATACAAAATATTGTTGATATGATTGAAAACGGCGGTGTTTTTATAATTGACGAAATGTCTGCAAGATTACATCCACTTTTAACAAAATTCATTGTAGATATGTTTCAATCTAGTTCCAATAAAAGTGCCCAATTAATTTTCACAACTCATGATATTTCTTTATTAAACAAGGAACAGTTTAGACGTGATGAAGTTGTTTTCGTTGATAAGGATTTAAGAGGAGAATCCCATATATATGCACTTTCAGACCTTAAAGTTCGTGAGGATGCTACTTTTAATAAAGATTATATTCAAGGTAAATATGGTGCTATACCTATATTTAAATAAGAAAAACCAATCCATTTTTAAAGATATAAAGAAAATGAATCCTTATACAAATATGCATGAGCTAGTTGAACAGTTTATGCTTGAAATATCGGAGTAATAAAAAGAAATACTGAAACCTAAAGGTGGACTTGCTTTACTAAGTAAGATGTATGGATGTGACTTTTTATAAAGTGTACATTTTAATCTTAATGTAGAGGCATGTCCATCTTTTATGTTTACATTAGAAGTTTTGTAACAGGAACTATTCCATCAGCGTTAGATAAAGACTCTATATTATAAGATTCTGCTGGACTTATTTTATTTATAGGTATATATTTGCATTTCATTAATTAGCCATTTGTTGTTTGATTTAATTAAATCAGTTCTAATCTCACCAGTTCTATCAAAATTAAATTTTTTTGATGTACTTTTAGATGTAGCCTTATATAAGGCAGTAGCGGTAGCAGAATTACCGTTTGTTTTTATATCTTTTACTTCTTTAATTTTCATAGTGTTTATCATTTTTTCTTCTTTTCTGGTATTAATTATAAGCGGTTGGTATTTCTTTGTTATCTGATTTTTTTCATTAAATTCTTTAGTGAAATATTCACTTCCTTCTATACCTGTTGTAGTTTCATATGAAAAGTTGAAAGCTTTTTCGTATCCAGATTTAACGGCTTTTGAAATTGAAGTTTCTTCTTTATTAGGAATAGAAGATGTAGTTTTAGATATTGTTAAGCTGCATCCATTTGATAAAAACATAAAAGCAAATATAAATGTGAATGCGAATGTAAAAAGCATAATTCTTGTTCTCTTGTTCATAATCTTTAGTCTCCTTAGTGTGTTAATTACATATTTTACTATACCATATAAACATAAAATAATATACATAAAAAGGATTAAAAGTAATTTTAAGGTGGTTATAAATATATAGGGTGTTTAACTATTTTTTATAGAGAGATAATTTCAAAATAAGCATAGAGGAATATTTTGAAATTAGTTGCCTGGTATACTAATTAAAGCTATAATGATTTTAAGAACAATAATGAAATATAGCGATGAAATGAAAATGAATTAAAAAATCTTACCTTAAAAGCTAAAAAATATATTATGAAAGGATTAAATTATGAAACCAAATAAATTTGGATTATTGATTAGAGGAATAACTGCAAACGTAAATTTGTTTATTGGTTCCAAGATTGAAAAATACGGGATTAAGCAAGGCCAATTTGAATATTTCTTATTAATATATAATACACCAGGAATAAATCAATTAGAGCTTGCTAGATTAAAAAACGTGGGAAAAGCTAGTGCGACAAAGGCGCTTAAAATTTTAGAGAATGATGGTTTTGTGAAAAGAGAGATAGACAAAAAGGATAGGAGAAATACGCTTTGTTATATTACGAAAAAAGGTGAAAAGATTGTAGATGATTTAATGGATGTTAAAACCAAGGCAGAAAAGAAGTTATTTAAAGGCTTTAAAAATGAAGACATAAAAGTATTTTATAAGTATCTGATGCTTTTAAATGAAAACTCAAAGAATTTAGCCGCTGATAGTGATGAGGAAAGTTTAGACTAAATCTCAAGGGAACAAAGTAACACAGAATAAATTTTGAAAAATGGTATATAGTAAGAGATAATTTATTGATTATTTTTGCTGCAGAAAGGGAGAGGGTTATGAGTATTAAGAAAATAATGCCTAATATAAATAAACATATCGATAAAAGTAAACCATATATTAATCCCAGTGAACATGCTCATGAAGGGTTAAATGTACCTGAAATTGTTTTAAAATATGGTAGTATGAAAACAAAAGCTAAATCATTACCTAATTTATATAAATACATGTTTGGAAGCATAAAAGAAATGAATAAAACATATAAAGAGTTATATAAACAACCTAAAAACCCTTTATATAAAATAACAGCTAAAGATATGGAAGATATGAAGGCTTTGGCAAAGGAATATGGTGTAAATGACATTGGTTTTACTAAGGTAGATTCCTCTTATATTTTTAGTGATAAAAAGATTCTTTACCCTAATGCTATTGTTATTTTAATGGAAATGAAACACGATATTATAAATACTGCACCTTCAAAAAAGGCTGAAAAAGAAATCTTTAGAACTTATTATGAATTAAATGTGGCTGTTAATCGAATTAAAGATTTTTTAAATAGTAGAGGATATAATGCAGAAGCTGGGCCATCATTAGGGGGCGAAGTAAATTATCCACTTTTGGCTCAAAAAGCAGGTATAGGTGTTATTGGTAAGCACGGAATGTTAATTACACCAAAATTTGGGCCTTCATTAAGACTTGCAGCAGTTTATACAGATATAGAAAACCTTCCATTTTCAGAAGAAAATCCTCATATGTGGGTTAATGCATTTTGTGATAACTGTAATAGATGCGTAAATAAATGTCCTGCTAAAGCTATATATAAGTACCCAAAAATATTTGAAGATGGCTCAAAGAGGTGTATTGATTATAAAAAATGTGCTGTGCCTTTTTCAAAGAACAGGGGTTGTACAGTATGTGTAAAAGAATGTATGTTTTTCAAAAATGATTATAATAAAATAAAGAAAAGCTTTTTAAAAGAGTAGTTTTATTAAACTGAATACCAAAAAAGGATACTAACTTAGTATCCTTTTTTGTATGAGTTTTCCATCCATGTGTATCAACATAAATTATATAGGTTACATTTCCTTCTTTCCACTTGCAATCTAAAAAATACAATCCTGTATTATAGTCAGATATGTTTATAAGGTTATCTTTTAATATTTGACCATTGGCATTATTTCCACCAGATAAAGTAATAGTTTCAGGTTCATAATCAAAATTTAATTTTAATTGTCCCTTAGGAGATACTTTCATTCCAGGCAAAAGACTATCTAATACTTCTGTATAGCTATCAAGGGTATGTTCTTTCAGTTTTCCTCTAGATTTCCATTTATAAGAACCTTGTTTTACTTCTACATTTTTACCATTATAAGTTACAAGCAATTTTGGAATGTCTTTTCTCCCATTTATATAGATAACGCTACATATACCTATTGCCAAGATTATTAATAGACATGAATATATTATATTTTTTCTAATAGATGTATCCTCCTAGTTTAAGATTGTTTGCATTACTGAAATAGAATTTTATGTTATTAATATAAGCTTTCAACATGACTTATAGTTACAGTTTTTCTAGCATAACTATCAGCTCCAATACTGAAACCAAAGCTTATTAATTTTGAAGCAGTTAATCCTAGATTTGCTGCAGTACTAGTTTTTACTTCTACTGCACCTCTTGCGTTTAAATGAACTGTATCATTTATAAATTTAGCTTGTTTTGAAAATACATTAAAAGTATAACTTCCAGAACCTACTGCCTTTGCATAACAATCATCCTCATTAACTTGAACAAATTCTCTAGCATATGAATCAAATACATAGATTATGGCTGGAACACCAACTTCAACAAACATTCCACCACCTGCATCTACTCTTTTGTAAACCCAAGCAAAATTATGATACCCACCATATTCATCTCTATAAGAACTTCCCCAACGTATTGATCTTGGTTGAGGACGTCTAGGTAAGTCTTTTAAAGTTTCTTTATGTTTATTAATAACGTCATTTGTAATTTCTTCAGCTTTTTCTACAGATATCCCCCTTGATTTTGCAATAGCTTCACAGTATTCCTGTTTAGTAATTGATCTTATATTTTCACTCTTTTGTGGCATGTTAATAATATTCTTATCATGAGTTACCTCAGCTGCAAAAACGGTAGTATTAAATGCGAAAACTAGTAAAAATAAGTAAGTAAGTGTTTTTAATTTTCTTTTCAATTTTATCCCCCCAATATGATATGTTATTTCTATAATATATTAATATTTCTAAAATTTCAACAATTTTCTCAATTTTCCAACAAAATATGTTTTTTTATTTAAACAATGGAGTTATTTGTTTTAAATCTTTAGTAGTTAAGACATGAGCTTTAGGATATAATTATGATAATCTAAAAATTATAAATATTAGAAGGCCTAATTTGGAGGGAATGTATGGGAAAGAAGTTACCTATAGGTGTAAGTGATTTTAAAGAAGTTATAGAAGATAGTTATTACTTTGTGGATAAGAGTTTATTTATAAAAGAAGTAGTAGAAGATGGAGCAGAGGTTATTGTACTTCCAAGGCCAAGAAGGTTTGGTAAAACCTTAAACATGAGTATGGTTAGATATTTTTATGAAAACTCCTTAGATGATAACCATAATTTATTTTCCAAATTAAAGATAAATGAGTATAAAGACATTATGGATATGCAAGGTAAATATCCAGTTATATATATTACTTTTAAAGACCAAAAATATAATAGTTTTGAAAATTTTAAGATTAGCTTTGAACAATTAGTAAGAGATGAGTTTATAAGACATGATTATATTTTAGATGGAGATGTTTTAAAGGAGTATGAAAAAGATGAAATAATGTCTATATTAGAAGGCAAGGCACCTCATATTTTATATCTTGATGCACTTAGTATATTGAGTGAATGTTTATTTAGATATCATAATCAAAAGGTGGTAATTCTTATAGATGAGTATGATGTTCCTGTTCAAAGTGGACATGTAGGTGGGTATCTTGATAAAGTTATTGAAATTATGAGTATATTTTTTAGTGCTGGATTTAAAGATAATATTTACTTAGAGAAGGGTGTTTTAACTGGAATTATCACAGAAAGAAAAGAAATGCCTAATAATTTAAAAATAAGTACTTTGATAAGTAGTAGCTATAGCAGATGGTTTGGATTTTTGGATGAAGAAGTAGAGGACATGCTTAAAGCCTATAATATAGAGAATAAAATGGATGAAGTAAGAGAATTTTATAATGGCTATAGATTTGGAGATAAGGTTATATATAATCCTTGGTCTATACTAAATTTTGTGAAAAATATTAAGAACGAATTTAAACCCTACTGGGTAAATACTAGTAGTAATGATTTAGTTAAAAGACTTCTAGCTAAAGGTTCTGTGATTCTGAAAAAGGAACTAGAAGATTTAATAGAAGGAAAAACTATAGAAAAAGAAATATTTGAAGATACAGTGATGGAACAAATAGATAGGGACAGTAATACTATTTGGAATTTTTTACTTTTCACTGGATATCTAAAAGTAGTAGAGAAAAAATTAGACCGAGGCAGAATATATTGCAAACTAGCTATTCCTAATATGGAAGTTACACATTTATATAGGCATATTATACTTAAATGGTTTAGTGAAAGTAAAAACACAGAAAACTTTGATTTAATGCTTAAAAGCTTAGTTTCTGGAGATATAAAATTATTTAGTAAGATATTTAAAAATTTTGTAATTAACTCAGTAAGTTATTTTGATATATCAGGAAAAGAAAGTGAAAAAGTATATCATTCTTTTGTACTTGGAATGCTTGTGGCTCTTTCAGATAGTTATAGAGTTAAATCTAATAGAGAAAGTGGCTTTGGACGATATGATATTATGATTATTCCAAGGGATAAAACTAAATTAGCAGTAATTATAGAATTTAAAAAAGTGAATAACATTAGAAAAGAATCTTTAGAAGAAGCAGTAGAGAAAGCTTTAACTCAGATAAAAGATAGAAATTACAAAGCAGAACTTTTAGATAGAGGAATCAAAGACATAATAGAACTTGGAATAGCATTTGAAGGTAAAAAGGTTTTGATTAAAAAAGACTAGAAAAACTAAATAGTAGATAACAAATAAATTAAAGCATAAGCTGCATCTTAATTGATTTAGCTTATGCTTTTAAAATTCTAAGCTTATCATCTTCATTTAGATAACTCCTTTAGAGCCTCATTGTTTTCTTCTATAAATTGATCAACTAATTCCTTTTGCTCTTTTGTATTTTTTACTTTTAAATATTCTGCAAAGTCAATAACCTCAGATAACATATCTTCAGTCATATCTCTAGATATTTCCATAAGTTTTTGTGCTAAAGTCATAAAAATCACTCCTTTTTATTAAAGATGAGGTTATATATAGTATTTACATTTGGCCTATAATAATACTTTATCATATACAATTAAGACTTACAATATGTGTATATCCTAGCGTGAAAATAATATCATATTAATCTGTTTTTAAGACGTAGTATCATCTAAAAATGCTTTAACAGAAAGAAGTTAAATAACCCAATAAAAGATTATTGACAAGGGTTAAAAAGGATGGTAGTATAATAGAAACCGAACGGTCTCTAAAGGAGGTAAAGTATGAAAAATACTTTTTATAGATTATCAGAAGAAAAGAAATTGAATCTTATTAATTCATGCATAAAGGAGTTTTCAAAGAATACTTACGATAACACATCACTAAATAGCATTATAAAGCAGGCCAAGATTTCAAAAGGTGGCTTATTTAAGTATATTGAAGACAAAAGAGATTTGTATTTATATATAATAACCCTAATAATGAAGGATATTATAGAATATCAATCAAGGAATGTGGATATGAGTATAAGATGCTATTTTGATAGACTTAATGGATTATTAGATTGTGGATTTGATTATTATAAAAATCATGAATTAGAATTTCGTGTAATGTTAAATGCTTTCTATGATTTGTCATCACCCTGTCATAAAGATGTTATGGCAATAAGAAAAGACCTTATTAAAAAATATCAACTGGATTTATTAAAAGACATTGATTGGTCACAGTATAAAGAAAATAAGGAAAATATACTAAAAATATCAGAGTACATAATTGATGGATATAATCTTGCTTTTATAAGGAAATTAGATTTGAATTATTCCCTTGAAGAGCTGGAAAAAGTTATGAAAAGTGATTTGGATTTGGTTATAAATACTATTAAAATTGCTGTGAAAGGATGATATGATGATTAAGTATAGTGTGGCAGGAAATGTAAAGGGAGATCTTATTGTTTTTATTAATGGTGCAGGGGTAGGCCCTTGGATGTGGGATAATCAAGTTAAATATTTTACAAGTAAAAAGTGCATAACATTTGATTTACCAGGACATGGAGTAAACAATGATATGGAGTTTACCACTATAGAAGATTGTTCCATGCTAATTAAGAAAATTATATTAAAAGAATCAGAATCAAAGAAAGCAATATTAATAGGTCATTCAATAGGAGCTCAGATATTAATGTTTATGTTGGAGCATCATGAGGAAGTTGTTCACAAGGCCATAATTATAAGCGGACTTAATAAAAAGATGCCTTTCGTTAATGGAATGATAAAGCCGATGGTTGCTTGTACAATGCCCTTAGCTAAGTTAAAAAGCTTTTCAAAGGTTCAATCAAAGCAATTAGCAATACCAGATAGCATGTTTGACGACTATTATAAAGATTCCTTAAAAGTATCAAAAGAAACACTTAGCCACATTTTATATGAAAATTCCAATTATAGTTTTGAAAATAAGTCAAAGGTTAAGGTAGATACATTGATATTAGTAGGTGAAAATGAAAAAAAGATTATGAAAGAGTCAGCAATTAAGAACAAAGCTTTATTAGAAAATAGTGTAGGTTATATTGTTAAAAATGCTGCTCACGGGATACCCTACGAGCAAAGTGATTTGCTTAATTGTGTAGTTGAGTCCTTTATTAATGGGAAAGAAATAGTTTATGATAATCTTATAGAATTGTAGGAATATACTGTGTTTAGTCTAGTTAATAAAAAATTTGAAGGAGTGACTGAAATGAAAAAAGGGGACAAATTATTTGTAAGAGTTGATTATAAAATTTCAGAAGGTAAAACTAGTTCAAAGGATTTTAATGATCATATTGAATATTTAAGCGGCGTGGCATCTGAGAGGTATTTTGTTGGTGGTGGATTTTCTAATAAACCTGGTGGAATGATGATTTTTAAAGCAAAGGATATAAAAGAAGCTAAAGAAATTGTAGATAAAGATCCTATGATAAAAAGAAAATTGTATAGATATGAGTTGTTTGAATGGGATTTAGCAATTGTTTCAGGGAAAATGGAAATATAGGATAGGCTTTTTATAAGTGTGATTGACTTTAACCTTAGGTAAAGCTTTATTGTTGTACTTGAGGATGAGTGAATTTGAAAGGAGAATAGATTAGATTTATGCTTTCAATTGGAGAGTTTTCGAAGATATGTCAAGTGTCTACTAAGACCCTTAGGTATTATGCAGAGATTGGTTTAATTAATCCAGAAAAAATCAACCGTGAGAATGGGTATCGATATTATTCTATAAATCAGTTAGAAAGAATGCTTTTTATTAATCGTTTAAAAAGTTATGAAATTTCATTAGAAGAAATAAAAGCTATTTTACAATCAGAAAAGGATCAGTTTGAAGAAAAATTAATACTTCTTTTAAATAAAAAGAGGTGGGAGATTCAAGAAAAGTTAACAGCCTATGATAGGATGGTTAAACAACTAGGCAATGACATGGAAAATCTAAAAAAGGGCGAACCGATACTTAATAATTTAAAAGATTTGGATATTAAGCTTGTAGAAGTGCCGGCTATGTATATTTTATCAATTAGAAAATTAGTAAGCATAGAAGAATGTAAATTAGGATATGACCTGTTTTTTAATCAATTGTATAAGAAAATAGCGGAAGAGGGACTTACAATCATAGGACCGCCAATGACAATATACCATAGTGAGGAATATTTATCTGAAGGGTACGATATTGAATTTGCAATTCCAATTAAAGAATACGCAACGGGCACAAAGGATTTTAACCCTGGATTATGTATTAAAACTAGACTTAAAGGATCTTACTCAGAAATCACTTCAGTATATGCAAAGCAGCATGAATGGCTAGAGAAGGAAAAATTTTGTACTGCAAAACCTCCTTTTGATGTTTATATAACAAATCCTCGTGAAATTAAAAGGCCGGAAGATTTTATAACAGATATATATTTACCGGTGAAAAAGATTTAATTTATGTGAGGGGTTAATAACATGGTTAAAAAAGAATGTTTTTATGATAATTTAGAAAAGTTAATAGAAAAGGAATATAAGAATATAGCGGGAATCGTGGCTTTAAAAGATGATAAGGTGATTTATGAAAATTATTTCAATGGGCATAAAAAAGAGGATACCATCCATGTAGCTTCCGTAACCAAAAGCGTGTTATCTGCACTTATAGGAATTGCTATTGATAAAGGATTTATAAAGAGTGTAAATGAAAAAATAGCAGGATTTTTCCCTGAATATGATAGTGAACTTAAAGATAAGAAAAAGAGAGACGTAACTATAAAACATCTTCTTACAATGACAGCGCCTTATACTTATAAGATAGAACCTTTTAAAGAATTGTGCCTTAGCTCTGATTGGGTAAAATATGCCCTCGGTTTATTAGGTGGTAAAGATGAGAGCGGTACTTTTAAATATTCTACAGCAGGAGCCCACTTATTATCTGCAATACTTACAAAAACCACAGGAAAAACAGCAAGAGAATTTGCAAATGAACACCTATTTGAGATGGTGGGAATGAATAAGTTACCTAATTATGAAATGACTTCTGAAAACTATATGGATTTTATTAATAGCAAAAATATCTTAGGATGGGTATCTGACCCTAAAGGATACAGCACCGGTGGCTGGGGAATTACTTTGTCAGCAGTTGATATGGCTAGATTTGGAAATCTTTATTTGAATCATGGGAAATGGAAAGGAAAACAAATTATATCCCCTAAATGGATAGATGAAAGTACAAAAGAACATAGTCGATGGGACAAGTTAGCATATGGTTATTTGTGGTGGATTATTGATGATAAAGAACATGTCTATGCAGCTTTAGGGGATGGAGGCAATGTGATTTGCTGCATGCCAGAAAGAAATATAGTAATTTCTATTGTTTCTGAATTTATGTTTAAACCAAAAGATAGAATGGAATTAATAAAAAACTATATACTGCCATTGCTAAAGAAAAAGAGCAAGTAAGAGTTTTAAAAGATTTATTTTATATAAGATGGATATTTAAACCTATCTTAGGTCTTTATTTAAAAGATTTAGGATAGGCTTTTTAGTTGCTGTAAATATTTTACATATAAAAACAGATTTTTTACGGAAACTACATTTTAGTTAATAGGTTACAGTAATGTGGAGTGGGTGATTAAGAGTAGGGTAGGGTTTATTTTGTTATAGTATACCTTTTGTATACCTATATCAACTTATCTTTTAAGTCATCTTTTAAAACATCTAAAAATTTTGCTATTATATGCTTTTCTGTTTCTGTAAATGCATTAAATAATTTACTATCCCTTTTTAGGGATTCTTCATGATTTTTTTCATGCTTTATAAATATTTTCTCACCACTTTTAGTTAGTGTAAAATATTTTTCTTTTTTATTTTCTGCTATTTTATATTCACTTATATATCCTTTGGATATTAATTTTTTAGTCATTTTGGTAGCGCCTCCTCTTGTTATATTTAAGTTAGAGGAGATACTTGTTACATTTGGATTGGTGTTTCTTTTTATATAATCTATAGTGTGAACTTCATTTATATTTAATCCATTATAGATATCTTGAAAGCTTTTTTTGTTCATTTCTTGAGATAATTGAATTATATCTATAAGTTTTTTTAAAATATCCTCATTTTTCATAAAAGTTCCTCCTTTTTTATTCAACTATAACTCTAGTAGCTAATCCTGTAGAAAGAGGATTGTTTATCCATATAGTGTATACATCAAATTTATTGCCATTATTATATTTTAACTTACTTAAATCTAGATTTTCTATTATATATGTTTTATTTTTCTCAGCTTTTATATCAGCTTGAAAATGTTCTTTTCCTCTTCTTATTCCAGCACAGTCTATTCCTATAAAACTAACATTTTTATTTATAAGGAAATCAATAAGCGTCCAACTTAATTGGTAGTGATTATTTATATAAACATCGCTTCCATAGGGATTATTTTCTTGTATATTTGTTTTAAACATAACAAAATCATTTTGCCTTATAGTAATATTCTCTAAAATGTCTAAATCTATTTCTTCATTTAAATTATAGTTTGAACAATCTATTAAAATACCTTTTGTTTTAATGTAGTCTTCTGGTATATCACTTTTTTTATATACATCTATATGAGTTCCTATATGCCCTTGTGAAATTAGTTTATTATTTTGTGATTTTAGCCAATCCCATACTTTATGATCTCTTTTTAATTTTATACTTATATCTATCATATTATTTTCCTCCTATTGTTTACTAGTTAACAATATTGTAAATTATTTTTGTTTACTTGTCAACAATTTAAGAAGATATATACAATTTATGTCTAAGATATCTTTATTATTTATTTAGAAATAAAATTAGGTGATATTAGTATAAAAACATTTAACTTTAGCTTTAGGGTAATTAGCACAATTCATTAAATAATAACAATAAATAAAGACCTTACCTAACGATGTTGATTTATAAATTGCTTTTATTAAATTTAGAGGTAGCTATTGAAAAGTATGAAGGGGATAAATTTTTAAAACTAAACAAGAAACAAATAAACACTCCACTATATCACCAGACTTTTTATAAGTGTTATCATAATGACATGGAGGTTAAAATAGTATGGATAAGACATATAAGACAGGGGAAGTAGCTAAAAGAGTTGGGGTACATTCTAATACTGTACGTTTGTATGAAAAGCTTGAATTAATACCAAAGGCTAGTAGATTACCAAATGGTTATAGAATATTTACTGACTATCATATAAAGCAGTTTAAACTTGCTAGAACTGCCTTTAAAGTAGAGGTGCTGCAAAATGGGCTTAGAAAGAAAATAATTAATGTTGTTAAGTTATCTGCCAAGGGGAAATTTAAAGAAGCAATTAACTGTACAAATGATTATATAAATCAAATAAAAAAAGAGAGAAAAAATGCAGAAGAAGCCATAAAACTTTCAAAGAAGCTTTTATTAGGGATAGATACTAAAGATAATCATATATTTTTTACAAGAAAGCAAACTGCAGACTATCTACAGGTTACAATTGACACATTAAGAAATTGGGAGATGAATGGTTTACTTACTGTTAAGAGAAAGCAGAATGGATATCGAGTTTATACTGAAAGTGATATTAATATATTTAAAATAATACGTACTCTGCGTTGTGCTAACTATTCCCTTTCAGCAATTTTAAGAATGATTAATGCCATATCAGAAAGTAAGGAAATTGATATTAAAGAGGTAATCAATAAACCAAAAGATGATGAAGAAATTGTTACAGCATGTGATAAGCTTCTTACTTCCTTAAGTTATGCAGAAAAAAATGCAAATAGTATATTGAATCAATTAGTATTTATGAAAAATGAATTTAATATAAACTCTACACCTTAACACCAGACTTTGTGATGGTGTTATTCTTTTATCAAAAGGAGGGGATAACACATGGAAGTAATAGAAGTTCATAATCTTTATAAATCTTATGAGGATGTTAAAGTGCTTAAAGATGTTAGTTTAAGGGTGAAAAAAGGTGAGGTGTTTGGACTTCTTGGAGCTAATGGAGCAGGGAAGAGTACTACTATAGAGTGTATTTTAGGTACAAAGAATTTTGATGGTGGTAAGGTATCTATCTTAGGTATGAATCCTCAAAAAGAAAGAAAAGAGCTATTTCAGAAAGTTGGGGTTCAGTTTCAAGAATCTAATTATCAAGATAAGATTACAGTGAAAGAGTTGTGTGAAATAACTGAAGCTTTTTATAAAAACCCATTAGATTTCAATAAATTATTAAAGCAATTTGATCTTCAAGATAAGGTTAAAAATCTAGTAAGTGAATTATCGGGAGGTGAAAAACAACGCCTATTTGTTATCCTAGCGTTAATTCCTAACCCAGAGGTAGTATTCTTAGACGAGCTTACAACAGGGTTAGATGTAAAGGCTAGAAGAGATGTGTGGAAGTGTTTATTAAACTTAAAAAAGAAGGGACTTACAATTTTTTTAACATCCCATTTTATGGATGAGGTTGAAGTTTTGTGCGATAAAATATGTATTTTAAAAAATGGAGTAATAGGTTTTTGTGGAACAGTTGAAGAAGCAGTGGAACTGAGTCCCTATGAAAAATTTGAGGATGCTTATTTATGGCTTGTAGATGAGGAGGACTTGGATGATGAAAGCATTTAAAGCAATGTTAAAAACTGAATTAAAGTTATCACTAAGAGGAATGGATATGTTTATTTTTGCAATCTGTATGCCAGTGATTATAACTGTTATATTAGGTATTATTTATGGAAACAAACCTGCATTTTCTGGAGCAAATTTTACATTCATGGAACAATCCTTTGCAGGGGTATCAACTATTGCAATATGTGCAGGTGGTGTCATGGGTTTACCATTAGTATTGTCTGAGTACCGTCACAGAAAGATATTAAAAAGATTTAGAGTTACACCAGTTAGCCCATCTATGATTCTAGTAGTTCAAGGAGTAATCTATGCTTTATATTCAGTCGTTTCATTAATACTTGTTTATTTAACAGCAAAAATATTTTTCAAGTTTCAATTTAGAGGTTCATGGATAAACTTTTTAGGAGCATATATATTAGTAATGATATCAATGTTTAGCATTGGATTTATGGTAGGGGGAATAGCGAAAAATATTAAAATGGCAAGTGTTATTGCAAGTATTCTATACTTTCCTATGCTTATATTTTCAGGAGCAACATTACCATATGAGGCTATGCCAACATCCCTTCAAAAAGTAGCAGATATCTTACCTTTAACTCAGGGAATAAAGCTTTTAAAAAGTACATCCCTTAATTTAAGCATAGATAATGCAATACTACCAATTTTAGTTGTAAGTATACTTGCTGTTATATGTATTTGTATATCAATTAAGTTTTTTAGGTGGGAATAGTTTGGAAGTATATTTGTTTTTATCAGAATTTATTAAATATATTGTAATTATTGTTATAATGGGGATTTAGTTCAGATGGAAAGTTAGCTTATTTAATTAAAATAAAGTGTTGATGATTAAAGTAAGAATTAGAAAAAAGAACCCTATAAATTAGATGTTAAAAATCTATTTTATAGGGTTTTATCTTGGATTAAAAATAAAAATGTTGGATATATACAATAAAATGTTGTATATATACAACATTTAATGTATTATATATATTATAAAGGAGGAATATTGTGGGAAGAAGAAAAAAGGTTTTTAATACAAAGATAAAAGTATTGAGAAGTGAGCGTGATATTACACAAGAGGATTTAGCTATTGATTTAGGAGTTAATAGAAGTACAATATCAGAAATTGAGAGAGGAACTTTTAATCCCTCATTGAAGCTTGCTTTTTCAATTGCTAACTATTTTGATGAAAAAGTGGATAATGTTTTTGAAATGTTGGAGGTAGATAACGATGAATAATATACAAAAGATTTCTTTTCAGCTACATTTACTATTGACTGTATTGCTTATGTGTGCTTATATTGTTTGGCTGGTTATTGGTAAAGATGAATTAGAAGAAAAAGCTCAAAGCTATGCTTTAAAATATTCCAATTTATTAACGGTTATATTTTTAATATCATATGCATTATATAAATCAGTAACAGGAAATATTGAATTTACACCTCATATAATATTGATTGTTATTAATATTCTTTCTGTGCTGTATTTATTATTTTACTTTCTTTATATAAAAGGCATTATAATATCTTTTAAAGTTAAAAATACTAAGATTTTGGATGTAATATGTAATTTGGTTACAGTTGTAACGGTGATTTCGATTATTACACAATTTTTAAAGGTGAAAATTTTTGAGATTTCTTCTAGTTTTATTAGATTAGATACTTTAGTGCTTATTATAAATTTTATTTTTATTTCATTAATAATTGGTATGTATCCAAATAAGAAATTAAGTAGAGAAGAATATAAAGAAAGACAAGCGAGTGCTAGTAAGTTTACAAAAATATTTGCTATAGTTTATGGAGTACTTATGCTATGTTTAATAGGGTATGGTGTATATAAAGTTTATACAAAATAATATAAAATAAAGTTTAATATTAATTTAAAGTGTAACTTTGGAATTTTAAGTTTATAATAAAATTACGTCCTGTTTTGATTTGTACATTTTAGTAGTAATTTATTAGGGTATTTCAATCTTAATAGTTTATATTACTGATAATAAAGTGCCAAAAATTAGACAGTTGAGATTGATGTAAAATGAAAAAGTGTCAGAGATTAAACAGCTATGCTTGATATGAAACGAAAAAGTGTTAGAGATTAAACAGTCCTGATTCATATGAAATGGATAAATGGCAAAAATTCAATAGTCTTTATTAGTGTAAGATGAAAAAATGTCAGAAATCAAACAGTGCTGCTTGGCGTAAAATGAAAAAGTGTCAAAGATTAAACAGCTGAGTTTGATATAAAATGAAAGATGTCAAAAATTAAATAGCCGTGATTGATGTAAAATGAGAAAATGTCAAAGATCAAACAGTGCTGATTGATAAGAAACTAAAAAATGTCAGAAATTAAACAGTAATCATTGATTTTAAATGAATATGAGGGGAGTAAGATTATGATTAATAATGAATCAATAGAAATGTTCTTTGCTAGCTTAGATGAAGAGTCATTAGAGGAACTTATTGAAATATATGAAACTGGTGATGAAAGTAAACTTAAAGAGTACTTGGATAAACTGCCAGGTGATATTCCTAAAGAGGAATTAATCAAAAATTTGGAAATGTTAAAAGAGATGAAAGATATGGGTGGATTTTAATAAGATAGCTTTAATACTAAATTCAAAGAATACATATGCTATTGCATTTTAAAAAATCCATGGAGTTTTACTAAATAGAGGGAAAATAGAAGTCTTAACCAATAAATACACTAGCTTTAGAAATGATTCTTAAGCTAGTGCATTTATGCTTTATAACCTACTTGCTTCACAGTTCTAGCAATTTTCAATTAATATAAAATATCTTGTTTATATATAGAATCAAAAACTAAAAATATATTTTATGAAATTATATTTTAAATCTTAGGTTGAAGCATTTACATAGGTTATAAAATATTCTTAACATGTGAAATACGTAATTTATCGAATTAGATATTTTATAAAGGCCTGCCTAAAACGGTAAATGTAGTAGCTATGCCACGGCCTAGCTCTCTTTCAAAGAATCCAGTATCAAAAATATCAAGATACAATTTACGAACTTCTTTGCTAAGGGTTTTTTTATACTTAACTTTACGAAGTGCTAGTAGTCTTAGATCTTCAGCTAAGTTCATTAATTGTCTCTGAAAGTCTTTTCCATTTTCAACTGCATTTTTAAATTCAACTAACATAGAACGTTCATCATCAAGAGTTTCTGGATTTAAAATTAAATCATAAACCCTTGCTAATAAAGCGTCTTCCATTTCTTTCCTTTTTTCTTTTTTATTCATAATTTAACACCTTCTATTTAAAAAAATATTTATCATGGGTAGAGTTTAGTCAACTGGTACCAATGATTTTTAAAGTATAGTCTAAGTTATGCTCTTTAAATCCATTCATATATATATGTGTAATTGTATTATATGATATGGTCATGGTTAAAGGAGCTAATATTTCTCCAATAGTAGTAGTAACTATTCTAACTAGTTATTTCTAATTTTTTTAAAGTAATCTAAATTTTTTACCACATAAACCTTGGGTTAGCTAGATTTTAATTTAACGTGGTAGAAATATCATTCTCTATTTTTGTTTTGCAAAATTTAGTTTTCATAAATGACTCAGAAAATAAATAAATTGCTATAAATATAGTTGAGAAAGAGTAGCGTCCTTGACCTTCTGTAACAAAATACACACATGTAAACATATAAAAACAAACTAAAATATATAGGTCATAAGCATTAATCTTATTTTTCTTAAACAAATCTTTAATTATATTTTTACTTTTTATGATTATGCCTATGATTGCAAATAAAAATACTATTATTTTTACTAAAGCTGTGTATGAAATTATTAGTATTTTAGCTATTTTGTTTAAGTTTGCTCCATTAAAGGTGAAGAGTACGTCATCTGGAATAAAGTATGTATTAGCTAATCTTTTAAACCCAAGTCCTATAAATTGAAGAGGGTGAGCTTGTATCCATTTTTTAGCTGAAGTCTTTAACATTTTATTTTTTTCTGTCATATTAGCTTTGATATATTCTTCTTTTAATACAACGGAGTTTTCAACGTCTTTAGCAGCCATCCATCTTCCAAATTTATTTTGAGAATTATTATTTATATAAAGTACTATTCCTCCATTGTTTGATACTGTTGTAAATTGACCAATTAATTTTGTGTTTCTGTATAACCAAGGTGAAATACATATTAAACTTACTAAAAGCACAGTAACTGTATGCTTTAATACATTTAAAAACTTTATTTTTAAACCCAATTCTACTATAAATATAGCAAAAAAGAAGAGGATGAAAAATGGTTTTACCATAGTATTGATCCCTACAAGTATGCCAATTAAAGGATATTTCAATTTAATATTGCTATAATATATAAGTGTTACTAGAAGGAATATAGTTGTAAATAATATTTCGCTTGCTAGTATGCTGTTATAGAATATGTTTTGAGGGAATAAAACAAACAATGTATAAATAATTTTTCTTCTTGTTTCATTTATATCTAATTTTTTGAGCAAACTATATAATAATTTATAATTTACTAGTGTTAAGGCTAGATTGAAGATCTTAGCCACAATCAAGCTACTTCCAAAAATCTTATATATAAATCCTAAAACAATAGGATATCCAACGGATGTATAAGTGTTTCCCCAGGTTCCTCCATTTGCAATTTGTTTTGCAAGTTCATTATAATATACAAAATCTGATAAAGGCTTAGTATTAATTAAAACTAGCCATAAAATGCAGCAAATAATCCCAAGGGTTGTTATTTTCTTATAGTAATTGTTTTTCATTTGTTCTTTAGTGAGAATAAATTTATTTTCAATTAAAACTCACTAAATTAACACCGCCTTTCTTTTAGTTTCCTTAAATTCCATTTTTTATTATATACTATTATTGTAAAATTGCATACTTTTTGTTTCTTTTATACTAAAATGAATAGGTTTACTTAGCTTCTCGGATCTAACTAATTCTTCTACTTATAGAAGTAAGAAAACTGTGAATTTTGTTTATTATATGATATTTGAATATTTAGGTTGAACTGTAACATAAGATATGTTTAAATATACTTGGAATTTTGATTTTTACAAGCATTAATGTGAGGATTATTTTAGTATTAATATGAAGAATGAATTAATTAAAATATATTTTTTACGTGAGGGAGGATTACAAATGTATATAGAACCATAAAAATTAATTTCTCTAAAATTTTAAATTAATAGAATTAAAGGAGAGATTAGCTTATGGAAAAAAGTATACTTGAAAATGTAAAGAACTATTTAAAAAAACAGTATAATTGCCATTCAATAATATTATATGGATCTTTCTCTAATGGGACTTATACCGATGAAAGCGATATAGATGTTATATGTTTTTGTGATAATACCCTTCAAAAAAATGATACTACTGTAATTAATGGAAGACAACTTGATGCATGGATATATGACACAAATATGATGACAAAGCCAAAGGAACTGCTTCATATTAATGGTGGCAAAATTCTTTTAGATGAAAAAGACTTATGTACTAGATTATTAGAAAATATAGATGAATATTTTAATAAAGGTGCCGAAAAGCTTACTATAGAGGATATCAATTTTAGAAAAAGTTGGTTAAAGAAAATGTTAAATAGGGCAAAGAAGGGTGATGTTGAAGGTAACTTTAGATATCATTGGATGCTAGTAGATAGTTTGGAAATGTATTTTGGGATAAAAGGTTTGTGGTATTTAGGTCCTAAAAAATCTTTGAATTGGCTTAAAGAGAATGATACAGGTGCTTATAAATTATTTGAGGATGCCCTAAGTATTGATTCATCATTGGAAAAAGCGGAGAAGTTGATAGATTTTATTGTTAATTTATAATATGTGTAAAAGGAAATTAAGGGTTTAAGTACACTAAAGGATATAATCAGTATCTCAATCTAATAGTTAGCTAGACTATTAATTTTTTTGCAATTTTTAGGTGGGGAAATTTCTTTCCTTTTTCCGGGGAATTTTTATTGACAATAACAATTATGCATAATTACTGGAATTATAATCCATAAATTATGTATAATAAGAATATAAAGTATTGAACAATCGGATTATTATGCTAGTGAATTGTTTATTAAACTGCTCTATAAATTAGAATTTGGAGGTTGATTATGAAAAAATGGTATGATGAGGAGTACAAATTTGAAATTGAGGTAACTGGATTTCTTCGCAGTGACCATACAGAGAGGTACTGCCGAAACGGTGAGGAAGTGGGGGATAAGTATACCTGTACATATGGTTGTCCCACAAATTCCAATGGACAGGGTATCTGTTCTAAGGTCATGATGATTATGTTCCCAATTATGGAGGCAGTCAGAAGTGGTGGAGATTTAGAAAACGTTGGTGGCAATGATAAATATAGTAAAGATATTGTATGTCCAGATGGTTGCGTCATGTTTAGGCTAACGGCAAAGAAACTTGGCAATGAGAATTTTTATAAGGGGAAGTTTTTTGATTAGTTTTAATTTTTATTGTGTTTAGTTTGAAAATAACTTAAATATATAAATTTCAATTTACCAATTAGAATTTAAGAGTATTCTTAAACTATTAGGATTAAAAAGTAAGGTGGACAAATTAATTTGTCCACTTTTATATGTTCTATTGTGAACACTGGTTATGTCATAACTAGAGAAGAATTAACAGTAAAAGATAACTTTCTACGTTTTATTGTAAAGGTTGGTTTAAAACAGAGCTATATTTAAATAGTTGACCAGAATTGTAAAACACCTGGTAATAAAGATAATTTGTATAATTGGAGGGGGAAAAATGAATAGATTGAAATTAGTTTTACCAACACCAAAATATAAAGAAAAAATTATGGATTACAAAAGAGAATTTATTGAAAACGGAGATAGCATGGATGGTACTGCAGGTTTAAGAGATGCTGAAACTTTTGAAGAATGGTATAGTGCATTTTGCTATAATCTAAAGGAAGAAACTGTAAGAGCGGGGTTAGTTCCTGCCACTACATATATGGCTATTTCCACTAATGATGGTGGTTTAATTGGTATGATTGATATTAGACATCATTTAAATGAATATTTACTAAAGTTTGGTGGACATATAGGCTATAGCATTAGAAAATCAGAAAGACAAAAAGGATACGCCACTGAAATGTTAGGATTGTCTTTAAAGGAATGCGCCAAACTTAATATTAGAAAAGTTTTGATTACCTGTGACAAAAATAATGTTGCATCTGCAAAGACTATAATAAATAATAATGGGAAATTGGAAAATGAAATAGCAGAGGGGAAAGGAATTACACAAAGATATTGGATAACTTTAGATTGATTTTATAAGCATAATTTAAAAATAGGATTAATTTGTGGTTTTTTTAGATTATTAAGAGAATACTCTTATTTCAAAAATTCAGTGATATTATATTTGAGTGATTTTATATTTTAAAATATTAGTTTGGATTTATATGGTATAATATTGATGGCTAAGATGGCTAAGATGGCTAAGATGGCTAAGATGGCTAAGATGGCTAAGATGGCTAAGATGGCTAAGATGGCTAAGATATGACTTATATAAGATCAGGGGGAGTTTATCGTGATTACATTAGAAAAATTTGATAGTAGTAAACTAGAAACTGCTGCAGAATATATTCAAAAAGTATATTCAAATCCTACTTGGGGTGAAAAGTGGACTTTAGAAAGAGCTAAAAAGAGAGTGAAATATATTACTTCAAATTTGACTTCCTTAGCATATACGATAAAAAAGGAAGAGGATATTGTAGGGTTTATGTTTGGAAAATTAGACATAATAGGGGAAGATGATATTTTTTATCTTGATGAACTATTTATTAACCCTTCTTTTCAAAGAAAAGGCTATGGACTTCAGGCTTTAAATAAGCTTGAAACAGAACTAAAAGCTAGAAATATTAATAAAATTGAATTACATACAATTGATGATGACGTTAAGTTTTACAATAAGTGTGGCTACACAAAATCTCCTTATATACATTTTGAAAAGAAGTTGTAATCATTAGAGTTATTAATATAGTTTTTGATATTATAGTTAATACATAATCTCTTATTTAAATGAATAATTAAAAAAGAACAGTATATAAACCACCGTATTATTTAAAGTTTAATTTTACAGTGGTTTTGTGTGATAGTATAAAAGTATTATAGATTAATAAAGATTAACATTTAGTTTTCAAAACCATTACTTACTATTTAACTATAAGACCTATAAGTTTTGAAAGTGAAACTGCCTGCATAGGTGAAACGATAGCACCATATAAATCTTCTAATTTTACAGCTAGTCCTTCAATTTGGGAAGTAGTAAAGTCAATTCCCTTTAGTTTTGTTCCAGACATTTCAGCTTGATTTAAATTAGAATGAAGAAAACCTATTTTATTAAAATCAGATTCTGTAAAATTAGCATTAAGAAGTAAACAATCCTTAAAATTCACCTGTTTACATCTTGAAAATGGAAAAGAAGCGTAACGGCCATTACAATTTTCAAATAATACATTTTGTAGAGTTGCTTCACCTAAATTAGTTCCAAGAATTTTACAATTTAACATTTCCACTCTATGAATAATAGCTCCATAAAAATCTGCATTAGACAAATCACAGTTTTCAAATTTAACATCGGTTAAATCAATATATTTAAAGGATACGTCCTTGAAAGTAACGTTTCTAAATATCATCTGTTCAAAATTCACATGTTCTGCAGTTTGATTTTCAATAGAACAGTCACAGATCACTTTTTCACATATAAAATCATCGTCTCTAATAAGATTATTGAAAGATTGAAGTTCATCTAAATTATTTGGTATTCTAGGTTGTGCTATTTTATATTTTGTTTTTTTATCTGCCATTGAATCATCTCCCTTTATTAACTAACGATGTTATTTTAATACTTTATATCAATATAATCAATAAGGTGGGTTTGTATATTTAGGATAATTGGAGTTATATGGTATACTTGTTAACAGTTAGTTTGAATTTGCTCTTATTTAATGTATCAAATTGTATAGGTATTTTTTAGCTAAAAGACAAATGATAATTTATGGAAAAGAATAAATAGATGGGGTGGTTTAGTGGATGAAAATATCAAATATTGGTTCAAGGGATTTGAAAATGGAATAGCGCATATTAAACAACAGGAAAGAGAATTGTTTTTTTGTGAATGTAGCAAGAACTGCGTAAATAGAGGTGTACTAAATTTATATAAAGATTTATATAAAAAAGTAAATGGAGATATGGATTCATTTTTTGAAGAAATGAATGGTATAGAAAATGTAAAGAGTGAAATAGTTGAACCAAGAAAGAAATATTACGTGTTTTTTAAAGAATGTACCTGTAGCTTGCATAACGAAGGCTATGTCAATAGTCCTTTTTTATGTGAGTGTTCTAGGCAGAGTATTATTTACGTTTTTAATTCGATTATTCCAAATAAGAATTTTGATGTAGAAATTTGTTCTACGATTTTACGTGGAGGAAATGAATGTAAAATGTCTATAACAATTAATGACTGAACCTTATAAATAAATTGTGTTAAATTACAAAATAGATTAAAAAAGCATATATATTATATGAATTAATAATTGTCAGTTAATAAATAACAATTGTAAATATAATTTAAAATTAACAATGGTGAATTAAGAATTACTGTTGAAATTCCAATGGAATTTCTTCAATCATTGTTATCTGTTATCTAATAATTGCCAATTAAATTGGGTGGTGGGAATATGTATGATGGTTTAATAAAGCTTATCAGCAATGTAGGATTCCCAGTAGCGGTTAGTGTTTATCTTTTAGTTAGAATTGAAAAAAAGCTTGATGATTTAATCAAAGCTTTTAATGATTTTAGCAAAAGGTCATAACCACTACGGAACACCAAAATAAAGGTCTTAAATTTTAGATTTAGGACCTTTATTTTTTGTAAGTAGTTTAGTTACTTTATATAGGTTATAGTAAAAAACCAGTGCACTAGCAGTTAGAAGAGATTCTAAAGCTAGTGCATTTATTATTTTTAAGTTTAATAATATGGTTAAAATGGAAATGTTTATATAGATTATTAATGAAATAGTATAAGAAATGTTATATAATTTTTATTATAGTTTAATAGATAGTTGTAAGAAAATGCGAAGCATACATTTTGGTAGGAGGGTAGGTTATATGAAAATTGTAAAATTGCAGAAAAATGAAATCAAAAATGCACTTGATTTAGTGTGGAGAGTTTTTCAAGAATTTGAAGCACCGGATTACTCAAAACAAGGCATTGAAGAGTTTAGAAAATTTATGTCATATAATTCTATTATTGAAAAAATTGATAAAGGAGAATTATACTTTTGGGGATGTATAGATACTGATGAATTAACAGGTGTAATTGCAACAAGAGGAACTAATCATATATGTATGCTGTTTGTAGATAAAAAGTATCATAGACGAGGTATAGCAAGAAATTTATTTGAAACAGTTAAAGATAGATGTGAAAGCCAGAAGGAGATTAGCAATATTACAGTAAATTCATCTCCATATGCAATAGAAGTTTATCATCATCTTGGTTTTGTTGATTCTGATAAAGAGCAAAATGTTAATGGTATTAGATTTACCCCTATGTCATATTTGTTAAAGTAAAGAAAAGATAATAATTATGTTTGAAGTTAAGTTATAATTTTCTTATTTTTATGTTTTTAAAGGTGACTATAAAGTTTTTGATAAAGAAATATTAAAAGGAATAGAAGTCATTAATAATATGGCTAAAATGGAAATATTTATATAGAGTATTAATGAAAAATTATAAGAAATGATATATATTTTTACTATAGTTTAATAGATAGTCGTAAATAACTGGGGGACATATATATATATAAATTATATGCAATGAATGGAGTAGAAAAGGAAATGGATATTAATATTTTTATTATTTTATTAAAGTATATGGCAATAAGTGTTTTTATTTTTATTATCATAATTTTTGTATTAATCAACTTATATCCACTTTTATTTTATAAGTCTCCTGTAACAAAATTGAAAAGGGATAAATTTGATGTGATAATTATCTTAGGATTTCCTGCATTACAGAACGGGAAGCCTTCTCCCATAATGAGAGAAAGAGTTATAAAAGCAGTTGAATTATTTAATAGGGGATGCGCTAATAACATCATATGTTCCGGTGGAGGGGTCTATAATAAATATATTGAAGCGGATGTTATGGTTGATTTTGCAGAATCATTAGGTATTCCAAATAGTTGTTTGATTAAAGAGGACAAATCAAGTAATACATATCAAAATATACAAAATTCAATAAAGATAATGAAAGATAAAAATTGGTCATCGGCAATGGTAGTAACTTCTCCTTGGCATTTGAGACGTTCTAACTATTTTTTATCAAAATTCAATATTACATATAAAATGGAGAAATCGGACTATCCAAAAGAATTCTCTTATATTTATATTGTTGCTATATATATGTGGGAAAATTATGTAATGACCAAAAATAAAATAAGAGGACACTAATACTATTATTCTAGTTGTTGTTAAGTTTATTTCTTATTATATTTTGCTTTGAAGATCATACTTGTAACTATTGTGAATATAACAATAACACAAAACATGATTAATAAATTAAAATAGAACTTAACACCACCAGTAGGAGTAGGTACAAAAAAGATAGTGAATATGCATATTCCAATAGTTATTGTAGTGAATAGTACATAGGTACATCTATATTTGTTTATTCTAAAGTTTTCAAAGATTGAAGATTTTAAATTACTATAATTACTTAATTTTTTTATAGAATGATTGAAATTTTTATAGTCTTTAATAACTTTTTTTCCTCTAATAGCAATCATTATTAATGAGATAATAGAAAATCTTATTGTTAAATGTATATAAGCAAACTTTCCTATTTTAGGGTTTGGGTCAATTCCAAAAACCATCATCAAGTTATTTATTATAGTTAATAACATAAATATTTCAAGAATATTAAACATGACACTTTCATCAGTATTGAAGCAATTTTTTATTTTTCTAAATGCAGAGTTACTGTTAGTTTTTGTGTTGATGATTATTTTTGATTTAGAATTATTTGATGAACCTCTTTGCTGCCTAGTTTCAAGGGTTGCTTTTTTACATATTAAATATATGACGTATATGCTATAAGGAACGGTAACACTTCTGAAAATATCAAAATATGCATTATCTGCAAGTTCAATAAAAAAGCTTGAAGTATAGACAAGTACAAATACTATCGCCATTATAGGAATATACCATAAAATAGTTTTTGAAATATTCTTATCCATTGTGATTCACCACCTTTTTTTATATTTAGATTATAATATCATAAAAATTAAAATATGGATACAGTTATATTAGCGAAGGAACAAGCAGTGAAAAAAGAATTAAATAAAAGATACAGTAGGAATAAAAAATCCATATAGATATAAAGGTTATAGATATGATACTGAAACAGGATTGTATTATTTAAATTTAAGACATTACAATCTATAAATAGGACGATTTGTAAATGAAGATGCATTAGCAGGAGATACATTAATTAACACAAAAGGGGGATTAATTCCTATAAAAGATATAACAGAAAAAGATGAAGTATATGCTTATAATGAAGATACAGGTAAAGTAGAACTTAAGGAAAGTAAAAAAGAACTTTTATAAGAGAAAGTAATGAGCTAATAAATGTATATCCAAATAATACTAAAATAAAAAAGCAATAGAGCATCCTTTTTATGTAGAAGGAAAAGGATTTGAAAAAGTAAGAGATTTAAGAATAGAAGATAAACTTAAAACCTCAGATAACAAGATAGAAACAGTAATAAAACTAGAATCAAATGTTTTAAATAAAAAAATAAAAGTATATAATTTTGAAGTAGAGGCGATGCATTATTATTTTGTTTCAAAAGATAAAGTGTTGTCTCATAATAATGTAGACTAAATGTATCTTTTGATGAAAAAACTACTTATAAATAAAGAGGTGAAAACATGTTTATTAGATCATTTGTATATGCAGATAGTAAGATAGAAGCTGAAAGTGTTTTTGAAGATATTGTAACTTACATAAAAAGTAATATAAAATCAAGGAAGTATATAAAAAATGAGCCTTATTGGAAATGTGATAAGATGTTTGTAGTAGAAGTAGAAATAGGCCTTAATAAATATTTAAACGAAGTAGAGATTAATGAGTTTTTGAAAAGCATTTCTAATAAGTGGTTAACATTTGGGAATCCAATAAACGAGATTGTTGTATCTGATGCTACTGAAGATTGTATACTAGAAAAAAATAATGTAAGTATGATTAATATATTTATTTAAAGAGTTCTAAGGAGAATATTATATTATGACATTGTATGAAGAATGTTTAGATGCATTGAAAGAAAATTACGAAATTGTAATAGGCAGTAATAAAAATAAAATTTTAAATGATTTCCACAGTAAATTTAAGTTAGCTATCCTACACAAATTGAAGAAGAATTAATAAAGAGAAATTTAAAATATGATATGAATATACATATTATATGGGACGAAGCAAATTTACCTATAATAAAAAGTAATTTATCTAATGTAATAGATGTTATTGATGATACTATAGCAGTAAGTTTTGATACATGGTTATTTTCAAGTAATGGGGAATTTGTAATAGAATTTTATCATGATGGACAAACTATAATAGGACTAAAGTAAGTTTAAACTATTTTATTTTAAAAATTAAATTAAGAGTTCCTATAAAGTAATAAGCTATTTAAGTAGGTGGAAAATATGCAGATTTCAACAATAATATATTTTTGTAATTGCTATTTAATAATGTTAGATTATGAGGAAGAGTTAAAAGATATAATATGTGATTTTAAGAGAAAAGAAATAGTTGAAAAAGTTATAATGTTAAAAAAAGAGTGTGGTGAAATATTGGGAATTAATGATAAAGAAAGAATTGAGCAAATGAATAGAATAATGGTTGAATGTTTAGATTTGGATATTGGAGTAGGTGAAATGAAGAACATATTAGAATATGTATATGAAAATGTATAGAATACTATGTATGATAAGGAAGTTAAGTGAAATAAGTAATTTTTTATAATATATTTATTAAAAAACGAACAAAATTAAGTGGTACCCATATTATTACAAGGATGTGAGGTACCATTTATATTTAGAAAATCAATGAGTTAATAAATGTATATCCAAATAATACTAAAATAAAAAAGCAACAGAGCATCCTTTTTATATAGAAGGAAAAGGATTTCAAAAAGTAAGAGATTTAAGAGTCAAAGATAAACTTAAAACTTCAAATAATAAGGTAGAGACAGTAACAAAATTAGAACCAAATATTTTTAATAAAAGAATAAAGGTATATAATTTTGAAGTAGAAGGTTTACATAATTATTTTGTATCAAAAGATAAAGTGTTGGTGCGCAATAATTATTTTGCTGTAGTTAAAAATACTAGTGGTCTTACACCAAGAGTATTAAATAAATATAAGAATCAAGTTGTTAGTGGAAATGATATATTTTAAAACTAAAGATGAGGCCATAGATTTTGTTAACAAGAAATTTCCTCATTTTATGGAAGAGATAGCAGGACAAAGAAGTGCTGAAAGTTGGCATTTTGATAGCCATCCTATTGGGTGAAGTTCTACTAGCATTGACCATATAATTATTTATAGTAAAAAACAAAAATTTAGAGTTCATATTACATGAGGTGATTAAATGGGAAAAATTATAGTAAGAAATAAGGTTACAAAAAAAGTTATATAACATCTAATTTTATAAGACTAACTGAAGATTATGGCTTTAATTCAATTGATGATTTCATTAAAAAATATAGTTTAATAAATATAATGAGGGAGTTATTTGAAGAAGAAATTGAATCAGAAGCATTAAAAGATACATTAATATATAAAAAGTATATAGAAATAGTTGATTATGGAAAAGAAAATAAATATTTTAAAATCATGTATAAATTGAATGATGAATTTTGTGTTTCTATAAAAGAACATATATATTTATACCATCTAGTGCCTATGATTGAAATAAATAATGATATGATTCTTCCTTGCAACTATGTAGATAGTAAGATGTATATTGGAGATACATGGTGGCAAGATGATGAAGAAATTTTAGGAGATTTAAAAAAGTTATCAATAATAGATTTTATTAAGAAATATAAGGCATATTAAAAATATTGATTTAAATGACTTATAAAATAGCAAGGAGGAATGAAGATGCAAATTGTAATCCTAGATGGTAAAGAAATGATAAATGAAATAAAAACTCATCAAATATTAAAAGAAAAGTTAGATTTACCATATTATTATGGAGAAAACTTTAGTGCTTTATGGGATTGTTTAACTGGATGGATTAGCTTACCCCTAACTATAATATGGAATGATTTTGAAGATAGTAAAAAGCAATTAGGTACTTTGCTGATGAACTTTTAGAATTATTTAAAGAAACGAAAGATGAATTAGAAGGCTTTGAAATCGAGATAAAATAAAAAGTAGGAAGGAGTGAGAATTTTATGGTGTATTGTCCATTTTGTGAAAATCAAGGAGTTATATATGAAGCAAAAATAAAATATACAAATAAATACATATATATTTGTGATGAGTGTGATACAGTGTGGATAGATAAAAATATAAATGAGGATAATTGCAAAAGCTTTGATGACATTATGAGCGAAATAGGGCGTAATAGCTTATGGTCTGAATTAAGTGAATTAGAAAGAATATAGAGGTCATGGTATATAGTGGAAAAAATCATAATGGTGATTATTTAACAATTGATTTGTTTGAAAATTATGATATAGAAATGAACTGGTATGACGTATATTGGGGAATAAAAAATTATAAGTTAGATATAAAGTCAGTATCTAAGTTTGCTAAAAGGTTTATCATAAAAAAGCTTTTAGTTATTCTATAAAATAATAGCGAAAGGATAAGTTAAAATGAAGTTAAATAAAGGGAACCTTCAATGTACTGATGGTAAAGTTTATTGCCCTGTATATCTTCCAGGAGCATATGGTTATATATATATATAGCAAAAATTAGAAATACTAATCAGAAGATTTTTATATGTGATGAATGTGAAGCAGTATGGGAATCTGAAAAAGATATATTAAAAAATAGTTTTAAAGAATTTGAAGATTATATGTTAGAAAAAGGATTAAAACCGGTGTGGACAGAACTTAAAGATATTGAAAAAAAGTGGTATACCAGATAACATTAGTAATTTTAAGGAGAAATTTTATGAATTATAAATATGAATTAGAAATATTTTTGAATGGAACATTTCATCAAGATATTCAATCACCAGAAATAGCAGTTAAAGAATATATGAAAGATAATATTCAAAGTATGGTCTGGAGAGAATGGAACAGAGTAATGTTACAAAGCAAATGATAGAAAACTGTGTTGAAAACGGAAAGGTTATACAACAAGATAGTAATACATTGCTGTACTTAACAAAGATGCAGCTGTTGTTTGTGAGAATGGTAAGTTTGTAACAACATATTCAAAAGGGTAATTTTAAACTCATATTAAAAGGGGATTAAAGTAATTATATGGAAGATAGAAATGGGAGAATTAATTTGATAAAAGTACAAAAAATTATAAATGACTGGGATCCAATTGGTCTAATGAAACATGCTCCAGATGATGAATACGAATCTGAAATTATACAAATAATTCACAAGCTTCTTGATACTGATACGGTAGAAGAACTTGCAAAGATAATTAGAGATATTTTTGTTCAAGCATTTGGAGAGGATATGTTTTGTAAAACAATCGAAGAATGTATGGTAGTTGCTAGAAATATTATGAAATAAGTTTATTTCATAGAAGATAACTTTAACTTTTTTTTAATATGCCTAAGGAAAGAAGAAGATTGAACAATTTTACTTGTCTTTGTTGAGAATATAAGACATGGGAAGAAGAAGTTTGTTGGCACATATGTC
Source organism: Clostridium oceanicum (assembly GCF_039521385.1). Taxonomy (NCBI): domain Bacteria; kingdom Bacillati; phylum Bacillota; class Clostridia; order Eubacteriales; family Clostridiaceae; genus Clostridium; species Clostridium oceanicum. Next base: position 276,469 of record NZ_BAAACG010000010.1, on the reverse strand, counting down.
CATTTGTTATTGGGAAGATGATTTTTTATTAGGCTTTTTTATTTTAATAAATCTAATTGTATCTATAATCATACCTGTTATAAAGCTTATATTACATATGTAAAAATTATATATTAATAAAAACAAATATTTTAATAATATATCAAAAATTATGCCTATAAGTGTAAAAATTATTGTATATTTACAAGTAATATTTTTTGTTGATTTTCTCAAAATTTATCACTCCATTATTTATAAATTCAATAAATGTAACTAATTATATTAATTTTATTAATTTAGTTAAGATTATACACTATAATGAATTCGATGTAAATTATTTACTTTTTATAGGTTTTATTATAAAATTGTAATGATAATTGCAGCATAAGGAGGACTTAATGGTATTAATACTAGTAATTATAGATTAAGTTTTGAAAGTTTTTATAAATAAGTTTTTTATGGATGTAAATATTTTTAATAAATCTAGATTTATAGGTTTTAAACCTTTTTAAATAAAGAGGTATCAAGTTTTAATGGTGTAAAAATAAATTTAAATATAGATATGATATATTTGATTGTATTAAATATTGTTATTTTATTCTTTATTGTTGGGTTATATAAATATTTAAAGGTAGAGAATTTTCATATAAAAGGATTATATGTTTTCTTAAATATGCTAATTTCAGTAGCTATATGTTCAATAATTGATAAATAGTAATTTTGAAATGTGAATCATTGTAAAGAGAGAAAGGTAGGTATTATGAAACCATTCTTAGAAAACGAAAAAAATATTGATAAGCTTAATGAAATGAATAAAAAAATACAAAAAATTATTGCTCCTATTTGGGCAGTTGTAGGTTATTGCCTTTTATATTTTGGCTTTAAATATATTTTGAAATTTATTCCAGATGTTAAACCCTGGGGTGCATTTGATTATGAAGCATTAATATTTAAAAAGTATGATATTTATTGGATTGATATAATTTATTTTATTGTTGGCTTAATATTTTTTATTCATGGAGCTTTACGTTTAGCTGGAATCAGTGCACAGAATCATTCCGTGAGAGATGAAAAAACACGTGAACCAGTATCTTTATTAAAAGATGGATATTATAGAGAAGTTCGACATCCCATGTATGGTGCATTTATGCTGATGCAAGGAGGTTTTTTCTTTTCTTTACGTTCATTAATAGGTTTGGTAATTGTTGCAGTTATAATTATCATTCAAAATGTTAATGCAATATATGAAGAAAAGAAGAAGTTGATAACTATGTTTGGAGATGAATATATATCCTATATGAAGCAGACTAAGAAAAAATTTGCAACAAGATGTATGTTTGGATATTTTATATTTGGAGTAGTAGCAAGTGTTATAGGATTGATATTTCAGGGAAAAGTACACATAATTTTACTAACATTTGTAAAATAAAATGAAAAGTTTAAGGAATATTTCTTGGAGCATGAACTTATAGGAAGGGTATCAAGGAAAGCTACTAAACTCCAATTTGTAGAAGGTCTTAGAAACATAATTTATTACACAATATTGGTAGAGTATAGAGTGAATAGTGCTCTTTTAAAATCAATAATAGGATTTAAAAAGAATTAATGCATATGTAAATTATATAAACAAACTAGGTTTATAGGGGATAACTTTTAATAGTTAAGCAAGAATTGTGTAATAAAAATTTTTTTAATTAGGGGGAAGAATATTGACGGAACGTGAAAAAATGTTAGCAGGACAACTATATGACTGCGGCGATGCAGAACTAATAGAGCAATGGCATAAAGCAAAAAATCTCACTAGAGAATATAATAATCTGGATTCAAATGATAGCGAAAATAAAGAACGTATATTAAAGGAACTTTTAGGTGCAAGAGGTGAGAAGTTATGGATTACTGCACCGTTTTTCGTAGACTATGGAAATAACATTTATTTTGGAAACAATTGTGAAATCAATATGAACTGTACATTTTTAGATGATAATAAAATTGTAATAGGCGACAATGCGTTGATTGCTCCAAATGTGCAAATATATACAGCTTTTCATCCAACGAACGCTAAAGATAGATTTGGTGAGAAAACTGGCGATGGATTTGAATTTTGCAAAACTGTTACTGCCCCAGTAATAATTGGAGATGATGTGTGGATCGGTGGTGGAAGCGTTATATTACCCGGTGTTACAATTGGAGATAATGTAACCATTGGAGCAGGTAGTGTGGTGACAAAATCAATTCCATCTAACACAGTGGCTTATGGTAATCCTTGTCGTGTTATTAGGGAAAATAACTAAAGAAAATGATTTAATAGAATTGAACTTTCATTTAGGGGGACACATTTATGTTTAGAAAAGACACAAAAAAGACTTTTATATTTGGTTTTATAACTTTTTTTGTATTAGCATTTATTTTAGACTTATTTGGAATGAATACTGTAATTACTAAAACCATCATTATTTTTATTATTATATTAACAACTTATTTTGTAATGCAAATCCAGAAGGAAAATAATAAGTAGTGATTTTCTTATAAGATGACACAACTATTGAATTTAAAAATACGAGAAATTCTAAATTACAGATTTAAGATTATTTAGATTTAACTAAGGAGATGAGTGTATGGTTGAATTGATATTGATGATATCTATGGGATTACTTTTTATCTTTTTAGGATGGCGTATTTGGGAAAAACAACAGATAACCCTTATTCATAGTTATCATTATACAAAGGTTGCTGAAAAAGATAAAAAAGCTTATACGGAAAAAATGGGTAAAGCATGTATTATTATAGGAATAGGAATGATATTAACAGGCATTATAGATTTTATATCAAAGACGGCCTATGGTTGGATCTGTTTTGGAATATTTTTTATATGGGGCTTAATTATGATGTTTATGGTACAAAAGAAATATAATGGTGGAATATTTTAGCCTTAAGTTAATGATTAATTAAGACTGTTCTAATATATGTGCAAGTTATGTAAACAATTTAGATTTATATGGTATAATTATTATTAATTATGGAAGAGTTGATAGAAATTTCGAAGTAAAGATAACTTATATGAATTGTAGATAAATAGTAATTTGGAGTTGAATTTATATGGAGTTGAGATTGGCTAATATTAACGATTTAGGGAAACTTAATTTTCCCATATAAGGGGCTTTGTTTGAAGTCATGTTGTCAACAACTTCTAAATCTGGTTCACCATTATCGCCTTCGTAGCGGACTGCCATGTAAAAAATCATTCTAGCAACATCGCCTTTTACAGCATCTCTTGGTTCCTAAGAATCAGAGTCAAATCTGCATTGAGTAGCTTCTTTATGAAAACTTCCACCTATATCAAAATCTTTATTTCCTGTAGAGCTATTTACGGAAACATCAGTGGCTTTTAAATGATGCAAGTCTGTTCCAGGACCCATTCTTGTTCCAAAATCGCCATGGGATTTAGCCCATACGTGTTCACGATTCCAGTTATCAATGGCTCCACCATTAGTATTTTTGCTTTGAGATCTTCCAGTGTAAAGTAGAATAACATTGTTTGGATTTTCGTCTGTATCTTTTATTCCTTCCAAAACTTGTTTGTAAGAACGTTTAGTATTATTTTTGATTATATTATGAAGTGCTTCTTTTAATTCTGATCCTTTTTTTATTTAAAGCAGATTTATAGTAAACGCTATCATATTTAGATGAATCAATGCTGCCAGTAGTGTTGGTGTTAGAATTATCATTTCCAGTGTTACTAGTGTTATTATTATTATCGGAACCATTGTTATTAGTAGTATGTTTATAAAGTTATTTTTAATTATTAAATATAATTGTTTAAATTAAGCTGCATTTATTATTTTAAAATTTGATAATAAGGTTATTATTAATGAAATAGTATAAGAAATATTATATAATTTTACTATAGTTTATTAAATAGTCCGTAAAATATTATAAAACAAATATATTTAGAAAGGAGATCTTAATTATGGGCGTTAAGAAAATTTTTTGGGAAAATCCTTATTTAACTGAAATTGAAGCAAAAGTAAAAAGTGTTGATAGTAATGTTATAACACTTGACCAAACAATAGCATTTGCTTTTTCAGGAGGACAACAATCTGATTTCGGAACTATAGGTGGATATAAAATTATTGAAGCGAAAAAAGAAGAAAATGAAATTTTTTATACTATTCAACAAAATCACAATTTAAAATTAAATGATAACGTCTTCGTTAAAATTGATTGGGAAAAAAGATACAGATTAATGAAATTACATATGGCAGCGGAACTGATTTTGGAATTAGTTTATCAGAATTATGACAATTCTGAGAAAATTGGAGCAAACATAACTATAGAAAAAGCAAGAATAGATTTCTATTGGAAAGGGAATATATCGGAAATATTTCCAAAACTTATGAGTAAAATAAATAATCTCATAGATTCCAACTTGGATATAGTTAGTGATTTTAGTAACGAAAATAATGAAAGAAGATATTGGCTTATAGAAGGATTTGCCAAAGTACCTTGTGGAGGAACACATTTAAGAAAGACAGGAGAAATTGGCTTAATAGATTTAAAAAGAAAGAACTTGGGTAGCGGAAAAGAAAGAATTGAAATATATCTTCAGCCTAAATAAAGACACCTGTTTATATACTATGTAATATTTTTGTTTAACCAATAACTAAAAAACCAGTGATTTGAAAAAACATCGTATTATTCAAAGTTGAATTTTACGGGGGTTTTATGTATTAATATAAAAATATTATGGATAGTATGATGCAGTATGAAACAAGTAAGACAAGCTTAATATTTACATTATTTTTTACTTTTAGGTAGAGGATATTAAATATAGAATTAACCATTCTTAATTTTTATTTTAATATCCTCTACCTTATTTATATCTAACTTGCTAAATTATATTATAATCTAACTTCCAAAACTTTAATTATTTGCAGATTTCCATATAGAATCAATCATTTCAGGGTGATCTATGAATGGATTTCTGTTGTGTTGGTATTTAGAATAGATAATTTCATTTCTTCTTTTTTCAGATGCATCTACAGGATCTTGTTCGTTCCATTTTAAAAGTACGCTTAATTTTCCCATGTATGGAGCTTTGTTTGAAGTCATGTTGTCAACAACTTCTAAATCTGGTTCACCGTTATCGCCTTCGTAGCGAACTGCCATGTAAAAAATCATTCTAGCAACGTCGCCTTTTACAGCATCTCTTGGTTCCCAAGAATCAGAGTCAAATCTGCATTTAGTAGCTTCTTTATGAAAACTTCCACCCATATCAAAATCTTTATTTCCTCTAGAGCTATTTACAGAAACATCAGTGGCTCTTAAATGATGTAAGTCTGTTCCAGGACCAACTCTTGTTCCAAAATCGCCATGGGATTTAGCCCATACGTGTTCACGATTCCAGTTATCAACGGCTCCACCATTAGTGTTTTTGCTTTGAGATCTTCCAGTGTAAAGTAGAATAACATTGTTTGGGTTGTTTGGATCTTCGTCTGTATCTTTTATTCCATCCCATACTTGTTTGTAAGAAAGTTTAGTATTATTTTTGATTATATTATGAAGTGCTTCTTTTAATTCTGAGCCTTTTTTTCCTAAAGCAGGTTTGTAGTAAGCGCTATCATATTTAGATGAATCAATGCTGCCAGTAGTGTTGGTATTAGAATTATCATTTCCAGTGTTACTAGTGTTATTATTATCGGAACCATTGTTATTAGTAGTATTAGAACTACTTCCATTAGAGTTATCATTGCCAGTTTCATCTGTACTACCAGTAGAACCTAAGGACATTTTCCTTACACTTTTAAGGCCACTATGTGAAAAATAGCGATCTAAAGTACCGGATACAGTTATTTTTTTATTTAGTAGATTTTCGTTATCTACTAGACCAAAGGATGATCTGTATTGCTTTGGTATTTGAATGTATATGCAGTTTGATGGGTTAGTTTCGTAAGGATTATCAGACAAAACTAAAGCTGTGTTTAATCTAAAATTGTGAGAAGAAAAAGAATTAGAATTTATAGGTTCTCCTACAACATAGCCAGTTATTGTAAACGCTTCCTTATTAGTGTTTTGAATAGCATCCTTTACAGAATGAGCTGCTACATTAGTTGAATAAGCTTGTACAATATTCCTAGAAGCAGTGTTTGTTACTGGGCAAAAACTGGTAAACGTTAACAGCATTGCGGTGCTTAAAACTATGGAACAAATTTTTTTATTGATTTTTAACATGATATAAGTACCTCCTAATGATATATATATTTAATAAATTATATATGATATAATGTAGGCAAATTATACCATAATAAAATATAAATTTGTACATATTTTTGTAATTTTTTTATAATTTGTAATAAAAAAACTCAACTCTCTTTATTGTGCAAAAAAAGAGAGGAGGCATTATCTAAAATAGGGTATCTTAGTGTTAGGAGATGAAGGAATGGAATGGATAGAACGATTAAACAATGCGGTTAACTATATTGAAGAGAATATAAAAGAGGATATTGATTTAGAAGAAGTTGCAAAAATTGCATGCTGCTCAACTTATCATTTTCAAAGGATGTTTGCTTATATAGCAGATATACCATTGTCAGAATATATAAGAAGAAGGAGAATGTCCTTGGCAGCTGTGGATTTGCAAAGTGGCAATGAAAAAGTTATTGATATTTCGCTAAGGTATGGATATAGTTCACCTACAGCGTTTAACAGAGCTTTTAAAAAAGTGCATAATATGACGCCATCTAAGGCAAGAGAAGAAGGCATTTTATTGAAAGCATTTCCTCCTATCAGCTTCAAAATAACAATAAAAGGAGATATTGCTATGAATTACAGAATTGAAAAGAAAGATGGATTTAGAATTGTGGGAGTTTCAGAACCTCTACAAAAGGAGTTTGAAGAAAACTTTAAAAATGTACCTAAAATGTGGGGAAAAGCTATGACCGATGGTACAATACCAAAGCTTGTTGAAAAAATGAATAAAGTACCTGAAGGAGTTTTAGGGGTAAGTGCTTGTAATGATCCAGATAACTGGAGGTACTATATAGCAGTTGCAAGTGACAAAGAAATTGATAATACTTTAGAAGAATACATGGTTCCAGAATCTACTTGGGCAATATTTGAAGGACAAGGAACTAATAAATCTATACAAGAATTAGAAAAAAGAATTATAACAGAATGGCTTCCAACTTCAGGATATGAATACGGAAATGCACCAGATATTGAAGTTTATTTTAATGAAGATCCACAAAATGTTAAATACGAAGTGTGGATTCCAGTTATAAAAAAGGAAAAATAGATAGTGGGGCAATACAATTATACTAGAAAATATGCTTTATAGTATAATAAAAAGTACGCAGAGTAAATAGGATATGTATATTTGAACTATAGAGACTGTTTTACAATATATTTAAATAGACAAATCAATGTTAAAATTATAGAGATTATTTTACAATATACATTGAAATAGAAAGATAGAAATTAAAAATTACAGAGTTAAAATTAGATATTTAGGTAGTTAATTAAGAAAGGGTAAACATACAGCGTCAACCAATTAAGTGGTGGCGCTGCATGTTTTAGTTTTGAAAAAAGAAAGTTAATATGGTACATTTGGTATACTGTTATCATAAAGAAAAGGTATTAAAAATATTAGATTATTCTACTAAATTTTAGGTGGTGTTAATATGGCAATGTGGAATCCATGGCGTGGTTGCAAGAAATATAGCGAGGGATGTAAATACTGTTATATACATAAAGGTGATGCTAGAAGAGGGGTAGACACAAATACTATTGCAAAGACAGGCAAATTTAATGCACCTATTGCAAAGAATAAAAAAGGTGAATATAAAATCAAATCAGGGCAAACAGTGTACTTATGCTTTTCTTCAGATTTTCTTATTGAAGAAGCGGATGAATGGAGAGAAGAATGCTGGAAAATGATAAAGGAACGCTGGGATTTGAATTTTATTTTTCTTACAAAGAGAATTGAAAGGTTTTTACAGTGTATTCCTAATGATTGGAACAAGGGATACGATAATGTGACTGTTGGCTGTACTGTTGAAAATCAAGATAGAGCAGATTTTAGGCTTTCTATATTTAAGAGTCTTCCAATAAAACATAAGAATATAATTTGTCAGCCACTTATTGAAGAAATAAATATTGAAAAATATCTGGATAATGTTGAATTAGTTGTAGTAGGCGGGGAATCTGATAAAAATGCAAGACCTATGAATTACAATTGGGTTTTATCTATTAGAGAGCAGTGCATAGCTAAAGATGTCCAGTTTCAATTTAGACAATGTGGAACTCATTTTATTAAAGATGGTAAGAAATACACGCTTAAGACTAAAGATTTATGCAGTCAAGCAAGAAAAGCAAACATTGATACAGCGCCTACCAAGTAAGTGGTGGCGCTGTATATTTAATTTATATATTATAAAGATTTTAATTGTTCTGATATTATTTTAGAAATAGCATTTATTCCAAAAATATTCGATAAAATAGTGTATAAATTTTACTATAAGAATGTAAGAAAATCATGAAGAAGAACATTTTACTTATATCTATGTTCTCTGAAGTTCATCAAAAAAGTGTGCTGTTTGTCTCATGGTTTCAGAAGAGATTTGTTTGGAAGAACTCCATTGTTTAGGAGACTGTCCATACATTCTTTTGAACTCACGGCTAAATTGTGAAGAACTTACATAGCCAACTTCCATGGCAGTTTCATTTACATTCATTCCTCCTGCCATTTTCATAGCAGCATTATTAAGACGCATAGATTTTACAAATTGAATAGGTGACATAGTTGTTGCTTGCTTGAATTTTCTATGGAAAACGGCTCTACTCATGCCAACTTGTGCTGCCATATCTTCTATGGTGATTGTTTTGTCTAAGTTGGAAGATAAATATATAATTGAGCGAGAGATTTCATTTCCTATACCAAAGGACCGCATTGCGGATTCCCCTGCTTCTCCTTTCAAAACTGCGTAATATAATTCTCGAAGTCTACTGTCTCCAAGGATTGCTGTATCAGTGGGGTTATCTCCTAATTGTAGTAAGCGAAGTAGTGCTTCAGTAAATGTATCATCCCAATGAGATAAGGCCAATCCATGTGGAACAGGGCTAGCTTTTGGATTTTTCAGTGCACCAGTAGCATTTTTCATTTCAATGGCTAGTTCTGTCATTACCTTTGTATCAAGGGAGATATATACACCAATTAGAGGGTTATCTTTTGAAGCTTCAGGAGTACCAGCTTCTACAGGCATTGTCATTGTACAACACATGTATTTACTACTGTCATATTTATAAGAGTTACCATCTAAAATAGCTTCTTTAGTTCCATTTAGGATAGCTACAACAGTAGGCTTATATACTGCAGGAGCGCAACGAAGAGGATCGCTAACTCTAAATAGATGGACACCTTTAATACCAGTTTCCATCATACCATCTTCTGTAATTCTGTTTTCGATTATTTGTTTTATTTGTTGTTTACTCATACAAGAAGCTTAACACTAGAATATACATATTTCAATAGTAATGATACAAATAGGCAAGTTTTAGAGATTAATACGCCTAGTTATTAACATTATAGAGAGTTATAATGATTTTAGACAGAAGACATCACTTAATAAAAAATGACATTTAGGTAAGTAATAAATAATAAATCAATCCTTCTAGGAGATTTAAAAGTGAAGAATATATTTGATAATAAGCTACTGAAAACAACAACATAAATAATAATAAAGTGGCTACACTAACTAACAGTAATATCAAAATAATGGAGATTATTAGAGTTTTTGAGAAATATGAAATTGAAAATTTTAAAAAAGCGTTTAATTTTAAATTTAATGATAAAGTGAAAGCTTTTTTAATGGATTAGATTTACGAAAGGAGAAACTATGAAAATATTATATTTTACTGCTACTGGTAATAGTTTATATATTGCAAAATCAATTGGTGGGGAAATTTACTCAATACCTCAGATGATTAAAGAGGGGAGATATGAATTTACGGATGACAAAATTGGAATTGTATTTCCACTTCATTCATGGTCTGTTACCCCATATATTGTAGATTTTCTAAAAAAGGCAACTTTTAATTGTAATTATCTTTTCGCTATTACAACTTATGGTATATATTCAGGTGCTGTGGCTAAACATCTTCAGGATATTGGCAAAGAAGCAGGATTTAGCTTTTCTTATATAAATAAGATTAAGATGGTGGATAATTATATACCAACCTTCAACATGGATAAAGAAGTAAAAAAAGAACCTAAAAAAGGGATTGAAAAACAGTTGGAAGGGATTAAATCCGATATAGCTAATTCGAAAAAATGGATTATGAAGGAATCAATCATAGATAAAATGGCTACGAATCATATGCTTAAAAGAGGGAGTAAACCTTATAACAAAAAAAGATTAAAAGTACATGCTTATGGTGAAGGTATTAAGAATTATATAGATGTGGATGATTCTTGTACCCAGTGTGGCGTCTGTGCTAAGGTATGCCCCGTAGATAACATAACTATGGATTATAAAAATGGAAAAATAGCATTAAGCGACAAGTGTTTTATGTGTTTTGCATGTGTGCATCATTGTCCTTCAAACGCTATACACATAAAAGGTCAAGTCAGTAAAAGTAGATATAGAAACAGCCATATTAAGTTAAAAGAAATTATTGATGCAAATAAGTAGCATAGACAGCTCTTTGTATTTAAATAAAAATAGTAGAGGGGATTTAACTATATTATATATAGGATATAGGAAAATATAACCTTTTTGTAATTAATAAAATAAAAGTAGTAGAAAGAATTTAACTATATTAAAAGTGACTATTTTAGAAGCTATATAGTTAAAGACTAGAAAGAATATACTGAGTAAAAATGTTTAAAGAAAAATATTTATTTCAACTTTAGTGAGCAAAGATTGATACAGCGCCAACCAAGTAAGTGGTGACGCTGTATATTTTAGTATAATATTTAATCCCATGTAGAATATACTCAGTAAAAATGTTTAAATGTTAATGAGTTTTTATTCTAGTTCTAGCATTTCTTATTATAATTGAAGCTACCATTAATACTCCGCCAATTACTAAGAATATAACTGGAATATGATAACTTGCAGATTTTGCTGTGATTCCAAGGAAGTCTAAGGTTGGTAGACCGTTTAATATGCCTACATACCATAAAATTATATATATCATTTCAAAGAAGGTAGAACTTTTGAAAAAGCTTCCTGTGAAAATTCCGAAGGCATTTACAAAGAAGATTGCCATTAAAATATAGAGAACTCCTAAAAGGTTATTCATAGCTAAAAACTTTATTATTATAGATGCATTTATAAGTAGGGTAAATAAAATCCCTGCAATAGCTGAATTTAAGGGCTCTCCATTTCTGTAATTTTTATAAGTTAAAAGATAGCTTTCCATATTAAAATCCCTTTGAATACTTCCCAGTTTAGACCACACTACAATAGGTAAAATCCATATTAAAGGTATTAAAAATTTATTTAAGGCATCTCCTTTTGCAAATAATACTCCTATAAAGCAGGCAATTAAAGCCCCATACCAGTATAAATTAAGTGAAGAAAGTATAATTTTTAAATTACTTTTTAATATACTAAAACTGTTAGAATAAGCTTTGTTTTCGAAAATGTCACTTAAAGTAGTGCTTTTAGAAGGAGTATATCCTTTTGGTTTTATAATAGTATTAATGCTTTTAGGAGCTTTTTTTCTAATAAGAGAAGTTCTTTTGAAAAATGTAGAAACTAAAAAAAGTAGAAGAATACCTATCAAAATCCAAAATAATCTTTCAAAGAACACATTTGAACCGATGTTTACTTTATCCATAACAAAGGTTTTAATATTTCCATGAAGGGGACCACTTGACCCAATATTAAAAGAATTTACATTGGCAAACTCCTTAAAGTTAGCTTTTAACTGCTGTGATATTATTTTAGAAATAGCATTTAGTCCAAAAACATCTGAAAAAAGAGAACTTTTATTTGTAAAAGAGAATATAACTATAGTACACCAAGCGGAGAAATATACTATATTTCCAAAGGTACTTTTTAAAAATGGGATGATTTCAAAGATTATTGCTATAATTGCTGTAATAAAACAAGCAGGCACTGCTAGTAGTAAAAAAGGTGTTAAAAGTTTAATTAGGTGTAAAGAGTAGCTTTCACCTCTAACAAATTGCATTATGATAGTAACTAAAATAACTATAAGCATTTGAAATAGAAGAAATAATAAATTACCAAAAGCTTTTCCAAATATAAATATCCAAGATTTTATTCCTGTAGAAGCACTTATTTCACCTACTAAAAGGTCTCTTTCTCTTTTTATAGAATTTCTAATAAAGTAGAATCCAACTAAAGTTACAATGCTTATAAAAGCTACCGTAGCAACCCATCCAACCCACATTGAATTATAAATACCTCTATAAAAGTAATTACCAAAAGTATAATTTAAGGTATAGTAAAAGCTGCTGTTACTTTGTGGGAAGAATAAATAGGATACATATATTATTAAAAGGGACATAATAAGTGTGCTTTTACTTCTTATTCTATCTAAAAAGTCAGATATTCCTATATAATAAATTTCATAGAGTTTATTCAATATTTAAACCTCCTTTTTTAGATGTATAATAAATATAAGCATCTTCAAGGGTAGGGTGCACATTTGAGGCATTTGGTAGCGGTTTTGATTGAGATATTACTCTTACAACCATTCCATTTGCTTTTCTTATGATATTTCCTGTTATATAATTGTCCTTTATCTTTTTTAGTTCACTTTCTTTGGTTAAGCATTCCCATACATTTCCTTGCAATGAATTTAAAAGTTCTTCATTTTTACAAAAACATATAAGTTTACCTTTGCCAATAAGGACTATTTTTTCAGCGGAGGCCTCTACATCAGACACTATATGAGTAGACAGTATGATTAATTTATCTTTTGATAAGCTATTGATTAGATTTCTAAAGTTTAATCTTTCACTAGGGTCAAGGCCAACAGTAGGCTCATCTACTATAAGAATTTTAGGATCATTTAAAAGGGCTTGAGCAATGCCGATTCTTTGCTTCATACCACCAGAATAAACCCCTATATTTTTATTTGCAGCTTCACTAAGATTTAGTAAATCAATAAGTTCATTTATTCTAGTTTTTGCTTTTTTCATATTAAGACCTTTTAAAGCTGCCATATATTTTAGAAACTCAACAGCAGTTAAATTAGGAAATACTCCAAAGTTTTGAGGAAGATAGCCTAAAGCATGCCTAAGTTTATCACCATGTTTATGAATATTTTGTCCATCCCATGTAATAGTGCCTTCTGTTGGTTTTGAAACTGTTGCAATCATCTTTAGTAATGTTGATTTTCCAGCACCATTTGCACCTAAAAGCCCAATAATTCCTTTATCTAATTCAAGATTGAAATTTGAAAGAGCTGTGAAATTGTTTGAATATTTTTTAGAAACATTTTTTATTGAAAGCATAAGATTCCTCCTAGTATTAAATAATAGGTTCATTACGTAATAACCCTACCTTTATATTTGGCTTTTAATATTAATTTTGTTTAAGTAATAACTTTGAATTTATATTAAAGAACAAGCTGGGTTAAGCAGTAATTTTATCTTTATATTGAATAATAAACTGTTTAAGTAATAACTTTGTTTTTACATTGATTTTTATATTAGATAATAATGTAATCTTAACTTTGCCTTGAATAATAAATTAGTTAAGTATTAATTTCGGCTTTATATTAAAGAATAATTTGATTTAAATAATAACTTTGCTTTTATATTAAAGAATAAGCTGGGTTAGGCAGTAATTTTATTTTTAAATTGAATAATAAATTGTTTAAGTAGTAATTTCGCCTTTAACTTTATCTTCAATTTAAATAATACTAGATTAACTTTAATATAAAGCTAATCTAGTATTAATAGAACCTAAAATTTAACAGGAATAGAGATAATAAATAAATTCTTATGAGATTCAGAAGAGGTTAAGGTTATATCTCCGCCATGTTTTTTTATGATTTTCTTTGTTATTGCAAGTCCAAGACCACTTCCACCATTACTTCCTTGTGATTTTACAAAGGGTTCAAATATGGTGTCTCTTATGGACTTATCAATGTATTTACCGTTGTTACCTATTTCTAAAATTACGTCTTTATCCTGTAAATAACATGCTATTTTTAATTTTGTGTAATCTTCATTATGCTTTAAGGCATTGTTAAAAATGTTTGAAATTGCTCTTTTCATTAATTTTTCGTCAAATTGAAATATTACAGGGTATTCTGTAATATTAATTTCTAAGTCAAAGTGTTTATTTTGAAACTCTTCGTAGTATTCTACAATAAGACGTCTGATCCATTCAGTAAAGTTAAGCTTTTTTAGAGAAGGATTAAAATCCGAATCTTCTAGCTTTGAAAGTGCAAATAAATCTTCAATAAGGACTGTAGAATATACTGATTTATTGTGTATTATCTTTAAAAATTTATTTTTTTCTGATGTAGTTACATCTTCTTCTAATAAAAGCTTTGAAAATCCTTGAATAGAGGTTATTGGAGTTTTTAAATCATGGGAGATATCAACTAAAAGTCTTTTTTTACTTTCATCAATTCTCTTATTTTCTTCTTTAACCCGTTCAAGCTCTTTAACCATTTCATTAAACTCATATTCTACATCTCGAAGTTCTTTTAAACCTTTTACGTTAATTCTAGTAGAATAATTAAGCTTTTTTAAGTTTTTTATGCTGGCAATAAACTTCTTAAGGGGATTTACTATAAATTTTGAACTTATAATGCTGCAAATATATAAAGCTATTAATAAATAAATAAATTGAATCAAATATAATATCCCATAAACTTTAAAAGAGAAAATTTTGTCAGATTTACTATACAAATTAGGTTTATAGGTAAAGGAATAGGAGAGTTTTCTTCTATCAATTTTGTATAAGAAAAAATAGGACTCACCATGTTTTCCTTTTACCCCAAAAACTTCTCCAAAGTAAGGATTTTTAGCTGTATATTTTTCTAAATAGGATAATTTAAATAGTTGATTTTCATTGTATTTCTTTATATTATCCTTTTTTTTACCTTTTACATAGATTACTTTTTTATTTTCATCTAAAACTTCTACCCACCCCTCCATTTGAGGTAGGATGCCTAATTTTATTTTATTAAAGTCTTTATTATAATAGGAGGACATAGATGTATTATTGATTTCTTCTCCATTAAAAAATGCTTTTTTTATAATAAAAGCGGAAGTGTCATAGGACAACTGTATAATTAAATAAAGCACTAGGAAAGTTATTAAAAAAATTATAACAAGAAAGTTTTTTACAGTTAGTCTTTTCCTTATAAATTTAAATTTCATAATTTTAATTACCTTCAAATATATAACCAAGGCCTCTTACAGTCTTGATATACTTAGGCTTTTTAGGGTTGTCCTCTATTTTTTCTCTTAACTTACTTATATAAACCATTATAATTTTTTCATCTCCAAGATAAGATTCTCCCCACACTTTTTCATATAGCTGACCTTTAGTAAAAACTTTATTTTTATTTTTCATAAGAAAGCATATAAGCTTGTATTCAACAGAGGTTAGCTGAAGAGGGACATCCTTTTTATATACTTTACAAGTAGTTTCATCTAGCTTTAAATTTTTATTAATTACTTCAATATTATTTTCTTCCTTTAAAGAGCTTGTCATAGTACTTCTTCTTAAAAGGGCTTTAACTCTTGCAATGAGTTCTAGAGTATTAAAGGGCTTGGCAAGGTAATCATCTGCTCCAAGAAAGAGGCCATCAATTTTATCAATATCCTCACCTTTAGCAGATAAGAATATTATAGGGGTGTTGCTTTTTTCTCTAATTTTTCTCAAAACTTCTTTTCCATCAAGTTCAGGCATCATTATGTCTAGTATCACAATGTCTATGTATTCCTTTTCAAAAATCTTTAGCGCGTCTTTGCCATTAAAAGCGGTGTAAGTATTGTAACCATTGTTTTTCATATAAAAATCTATTAATTCTACGATTTCCTTATCATCATCTACAATTAAAATTGAATCCATTTTGTCACTCCCTATCTGTTAAATTGGAAAAATATTTAAAAAATTCTATATTAAGTAGTTTAATATCATTATTAACCTAAGTCAAGCTAAAAGGGGGAGATGTTTAAGGGTTATTAATGTCCCGAAGGGATTAATCTAGGTTAAGGGTAGATATAGACTAAAAAGACATATATAAAAATGATATAGCAGTATAGATTTTTAAACCTCTCAATACGCAAAAAATTTATAGTTTTTGAAAATTTCAGTTCCTAAATTCTAATAAACTCGCAAAGCTCAAACATATTAGAATTTTATACGAAACTTTATTAAAAAAAACTTAAATTCTAAAGCTGGTGCATTTATTATTGTAGAAAAATTTATGTCCTATAATTGTCACAGGTAACTAATAAATAATATTTGTAATTTGAAATGCTTAAAAAAGTACTTATAAATATAAAGTCTTTAGTAGTGAAGGCATAGCTTTTAGGGTATAATTATGTTAGGCACATTAAAAAATAAATAACTTTGAATTATTATTTATTTTTACATCATATAACCTTTTAATATAGCCTTTTAAAAGTTTAATTGTATAGAACATAGAAAAGAAAACCTATCATGGAGGGATTTTATGAAAAAGAAGATACCTATAGGTGTAAGCAATTTTAAAAAAGTTATAGAAGATAATTATTATTTTGTAGATAAAAGTTTATTTATAAAAGAAATAGTAGAAGATGGATCAGAGGTTATTTTGATTCCAAGACCGAGAAGGTTTGGTAAAACCTTAAACATGAGTATGCTTAGATATTTTTATGAAAATTCCTTAGAAGATAACCATGATTTATTTTTAAAATTAAAGATAAATGAGTATAAAGATATTATGGATATGCAAGGTAAATATCCAGTTATATATATTACTTTTAAAGATGAAAAATATTCTAAATGGGAAGAGTTTAGAAATAGTTTTATAGGTATAATTAAGGGCTTATTTAGAGAACATGATTATATTTTAGAAGGAGACTTTCTTAAGGAATATGAAAAAGAAGAATTATTTCAGATACTAAAAGGAGAGGCGTCCTATGAAGTATATTTAAAAGGACTATCTACTTTAAGTGGATATTTATATAGATATCATAATCAAAAGGTTGTAATACTTATAGATGAGTATGACGTTCCCATTCAAAGTGGATACATAAGTGGTTATTATGATAAAGTAATTGAACTTATGAGGATATTTTTAAGTGGAGGTCTTAAAGATAATACTTATTTAGAAAAAGCAGTTTTAACTGGAATACTTAGGGTAGCAAAGGAAAGCATTTTTTCAGGACTTAATAATTTATCAGTTTCCACTATTCTTGGGTATGAATACAACGATTATTTCGGATTTTTAGATGAGGAAGTAGAAACATTATTAAAATACTATGATAAACAATATGAAATAGAAGATGTTAAAAGATGGTATAACGGCTATCGATTTGGAGATAGAGTTATATATAATCCTTGGTCTATATTAAGTTTTGCAAAAAATATTAAAGATGAGTTTAAAGCCTATTGGGTAAATACTAGTAGCAATGATTTAGTTAAGAGGCTTTTAGCTAAAGGTTCTGTAGTTCTAAAAAGAGAGCTTGAAGATTTAATAGAAGGAAAAACTATAGAAAAAGAAATATTTGAAAATATAGTAATGGGAGAAATAGATAACGATAGCAATACTGTTTGGAATTTTTTACTTTTTACTGGATATTTAAAAGTAGTGGATAAAAAAACAGAAAGAGCTAGAACATATTGTAAACTTCAAATACCTAATTTAGAAGTGAAATATCTTTATGAATCGGTTGTCCTTGGATGGTTTAATGAAAGTGTAACTAGAGAAAAATTTGATTTAATGCTTAAAAGTTTAGTTTCTGGAGATATAGAATTCTTTGAATATCTGTTTAGTGATTTTGTGATGAAGAGTATAAGTTATTTTGATGTATCTGGAGAAGAAAGTGAAAAAGTATATCATTCCTTTGTACTTGGAATACTTGTAGCTCTTTCAGATAACTACGAGGTCAAATCTAATAGAGAAAGTGGCTTTGGACGATATGACATTATGATTATTCCAAGGGATAAAACTAAATTAGCAGTAATTATAGAATTTAAAAAAGTGAATAACATTAGAAAAGAGTTCTTGGAAGAAGCAGTAGAAAAAGCTTTAAATCAAATAAAAGATAGAAATTATAAAGCGGAACTTTTAGATAGAGGAATAAAAGATATAATAGAACTTGGAATAGCCTTTGAAGGTAAGAAAGTTTTGATTAAAAAAGGATAGAAAATTTAATTAATACAAACTAGCTTATTATATTTATAGTAGGCTAGTTTTTTACTTAAAGTTAAAGATAATTATTATAAGAAAATGGGTTTCCAGTAATGCTATCTGTCCTTATTAGTATCTTATCTATAGAAATGTCAATTAAGATATTTTCAAAAAAGGAGTTGTAAATTATTAAAAAAATAAATAAGCTGTAGACCAGTAACCTAGTCTACAGCTTAATAATACTTACATTTAGTAAGTGGTATGAAAAACTTATTATTTTTCTTCAAAACTTGCACAATCAGTACTTTCAATTGAGTTTTCAAGACCATGCTTTGTAACTTGAATTTTAGGTAGACTACAGCATTGAAATTCAGGATTATGATGTTTACAATTAGTAACTACGCAAGATATGTTTTCATTTTTATCCATTTTATGCACTTCATTCATGTTATACAAGTTATACATTATAAATCTCTCCTTTTATGGATTTTCAATAAATTCATTATCATAATCATAGTATTGGTAGTTTTTTTAGTCTTATTCATATATAACATAACTAACATTTAAGTTTTTATATACATGCACCTAATTTATTTGAGATTTTATTTAATATTTTTTGTACAAAGCAGGGTTCTTATAATATAAAATATGTAATTATTCCAATAATAAATTATAGATTTAAATTTATATGGTTTACCGATAGTAGTTATAT
This sequence comes from Clostridium oceanicum, assembly GCF_039521385.1. Taxonomy (NCBI): domain Bacteria; kingdom Bacillati; phylum Bacillota; class Clostridia; order Eubacteriales; family Clostridiaceae; genus Clostridium; species Clostridium oceanicum. The sequence continues at coordinate 257,445 of NZ_BAAACG010000010.1, read as the reverse complement.
AAATTTTAGCTATTGTATGTGGTATATCGGTAGTAGCTATATAAATTCATATGTAACTTAATTCTTACTTATATTTGTATAGCATGATTTCTATGGAGTCTTTTTCAATATTGATTTTGGCGTCGTCTACCATCATGCCTACTAAAGTAAGTTCGTTGTCTACATCAGAAGAACCGGCAAGTTCCCAGTAATATTCTTCTACTTCCATTTGCTTTTCACATTGTAGATGTTTTGATAGTCTATCAATTTTAGTTTTATTAGTTGTACAATAATTGCATTTTAAAAGTATTTCAAAGTGGTCAGATTTTTCTTCAATATTAATGTTTATATTAGTGGCGCCGATGCTAAAAAAATAAGTTATTAGTTCATCAGCTATTTTGGTGATTCTTTGCTTAAAGTGTTTCATTAATATTCCTCCTTTTTGAAAGCTTCGATTAAAGGTACTAATACTGCAGCAACAATACCAGCTGCAAAACCATTGTTATATAAATTCAAGCCGCCATGAAGGACTCCTACATTAAGAACTACTGATGAATGTATAAAAGCTGCAAGTACTCCACATTTCCATCCAAATTCGCCAGCTATAGGTGCTAGAGCCGTTCCAAAAAGAGCAGCTAATAATATAGATGGATCATTTAAACTCCAAACTTTTGTTAATGAACCTAAAAATACTCCTAGAAATATAGGTAATATGTTTTTAGGATGTTTTCCCACAGCGGAAAAACCGACTATAGTGAATATTCCTGCTATAGTAGGACCGTTTAAGTCTCCATTAACAATTAAAACATAAGTTGTAGAAAGTACTCCGTTTATACCCATGTTAATTAGTGCAGGGTTGAAACCTTCAAGTATAGTAAAGTCTGTTATAAGTCTTCCAGCGTAGGTGGTTATATTTTTTACGCCTTTAAAAGATTTATTATTTAATAAAAATCCAATCAGTATCATAGATAAAAACATGATGTAGAGATAAACACTCAAAATAGTATTATTACCAGAGGTCCAAACTAGTCTAGGGCTTTGTGAAAAACCATAGGATTTTAAAATTGACACTAGTATAGTACCTATCATTCCGGCAGCAAATCCTACATTATATAAGTTAAATCCGTTGTGCACCTTTACCAAATAAGAAGATAAAGGAGGCAATATAAATCCTACACCTATTCCTATAAGTATACCAAGAGGGATTCGTATTTTAGATGGTAAGGAAGAACTAAGCATTATTTCTGTAACCATTGGAGCCATAGCAGTACCAAACAATGCTACATAAATATACTTTGAAAAACTTTCCTTTTGAAAAATTGAATATAAATAAACTCCCAAAACTATAAACCATATATTAAAAAGGTTCTTACCAAAAAGGGAAAACCCTGCAATCAAAAAAAGTGACGCAATAGTTAAACCATTAAAGTGGATTTTTAGTTTATAGATTATATATATAAAAATTAAAGTTAATACTCCTGCATTTACAAAAGCTGCGCCCATGCCTCCAACACCGATATAATCAGTTATAAGTGTATCACGCTGGGTTAATATGTTTAATATTCCAGTAAATATTTCTTTTGGTGGGCTCATTAAAAAGCCAAATAAAATTAAAGAAATTACATAAGAAGTTACGATAATAAATCTAATACTATTTGAATTATTGCTTCGAAAGGTTAAAAACTTAGGGGCACTCATTAAAAAAAATCATCCTCCTATTAATTTATATAGTCTTGAATAAAAGATATCTTAATTATCTGTAGGTATTTCTATTAAAATTTAGAGATTTAATTATACCATAGATGTAAAGCGTTTAATAGTTAAAAATACAGTTTTATAGCCAAATTTGAAGGAATCTACTATATTATGTATAAAAATAAAGTTTATGTATTGTAGTGATATTAATATGTTGTGAATTAGATAGCTCTTATATACAAAATGAAGTGACTTAAAATGGATTTAAATAGGGTAAAAAGTATTACTATATATAAGAAAATATTTGAAATAGCAATAATAAACTTTGTTAGTAAAAAACAGATGAAATAAAGGGAAAATATATTAATTAGATAAAGAGAAAAAAACATTTATATAAGGGATGATATTCTGATTTTATATGGTATAATTGTTAATAATTAAGTAGTAAATATAAGTCTATTTTGAGCAATAATAGGGTTTTTAGAAAGGTTTGTATTTATCATATTATTGTAATAAAATTTAGATAATAACAAATGAGAGGGGGATAAAATTGAAATATCGTTGTTTAATTTTAGACCATGATGATACTGTAGTTAAAAGCACACCAAACATTCACTATCCTTCATTTATAGAGGCTCTAAAAGTACTAAGACCTAACATGGAGCCTTTATGTTTTGAAAAATTTGTTGAATATTGTTTTAAACCAGGCTTTGCAGAATTATGTAAGGATATTCTAAAATTTACTGAAGAAGAGCAGCAATATCAATATAAGGTGTGGAAAAAGTATACAAGTACAAAAGTACCAGAGTTTTATCCTGGATTTTCTGAATTAATAACAAAATACAAAGAATTAGGTGGCATAGTATGTGTTGTATCTCATTCAGAGAGCAAACAGATTAACAGAGATTATATGTTAAATTGTAAGTTGAAACCAGATTTAATATTCGGCTGGGATTTAGAAGAAGATAAAAGAAAACCAAGCCCTTATCCAATAATAGAAATTATGAAAAGATTTAATTTAGATAGCAATGAAATATTAGTAGTGGATGATTTGAAACCTGGATTAGATATGGCAAAGAAATGCAACGTATCCTTTGCAGCAGCAGGATGGTCACATGTTATTCCAGAAATAAAGGATTATATGAAATTAAATTCTGATTACTATTTTTCACAAGTGGACTCATTAAAGGAATTTATATTTTCAAAGTAAAATATTTTTCATAAAAAAAGAGGCTATTTAAAATTATTTTTTAGGTAGCTTTTTTATTTTATGTCAAAAAATGCGTTAATCAAACGTTTTCCAACTACAAATTACAACAAAAAAATCTATAAAAAAGTAGTAAACTAAAAAATAGAGCCTTCATAAAGAAGGATATTAAGTAAAAACATTAAAAAATTAACATTTAAAGTATAAAAAATTAAAAAAAGCATAACTAAATTTTAATTTTAGAAATAAGCGGCTAAAGTTAAGTGGGGGTTATTAAATCAAAAGTAACATGTAGCTGCTTTAACTTTATAGGGGGGATAACATGGGAAAGAGTATAGTTGTTTTAACATCATTAGTAGCTATTTTGCTAGCTTTAAATACTACTGTTTTCAGAAATAAAATGGTATTTTTAATAGTTTCAGGAGTATGTTTTGTTGCCATAAGTGGAACTTTGGTAGCTAAAGTTTTGAAATATAATAAGTAGCATTACATTACATATTTACATAGTAGATAGGATTAGATTCAGAGTATGATAATTTAAATGAATATATTGGGCGATTAAGAGGAATGAATTTTAATATGACAACTAGAAAGACAAGCTTAGAGATGTAGGTGATTATATTATGAATAGTGAAGTTAAAGGGAATGAAAATAAATTTGAATTGTCTGTGATAGGTGCTTTATTAATGATAGTATGCGCACTTGTTGTGCAGTTTGTTGCTTCTATTCCTTTAGCAGGATTATTAGGGGGAAAGTATATTAGTTCCCATAAAATTCTAGAATCAATTGCAGAGTTATTAATAAATATAATTCCAAGGATTTTAGTTATATTAGTTATTTTAAAGGTGATAAGAAAAGATTATAAAGCAAATTTTAAAATAAATTATATTAGAAAATTTAATTTTAAGTTGTTGTTATGTACAGTTTTTCTTATGATAGGTTTTTTTCTGTGGTTTCAAACTTCGTTTGTTGCAATGATAGAGAAATTTTCATCATTACAGTCTTTTGCAGAAGGAGCAACAGAACTTGATAAAAATTTTTATGTAGATATTATTGTAAGTGTAGCAGTAGCACCTATTTATGAAGAAATACTTATGAGAGGAATCATTTTAGAAGGTTTTTTAAACAGGTATAAACCAATAACTTCTATAATTATTTCATCAGTTATTTTTGGGGCAATGCACCTTAATATACTTATGTTTCTTAATGCAACAATTGGAGCAATAATTTTTGGCACAATATATTATAAAACTAGATCCTTAGTGTTATCTATAGCTTGCCATATTGTACATAACTTAATAATTAATTTTTTACAGTATTTTGGACAGTATATTAAAGGCTTTGATGTTAATATTATAAGCTTTCTTATAGGCATAGCAATCTTTACAATATCAGCAGTATTTTTTAAAAGATGCCTTAAAAGATTAGATTCAGATGATACTAATTTAAAGAAAAATATTGCGTGATTAATTAAAGGGACTATAATTAGATAGGTAGGCACAAAGATTAAATACTTAGGAGGATCAAGATGAAAGTAGGAGTTACTTCCACCATTGTTACTATTCTTAACTTGGCAGCATTGATTGGATGCATAGTTTTAATATATAAATCAATTGGTAGCTTTAAAAAGTTTATTAATAGAAATAAAGAAATGGATAAAAAGATGGATCTTATATTAAATAAACTAGAAAATGAAGAAGATAAATCTTAATATAAAGCGTCAATCATTTAGTTGGTTGGCGCTATATTTATGCGTATTATATAAGAATTTAACATTTATTACAATAAATAATTCATATGAGAAATTTTATAAATTTATTTTATATGTGTTGACTTTTTTAGAGGGAGCATCGTTATAGTGTATGAAGGGTTTGGAGGTGACAACAGTGGAAGATGCTAAATTAATAGTAGAGATTAAAAAAGGAAAGATGAATTTATTTGATGAGTTAATAAAAAAGTATTATGAAAAAGTGTACTACTATTGTTACCGTCATGTAGATAATAAGCAGGCTGCACAGGATTTAACGCAAGATGTATTTATGAAAGTAATAAAAAATATTAGAGGTTATAAGCATTACGAGAAATTTGAAAATTATCTTTATGTAATTGCAGGAAATGCATGCAAAGATTTTTACAAGAAAGAATCTAAGTATATTTTAAAGGATGTAGAAGAAAGTTTTTCAGAAGAAGAAATTTCTAAATTAGAAAATAAGGTGATGATTGAAGAAGTGCTGGATAAACTTTCTCCAAAACAACGGGAAATAATAATTTTAAGATTTTATCAGGACTTAAAAATTAAAGATATTGCTAAAATTATGCATTCAGGTGTTTCTATAACTAAATATAGACTGAAAAAAGCAATGAAGCTTATTAGTAAGAATATGAAAGAAGGACAGCATGAATGTGAAATAGGGATAAGGGGCAATATGAAAGAAAATATGAAAGGGGGACAAGCATGAATAAGAAAGAAAGAGAAATAAAGGAAATGTTAAATAGCTACTATGTGCCTGATTATGATAAGGATGCTCCTATGAAGGCAATCCAGTTTATTCATGAAAATTCTTCAAGTATAAAAAATCTTAGAGCAACCAATAAAGAATTTATTTTATCCCAAATAGGTTTTATTAGAAAAAGAACCTGGGTATTTCAAATTATAGTTTTAGCATTGATTTGCTTAGCCTTTTGTAATATAGAAAGTGAACATGCTTTGACTTTTGAAAGTTTTTCTTTGATATCAATTTTCTCACCTATTTTATTGATTATAAATATTGAGGAAATATCAAGAGTTTACTATAAAAGCATGTTAGAGATTGAATTTTCTACAAAGAACTCACTTAAAAAAGTTTTAGCTACAAGAATGCTTATTTTGGGAATAGCAGATTGTATTGTATTAACTATTATGATGATATTTGCAGGTAAATCAATGAATATAAGCATACTTAGAGTTATCATGTATACATTTGTACCCTTCAATTTGGTATGTATAGGTTGTATGGAATTAATGAAGTATTTTAAAGGGCGAGAACTTAATTACGCCTCTATAATCTACAGCGCTTTATTAATGGCAACGCTTCTTTTAGGAAGGCTTAACAATTTACAAATTTATGCACAGAATTTTATATCAAGTTGGATTTTCATTTATATAATTACTACAATTGTTTTTGCTATTGAGATAAAGAAGTTTTGGAAGAGATTAGATTTATTTGATGATGTTATTAAGGGGGTTATTATATGAATTTATCCATAGAAAGATTAACCAAACAATACGGAAATAAAATTGCTGTAAATAAACTTTCTTTAGACTTAAAAGAAGGTGTATACGGTCTTTTAGGTGCTAATGGCGCAGGGAAAACTACTTTAATGAGAATGATTTGTGGTGTGTTAACCCCAACTTCAGGAGAAGTAAAGTTAAATGGTAAAAACAACATAGATATGGGGGAGGAGTATAGAGATTTAATAGGATATCTTCCACAAGATTTTGGGTATTATCCAGATTTTACAGCAAGGGAATTTATGTTATATGTTGCATCCTTAAAGGGATTGGCTTCAAGTTTTGCAAAGGAAAAGACTAAAGAATTATTAAGTATGGTAGGATTAGATTCTGTTTCAAATAAGAAAATCAGAACTTTTTCAGGAGGGATGAAGCAAAGATTAGGAATTGCACAATCCGTATTAAATGATCCTAAAATCTTAGTTTTAGACGAACCTACAGCGGGGCTTGATCCAAAAGAAAGAGTCCGTTTTCGTAATTTAATATCAGATCTTTCTAAAGACAAAATAGTAATCTTGTCTACTCATATTGTGTCTGATGTAGAGTATATAGGGGATGAAATACTTATAATGAAAAATGGAGACATAATTGCAAGAGATTCAGTGGATGGGTTAATAAAAGAAATTGAAAATAGTGTTTGGAGATGCACAATACCAGAATCCGAGGAAAATTATTTTTGCAGTAAATACTCCATTGTAAATCTACAACATAATAGAAATGGCTCTCTAGATTTAAGAATAATAAGCAATAAAAAACCAATGGATGATGCAGTTAATGTGACTTCTTCTTTGGAAGATTTATATTTATATTATTTTGAAGATGACTTAAAAAATTAGAGAGGTGAAATATATGTTTAATTTAATAAAGTTTGAACTTAGAAAAATGGGGAAGAAAAGATTTAATATTATAACTATTTTAGTCAGTGTAATAATTACTATTATTACGTTTTCAATGCCTATTACAAGATTTGAATATCGCGGTATAAGAGGACATCGTACAGGACTTAAGGCAATAGAGCTTAAAAAACAAGATGCAAAAAAGCTTCCTACTAAGGTAACAGAAAATCAAGTGGCAAAGGATATTAAAGACTACCAAAGATTATTTTCAAATCCTAAAAATACTATAAAAAAAGAAAACGGACAGCTTTCACTTAAAAATAGTGTTGACGATAAGTATGTAATTCCTAAATTCAATTATCTATTAATGATATCTGAAAATTATTATGAGCCGGATGATCAGGGATATGATTTTTCCAATTTACGTAGACTTAAACTTAAAAATGGAGCAAAGTTTTATGAAACTAGAAAAAATAAAATTTCAACATTTTTAAATATGAATCATAAAGGTGGAAATTATTCTGATAGTGAAAAAAAGTTTTGGATTAATAAAACTTCTAAAATTAAAGCCCCCTACAGTTATGGTTACTATACAGGCTGGTCAGCATTACTTAAATATATTGGAGCATTATTTTTTACACTTTTAGCTATAATTATAATTGTAGCTCCAGTTTTTTCAGGAGAATATCAATGTGGAGCAGATTCTATTATTTTATCATCTAAATATGGAAAAACAAAAATAATCAAAGCTAAAATAATAGCAGCATTTGCATTTGCAACTATTATATTTGTACTGAACTTGATTTTTGCACTAGCTATACCTCTTTTAGCCTTTGGAACTTCTGGATGGAATTTATCTATTCAAATTCAAGATACAATGATACCATATTCCACTACATTTTTGAAAACTACTTTTATGTTTATAGGTATTATTTATGTAGTTATACTTGGCACAGTATCTTTTACACTTCTGTTATCCTCTAAGTTTAAAACATCTTTTACTGTTTTAATAGTTCAGATAGTAATTTTATTTATTTCATTATTTATGAAGGAGGGGGCTGAAAATGGATTCTTTAATCACATTTTATACTTGTTACCTTCTAAAGCAATAAATGCTGATGTTTTAACTTATTTATCTTATTCATTTGGAGGTATAACTGTAAGTTTGCTTTTAATGAGAGTTATAGTTTATGGAGCTATAGGAGTTATTTCTTTACCTTTTGCAAGAAATGCTTTTAGAAAGCATCAAGTACAATGATTGTGTTTATAAAAGGAAGGCTATTTAAAATTATTTTTAAGTAGTCTTTTTTGATATTAAAATTAAATTGAATTGGATAACTAAAAAACTTTCAAAGTTTATCTTTACATTTCCTTCACTAGCAGTGAATGGATGCAACTACGATAATATGTCAAAATATCTTAGTTAAATATCATTGAGATACAAATTGTGACAAAAAATTCCATGAAAAAGTAGTAAACTAAAAGGATAGTAAAATTTGTTTTTATAAATACTGAAATTAAAATTCAGATACTATATATAATTTTAAATTAGCTTATTGTTTTGGAGGTGAGATTATTGGAATCATCATTATATATAGTAACAATATTTATTGCATTGTGGCTTATGGGGGTTTTTGATCAAAAGAAAAAGAAGGATAAATAATAATAGTTTTAATATGAGAGTTAAAGTAAAAGAACAAGGAGTGTAAGCGGTTTATTATGAATATTAGTAGAGAAATGAATGAAAATAAATTCGAATTATCTATGTTTAGAATGTTGGTAATGGGAGTATATATGTTTATAGTGGAACTTTTGGTTGAAATTCCTTTTTTACTTTTAAAAGAATCAAAGTATGTTACTTCTCATAAATCTTTAGAATTAATTGTAAGTTTATCATCAGAGATAATTCCAAGATTTTTAGTTGTACTAATTGTTTTAGAGTTAATAAAAGAATATTATAAATTAAATTTTAAAATAAGTTATGCCAGAAATTTTAATTTTAGATTGCTATTAAGCACAGTTTTCCTTATGATAGGTTTTTTCTTATGGTTTCAAACTTTGTTTATGGCAATGGTAGTGAAATTTCCAGTATTACAATCTTTTGCACAAGAAGCAACGAAACTTGATGAAAATTTTTATGTAGATATTATTGTAAGTGTAGTAGTAGCACCTATTTATGAAGAAATACTTATGAGAGGAATTATATTAGAAGGACTTTTAAATAAGTATAAACCAATAATTGGTATAATTGTTTCAGCAGCTATATTTGGGGCAATGCATTTTAATATACTTACATTTATTAATGCAACAGTTGGAGGAATAGTTTTGGGAACAATATATTATAAAACTAGGTCCTTAGTATTATGTATAGTATGCCATATGTTACATAATTCAATAATTAATTTCTTACAGTATTTTGGCCAGTATATGGAAGGAGTTGATATTAACATAATAACTTTCCTTATAGGTATAGCAATTTTTACAATATCAGCAATATTTTTTGAAAGATGCCTTAAAAAAATGAAGAAAGATGATGTTAATTTAAAGAAAAATATTGCGTGATTAAGAGAAGTAATTTTAATATGACAATTTAAAAGACAAGCTTAGAGATGTAGGTGATTAGTTATGAATAGTGAAATTGAAGTGAATAAAGGTAAGTTTAAACTGTCTATTTTAGGTGCTTTTAGTTTGGCTATATTATGCTATTGTGTGCTTAGAGAATTTATATCAATTCCTTTTTATGTTTTATCAGATAGAGTTATTTCAGATAAAATTTTGAAATCAATTGTATATGGATTAGGACATTCAATTCCGGATGTAATAATAATAATCTTAACTTTAAAGAAAATAAGAAAAGAATATAACCAAAATTTCAAAATAAGTTACATAGAAAAGTTTGACTTTAAGCTTTTAATATGTGCAATTCTTTCAACAATAGGACTTTATTTATGCATAGAAAATTCTATTGGTCCAGTTTTGGCGAATTTACCTGTGCCTAAATTTATAGAAGAGGGATTTAAAGATCTTGCTTCAAATGTTTTTTGGGGAGCTATTTTAGTTTTCATATTTGGACCTATTGTTGAAGAGATAACAATGAGAGGAATTATTTTAGAAGGACTTTTAAATAAGTATAAGCCAGTAGTTTCTATAATTGTTTCAGCTGTTATATTTGGATTGATTCATATGAACCTTCCACAAGGTATTAATGCTATGATTGGTGGAATCTTGTATGGGTATATATATTATAAGACCAGATCTTTAGCATTATGTATAGTTTGCCATATGGTGAACAATATAATAGTTCTTTTTAGCTTTAGTTCTAGCATTATAACCTTATTTATAGGTTTAGTAATGCTTGTAACAGCAATAGTATTCTTTGAAAGATGCCTTAAAAAAATGAATCATGGTGATGTTAATTTAAAGAAAAATATTGCCTGATTAAACACACTGAAAAAGATTTAGAGACTTATTTATTGAAAAACATCCTATTATCAAAGTGAATTTTAGGATGTTTTTTTATGTTGTAGTATAAGAAAAGAAATTTTTATAAATCTTTTTCGTTAAAATTATGAATTTAGATAAAACATTTTTAATAATTTTCTTCTTTTGTGACTAAAATTCAAGCTTTTACGACATTTTTGTTGATACACAAAAATCAATAGGGTACAATTCAACAAAAAACAAGTTTTTACAAAGGAGGAAACTAAAATGAAAAGTAAGAAAATTTTAGCAACTTTAGTGTTAACAGCATTATTTTCATCGTCAGGAATAGGAATGACACAAACAGTTTTTGCACAAAGTGGTACAGGAAGTGTTTTAAGTCAAGGAATAGGACAAGCTAGAATTCCAAATTTACAAAGTGCAATGGGTAGTAATGGGTATTATTACGAGAATGGGTTTCCAAGCAGAATAGATGTAGAGACTAAACAATTTAATTCTAATAATGTAGTTTTAGATTATATATCTCTTGAAGGAAGAGACTTTAGTAATGTAACAGTTGGAAATGATGATGTATATTCATTTTTTACTGGTTTAAATGTAAAGGGCTATATAACAGTTGAAGACAAAGTTGTTAATACATATGTTGAAGCATTAGAAGCAGCTAAGAGAAAAGGTGTAATTGGAAGAGGCGAAAAAATTATGAGTATAATACTTCAAAAAGATTCTCCTCTTATCGATGATATTAAAGTAGAACGACACACATATTTTCAGTTAATTGGATCAAGAGTTTTAACTCCAGGAGATTCAAGTGTTATAAAAACTTCTACTACTTATGGTATTACAAATCAAGAAGCTTATTCTATTGCTAAAACAGTTGGTATGGAATTTACTGCAGGACTTGGATTTTCTAAAGGACCTTTATCAGCAAATGTAGGAATGAAGTTATCATCAAGTTTAACAGAGACATTTTCAAATACTTATTCAGTAAATAAAAGTACAACAGAAGAATATACTCATAATTTTGGAATAAGCGATGTAACTCGTAGAGCTGCTTTATATCAATATGTAGAAAGTTATAAAGCTAGGCCAATAATGGATAAAGAAAGATATTCAAGAGGATCAACTAAATATTTTATGGATAGATTAATTCCAGCTAAAGATACTAATTATAAGACTAATAGAATACAAAATGTAGCAGTTAGAGCTGGAACACCAAGTACAGGAGCTCCAAGTGTTATATCTATAAACACAGATACAGAAACAGATACTGGATCAACAACTACAACAGAACGAGATTTGACAACAATAGGATATGTAAATCCTAAAATACCACTTACAGGAAGAAGAGTATCTTATATGACAAATACAAGGATAGCTGGCATCAGACAATTAAGTGGTAATCCAGTTAAATATGATAGTCAAAAGGGTGGATTTATAGTAGATGGAACATCAAAATTCGTAATATCTATAGATGTACAAAGAAATGGTGTTTATGATTTAGGTATTGATTTTAAATCTTTAGGTGTTGCTAGAAATGCAAGTTTAAGCAATCAAAATCTTAAGATTTCAGGAACAGGAAATGATATGGATACCTCTTTTGTTGAAGGACCTATAAGATTAAATAGTGGTAGAAGAGATGTTGAAATAACATTAACAGGTAAAGGAATATTGAAAGAAATTAGATTAGAAAGAAATTCTTACGATGCTGTCTTTGTTAACCATGAGGTATAAGTAGATAAAGAGAATTTAAAATATTTTATTAAGCGTCAATCATTTAGTTGGTTGGCGCTATATTTATGTAGTATATATGGACACAAGTATTAAAAATATTTGTTTTAAATTTAAGGAATGTAGCAAATAAATGTAAAATATCAGTTTTTGATGATATAATTGCTAATAGATGGTTTTAATTTAAAAAAATGATAAAGAAGGTAGATGGTAACATGGTATGTAAAGAGTGTTATAGTGAAAACCAAAGGGTAACGCCTCTTTTAAAACCAGAGCATTGTTTAAAAAATCATACTCAATATATATGCGGAACTTGTGGAAGATGTATCTGCATTGAAAAAGATGATAAAAGAGGGCTTTATAGATGGAATTTCCCTTTTAAAACCCTTGAAATTGCTAAATTATATTTAAAAACAGCGGAAGTTATTTGCAAAGATGGTTCTGGAATTTATGAAATCACAGGGAAGAATAATAGAGTTTCTTATAAAATATTTCATACTGAAAAAGACTTAGAAACCTATTTATTAAAGAACAAAGATAAGAAATGTAAGGGCAGAAAACCTGTTTATATATCTAAAGAATATATTGAAAATCCTAATGCTGAAATTCGTAAATTGAACAAGGAAGAGATAAAAACTTACCTTAAAGAGCAAAAAGAATCTAATAAATAATGAATACATAAAACTTTCTACTGAAACGTTCTATTGTTTACATAGATTAGGATTATACATTTTAACTTACTAAAGAGAAAGGGGTACTTATGGAAAATAAGATTAAGAAAATTTATTTAGTTATAGCAATTATTACTACTGTGTGTGGATTTATTTTTAAGTTAGGGTATAGAAGTTATATCTATAAAAACAATATAAATGATTTTGGAATAGCAGATTCAGCTCCTAATTTCTTTTATACTGTAGGTATAATATTTTTTATGCTGTATATCCAAAAGAAGATAGAGATGAAAGCAACTAGAAATATAATTTTAGCTACAACAGCAGGGGTTCTTACTTATGAATTAGAACAAAATTTTACAAGTATGATCTTTGATGTTAAAGATATAATTGCAACTATAATTGGAACGATTATCTGTTATCTTATATGCAGATATTTAAATGAAAGGTATAACTTAAGTACAGCAAAAGAAGTATCTTAAAATAGTTTAAACTTAAAAATAAGTATAAAAAAGACAAGCAGCTGTTTAATATAATCAACTGCTTGTTTTTTTGCATTATTTTAAATGTAGCATTATTATATATTCTTTATAATATGTGGTTAAATAAGGTAGGTTTTTTACGCCAGAGAGAGAAAATTACGTTAAATACGTCACTATGCCAATATATCTGTGAAAACTAAAGAAATATTCTAAGCCTATCAAATAAACTGTTATAAAATGGCTAAACCTGTTGCAATAAGTTTTGAGTAATAAAATCTAATATACTATACTAAATTTGCCGGTAATAATGTTAAATCATGGATAAAATTCATAATAAATTATTTCTTTCTCGAGGAAGATGAAACAAATTAATGAGGAGGATTAATATATAATGGAAAAACTTTTTAATGATTTACCTTGGTATACGAAAATACATGTTTTAAGGGTAATAAAAGGTTGGAATCAAACAGAAGCAGCAAGTAAATGTTTAACAAATCAAAAGGGCTATTGGTTATGGGAAAATGGAAGGAATTATCCAAGGCTCCTAAGTAGAAAATCTATAGCAAAGGCTTATGGATTAGAGATAGAAGATATATTTTCTAATTGTGATTGTGTTGTTGCTTAGTAATAAAAAGGAGGAATAGATATGAATATAAATATTGATATTAATCTAAAAGCTTCCGAAGAGGTAACTAATGCACTTTTAACATTAGCTGCAGTTTTAAATAATGCAGTTCCTATATTTGATGAAACCAAAAAGATTGTAGAATCTAAAAAACAAGAAGAGATAAAAGAAGTAAAAGAAAATTTCCAAGAAGATAAGGGAAAAGATGTAATAGATAACAGGGAAAATAACTACAAATCTAATGAAAAAACTAATCATAAAGCAAATGAAAAATCAAATCAAGAAAAGAATCTTACTGATAAAAAACCCAATTATAAATCTGAAGAAAATACTATACATAAGACTAATTATAAAGGCAACAGGGAAAATAAATCCAATAGAAAATATGAACATAATGCTAATCAGCAGTGTAATGGTAGTAATAAGGATGTCCATAAAGATGCACAATATGATGAAATATCTCTACCAGAAATCAGAGAGCTTTTAGCTAAAATTTCGAGGAATGGTAAACGGTTACAAGTAAAGAATCTTATTAAAAAATTTGGAGCTAAAAAACTAACAGACATACCAAAAGATAAATATAAACTGGTTTACAAAGAAGCAAAAATGATGTAAGCAGAGAACCCAAATCTTAAAATAACAATTATTGTAAGGGTTTTACTTTGTAAAATCCTATATATTTATCTATTAAATAGGAGGCAATGTTATGAAAACTAAAGTAATTACAGGGAAAGTTAGATTTTCTTATGCAAATGTGTGGGAGCCAAAATCAATAAATGGAAGTGATCCAAAGTATTCAGTAAGTTTAATCATATCAAAGAAAGATAAAATCACAGTTGAAAAAGTTAAAAAAGCAATTGAGGTAGCTAAAAAAGAAGGGAAATCAAAATTTCAAGGAGAAGGCAGTGGAATTTTAAAAATGCCATTAAAAGATGGTGATTTAGAAAAAATAGGTGATGAAACTTACGAAAACAGTTATTTTATAAATGCAAACAGCAACACAAAGCCTGGAATAGTAGATAGAAATGTTAATCCAATAATTCAGCAAAATGATTTCTACAGCGGTTGTTATGGAAGGGCTAGCATTGTTTTTTATCCTTACAACGAAAATGGTAACAAAGGTATAGCTTGTGGACTTCAAAATCTTCAAAAAACTGATGATGGAGAAATACTCACAGGACATAGCAGACCAGAAGACGACTTTGAAGTGATTGAAGGTGAAGATTTCTTAAGTTAAGTAGCGAACCCAAATTTATAATTTGGTGTGAATCGCTTACTCCTTCGAGGGAGGAGAAGGAGTTACATTTATCCGTTTAACCCCAAATTTTGAATCTCTATATTTAAGTTTCAAGATCATATATTACGTAAAAAATATTTGAACAAACGCTAGAAATAGTTAAGCAGTGAACCTAAATCTTTGATTTAGTGTGAATCGCTTACTCAAACGAAGTTATGAGTTTGAGTTACCTTAATAACTTAGAAATTATGAATCTGAGTTACATTAGTTCAGTAAATATTGGAGGCAAAAATGAAAATTTTAGCTATTGATATTGAAACCTATTCAAGTAAGGATATTACAAAATGTGGAGTTTATGCATATACCGAGGCAGAGGATTTTGATATATTGCTATTTGCTTATGCTTATGATAAGGAGTCTGTTGAAATAATAGATTTAGCTTCCGGTGAAAAACTTCCACAAAATATAATAGATGATTTAACTAATGAAGAAGTTATAAAAACAGCTTTTAATGCTAATTTTGAAAGAACATGCTTATCAAAGTATTTAGATAGAAAAATGGAACCCAATCAGTGGAGATGCACGGCAGTTCATGCTTTAGAGCTTGGACTGCCAGGAAGTCTTGATAAAGTTTCTAAATCTTTAAATTTAAAAGAAGAGAAGATGGGTGAAGGAAAATCTTTAATAAGGTATTTTTGTATGCCAAGTAAACCTACCAAAGCTAACGGATTTAAATATCGAAATATCCCAATTTTTAATGTAAAAAATGAAAGTGAAGCTATAGAAAATACTACAGAAGATAGTAAGGCTAGCAAATCCAGAAGTTCAATCATTGAAGAAAAATGGAATACCTTTAAAGCTTACTGCAAAAGAGATGTGGAAGTTGAAAGAGCTATAAGAAATAAACTAAATAATTTTAAAGTCCATAAAAGGGAATGGAAGCTTTGGAATCTAGACCAAAAGATAAATGATTATGGTGTTAGAGTGGACAAAGCTTTAGTTTATAATGCCATAAAATGTGACAGCACTTATAGAGAAAAAAGACTTGAAGAAGCTAAAAATCTAACAGGACTTCAAAATCCAAATAGTCCAGAACAGTTAAAGGAGTGGTTAGAAAGTAATGGAGTAAAGGTGGAAAGTCTTACTAAAGAATCCGTTAAAGAGTTATTAGAAAAGGTAGAGGATGAAAGGATTAAAAGAGTTTTACATCTTAGACTGTCTTTATCCAAAACCTCTGTAAAAAAGTATGAAGCTATGAAAAAAGCTATGGGAAAAGATGAAAGAGTTCGTGGTCTTATGAAATTTTATGGAGCAAATAGAACTGGAAGATGGTCTGGAAAGTTAGTTCAAACTCAAAATCTACCTAGAAACAATATTGATAATTTAGATGAGGGAAGAGAAATTTTAAAGGCAGGAGATTTTGAAATGCTAGAGCTTTTATTTGAAAATGTACCAGAAGTTCTCTCACAAATTATAAGGACAGCCTTTATTCCCTCTCATAATTCAAGATTTATTGTGTCAGATTTTAGTGCTATTGAAGCTAGAGTTATAGCTTGGCTTGCAGGAGAAACTTGGGTTTTAGATGCTTTTAAAAGTCACGGAAAGATATATGAAATGACTGCAAGCAAAATGTTTAGAGTGCCACTTTATAAGATAGAGAAAGGAAATCCTGAATATAGCTTAAGGCAAAAAGGGAAAATTGCAACTCTTGCCTGTGGATATCAAGGAAGTGTTGGAGCGCTTAAAGCTATGGGGGCTTTAAAAATGGGACTTTATGAAGATGAACTTTTATCAATAGTTACATCCTGGAGAAAGTCAAATCCAAAAATAGTGAATCTTTGGAGAAAGGTTGAAAAGGCAGCAATAAAATCCGTCGAAGAAGATAAAAAAGTGAAAATCCAGCAAAACATAGAGTTTTCATATACAGGAGGAATTTTGTTTGTAAAGCTTCCATCAGGAAGAAAACTTTCTTATGTAAGGCCTAGAATTGAGCTAGATTATAGGTTTAATACAAAAAAGCTTACTTATGAAGGGGTAAAGCAAGTAAATAAAAAATGGGGAAGACTTGAAACTTACGGTGGAAAGCTTACAGAGAATATAGTACAAGCAATTGCAAGAGATTGCCTTGGAGAAGCAATGCTTAGACTAGATAAAAGAGGATACAAAATAGTTTTCCATGTTCATGATGAGATTATTTTAGACTGTCCAAAAGGTTTTGGATCTTTAGATGAAGTAAATAAAATTATGGCAGAGCCTATAGATTGGGCAAAAGGGCTTCCACTTAAAGCAGATGGATTTGAAGGAAAATACTACAGGAAGTAGGTGCAATTAATAATTAACAGATAAAAAATAACAAGGCTTGTACACTATACAGCCAGAAAACTTATATGTAAGTAGGTGATTTATATGGCAAATAAAAAATATAGACTAAAATATGATGGCAAAATTACTATAGCCACAGGGAAAAGCAGAAAGGAAACTCAATGGAAAAACAAAAGTATGCTGTGGTCAGATTTTTTATTAAAGGTATCAAAAACTAAAAGAACCAATGAAAGCTATGAAGAATATAAAAAACTTCCAAAATCACAGCAAGATGATATTAAAGATGTTGGGGGATTTGTAGGCGGAAAATTAAAAAATGGAGAAAGAAAAAGAGATTCAGTTTTAGAAAGATCCCTACTTACATTAGATGTGGATTTTGGAGAAGAAGGCCTTTGGGATACTATTGAGATGCTGTTTGATTTTTCATGTTTAATTTATACAACTCATAAAAACAGCAAAAATAAACCAAGATTTAGATTGGTAATTCCCTTAAAAAGGCCTGTATCTTCTGAAGAATATGAGGCAGTGGGAAGAAAAGTTGCTGAAGATATTGGGATAGATTACTTTGATGATACAACCTATGAAGCTTCAAGATTAATGTATTTTCCTTCCACATCTAAAAATGGCAAGTTTGTTTTTAAATATATGGATTCACCTTGGTTAGATCCAGATGAAATCTTAGATAGATACCATAATTGGAGAAATTCTATGACTTGGCCTAAATCTTCAAGAACAATAAATAAAATAGAAAAATTAAAAGATAGGCAGCAAAATCCAAGAGAGAAAAAGGGGGTAGTAGGAGCATTTTGTAGAACTTATTCTGTGGTAGATGCTATAGAAAAGTTTTTAAGTGATGTCTATGAACCCTGTGATGATTATATAAGAAATATTAATATAGATGATTGGCAAACTAGCCACGTAAAAGAAAAAGATAAAAGAGAAGCTTGTCCACCTAATCTACCTAATTCGCCTAATCCACCTAATCCACCTGACCATATAACTGAAACTACTAATAATCATATAACTGAAGCTACCAATAATATAAATCCCTCCATTCCAACTAGATACACCTATAAAAAAGGATCTACCTATGGAGGACTTGTTATTTATAAAAATGGAGATTTTGCCTATTCTCATCACAGCACAGATCCAGCAGGAGGAAGGCTTTCAAATGCTTTTGATTTAGTAAGGTATCACAAATTTAAATATTTAGATAAAGATTCAGAAAAGGATACTCCAATTGTAAAACTTCCATCCTATAAGGCTATGATTGATTTTGCTACAAAGGATTCAAAGGTGAAAAACAAAATAGTATCTGAAAAACTTGAAAAAGCGCAAGAAGATTTTAGCAATGAAAATTGGAGAGAAACCTTAGATGTTAATAAAAAGGGAGACATAAAAAATACCCTGAGAAATCTAATAATTATACTAAAAAATGATCCAAAGCTTAAGAATATTGTGTTTAATCAGCTAAGTGATGGCATGGAGATAAAGGGGGAGGTCCCTTGGAAGCATCCAGGAAAATGGTGGCGTGATGCAGATGATGCCCAGCTTATAAGTTATGTAGATTTAAATTACGGGAATTTTTCAACTAGAAATTATGATATAGGAGTTACAAAGGTTGCTGATGATCGTTCCTATCATCCTATAAGGGAGTATTTAGATGATTTGCCAAAGTGGGACAAAATAGAGCGGCTTGATTTTTTGCTTATAGATTATTTAGGAGCAGAAGATAGTGAGTATGTTCGAAATGTAACCAGTAAAACATTGATAGCAGCTGTGGCTAGAGTATATCATCCTGGAGTCAAATTCGATTGGATGCTTGTCTTAAGTGGAGATCCTGGAATAGGTAAAAGCACCTTGGTACAAAAACTTGCTGGGGAATGGTTTAACGATTCTTTAAGATTATCTGATACAAAGGATAAAACAGCAGCGGAAAAATTACAGGGCTATTGGATTCTTGAAATAGGTGAGCTTGCAGGGATGAAAAAAGCAGAAGAAAACGAGCTTAAAAGTTTCTTATCCAGTCAAAATGATATATACAGGGCAAGCTTTGGAAGAAGGGCAACTCCTCATTTAAGGCAGTGCATTTTTATAGGGACAACTAATGAAAGAGGCTATTTAAGAGATACAACTGGTAACAGAAGGTTTTGGCCTGTGAGAGTTTATGGAGGAGAGAAAAAGCCTTGGGAGATAAGTGAATATGAGATAGAACAGATTTGGGCGGAGGCACTATATAGATATAAAAAAGGTGAAAAACTGCAGCTTAAAGATAGTTTGGAAAGCTATGCTAATGATATGCAAAATAATGCTTTAGAGGTAGATGATAGGCAGGGAATTGTGGAAGCTTACCTCGAAATGTTGTTGCCGGATAATTGGAAGAAAATGAATCTCTATGAGAGACGTGAATATATAGATGAATACAATAATGAAGATAGCATTATACCAAAGGGCAAAAATGAGCGTACAAGTGTGTCGGTGATTGAAATTTGGTGTGAAGCCTTTGGAAAGAATAAAGCAGACCTTCAAAGAAGATATTCCTACGAAATTACTAAGATGCTTAGAAGAATAAAAACCTTTAAGCCATCGGAAAAATTAGTTAGCGGAGGAATTTATGGAAGAAGAAGAATTTTTGAAAAAGTGAACTAGATTTCTTGTTCACCCTTTGGTTCACCTTTTAGTTCAGGGTATAAATCCTATGAAATCAATGGTTTAGGACTATAAGTGAACTAAAGAACTAAAAATCTATATAGGTTTTTAAAATATAGGGTATATAGAGATATAAGTACATGAATTATCCATGTGATAGGTTTATGGGTATATAGGGGAAATTCTTGTTCTTGTTCACAAAATAGGGTGTAGCCCTTGAAATGAAAAGATTTCATAGAGTGAACTAAAAAACCTAAGTGAACCAACGGCAAATTTCTAAGTAGAAAAATTATTTTTAGAGTTAAAGCTTGCCATTTTACAAAATATCTATCTAAAATTTCATTTTAAATCTATTTAAAGGTTAAAATTAATTAATTTTTCTAGGCAATGTCAGTAAAATTAAAAAAACGATTGATATTTTTATTATCTAAGAGGGGAGTTTAATAATCCTTTGTTAGATTAACATGATTTTAATTGTATCAATAAGCCTTTGGATTAACAGAATTTTAAATTTTATTAATAGGCAAGTGTTAGATTAAGAGCATTTTTAAATTATATTTATGGAGATGATAAGGTGAAAACTAGGGAGTATGTGGAGTATCTTTTAAAAAATTATAAGGAGATTTTAAAAGACATAGACCAGCTAAAATTTGAGTATGAAAGCTTTAAAGATATTACACAGGATGAATTTATAGAGTCACTTAATTTTTCTTCTAGAAAAAATGATGAATTTAATATTAAAATTCAGGAAAACAAAGTACAAGACAAAACTTCTAAAATAGCTTTAGTATATAGTGAATCTTTAAAGAGAATTAACAAAGAAAATAAAGAAGAAATCTATAAAATGATAAAAGCTACAGAACTTGAAATCACAAGGTTAAACTACTGCATAAATAGGCTAGATCAAAAGCTTAAAGCTGTTATAAAAGAGCTATTTTTAGAAAAATCCACCTGGAATAAAACCGCCTTAAAATGCTCCATAAGTGAGAAAACTTTAAGCAAATATAAAAACAAAGGAATAGATGAAATAGCAAAGATGTTTGAGCTTAGTAGTTTACTTATATAAAAACTAATACCTTTCTAATTTATGTTGACAGTATTAAAAACCAATGCTATCATATGAGTATATTTGAATATGGTAATATACTAAAATTAATAATAATAAATTACTTTAAAGAAAACTAAAATAAATTTAAATTAGGGAGTGTATACTTATGAAAAAAATGATAATATTTGAGCCAGCAATGTGTTGTTCAACAGGAGTTTGTGGACCAGTTATAGATAAAGAATTATTCAGAGTTTCTACAGTAATAAATAACTTAAAAAGTAATGGTATATTAGTTGAAAGATATAATTTATCTAGTGCTCCCCATATGTTTGTCCATAATAAAGAAATAAATGAAATAATAAATAAAGATGGCGTAGGGGAATTGCCAGTTACAATAGTAGATAATGTAGTTGTGAAAAGAAAAGAATATCCAACAAATGAAGAGTTTTGTACTTTCTTAGAAGTATCACAAAAATCTATAGAAAGTGGCGTAAAAAAGAATTTTAAAGGATGCGATTGTGGAAATGGAAAGTGCTAATATTAGGGAGGAGTGATCTTTATGAATTTTAAAAATTTTGATCCATCAGAAATAGAGCTAACAAAATATTTGTTTTTTACTGGAAAAGGTGGAGTTGGTAAAACTTCAACAGCCTGCGCTACAGCAGTAGCATTAGCAGACAGAGGCAAAAAAATTATGCTTGTAAGTACAGATCCAGCTTCAAACCTTCAAGATGTTTTTAATACAGAGTTAAATAACAAAGGTGTTGCTATTAAAGAAGTCCCTAATTTAGTTGTTGCAAACTTTGATCCAGAAGAAGCTGCATATGAATATAGAGAAAGTGTTATAGGTCCTTATCGAGGGAAATTACCAGAAGAAGCTCTAAAAAATATGGAAGAACAATTGTCTGGCTCATGTACTGTTGAAATTGCAGCATTTAACGAGTTTTCAAATTTGATAACAGATGAAAAAGTGTCTATAGAGTATGATCATATTATATTTGATACCGCACCTACAGGTCATACATTAAGAATGTTACAATTACCTTCAGCATGGAGCAATTTTATTGATGAAAGCACTCATGGTGCATCCTGTTTAGGACAACTATCAGGACTTGAAGATAAAAAAGAAATTTATAAAAATGCAGTTACAAATCTATCTGATAGAGAAAAGACAACTCTTGTTTTAGTATCACGCCCAGAATCATCACCACTAAAAGAAGCCCAAAGAGCATCCTTAGAGTTAGAAGATATTGGTGTGAAAAATCAGGTTCTAGTTATAAATGGTGTATTTGAGTCCTATGATGATAAGCTTTCTAAAGCAATATATGAAAAACAACAAAGTGCATTAAAGGATATGCCAAAGACATTTCAACATATTAATAAGTTTAAAATTCCTCTAAGACCTTATAATATAACAGGGATAGAGAATATAAGAGCCTTTTTAAAAAATAGTAATATAAAATATAACAATGAAACTTTAGAAATAGAGAATATGAAAAAACTAAATGATGTAATAGAAGATTTATATAAAAGCGGTAAAAAAGTAATATTTACAATGGGTAAAGGTGGAGTTGGTAAAACAACAGTTGCCTCTGCAATTGCTAAAGGTTTATCTAAAAAAGGTAAAAAGGTACATTTAACAACTACAGATCCAGCAGCTCATTTGAAATATGTATTAGAAGAAGAAAATAATATAACTTTAAGCAGCATTGATGAAAAAGAAGAACTAGAAAAATATAAAAAGGATGTATTAAGTAAAGCTATAGGAACAATGAGTGAAGATGATATTGCTTATATAGAAGAAGATTTAAGATCCCCTTGTACTCAAGAAATAGCTATATTTAGAGCTTTTGCTGAAATAGTAGAAAAATCAGAAAATGAAATTGTTGTAATTGACACTGCGCCTACAGGACATACATTATTACTTTTGGATTCCACACAAAGTTATCATAAGGAAATTGAACGCTCACAGGGTAACGTGCCAGAATCAGTTAAAAAACTATTACCAAAGTTAAGAGATGAAAAAGAAACAGAAGTAATTATTGTATCCTTAGCAGAAGCTACTCCAGTGCATGAAGCAGATAGATTAGAAAAAGATTTAAAAAGAGCCGGTATAAACAGTAAATGGTGGGTTATTAATTCAAGTTTTTATGCAGCTGATACTAATAACAGCATTTTAAAAGTTAAAGCAAGTAATGAAGTTAAGTGGATTAACAAGATAAATGAAATATCCAAAGGTAATTTTGTAGTTATAAAATGGATACCAGAAGAAGTAAAAGGTGAAATATTAAATAAATTGATAGATTAAATTAGTATCTAATCTATATTTCATAAGGGAAGCATACCTAGTAAAAGAGGTATGCTTTCCTTATTTTATGACCACTAATAAAATATAAAATACCAACTATACCATTTAAATTATTTTATTGTAAAAATATGAAGAATATATGCTATAATTAGGAAAAGTTTAATTTTACTGGAGGAGTATATGTTAGCTATACTAAAAAGATATTTAAAAGTGGATAAATCAGAAGGATATTCTTCCTTTAGTCCTAAAAATTTAATGTTACTAATAATTATAACAATGAATTTTTATATAAGTGGAGTTAGGGGCAAGTTTGGAGAAGTAAGTATATGTATGACTATAGGATTTTCATTTATTATGACAATGTTTTCTTGTAACTGCATTATAAACAAGCTATATAACAGGGTTAATGACAACACTTACAGAGAAGAAAATTTTTATAAAAGAGTAATTGCTAGCAATATAGATGTCTTAATTAATATTGCTTTATATATGTTACTTTTTATTATTTTAAATATATATTTTCTTGGTTATGTTAAAGGAATAAGTTTGCTTTTTAAATTTATAACTTTAACAATTTTAAGCTTAGCAATTGGAAATTTACTTTTCCTCTCTAGAGAAAGCAGTGTTTATAAAGGTCTTGAAAAGATAATATCAATTATTTTTCTAGGGATTTTTTCAATGATTTTGCATTTTATAAGTAAAAAAAGTATCCATAAAAAAGCTTCAGATTATGTATTTAGATGTGTAAGTTCTATAGTTTTAGCAATACTTTCATATTATCTATATTATAAATTTGGAATAGGAATCATATTTCCAAGTGCTGTAGCGCTGTATTTACTGTCACTTATAACTAGCGAAAAGATTTATCCTAAGGAAAATGTAGCAATTGACTAAGGATAAATTTAATATAGAATTTTATAAATTAGGGGGACAAACTTATGAAGAAAGTAGATAAAGGTTTTGAAATTTTGTATTGGAGGTTAAGTAATAGGAGAAAATTTATTAGAACATTATGGTTTATACCTATAGGTGTTTTTGCATTAGGACTTTTCTGGTTTAAACGTAAAAACGTATTAGAATGTATTTTGGTAACAATAGTCTTTCTTAGTGTAGGGTATTGGCAGATAAGGGATACCTATTTAGAATGGAAGAAAGAAGAAAATTAGAATTATATAAAAAATCTCAATAAAAATAATCGTCTTAATTAAAAGCAACACTGAAAATACTAAGGAGTTTTTACATGAAGAAGAAATTACTAATTTGTCCTATGGGAATTGCATTTATACTATTGGCAGTATTTTTATTTCAAAAGTTTTATATGTCTTTGCCATTTTCACATGAAGATGCTTATGTATTAAGCAATATAGCTTTTATAGGTGTAATTATATTTTCATTTATTGGGGCAATACAAAACATAAAGATTTTTAGAAAGAACAAGGAAAATGCTATAAGTTTTATATTAGCTATAGTGTTTATTGTAATATGCTTATTCGCTACTCTTTGGCTCTTTGTAGTGCTAAGTTTTGAAGCTTGTAATCCAGATTCAATACTTTATAAGATTTTTGTAAAGCCTAGATAGAGGTTTTACTAAGTTACTTAGAATCAACATTTTTTATAAATAAAGATTTTCTAATTCAGTTGTTAGCTTTTAGAATGTAGTCTATATGTTTTTATTTTAAATATAGAATTTCAGTGAAACCTAGATAAAGGTTTAATGAGCCTTCAGATAAAACTGAGGGCTCTAATTTGGAATTTCAATATTAATTATTTGTATATTCAGATTTTAGAATAGAGTAGTATAAAGCAGTGACTTCTTTGTTGTCTAATAGGTCTAAATTTATCTTTTTTGTAAAGTTGTATTTAAATCCACATTTTTGAAGTACTCTTTTTGAATTATTATTAAAATCATAATGGTTACACCAAATCAAGTCTAAATTTAATTTTGTAAATCCATACTCAAGTAAACATTTTACAGCTTCTGGCATGATCTCTCTTCCCCAGTATTTATAGTTTAAACTAAATCCTAGCTGTCTTTGATTTAAATTTAACGGATTTTCATCTAAGGTACTCTTATGAAAGCCTATATTACCAATTACTTTATTTTCTGATTTTAAAACAATAGCGTATAAATCTTTAAATTTGATGTATATATCCAAGACTTTTTTGCTTTCTTCTTCATTTTTATGTGCTGGCCATCCAGCGTTAGGACCTACTAATTCGCTTTTGGCATATTCATATAAATCCTTAAGATCACTTTTTCTCCACTGTCTTAATATTAATCTTTCTGTTATTAATTCTTCCATTCAATCTCCTTTTCTTTCTAATTTAAATTTGAAATTTCATTTTTATAGGATTTTTTAATAGTGTCTGGCATAATATTTATTAAATCTTCTAATAAGAGAATACTTTTAATTCTTAAAGTTATAAATTCTATTTTTTCTAAAAACAGTTCATTAATTAAATTTTCTATACTAGGTATTATGTTTTGAGTATTAAAATATAATTCTAGCAGATCATCATTGTATTCTTCTAATATATAATAGAAGGTTTCAGGCAGGTAATATAGCATACTTGGATATAATATATTCATAAAAATATCTAGTTTAGGATAGGTTAAAGTAACTTCGTTTTCATAAGAATAAAACTCTGAAAAAAACTCAGGATACTTTTTTATTAATTCTTTATGCCGTGAAACGTTAACTGCCCCTAAACTGTAAGAATTTTTTTCATCGTCAAAAACTAATTTGTGGTGGTATGAATTGAACAATTCAGTTCCTGGAACAATAGCACACAGGTTCAAAGTACAGTTATCTACTAATTGTTCTTCCATCATATATCTAATAAATTCAATAGTTTGTTTTAAATCATCAACAGTTTCTGTTGGAAATCCATATATAACAGAAGCTAAAACGCCCATATCATTTTTCTTGATTAAGTCTATTATTTCCCTTGTTTTGATTAAATCTAAGTTCTTTTTAACCTCATATTGCATTCTTTGAGAACCGGTCTCTATGCCAACATATATACTATAGCATCCAGCTTTAGCCATTAATTCTATTAAATCTTCATCTAAGACATCTGCTCTTGAACTACATTTCCAAGTGATTTTCAAATCAGATTTTATGACTTTTTCACAGAAATCTTCTATAAATTGTCTGTTAGCAGTAAATAAATCATGGACAAAATCAAAGGTATCTTTATTATAGTTATCCCTATAAAATTTAACTTCTTCTATAATTCTATCTACTGATTTTATTCTAAAATTTCTCTTCCAAAAAGTTTTTGTTGAGCAATAAGTGCAATTAAAAGGGCAGCCCCTTCCAACTTCTATTTGAAAAGGAACTATATCAGCTATCTTTTTTTCATCTTTGTAAGGTATAATTGGAAGATCATCTAGATTTTCAATTAATTCACATTCTTTATTTTTCATGATAGATCCACTAGAATCTCTATAACAGATACTTGGTACTTTAGTTAAGTCCTTTTTTTCTATTCCATCCATTAAATCTATTATGTAAGATTCACCTTCGCCAATGGCTACTAAGTCTATAAAATCAAATTCTTCCAAGGTTCTAGTTGCTAGCATACTAGCATGAGGTCCTGCAAATATAATTTTTAAAGATTGCTTTCTCTTTTTAAGTTCCTTAGCTACAACTAAAGATATATGATAAGAATCACATAAAGTATAAAAGCTTACTACATCTGTATCAGATTTTAATATATATTCAACAATAGTATTGTAGTTTTCTTCAGAATAGATATTTTCTTTGAATAATGTACGATTCAAGTAGTTAAAATCTATAACCATTGAGTTATGTTTAGATTTTTCATTTAAAATATGTGATAAAATTTCTAAGCCAATAGGAAGGGTTTTCATAGATAAGCTTAAAAAAGTATTTACAAAGCATATATTCATATTTAAAATTTTTCCTTTCATAAAGATATTTAAGTTTTTTAATCAAATTGTTTTATCCAAATTTCAAAGCAAGTTATAGACCATAATATTTTAATTTCATTTTCAGTATTGTTTTCTTTTTTTAATAGTTTTTTTATAAAGTCCATTTTATAAATGTCAGAATCAATATTTTCTAATATTTCTTTGCAAAAGTCTTTTATTGTAGGTATTAAATATTTTATAGGTGCAACGGGGAAATATCCTTTTTCTCTATATACAAAATCTTTAGGGTAATATTTTTCAGCAATTTTTTTCATTAAATATTTTGTAGTTCCATTTTTGCATTTTAAATCTACTGGAATATTTGTACTATATTCTATAAGATCCAAATCTAAAAATGGAGAGCGAATTTCAACACCATGTCTTAAGCTTGTACTATCTGTTTTCTTTAAACATTCTTCTACAAGAAAAATTGAAATTTCTCCCTCTAAAACCTTTTCGAATTCACTAACTTCTTCACTATCTTGTTTTTCAAAATAATCATATATAAATTTAGTTGCTGTATTTTCTTTAATATAAGATGGATTTATATACTCACTTAAATCTTCTTTTTGTTTTAAAAAGAATAAGAAAGTTTCATGAGGGGGGAGAGTAAAATCCTTTATTTTTTGCTCCCAAGGGTATCCTAACCATATTTCATCAGCTCCCACACCAGAAAAAGCAACTTTTAAGTTTTTAGGAGCATACTTTGATAAAAAATAATGTCCTATCATATCATATATGTGAATAGGCTCATTTAATGTAGCATAGCAATCCAAAAGATTTTCTTTTACTTCTTTTGTAGGTATAAATAGCTTGTGATGCCTTGTGTTATAGTTATTTGCTACAAAATCCGAATATTTATATTCATCACCTAAATTTTCCTTAACTTTTTCAAATCCAATAGAAAAAGTAGAAATTTCTTCATTAAGTTCCTCTTTAGCTATGGCTACAATAAGAGATGAATCAAGGCCTCCAGATAACCATACCCCTGTATTAACATCACTTTTTAAACGTTTAGATACACTATCTTTAAGTTTAGTTCTTATTTCTTCTATTATTGTTTCTTCTGGTAAATCTAATTTATCTTCTTTAAACTTTATTGAGAAATATTTATTTTGATATGTGCTAATTTTTGATTTATCCTTAGACAATTTAACAGTAAGGCTATGACCGGCCTCCAATTTTCTAAATTCTTTAAAAGGGGTATATGGAGCTGGGATGATATTCATTGCATAATAAAAATAAACAGCTTCCTTATCAAGGCTTCTTGGAATGTTTGAATATTTAACTAAAGAAGGCAGATAAGATGAAAACCAAAAACCTTCATTTGTTAATGCATAATAAAAAGGCTTTTTTCCATAAGGATCTCTACAAGTAAATAATTCTTGTTTTTCTTCATCCCATATAGCAAAAGCAAATTGCCCATCTAATAAAGTTAAGCATTTTTCTTTCCAAAAGTGATAAGCCTTTAAAATTACTTCAGTATCACAATTAGAATTAAAACAGTACCCCTTTTGTTCTAATTTTTTTCTTATACTTTTAAAATTATATATTTCTCCATTAAATGTAATGCTTAAATTCTTATAACACATTGGTTGATGACCCTTAGAACTTAAATCTTGAATAGCTAATCTTGTATGTTTTAAAATAACATTTCCAGATTCATTTTCTAAGCTTCCAGCATCATCAGGACCTCTCATTAATAAGTCATCTTGAATTTTATTTAAACTTCTTTTTTCACTTTCTTTAAGTTTATTCTTTGAAATTAATCCTGCTATTCCACACATTGTTTTCCTCCGTCTTTATACTTTCCAGTTTGTAATTTTTACAATCTATCCTAAAAATATTTTTTGTTTCTAGATTGATCAATTTGATTTTCATAATATAAATCTTTGAATTTCATATGTATATTTGCAACATTTTTATAATAGCAACTTTCTTTAAATTCACAATTAGCACAATCAAAGCAGTTAAGCTTTCCGTAGTTTTCAAAAATGTTTTGTGGATTTTCTAAAGTTTTTTCTACATCTTGGAGAAGGTTTTCATCATAAAACATTTGTAGGGATTCTTTTATTTTTATAGGTTCTAACTTATCTATAGAAGCTCCTATATAATCTCTAATACATTTATACCAAGATAATGTGCTAAAATCAGGATCTTTTGATGATTTTAATTTATGAGCATACCTTTCTATATATTTAAAAGAGTTCTTTAAGTCTCCAATTTTATAGTAAGCACAACTAATAAACAATTCAGTATCTATATCATGCCAAGGGAATGTATATTTCATCGGAAGCAATGTTAAATTGACAATATTGTCTTCTTGAAAATCTTCATATTTTTTTATATAAGCTATGATTTTTTTAAGATCCTCAGAAGATAAAGAGTTTAAGTTACGAACTTGTTTTGCTATTTTAACACCCTCTATACGTTGATCAAGATATATTTCTAACTCAGTATTTGGGATTTCAGACATACCAGGAACGATTATATGAAAACTATCAAAACCTGTAATTGATACATCCCTTACTAATACATTAAAACCTTCTTTTTTCAAAATATCTAATATGTGATTTAGCATACCTTTGTTGCTTTTGTCTTTTATATCTTTAAATTCAGAAAAAGGATAACTTTCATAAGGAGTAAAGACCTTTGAGAGGTAATAGGCTTTTCCATCTTTTAGTGCTTGAATTGTATTATTTGAATCATTTATTTCCTTTTTATAGGAATAGTCCATTAATTTATCAAATTCGAATATGCTTTTACCTTGTAATATTTCAGTTAAAGTTCTTTCTAAAGCTATTTCAAAGGTAGGATGGGAACCAAAACTCCAAAAATATTTTTGTTCTTTTTTATTTACTACAATAACTCCTATAACAGGGAAATCCTTATTTAAAGAACAATCCTTAACTATAATTTCATAATCACTAAAATTTTCAAAGTCCTCAATCATTTTATATTGTCTAGGAAACTTTTTAATATATTCTCTATCTATAGTAGGGGGATTAATTTCGCCATCTAAAACTTTTATCTTAGAGTATCTTTCAAATATTTCACATATACCTTCTACCATAGCTTCTTCAGGAGTATTTCCTCCGCACATTCCGTTAGACCCATATATTTCTAAAGCAGCTAAAGGAACATAATTAATGGATTTTTTCTGAGAATCGTAAAAAGGAATACATAAAACCTTAGAAGAAAATTTTTCAGGACTGAAGTTAGTCCATTTTTTTACCAAGTCATAGTTAAGAAAGCTTTTAAATACTGGAGGAATATAGATAGGAAGGTCTTTATAATTTTCTTTTAAAACATCTTCTATGCTGCAATATATTTCATCAGGAGCAAAGAAAAAATCTCTATAGTCAGTAACTTCTTCTGAGAATCCAACAATATGTCTGTAAAACATTTGGTTTTGAAATCTTTCCATAAATTCTCCATAAGCACTAGCAAGAGCAAATTTAGGATTAATCCCTTTACCATTACAACATATGTTAGTATCAGGCACCGTAAGATGAATAGAATGATAGGAATCTACTGAATCATTCCAGTTAGATTCTATAGGCAGTATCCCATTTTCATTTAAAATAGTTCTTATTTTACAAATGGTAGAAATAGGATCTTTGTCTTTATAATTATTTTTAACTAATGAATTCATTTGAGATCTCCTCCAAATACTAGTAGTTTTATAAGTGTAGCTAATATTGTTTTTATAAATGCATTATCATTACTAAATTTAAAGAAAAATTGCGTTATAAAGAAAATTTAGTTTATTTAAATTATTCTGAACTATTTGTTTGTAGTTATTGTTATGTTTTATAAGTTATTCATATATATAATAATCCATAAATGCACTATACTAGAACTAATTACTAGATTATGTTCTTAAAAGGCAGTCAAGAGATTTTTTATTATCACGTAACTCTTTTAATTTTTTCAATTGTGCTTCTCTTTTTTTACTTAAATTTTCATTTGATTTTCTTATCATTTAAATCTCTCCTTTCGTAGTAGTAAATTTTAGTGATATCTTTTGTTTAGCGATACAATTTTATAAATCGTACATATAGGGGTATACACAAAAGTCAATCAATAAAATTAAATTCTTAAAAATTGATCTCCTGATTTTTTATTAGTACGTAATTCTTTTAATTTTTTTAATTGTGCTTCTCTTTTTTTGTTTAAGTTTTCATTTGATTTTTTAATCATTTCTATCTCTCCTTTAATAGTAAAATTTATTAAATTTTCTCATATATAACACAATTTTTCTTTTGGCTATTGTAGCATAAAAAAAACATCTTGTATGTCTAAAGGGGTCGAAAAAATTATATTTTTTGATTTAAAACTAAAAAATTTTATAGATAATACATGAAGATATTGGTATAACTACATAGGATAGGGTTAATTAAATAAATATGTACAATAACTTAGAGTTAAAATATTATATATAATCAATTATTTGGTTATATTTATAAGCTTATATTTAATAAAATTTTATTTTTGCATATTTTTAAAATTTAATATTAAAAAAATATATTTAATTGGAATAAAATTAAAATAAAAATAGGCTTTATTTGGAGGTAAATCTTTATTAATTTACTCTAATATTGATATGGGATTCACACAAAAACCAAGTAATATTGAACTTTATTTTTGGTATCTAATTTAATTATTTTTCAATATATGATAGATAATAAATACACTAGTCCTTAGAAAAAATTCTAAAGCTAGTGTATTTATTATTATAGAAAACTTATTGTTTTCTCAGTATTTTTTACTATATGATGAATATTACGTTATTATATAAAAGTTCCCTATAGTAGTATAATGATTGTATGAAAGTTAGATTTTTTAGCAAGGCTACTTTAAGGAATTATATGATGTTAGCATTTCTAGAAGGTGTGACTTAGGTGATGATATTAATGTTAGCTTTTCTAGAAAAGTATGTCCTAGGGATTCTATGAGTGTTAGATTTTTTAGCAAGGCTACTTTAAGGAATTATATGATGTTAGCATTTCTAGAAAGGTGTGCCTTAGGTGATGACATTAATGTTAGATTTTCTAGCAAGGCTGCTTTAACGGAATATATGATGTTAGCATTCTAGCAAGGTGTGCCTTAAATAATTGTATATAATCTAGGATTTCAGATTTCAATAAGGGGGAGTTAAATTTGGATTTAAATAGTTTATTTGATGAGATAAAGAAGAATGCTATAAAAGTTAATCTTAAAACCTATAGCAAAGAAGATTTGCCTATTGGAGCATCAAAATTTGGAGGAAAGCCAGACGTTCCTAAAGATTTTAAGTGGTTTTATTATAAGGGGGAAGGCTTAGATTGTGAAATCAAAAGTCGTCCATTAAGCTTTTTAGCCCAGATAAATTGTGAGGAAATGAAAGAATATGATGAAGATGGATTGCTCCCAAAAAAGGGGATTCTTTATTTCTTTTATGAACTTTCATCTTTGACATGGGGGTGCTATCCACAAGATAAAGGAAGCGCAAAAGTTTTTTATTTTGATGGAGATGTAAAAGAACTTAATAGAACTAATTTTCCTGATGATATGGAAGAAAATTTCAAATTGCCGGAGATACAGCTTGATTTTAGTAAAAAGTACGATTTGCCTGATTATGAGGAATTTACAGAATTATATCATTATGATAATTGGGATTACTATGATGAAATAAGGGTATTAAAAGGTTATGAGCAGGAAGAACTTGATGGCAAATTATTAGGATATGCAGATCTTGTACAAGCAGGTATGCTTCGTGAATGTGAAAAAGGTGCAAATGGAATTCATTATAGTGGATTAGAGCAGATACCAGATAAAAAACTAAAACAATTAGAGAAAAACTGTAGTCAATGGCAATTGTTATTCCAGTTAAGTTCTATCATGACAAAGACTTTTGAATTAATGTTTGATGACTGTGGAGTTATATATTTTTACATAAGGAAAGAAGACTTAAAAAAGAGAAACTTTGATAATTGCTGGCTTATATTGCAATGTTGTTAAGTTGGTTAGACACATAAGAGAATTTCAGTTTTTGATTTTATGTAGAGAGTCACTTATTGGAATGTGAAAAACACCGTAAAAACCAACAGGTTTTACGGTGTTTTTAATTTTCATAATATTTCCCCTAAAATATGTATTTAACCTTTAAGACCATTTGCTTGGCATTCCATATTTTCTACCACTATATCATAAATTTCATTTTCTTTCATTTTTATATGACATGTATTATTAATAAGTATATCATATAAATCTAAATTATTTACAAACTTACAATTGGGAGAGAGGGAGAGCATAATTGGCATTAACAATCAATAACAATGAAAATATTACAAAATTTAACGTTTAAGATGCTAAAATGACGTTTTAAGATGTTTTTGGACCAAAAAAGCTAAATCGATGATAGAATCATATTTAATTAATATATATAGTTTGTTGATAATATGTATTCTTTAGACTGTTATGGAAATAGGATTTATCATAGTGAAATTAAAAAACAATGGCAATAATACTAATCTAATCTTAATATTACGTTAATAAGAATCTAAATGATAAGACTAGCTTTCATAGGGTTTAGAGAATATAAAAAACAGGGGGGAGTATAAAATGAACAAGAAAAAAGTAGCAAGTTTATTATTAGTAGCATCAATATTTTCTCAGATTACATTTTCAAGTATAACAAGTGTACATGCTATTGAAATACCTACAAGCATTGAACATTCTCTAAATGAACAAGTTGATGAAATAATGGAACAACTAACTAAAAATAACGTAGCAGCAGAGAGAGAAGAAGTTAAAAATGTATTATTTGGAAGAACTATGCCTATTGAAAAAACAGAAGAAATAATAAAGAAAGTAGTGAGTTTAGGCTTAAATAATGCACCAGGAATCGTAGGAACCTTTGGCGGGAAAATAGGACAACCTTTAATGGATATGCTTTGGCCATATGCAAACCAAAATTATTTATGGGAAAAAATAAGAGCTGAAGTAGAAAAAATAGTTGGTAATAAAATTGCGGACTCAAGATTTCAGCAAGTAAAGAATAAATTAGCAGGGCTTAAAAAAGCTACTCAAGAATATATAGATTGGATAGAAGCAGCTAATGAAGGTAAAGATGTAACGGATACTATGAAAAACAAATTAGATTCTTTAGATTCATTGTTTACAAGTGAGTTAGTTCAAATAGGAGATATACAAAACAAGGTTTATGATGTAGAATTTTTACCTATATATGTACAAGCTGCAAATATACATTTGATGTTACTTAGAGATGTAGTATTAAATCTAGAAAGAACTAATCATACACAAGATGAAATTAATGAGTACAAATTGGAACTAAATAATAAAATAAAAGAGTATACAAATCACTGTAAAAATACCTACAAAAAAGCAATTGAAAAGCGAGAAAAAGATGCCTTAACTGTTTATAAAGATAATACTGCACATGATTATGTATTAAATAAAGGACAGATGGTACCAGCTAGAAGAAAAAACTATGTGGTTAAATTAGAAAACTTTATGCAAAGATATGTTTTAGACTATGTAGCCTTATGGGGATATATGGATTCAAATCAATACAATAAAAATGTAGATGTGGAACTTTCAAGAGAAATATACAGTGATATTTATGGATTTCAACAAAATGTTACTAATTTTAAAAACATTAACTTTTCAAGAGGAGGCTATACAGAAGGCGATTATTTAGGAGAATTTGTAGCGGCAGATATATGGAATTGGACTCGTATAGATGCTATAACTCCAGGATATAATAGAGGAGTTGGAAGCAACTATCAACCATACGTACGTGTAGGAGGAAGTGGTGGAGAAGCTGCAGCATTACGTGTACGAAATCCAAATGAAAATCCAATTGAAGGAGTTAACGTTACTACATTTGGTAGAGAAACACCACATGCAATGAAATTTTTCTTTAAGGATGGTTCAACATTTGACGCAGGAAGATATAGACATCCTACTTATACAAGTGATAGAAAGATGCACGGAGAAATAGTTAAGTATGAAGGACATAAGTTATCATCTATAAATGTTTTAGGATCAAGTAATTTACGTGGATTAGAAGGAATATCCGGTGTAGTATTTGGATTTAGACCAGAAAATTTAACACCAGAGAATAATTTAAAAGAAGGTAAGATATCTGTATTTTCATCTCAAAAATATATAACAAGAGATTCATTTACAACTCAAAGAGAGTTTTTATTAGGTGGAAATGCTATGAAAACTAATACTAAAGATGCTAACATGACTTATAAATTTAATTCACCTAAGGAAGGATTATATAGGGTTAGATATAAAGTTGCTGCAAAAACTAATTCAATAATAAGTTTAAGTAATGCTGGTCAAAAAATTAAGGATACAACAGTAAACAAAACTACAGATGGTACTTTAGGAAATTATGATACTCCTTATAAGGTAGTAGATGGACCAGTTGTTAAATTAAAAAATGGTAAGAATGATATAAAAATAGGAAATGCAAATGGTGGAGAATTTTCTATTTCTAATATAGAATTTGTTCCTGTAAATAATGAAGAAGTTAAGGAACTTACCCCTATTAAAGATAGATTTGATTTTGATAAGACATTAAATAATAATGATATAGTTGATACCAATGTCACTAATAATATTAAAACAGATCAGAGTGTGTTTTTTGTAGATCATAATAGATATGTGACATATAAAATAAATGCACCTAAAGATGGAACTTATACTATAAATTTAGAGCATTCATCAAATCAACAAGGTTTATCTAATTACAAATTATTAAATTTACAGAATAATAAATATAACGATGGAAATAAAATGGAACTAGTAAAAGGTGAAAATAGAATTAAGGTAACTCCAAAAGAAATAAAACAAGAAGATTTATCTATTGAAAATGTATCACTTATAGATGATTGGATTGATAATGAAGGGAAAGTGTATACTACTACTTTCTTAAAAGGAGAAGGAGTAAGAAAAGAAGGTTCAAAAGTAATTTTAGAAAATGAAAATTCTTATGCAGATTTTAAGGTTAATGATGCAAGAAATTGGACATACGCTAATGTAAAAATAAATGGAAAAGGTGATTTTAATATAACCAATTTAGCTAATAATAAAGCAGGAGTTGGACCTAATAATCATATTACATTAAATGGAGACGGAAAAGATATAATTAGAGTAACTGGTAAGAAACGTTCAGGTTATTCAATAAGAGGGCTTAAAATAAGTATGCATTATGAAAACATAGTAGGTTATAATTAAAGCTAAGAAATTTATTTATAATAAAAGAGTAAGTCTAATTTAAGGCTTACTCTTTTAATATTATCATCAAGAAAATCTTTATATATAAGATAAGATTAATAAATAACCATATTTTTAGATAAAGTAAGCTTAATAAATAAGGATACTTTAAATTTTAAAACATAAATTAGAGTTTTAACAAGAGATGTACTTTTACATCTGATATAGCCAAACCATAATTGGCATTGTTACAATACATACAATAGTTGTAACTACATTTATAACACTGGCATATTCACCATTTTTATCGTAAATTTGAGCCATTTGTGTAACTGCTGATGCAGAAGGCGTCATTGTTGCAAGAAAACTGATAAGAAGGACTGTTTTTCCAATAGGCAGAAAACTAGCCATTCCAGTGTATTTAAGTAGAACCAAAATTGTAAGAGGACATACTATCATTTTAAGAAAAGTAACTATGTAAATTCTCTTATAGGAGAAAATCTTTTTTAAACTCATGTTTCCAATGAGCATCCCTGCTATAATCATAGATATAGGACCAATCATAACACTTACAGATTCTATTGCATTTGTGATAATACTTGGCATTTGAAATCTTGTGACAAAAATCAAAATCCCACAGAAAATAGCAATCATATTAATATTTAAAAGAATTTTTTTGAAATCTAATTTTTGATCTTTGCAAAGTACAAGTCTTCCATGAGTCCACAAAAGAGTTAATTGTACAGATATAAAAGCGCTAGAATAAATAACCCATTCCTTTCCTAGTATAGAAGTTACAATTGGGATGATAAGATTTCCAGCATTTGAATATATAATAGACATTTTTTCAACTTCGTCTAAGTGGAATATCTTTTCAAGAAATTTTACCAAAATCAATAGTGTAATATGAATAAGTACTGCTGCTATAAAAGCGAGAATAAGTCCATTTCTTATGCGTTTTGTGTATTCAATCTGAAAAGCATTGATAATAACGCAAGGCAATACCAAATAAAGAGTAACAATGGAAAGACTTTTGCTGTCTTCTCCCTTTAATAAACCTGTTTTTACTAATATAAATCCCATAAATATTATTAAAAAAAGTATAGCGATTTGTTTCATTAATAATAAGCTAATCATAATTTCTCCCCCATAATTTAATAAATCTTCTGTTAAGTTATATGAAAATCGGACTATATAAAGACTAGAGTTACAATAGTTTCACTACAAAACATGATCCTCTTAGAAGGTAATAGTCCAATGCGAAAGCTAAATTTAAATGTCCTAGATGCTATAGTAAAAACCTATCTATATAAGTATGGTAAGGACAAAAATAGTAATCAAAATAACTATATACAATTATTAAAAAGTATAGCATATAATAGAGACTAATTTATAGGTTAAATTTTCATCTTTATATTTTAGAATAAAAAGTAAAATTAATAATTAAATTGTCAAAATTGGTTGGTTTTTCTGGTTCTGTATGTTAAAATCATATCTAATAGAAATAGCTTTAATTATATTATTGTAAATTAGGATTTATATAGAAATTTTTATCATGGATATTGAGGGGGATGTATAAGCTCTAAACTTATTTTATAATCATACAAAAATAAGTTATTTTATTTTTTATTATGAAAATTAAATTTAAAGGAGGGGTTAGGTTTGTTTTCTAAAAAATGTGTTAAATGTTCTAGTGATTTAAAATGGAAGACTATTTTAAAAGCTGTTACTATATCTACTGGATATAAATTTGAATGTGATTATTGCAAAGCTAAATATTCTGTGGGATATATTTCTCGTTTAATATTAATGGTAAGCATGTTATTACCAATTACAATATTTCAAAAATATACAGATAGTATATTTGGAGGATGGACTTTAGTTGTTTGGTTTATATGGGCTATTATACTAAATCTTATAGCACCATTTTGGGTATCCATCCGTTTAGAAGAGAAATAGACTTAAGAAGAACTATGATTCCATTATTAGGAAACATAAAAACTTTGCTAATTTAATTTAAAATAAAATGTTACTTATTAATTTTACTAGTACTTATAAATTAAAGGTAGGTAATAAAATGGAAAATAAAATAAAATTAAAATTTTTTATAAGTGTATTAAGAGTAGTGGTTCTAATATCAGCATTAATTACAATAGCAGCACCTTATAAAAAGTTTACTGTGTATATTACCTTAATTACATTGGGAATCTTAAATATAATTCATGGGTATACGGAATCAAAAAACAATTCAAAAGCGGAAACAAAATTATTGTTTTCAGCAGGCCTTTTCGTATTGATTGTTGGCATAATAGGAATAGCTCTTGTGGGTTTCTCAGTAATTTAGAAGAATTAGAAGAAAAATTTCCTTACATAAAATCAGTGCACTAGCAGTAAGAAGAGATTCTAAAGCTAGTGCACTGATTTTTTAGTAAAGTTTATTAGTATAAAATATTAATAGATATTTTTCCAACCGTTTTTAATTTTAAAACCTATTGTAGTTACTGAAATGTAAGGTCTACAGTAGGTTCTTATAACGATTTTTTGAAATTCTACAATCGGTTGGAAAAGTTTTTGGGAAACCTTGTAAAATCAATACTTATGTGCTATTATTGATTTTAGAGAATGGCTATTTTACTATGGTTGAACCTTAACATGAGATGTATTTAAATGTGTGTGAGTCCCTAAGTTTTCTACTCCAAATCGATGTTGAACCTTAACATGAGATGTATTTAAATGCTGATGCAGCTGGAGAAGTTGTAACAGAAGAACTTGTTGAACCTTAACATGAGATGTATTTAAATAAGGATTATATAAAGTTAGTAATTTAGGCAGAATTAAAGTTGAACCTTAACATGAGATGTATTTAAATTTACATTTATATTTTTCATGTTTTAACCTCTTTTTCTGTTGAACCTTAACATGAGATGTATTTAAATTCCATGAAAAACGAAATACCATTAACTATGCCGTGTTGAACCTTAACATGAGATGTATTTAAATTTGTTTATTTTAACAAAATTTATTAAATCCGTTGGTTGTTGAACCTTAACATGAGATGTATTTAAATTCATTTTAGCACGATCCACAACTTGCCCCTTAGCATTGTTGAACCTTAACATGAGATGTATTTAAATGTAATAAAAATTTTACCATACCTTATATTTTTTTCGTTGAACCTTAACATGAGATGTATTTAAATTTACAGAATGTATACCTTCTTTTAGCTGTCATATAAGTTGAACCTTAACATGAGATGTATTTAAATTAAAGAAAATGCTGAAAAGTTCCAAGATTGGGTTACTGTTGAACCTTAACATGAGATGTATTTAAATAATACAATTGTATAATCTACATAAGGCACATGCCTTGTTGAACCTTAACATGAGATGTATTTAAGCAGAGAACCCAAATTTTTTAATTTGGTGTGAATCGCTTACTCAAACGAAGTTATGAGTTTGAGTTTCATAAGAAGATAGAGAGTTTCCTTAAGTATTTTGGCTACTAAGGATATTTTAAGATTTAAAAGTATAAATTAGAACCTTAACATGAGATGTACTCTAAAAACCAAATGCCAATGAACAAATAAAAAAGATCAAATAAAAAAAATGATGCACTAGTAGTTAGAAGGGATTCTAAAGCTAGTGTATTTATTATTGTAGAAAAGTTTATTAGTATAAAATATTAATAGATATTTTTCCAACCGTTTTTAATTTTAAAACCTATTGTAGCTACTGAAATGTAAGGTCTATAGTAGGTTCTCATAACAATTATCTAAAATTCCACAATCGGTTGGAAAAATTTTTTACAAAGCTTGTAAAATCAGTAGCTATGTGGTATTCTTAGAAATAAGGAATGGCTATTTCACTATGGTTGAACCTTAACATAGGATGTATTTAAATTCTACTGTATTACTTGTAACTAGTGCTGTATATATGTTGAACCTTAACATAGAATGTATTTAAGTAGCGAACCCAAATCTGTGATTTGGTGTGAATCAGTTAAGTAGACATTTTAAATCTATGATTTTAGTGGTCGTTTACTCCTTTGACAAATGGAAAAGGAGTTACATTAGTAACTTGTAAGAATGAATCTGAGTTACATTAAGTATTTAGGCTAACAAAGATATTTTAGTATAGAAAGTATAATTTTGAACCTTAACATGAGATGTACTCTAAAAAGCAAATACCAATGAACAAATAACAAAGATCAAATTTAAAAACCAGTGCACTAGCAGTTAGAAGAGATTCTAAAGCTAGTGCATTTATTATTTAGAAAAGTAAAGATAGGATTACTAGAAAAATATATTATTAATAAGAACAAAGATCTTAAATTTTTTAATTTAAGATTTTTATTTTTTTTGCAAATAACTAAGTTATTTCATATATATAGGTGAACAACAAAATAAAGAAAGAGGGGGATTTTAAAATGGCAGTAGCAGCACATAAAAATGATTCAGATATAGTATTAACTTTAGCTGCAGGTTTAGATAAAGATGGGAAAGAAATATTAAGACGTAAAACAATATCAAAAATCAATGTAAATGCTAATGATGAAGATCTATTTACTATAGCAACTGAAATAGAAAAAGTATTAATGTATGAAGTAAGAGAAATCAATAGAGTAGATAAGAGTGCATTAATTCAGGAAGGCTAGGATAAAGCAAATTATAAATAACAGATAAAAAATAATAAATGTGGTTGAAATTCTTTTGGAATTTCTTCAATAATTAATGTTTATTATTTAATACTTAATCTTTGATTTAAAAAGGGGGGTTTTTAAGTGAACAGAACATTGAGCATGAAGTTTATAACAGAGGAAGGAAAGAAAATTTCTTTTTCTATAAGTGATGTAAAAGAAGGATTAACTAAAGAAGATGTATCTGGGTTAATGGATGTTATAGTTGAGAAAAAAGATGCCTTTGCATATGATTCACCAATTGTTGCAAAAGATTCAGCAGACATTATAGAAAGAACTACAGAAGAAATATACACAGCATAAAGCATAGGGTATTTTATATAAATGAGCCACTACTTTTTAAAAGTAGTGGCTCTAATAAGAACAAGAATCTACAATTTTAAAATCATTTCATATTGTTCAACGATATTTTCAAATCCTAGTTTTAATAAAAATTCTTTCATAGATTTAGAACTGTTGTCTACGTTGGAAATATTAATCTTATGTGATTCTGTATTTTTTATTAAATCTGTAACAATACTTCTTCCAATTCCTTTATGTCTATGATCCTTGCTAACTGCTATTTGAGGAATATCACCAGTTTTTTTATCAATCACTCCATACCCTGCAATGGAATCTTCAAGATATACAATAGAATATATAAATGAATCTTCTGTAGCTTTTATAGAATCAATAGAATTTTGCCAAGAAGGTTTAAAGTCATGGAATTTTTCAAGCTTTTTCCAGATGGTTTCATCAATTTTATTAATATGTTTAACTTGGTAGTTTTCTTCTTTTTTATACTTATTTTTATCTATCTCAAAACATGAAAAGTCCCTTATAATTTCAAAACCTTGTTTCTTATATAGTTTAACTGCAGCTGTGTTTGACTTAATTACTTCAAGTAGATATTGATTTGCTTTTTTATACTTAACAAGTTTTTTCATAGCTAAAAGCATAGAACTTGTTACACCTTGCTTTCTGTATTCCCTTATAACCCCTGTTCCTAAGTCATATAAAGTTTCCTTGTTATTCCAATTTCTAAATCCATTTAAGACAAATCCAACTAACTTTTCATCTTCAAAAGCACCTATAGAAAGGTTTGGAACATATCCTCTTCTTTTAAGCATATTTTGAAATTTCCAAAGGGGTAAATTAATTTTAACCTCATAATCAGAAAAGGCACTTAAAAATGTTTGATGCAGGCTTTCAATATTTGTATTTTCAAGAGTTTTATAAGTAATCATGGTATCTTCCCCTAACTTTTTATATTTAATATTTTTAAATTTTGTTCTGGTTAATAAAAGTACTTTTAGGAAACTTGAAAAAGAGTAGTTTACTTATAAGCAAGGAAACTAAATAATGTGATTAGTCCACTTGATGCAAGGGCTATAGCTAAACCAATTAATGTACCAATAAATGCACCTTTAATATGGTGGACAGGGTCTTTGTATTCACCTATCATGTCTTCAGTCCCTGGGATGATTAC
The DNA here is from genome assembly GCF_039521385.1 of Clostridium oceanicum. Taxonomy (NCBI): domain Bacteria; kingdom Bacillati; phylum Bacillota; class Clostridia; order Eubacteriales; family Clostridiaceae; genus Clostridium; species Clostridium oceanicum. The sequence goes on along the minus strand of NZ_BAAACG010000010.1, from coordinate 214,612 downwards.
CTTTTTGTTATGACAAAACAGCCATAAATCCAATACAAATAAATCATAAAGGTTAATTACAAAGAACAATATAAAAATATGGGTAAAAGCTTTTATAAATGTTCTTGAACCAGAAACCCATGCAATTACTGCCATAAGAATAATAGTAAGAAGTACAAACAGTAATTTAAAAGTAATATGTTTAGTTTCGTGAGCTTTAATTGTTGATTGATATTGGGGCAAACTTTCCACTCGTTGCCTAATTGCTGTAGGGTATGACATTATGCAATTTAAAGGATTTTTATATAGTTTTGGAAGTACCATTAAAGTAAAAAGTCCACATAAAATAATGGATTGAACAATTAACACCATCATATATAACCTCCAAGCAAAGAAAATGATTTTGTAATTATAAATCTAATAATTTCCATTTAGCTATTAATAATTATATCATATAATTTTAGTTAACTTTAATATGAAATAAACATAAAAAATGTGTTTATTTTTTTTATAAATTTGATATAATATAAATAAGAAAAGCTTAGTGCTGTAACACTAAGCAATCCTTAGAATATTTATTTTATTTTAGGGCTATTGGATGAATTTAATAATTAAATTTGAGAGATTAAAGCACTATTCTTGTTCGGATGGGTGCTTTTTCTATTGTCTTTAATTTTTATGTTAATAGAAAGAAAAATAGTAAGGGATTTTCCCAATAAAATCCTTTGGGAAACCTTGTTAAATCAATACTCATGTGGTATTATTGATTTTAAGAAATGGCTATTTTACTATGGTTGAACCTTAACATAGGATGTATTTAAATATCTTTTCTTTTGATAAAAAGTATTTTTTATGTTAAAGTTGAACCTTAACATAGGATGTATTTAAATGATAAAGGCCAGTTCTATTCTTTAGAGATTAATTTCTGTTGAACCTTAACATAGGATGTACCCAAAAACCCAAATACCAATGAACAAATAATAAAGATCAAATAAAAAAACAAGTGCACTAGCAGTTAGAAGAAATTCTAAAGCTAGTGCATTTATTATTATAGAAAGCTTTATTACTATAAAATGATGTTAGATATTTTTCCAACCGTTTTTAATTTTAAAAGTTGTTTTAGCTACTGGTATACAAGGATTAATATAGGTTTTTATAACAGTTTTCTGAAATTTCACAATCGGTTGGAAAATATTTTGGGAAACCTTGTAAAATCAATACTTATGTGCTATTATTGATTTTAGAAAATGGCTATTTTACTATGGTTGAACCTTAACATAGGATGTATTTAAATGATAATTCTATATCTGCCCTACAAGATTTACCTTCTGTTGAACCTTAACATAGGATGTATTTAAATTAATAATACCTTTGTATTTGACCTTTGAACATATAAGGTTGAACCTTAACATAGGATGTATTTAAATAGAATATCTCCATCTATACAATCTGGAGTTGATGGGTTGAACCTTAACATAGGATGTATTTAAATTGGTGAAATGTTTGGACTGCTAAAGAAAACTACAGCCGTTGAACCTTAACATAGGATGTATTTAAATGGCATTAGGTTAATGTGAAATGCTGGTCTTTGCAACGTTGAACCTTAACATAGGATGTATTTAAATAATTGTGAACCCTCCATTATTATATAAGTAAGCCAAGTTGAACCTTAACATAGGATGTATTTAAATAACGATACAGATTATACTTACATGATAGGTTGTGAACGTTGAACCTTAACATAGGATGTATTTAAATTAGCTCCACAATGAGAAAAACAAAAGAAATATTTATCGTTGAACCTTAACATAGGATGTATTTAAATTTTTCCTATAGATGGGTTTGTGATTACCCCTGCTCCGTTGAACCTTAACATAGGATGTATTTAAATCCACTTATTATTTGCTTAAGATCTCCGCTAAATTTGTTGAACCTTAACATAGGATGTATTTAAATTAGTTTTTTCTAACACTATTTTTAGCTGTCATTTCTTGTTGAACCTTAACATGAGATGTATTTAAATAACCATTTGTCTAATCTATCCTGTGAGAATCCTGGATTGAACCTTAACATGAGATGTACTAAGAAAAGCAAATGATAATTAATAAAATAATAAAGATTAAATTAAAAAACAAGTGCACTAGTAGTTAGAAGAGATTCTAAAGCTAGTGCATTTATTATTACTTAAAAATTTTAAGATAGGGTGGTTAAATAAGGTATAATATAAGCTATAAGGGGGTTACCCAAAGATGAAATTTGTATATGAAAATTTTTCATGCGATGTTGATATATTTTATAGAGAACAGGATATTTTAGTGAGATTCTATAATAGTTCTAAAGAGCAAAATGAAGATGAAATTGACAATCTTGTTATTGTTCATCCTGGTTATGGATATCTTCTTCTGAAATTTAAAGGTGATGCAGGATTATTGAGTGGTTATTTAGAGGAGACTGTGTTTTCATCTGATGAATTAGTGGATGCTGCTATTGAGTTTTTAGAAAATTTATCGCCATTGTCAGGGAAAGTGTATTTACCACATCATGTTGATCGTGTAAAATTAACAAGTTATGTTGAATACAATGGGGAATACTAAGATTTTGATTATATAATGTTTTGTGATTTATTGAACATTTGACTTTTAACTAAATGATAGTTTTAGATTTATGATGTAATAATTTGTAAAAGCAGTATCATAAATAACTTAAGGATTACATTATTTATATGTACAAATATATTAAAATTACTTGGTGTAAGGTGGCTGATTAGGAGTTGAACAAGATGGCTAAAGATATAAAAATAGTAGAGCAAAGGCTTGAATATTTAAGTAGTGATAAAGAAACAATAGAAATTTATAAGGCTAGAGAAAAATCACTACACGAAAGAGCTAATATGATAAGTAGTGCAAAACATGAAAAAGCAATAGAAATAGCAAGAAATCTTTTAGATGTATTAGATATAAAAACTATTGCTAAGAAAACAGGATTAAGTGAAGAAAAAATTAAAACTTTAAATAATTAGAGGTATTTATATAAATTGAAAAAATTAACCTATTAAAAAACTGATGCACTAGCAGCTATAAGGTATTCTAAAGCTAGTGTATTTATTGTTGTAGAAAAGTTGATTAGTATAAAATATTGATAGATATTTTTCCAACCGTTTTTTATTTTAAAACACATCTTAAGCATTGAAATATAAGGCTTAAGATATGTTTTTGTAATGATTTTTTGAAATTTCATAATCGGTTGGAAAATTTTTTGGGAAACCTTGTAAAATCAATAGGTATGTGGTATTCTTAGAAATAAGGAATGGCTATTTTACTATCATTGAACATTAACATGAGATGTATTTAAATTCATTTTTTGCCTATCTATAAATACTTTTGTATAAATTGAACATTAACATGAGATGTATTTAAATGCATGGTCTTGCTTATTAAAGTTCGGAGCTATATATTGAACATTAACATGAGATGTATTTAAATGATATAGCAGTTACCATTGTTATAAGCGGTCCTACTACATTGAACATTAACATGAGATGTATTTAAATTTAAAGACCCCTCTATTATTATATACTGACCCTTTAATTGAACCTTAACATGAGATGTATTTAATTTTTGTATTTTGTGATATTTGATTAGTATTATTAGTAATTGAACATTAACATGAGATGTATTTAAATTAAAAATAATTGATTTTATCTTCTTCTTTATTTTCAATTGAACCTTAACATGAGATGTATTTAAATTAGTTTTCATAAACATTAGTTAAATCAAAACTTTGTATTAAACCTTAACATGAGATGTAGAATAGAATATTAATAAAAATATGTAAAAGTCTTAGAAAAATCTAAGGCTTTTATTTTATGTTTAATTATATATAGATTAAAATTCGTGTGGTTTTAAGTTTCATGAAAAATACAGAAAATTACTAATGGTATGAATAAATTAAAATATGGTATAATATAGATAAAATTGGATAAAGAGGTATAAAAATGAGATTTATTGAATTAACTATAACAGTAATGTTGAAAAAAGATATATATTTTGAGGATTCAGGATATGTAATAGGGAAAAACATAAATAAGAGCATGCTTTTAGATAAAGATTTAAAAGAAGTCCATCCTAAAAAAGAGTACAAAAATTATGTCTTTAACAGTTTCTATCCTATAGAAAGAGATAAATTTTATAAAAAAGATAGGCTATATATTTTTAAAATCAGAGGCTTAAGTGATGAATTTATGCAGAAAATAGATAGGTGCCTTTCTAATTTGAAAAGTGATGATTTTAATGTCATTTCAATTTCTAAAAAATCAATAGATAAAAGGCATATAAAAGAGCTTTACACTCAAACTCCATTAATAATAACTGTAGATAACAATCCTTGGCTTCAAACTAGTGGCGATTTAGAATTGTTCAAAAGTAGATTAGAAGACAATTTGGAAAAGAAGTATAAGAGCTTTTTTAATGAGGACATAGATGTAAAAGGTAAATTTATAAAGAGTATCGAGTTTAAAAACAGAAAGCCAATGCATTTTAATTACAAGGGCATAAAGCTTTTAGCAAATAAAGTAAGCATACAAGTTCAAGACAATGAAGAAGCTCAAAAGCTAGCTTTTTTAGCAAGAGCAGTTGGCCTTGGAGAGAAAAATTCAGCTATTGGGGCTGGGTTTTGTAAATAGAAGATGGGAAGCATTTTGATATGTGTGAAAGGGGGATAAATATTGATGTTTGTAGTTAAAGTTGATATAGGAAGTAAACAAAAATATATATTTTCTAGTAATAGATTAAAGGAAATAATAGGAGCATCAGAAATTATTAGATATGTTACAGAGGAACTTGCTAAAGAAGTCTTAAAGTGTATGAACAGGGAATATAAAAATTATGAAAATTCAAATGATGGAAATGTTCTTTTTGAAGCTGGTGGAAATTCTATGTACATATTTGATGATATAGATGACGCTAAAAAGTTTAATGGAATTTTTAGTAGATTTGTTATTGAGTATTTTGATGGGTTAGAACTAATAATGGTCATCAAAGAATTTGATATTGAAAAAAGGAACATAGTAGATTTATATGAAGAAATAGAACAAGCTCTTACTAAGAAAAAAGGTGAAAGAAAATATCAATTTAAAAGATTAGGTTATGGATTAACTAGGATATGCCCTAATACTAGAAAACCAGCAGGATATGAATATAAAGAAAAAGATAGAAATAATAAGGGAAAAATCAAGTATATATCTAAAGAATCTGAAGATAAGTTAAGATTTTATAATTTCTTATATGGAAATAGTAACTATTATGATGAACAAGCTAAAATTAAATATATGATAGATTCTAAAGAAATAAATCATGAACAAATGAAAAAAGAATTGAAAGAGAGATATGGTCTTAAGAATGGATTCGAATTTACTAATAAGTTAGACGATATAGCTGGTCCTAAAAACGAAGGTAGTCATATTGGTATAACTTGTATTGATGGAAATGGCATGGGTAAGAAAATTGACAGTTTCAATGATGAATACAAAAGAATCCCTAGAGAAAAGATTTTTGATTCAAATCAAAAATACATAAAAGAATTTAGAAATCTTACAAAAAATATAGATGAGCATTATAGGACAACTTTCAATAAAGTTTTAGAAGATTTAGTTGATAATTACAATAATTATTATGAAAAAATAGGATATGAAAAAGAGAAAAAGACTTTACCAATAAGGCCTATAATTTTAGCAGGTGATGATATAACATTTATTAGTAATGGCAAAATTGCAATAGATATTACTAGACTTTTTACAGAAGAAATAACAGAACAAAAAGAACAGTTTGGAAAAAATAAATACAATCTTACAACTAGTGCTGGAATAGCAATAGTAAAAAGAAATCATCCTTTTTCTAGAGCAGTTAAATTGGCAGGAGCTTTAGAAAAAAATTCTAAGAAAAAACTTAGGACAATGAAATTAGCTTGTGAAAAACAGAATTTAGAGAAATTAGAAGATGCATCCTTTATTGATTGGGAAATAAATAGAGGAGATACATTAGATAATATATTGATTATAAGAAATAAGGATTTAGTAGCTAGGCCTTATATTATTATAGACTCAGAAAGTAAAAAGAAGATTGATATTCATTATGAAGATTTAAAATCAATCATTAATTATAATTTTGATAACTTTGATAATGCACTTGATCAGATTAATAAATCTGGAGCTAGGAGTAATATAAAGTCGTTTTTTAGAAGCATGAATTCTAGTGAAATAGATTCAGATCTTTTTTATCTAAAATACAACTTAAAAGGAAAATTTGAAGGTGACGTAGACCTTAAAGTTATTAAAAAGGTAATTTATGATGTAGTAGATGCTATGGATTTATATACTTATGTGAAAGGAGACAAATAATATGTACAAGTATCCAATCACTATTGAATTATTATCGGAAACTATATTTGGAAATGGACAATCTAAGAATGGAATAGTGAATACAGATGTTTTACTAGATGAAGAAGGTTTTCCTTATTATTTAGGAAAATCATTTAAAGGTTGCTTGAAAAAATCAATGAATACTATTTTGAAACCTTTTTATAGAAGCAGTGAATGTGATTTTAATGGAATAGTTACTAAACTGTTTGGTTCAGCTAAAGGAATCAATGTAAATGAGCAAAATGAAGGTATATTGAAATTTACAAACTTTTATTTAGACAAACAAATTGTAGATATTTTTAATGAATATAATCTTAAAGAAGGTGAAAATAAAGATTTGATTTTATCTTCTTTAACTGATATAAGATTTGGAATAAAAATGGGAGATAATGGGGTGTCAGAATCTAAAAGCTTAAGAGCATCTAGAGTTTTAAAAAAAGGTTTAATCTTTAATGGAACAATTCTATGTTCAAGAAAATTGGAAGATATAGAGTTGAAAATTTTGCAAAATGGAGTAAAATCTCTAAAAAATTTGGGTATCAATAAAAGCCGAGGAAAAGGTTTAGTTCAGGTGCAAATAGGAGATGGAATAAAAGAAGATTCTAAAAGTGCTAAAAGTGTAAAAGGTGATTTTAACTATTTGTTGTATGAAATAGACCTAAAACAGCCAATTAAAATAGGGGATAGTCAATCCCAATATGATTATGAACAAACTAAGTCATATGTTTCAGGGTCTATAGTTAGAGGGGCTGTTATAGGTAAATACTTAAAATCAAAAAATATTAACCCTGATAAAATTGAAAAAGATCCAAACTTCAATAATCTACTTAAAAGAGTATGTTTTTATGATGCTTATCCTATATGTGATGGACATTATTCTTTTCCAACACCTAATGTTTTTAGAACAACTAAAGATATAGATAAAGAGGAAAATAAGGAATCATATACAAGGAATGAAGATTTTTTAATAGTATTTGATAATGAAAAAATAAAAGAACATGAAGAAGAACAACCAACTGTTATAAAACTAAAAAAAGGTGAATTTTCTTATTATGAAAACAACATACTTTATCAGTTTAATATTAAAAAGGACTACAGATTTCATCATACACAAGAGCTTGGAGAAGAAAATATATTTAGATATGAATCTATATCAAAAGGACAGAAATTTTATGGTATAGTAGATGTTTCTAATATAGAAAATGAAGATTTGAAAAAAGGCATATATAATTTGTTAAAAGAGAAAGAAACTCTTTATTTAGGTGGTTCAAGAACTTCCGGTTATGGAGAAACTAAAGTTTCAAAAATAGAAAGAATTAAGGATTTTAAAAATCTGAAAGAAAAATTACCGTATTTTCAACAGGATACTGATAAAAATAAACTTAATATATACTTTTTATCAGATTCTATTTTAAGAAATGAGTATCATCAAATAACACCTTGTTTTTCTGAAAAGTATTTAAATAAGAACTTAGAAATTAATATAAGTAAAAAGAATATCAATTCAGAGATATCTCCTGTTATATTAACGGGTTACAATAGTACATGGAAATCTTATCTTCCACATGTTTATGGAATAGAGAAAGGTAGCGTTGTTAAAGTAGATTTAAAGGATTCAAAAAACAAGATAAATGAAAATAGTATTAATGAGTTTATAAAAAATCAAAAGGGTGATAGAAAGCAAGATGGATTAGGTAGATTCATAATAAACCCTGAATTTTTAAATGTAGATACTATAAAATACGAAAAACTTAATAAATCATGTGAGTATGAGCACGAAAATACTTTTTTGTCATTAGATAAAGAGTTAATATCCTATATAAAAGAATCTAGAAATAAAGCTATTATTGATAAGTGTATTAAAAATAATACTGTGAAAAATCTTGAAAATGAAAAAGATAAGAATATTAGTAATAGTCAAATAAATAATATTATAGGAATTATAGATGATTCATTATTAAGTGAAGAAAAGCCTATGGATCAATTTATAGATAGGATAGAAAGACTAAAAGAAATCACTCAAAACGTCGAAAGAAATGAGAGAAATCAAAGTATATTAGATTATAAAATACTATCAGATAAAAAATTAAAAGATTTATTAAAGTTATCTAAAGAAAAGAATATTGTAGAATCTATTATATCAAAAGGATTAGAGCCTAGTAATTTAAAAGATAAATTTATAAAAGAAATTCAGGACGATGAATTTAAAAATGATGAAATTATATTAAAAGCAATAAGAGATATATTGTACTATTCTATTAAATCAAAGGATGGTGAGAATATTGAGTAGTATAAACAAGATAAAGCAATATATTCTACAAGTTAAAAATATATCACCTCTTAGAATAGGAAATGGTGAAGAAGAAGGAAATGGGTTATTAATTAGTGATAAACATGCAGTTATAAATGGTACTACACTTTCTGGATTATTTAGAGATTTTCTTAAAAAATTTAAGAATAAAGATCAAGTATATGAATTAATATTTCCTGAAAATAACAACAAAGAAACATCAAAAATATACTTTTATGATTCAATGTCAAATCAAGATATTAGTGAAAAAGATTTATGTTCTAGGAACCATGTAAGAATAGATGAAGAAATGGGCAGCTCAGTAAAAAATCATTTATTTAATGAATTTCACATATCAGAAGGAAAAACATTTAAATTATTTTTTGAAATAAGAGGGCTAAATCTAGAAGAAGATAAATATGAATGCCTATGCAATCATTTAGAAAATTTTATAAAAGAGCTTTCATTAGGACAAATTTCTATAGGAAGCAAATCAAGCTTTGGGTTTGGAAAATTTAAAGCTATAAAAGACAATGATAAAAGCGGTATATATTATAAAGAATATAATCTATCAACAGAAAATGGATTAAATGATTATTTAGATTTTAACTTTGATATGGAAAAACTTTCTATAGAGAATTTTAAAAATTTAAAATTAGATTCAAATGATAATTGGAATAAATTAAAAATAACTTTAGAAGCTTACTGCGATGAAGGGTTTATAATAAAAGGTAACCCAATTCCTAAAAAAGAAGATAAAAAAGACACAAAAACATATATTGTTGATTATCCATATAAAGAATGTATAAATGGAAAAGAGCAATTTATAATTCCATCATCAACTATAAAAGGAATTGTCAGAGGATATTGTAATAAAATATTTAAAACATTAAATAAAGAAGAAGATAAAAAAGATAAAGCAGTTATAGATGAGATGTTTGGTAGAAAAGCAGATGAATCTGAAAAAATAGAGGGTAAAAAGGGTAATCTTATATTTGAAGATTGTAAAATAAATGGAGAAAAATTACAAAGGTATAATAGAACCAAGATTGATAGATTTACAGGTGGAGTCATGTCAGGAGCTATATTTAAAGAGCAGGTAGCTACAATTTCAAAAGATAAGCCTATAAAATTTAATGTTTTTTTAAATCAAGAAGACAAGAAGATGTTAGCATTAATAATATTAGTTTTTAGAGATATAGGATTAGGATATTTAACTATAGGTAGCGGAAACAACGTCGGATATGGAAGGTTTAAAGGAAAATCCATTATCATTAGTGGAGCTGGTTATAATGATAAATTAGAATTTAAAGAAATTGAATCCGAAAGTAATATGGGTGATTTTCAACTTAAAGGTGATATAGATAAATTTAGTGATATAGTAAGTATTCTACAAAGATAGAAGGTGATAAAATGAAGAATTTAATGAAACTAGAAGTTTTGTCTAAGATAGAAAATGGTGAGTATGATTTTGCATGGATAAATACTTTTAGCGATTTAAAGTTAATAAAACTGTCAGAAAACAATAAGTTTAAAAATAGTTACTTAGAAAGTTTGATAGAAGCGAAGATTTTTAATAAAAATAAAGAACTTTCAATTATTCCTTGTGAAGAAGATAATAGTTTTTCTGTAGTTGAATTTGATGGAACAGATGAAGATTATATAGAGGAAAAACAAGTGCTATATAAAAATAAGTCTCCTTTAAAGAAAAAGGGAGAAAAAGATAAATTGGTTATAAGAAATTATTTAAAATATGATGACGAAGGACAAGCATTTGTATATTATACTAAGCTTTCTGGTGTAGAAGGGGGAGAAGGTAATGGCAGACAACAATCAAAATAAAGAAAGATATGCTAGAGCTCCATATAATTTTATACCATTTCCTGAAAAAATATTTTATAGGCATACAATTTTGGAAAAATACGAAGATAAAAATAAAGGTATAACTATTTTGCCAAAGCATAATATGTTTGAAAAAGGCTTGAAAACAGGGTATATAGATTATTCAATAGATGTTGAAACACCATTATTCATAAGCAATGGAGAAAAACAAAGTGATTTTTTTAAGGTTAATGGTGAATATAGAATCCCAGGAAGTACTATAAGAGGAAAAGTAAGAAGTAACGCTGAAATTTTATCATGTTCTTACCCAGAATTTATAGAAGATAAAAAGCTGTGGTTTAGAGGAGCTTTTTCAAAAGATGTACTTAAAGATATTTATAAAGAAGCCGTTTTATCCGGTGAAACTGGACAGATAAGTGATTATGTTAAAGCTGGATATTTAACTAGAAAAGGTGATAAGTGGCTTATAACTCCTTCTAAACAAGTAAATAATAAATTTTTTACAGAAATACATGAAAGTAAATTAAGAGAACAACATAGAGTTATAGATGAAGATATTAGAAATAAAATTTTTATGTATAATTTTATAGACAGAAATAGTAGCCAAAGACTTTGGAATTTATTTAAAGACAAGAAAAATGAAAAGAAAAAGATTAATAAAATAGTTAAAGATAATGAAGAGCAGCTATCTGAAGAAGAAAAACAAAAATTAGAGGCAAAAATAAATAATCTACAGAAAAATATAGAGAATTTATTAATAAATAATGAAAGAAAAGGGTTTAAGCCGTATTACTATGAAGCTTCATATTTTTTAAAAGATAATAATGAAATTATAATAAAGAAAATTTTAAAATCACTTAAAGATGAAAAGCATGGTATTTTAATGAATTCATCAAGATTAAATTGTAAACAAAATCATTATTTAATATTTGAAAAAGATACAGAAAAAGGGGAAAGAGTAATAACAAAGGAATTAATAAATCAATATAAGACTAGTGTTAAGCTTAAACAAAAAGCAGAAGTAGAAAATTTTAAAATAAATAATGAAGGTAAGTTCGAAAATGGAAAAGAAAAACCTATATTTTATATTACAGATAAAAATAATGAGGAAAAGATAATAGCTTTTGGATTTACTCCTTATTTAAAAATACCTTATGAAAAATCTGTAGAGGATGGAATAAAAACAAAAGAGTATAATTCTAATGAATCTCAAAAAGGGAAAATAGATTATGCTAAAGGTATTTTTGGATTTACTAACTTTAAATTAAAAGAAAATAAGGATAGTATTTCATACAAAGGAAGGGTTAGTTTTACTAATGCTAAGCCAGTAGAAGAAAATTTCAAGCAAGTAGGGAAACATATTCTAAAACATCTAATGAATCCAAAAATTAGTTCTTTTCAGCTTTATTTAAAGCAGGAAGAGAATGACCCTAAAGAGCTAAAAACATATAGCAGTGATGATTTTGAGCTTAGAGGAGAAAAATTTTATTGGCTTAGAAATGAGCATGATAGTAGTGATGATTATCAAAAAGATGTACAAGAATGTGAGAAAAAGAAAAAAAAGTGGAGACCAAAAAAAGAACAATATGCAAGTTTATATGCTGTGGACAAAGGAGCAAAGTTTAAGGGAAGAATCTATTTTGAAAATCTATGTAAAGATGAATTAGGATTACTACTAATGTCTATAAAACCACATGAATGTGCAAAAGAAAACTTAGGACAAGGCAAACCTTATGGATATGGAAAAGTTAACTTTCAAATAGAAAATATTATAGAAATAGATTCTAAAAAAAGATTTGTTAGCCTGAATCCATCTTTAAGTGAAAAGTCAATACTTGAAGATAAAGATAAACGTATAAAAGATTTTATAGACTATATGAAAAAACAAAATATAAATGTAGATTTAAAAAAAGAAGTTATGTATAAATGTTTTGCTAAAAGTAAAATAGATGAAAAAGATATAAGAAGTCCTAAGTTTAATTATATGGGAATAACAGAATTTACAGATAGAAATATACTTAAATCTATGGAAACATATATAAATGACGAGAAAATTTCTAAAGATGAAGCTGCAGCAACTAAAGAAGAAAATGAGTTTGATGCTAATATGGCACAAAAGATATTATCTAATAAATTTAAAACTACATGGAAAAAGTAGAGAATGATTAGTAGGTGGAAAAATGAAGAATATATGTAAAAAAATAATTTTAATATCAGTATTTTTAAATATATTTTGTATTTTGGATTGTGGGATAAATAGTGGAGTAGTATATGCTGCTCCTAATTCTATCAATGAAACAATGTCAAAAGAAGAAATAATGAAGAAATACTATGAATTGAAAAAGGATAATCAAGAATTAATAGAAAAATATGATAAGTTAAATGGGAAATGGTCTAGTAAAAAGGATAATATTGATAATAGACTGGATAAAATAGAGATTTACGGAAAATCAATCTTGGTGATATTAGGTATATCAATATTTCAAGTGATAAAAGATATAAAAAATAAAATCAAATCAGTTGTAGAAAATGAGGTTAATAATAAAGTACCTATGGTTGTAGAAAATGAAATTAGTAATAAAGTACCGAAAGAAGTATCAGAACAAGTTTCAAAAAAAACAAAGGAAGAAATTGAATATATAGAAAGAACAGCTCAAGAGTGTAAAAGGGAACAGACATTAATGGAGGAAAAAAATATAATTGTTATATCTAAAAATAAAGAAGAAGAAAAACTGTTAGAAGATTCAAATTTATTAAATCAATTTGAAAAAGTTAAAATGGCTATAATAGATAACAAAATTAATAATTTAGCTGAATATGACGTGATACTTTTTAATGATATTAGGGGTAATCTTGAAAATGAAGAAATGAATAAAATAATAGATGGTAATATTGATAACAAGAAGAATGCTGTTTATTTTTATTTTACAAGGAACTATAAAAGAACTTTTAAAAGTAATAAATCTAATAATACTAATTTTGCTAAATCAAATTCTACTTTTGTAGGCAATTTAATTGATCTGATGAAGTATCAAGATGATGTTTTAAAAAATAAAAAAAGTAATAATGAAAGTATAGGTTGTTGTGAAGATACAGTTATGAAAATTTTAATAAAACATCAAGGAGAGGAGTTTTTCCAAAAAAGAGGACAAGCTTTTACTTATGAAATAAAAGGAAAATATATAGTTCCAAGTACTACTAATTATAATATACCTATAAGTGATATAGTTAAAGGATTAAAAAAAGGTGTAGTAACTACAACTACTCAGTTACAAGAGTTAAGAGGTCCATCATATATTTATGCTTTTATAAATGATGCTAGATTTAAAATGTGTTGTGAAAAGGATGGTGAGTAGCAGGATATAAAAATCCTGCTACTTACGTTAGTATCAAAATTATAATTTGAATAATATTATTTATTAATGATATTAACTTCAAAATAATATCTAATAAATTTTTGCTTTTCATAATATATACCTCCTTAAATAGATCAATAAATTTTTAATAAAAAATACAGAATCTTTTTATATGCTTACTTAATATGTAGTAATAAACTCAGTTTTGTGACAATTGAATAAAAAAAATGTATCTAAATCAGTGTATATTTTAAATTGTTCTAAGAAGAGAAATACAATTAATTTATGATTTGTTTTGAAATGATTGTTTAATTAGGTAAATAAGAGGAGTTATATTGAAACAGATAAATCTTGTTAAATCAATACTTATTATTGATTTTATGTGATGACTATTTTAAGCAGAGGACTCAAATTCCTAATTTGCTGCGAATCGCTTACTCATTCGAAGGAACGAGAAGGAGTTTCATAAATTTGTTGAACATTAATATGAGATGTATTCCAAAAAGCAAATAATAATTAATAAATAACAAAGATCAATCAAAGAACTAATCCACTAGCAGTTAGAAAAGATTCTAAAGCTAGTGCATTTATTATTGTGGAAAAGATTATTAGTATAATATATCAATAGATACTTTTCCAACCGTTTTTCAGTTTAGAACCTATCCTAGAGCTTATATTCAAGGCCTAATATGGTTTTTTATAATGTTTTTTTAAAATTTCATAATCGGTTGGAAAAGTTTTTAGGAAACCTTGTAAAATCAATAGGTATGTGGTATTCTTAGAAATAAGGAATGGCTATTTTACTATGATTGAACATTAACATGAGATGTATTTAAATACATTTTCAAGCTGAGTTACTATATAATAAGTGCTGATTGAACATTAACATGAGATGTATTTAAATTCATTAGGCAATTGCAAATATACACCATTATACTTAATTGAACATTAACATGAGATGTATTTAAATTGAATACAGATGTTATATAGAAATCTCTTGAAATTGATTGAACATTAACATGAGATGTATTTAAATTTCCATATATAATCCACTAGATTCTGATTAGATAATATTGAACCTTAACATGAGATGTATTTAAATTCCGCCCAACAATATGCTGTTATTTGCGTATCATTTATTGAACATTAACATGAGATGTATTTAAATTATAGAGAGAGAAGGAATAAAAGTAAAAAGAATTTGTTGAACCTTAACATGAGATGTACATAAAAAACCAAATACCAATGAACAGATAACAAATAAGGAAGTTTTTAGTGGTTTGTTTTTAAAAAACTGCTAAATTTGTTGTTTGGTCAATACTACTTTAGAGTTTTATTTAGAAGACTTTAAAGTAGTTTTTTATATATTCATAAGTTAAAAAATATATTATAATTAAAAAAATAAGTTAGTTAAAGGTTAACTAAATTAAATATAATTAGAAGGTGATATAAATACTAGAACTAAATTATAATGAAAAAATATTGGAGTTTGTTTCATTTTGTATAGAAAACTTTAAAGTTAAGTTTCAAATGAAGGGGAGAGATGTGTCAGTCTTGTTTTATGAAAGTGGAATTACCGATTTTTTAATAGAAGACTATGATTTACTACATACTCAAGGAAAAGAATTTATTTTATCTGAAATAGAACTATTTTTACAGAATAGAGGTTATAAAGTATGACATTACCTAAAATAACACAAGAAAATGTACATATTTTTATTCCACTTAAAGCAGCAAAAGTAACTTATAGATATGCTAAACAGCATGGTACATCTGAGAAGGAGGCTTTATTAGAATTTTATAATTCAAAAACTTATGAAGCTTTAGAAAGAGAAGAAACTAAAATGTGGCATGAAGGGGTTAATTATTTGTACGAAGAATTTGAAGAAGAAAAAGAGTTATAATATATAGATATTTTTCCAACCGTTTTTAATTTTCTAAACTATCGTAGGCCTTGTATTTCAAGAGCTACGATAGGTTTTTATAACGGTTTTCTAAAATTTCACAATCGGTTGGTAAAATTTTTAAGAAACCTTGTTAAATCAATACTTATGTGGTATTATTGATTTTAAGGAATGGCTATTTTACTATGATTGAACCTTAACATAGGATGTATTTAAATGTAATAAATCCACACTTTTTACAATGTATTTTTATATTGAACCTTAACATAGGATGTATTTAAATTCTAAACATTTTACTTTTCTAAATTTTCTTTTCTTATTGAACCTTAACATAGGATGTACCCAAAAACCCAAATACCAATGAACAAATAATAAAGATTAAATAAAAAACAAGTGCACTAGAAGTTAGAAGAGATTCTAAAGCTAGTGCATTTATTGTTATAGAAAGCTTTATTACTATAAAACATTAATAGATATTTTTCCAACCGTTTTTAATTTTAGGAACTATCTCAATGCTTGAAATACAAAGGTTAAGGTAGGTTTTTACAACGATTTTTTAAAATTCTACAATCGGTTGGAAAAGTTTTTGGGAAACCTTGTAAAATCAATACTTATGTGCTATTATTGATTTTAGAGAATGGCTATTTTACTATGGTTGAACCTTAACATGAGATGTATTTAAATCCTGTTAGTCCAGTTTGTTGACTTACAGTAGCCATAGTTGAACCTTAACATGAGATGTATTTAAATCAATATTACAGGCGGTAAAAAATATGGTGTAAATTCGTTGAACCTTAACATGAGATGTATTTAAATTTCATTTTACCCTGGAACTCAGCAAAGTCCTTTACGGTTGAACCTTAACATGAGATGTATTTAAATAATTTACCCTTTTCGATATCTTTAGAATAATTATAGTTGAACCTTAACATGAGATGTATTTAAATACTAATAGTTATTTAAGAGTGCTAAGTAATGAAGGGTTGAACCTTAACATGAGATGTATTTAAATAACTAAGATGGAAATAAAACAGAAGTGTATGAGTTTGTTGAACCTTAACATGAGATGTATTTAAATAAGTCGTCGAAGTCGTCGTCGTCATCGTCGTCGAAGATTGAACATTAACATGAGATGTATTTAAATTTGAAAGACACTCCAACAATTCCAGCCGAGGAAACAATTGAACATTAACATGAGATGTATTTAAATTATTAATCCTCCTTAAATTTATTTATAAACTTTCTTAATTGAACATTAACATGAGATGTATTTAAATTTAATATAACGTACCCTTCATGTAATCCAATTGCTATTGAACATTAACATGAGATGTATTTAAATTATGGAGTCATATTTGGAATTATCCATTTGAAGAAGACTATTGAACATTAACATGAGATGTATTTAAATACAAATTTTCGGCGATTTGGACGACAGGGTAATTAAATTGAACATTAACATGAGATGTATTTAAATTCTGCACCTAGATATATAGTTGAACACATACCTAATTGAACATTAACATGAGATGTATTTAAATTTGTAGTAATTGCCTGCATGGCCTTTAACCTTTAATTGAACATTAACATGAGATGTATTTAAATTAGAAAAAAGGTTCTGTTTCCTTTGCCGAACGTAAATATTGAACCTTAACATGAGATGTAGAATATTAATAAAAATATGTAAAAGTCTTAGAGAAATCTAGGGCTTTTATTTTATACTTAATTTTACATATAGATGAAAAGATAGATGATTTAAAGTTAATAAAACTAGCAGAATTTAAACTTTTCTATAGCTTATAATAAATAATTAACATTGGTATCAATGCGTAAGTAAATTAATATATGGTATAATATACATAAAATTGGATAAAGAGGTATAAAAATGAGATTTATTGAATTAACAATAACAGTAATGTTGAAAAAAGATATATATTTTGAGGATTCAGGATATATAATAGGGAAAAACATAAATAAGAGCATGCTTTTAGATAAAGATTTAAAAGAAGTCCATCCAAAGAAAGAGTACAAAAATTATGTATTTAACAGCTTCTATCCTATAGAAAGAGATAAATTTTATAAAAAAAATAGGCTATATATTTTTAAAATTAGAGGCTTAAGTGATGAATTTATGAAGAAAATAGATAGGTGCCTTTCTAATGTGAAAAGTGATGATTTTAATGTCATTTCAATTTCTAAAAAATCAATGGATAAAAGGCATATAAAAGAGCTTTACACTCAAACTCCATTAATAATAACTGTAGATAACAATCCTTGGCTTCAAACTAATGGCGATTTAGAACTGTTTAAAAGTAGATTAGAAGACAATTTGGAAAAGAAGTATAAGAGCTTTTTTAATGAGGACATAGATGTAAAAGGTAAATTTATAAAGAGTATCGAGTTTAAAAACAGAAAGCCAATGCATTTTAATTACAAGGGCATAAAGCTTTTAGCAAACAAAGTAAGCATACAAGTTCAAGACAATGAAGAAGCGCAAAAGCTAGCTTTTTTGGCAAGAGCAGTGGGCATTGGAGAGAAAAACTCAGCAATAGGAGCAGGATTTTGTAAATAGATATTACAAATACAAAATTAAATAAAGTTTTGCAGTAAACCTTTAGTAGCGAATTTGAATTTTAAAATAAATCTTCTAAAAATGTTGCTATTCAATGGATTAAGCATAATTATCAAAAAATTAGGTTCAATGCAAAATTTAAGGTATACATAAAATATAAAAATGTCAAGAAAAAGATTTTCAAAGATATTTAAAGAAAAATAGATATATTTGGGGTTAATTAGAGATAATGTATTTTTAAAATTATAATCACCTTATGAAATCATTCCTTCCATTTCTGGTTAATTAGAGATAATGTATTTTTAAAATTGATTAGAATTTGAATTTAAAAGATATCTAGCATACTGTTAATTAGAGATAATGTATTTTTAAAATGATTCAGTGATTGGCGCTCATGTATCTGGATTTAACCGTTAATTAGAGATAATGTATTTTTAAAATTTTCTTGATCTTATAACAAATTTAACTCTTGTAGCATGTTAATTAGAGATAATGTATTTTTAAAATTTTAAATATAAAGTAGCTGTAATAGTTCCTAATAAGGTTAATTAGAGATAATGTATTTTTAAAATATTCTTCTAAATTTTCTATGTAATCAAATTTAATACTGTTAATTAGAGATAATGTATTTTTAAAATCTATTTCTGGAAAACTTCTATAAGGTGATAAAATTACGTTAATTAGAGATAATGTATTTTTAAAATAGAAAACAGCTTAAATAATATACAGGAAGATATAAAGTTAATTAGAGATAATGTATTTTTAAAAGGTGCACAAAATCCCTTGAATAATTGAGTTTGTATTCGTTAATTAGAGATAATGTATTTTTAAAAGTTGTTTATAAATTTCTAAATAATGCTTCCCATGTTTCGTTAATTAGAGATAATGTATTTTTAAAAGACTTTTTAGTTTCTCTTTTCATTCTTTTTTCTTCTCTGTTAATTAGAGATAATGTATTCTTGAAATTTTGCAAATGTATCTAAACTAATCATTTTTTCCATCTTAATTAGAGATAGTGTATTTATAATTTTAATTCTTTATTTTTTATCTTTTATCTTTTATATAAATAACAATATAGTTTTATTGAATGGGAATATTATGGTAAAATTATTGTAGAATAAATTAGAAAGAATGTGATAAATTGAGAATAAAAGTTAATTTTGAAATAAAAAATAATATAGATGATAAAGAATTGAAAGTTAAATATAGTAGAAACATATATAACCATCAAATTTATTCTATATTAATTAATACATTAGATGGAAAGAAGAGTAAAAAAATTCACGATGATAAAAAAATGAAAAGGCCTTTTGTTTTTTCAGATCTATTTTTAAATATAGAAGAAAAAAAGGGGCATTTTTATATTTGTGGAGAAAGCTGTATAATTGAGGATTTCATGAAAATAAAAAATAAAACCTTAACACTAAACAACCTAAAATATAAAGATAAAGGTGAAATAGGAAAGCTAGAAGATTTAATAATTAGAATAACAGAAATGGAAAAAGAAGATATATATGACAAGCTAAAACCTAGTGAAGAATATATTTTTAAAGCAAAATTTATAGTTAATATCCCGAAAGACGTTGGAAAATCTAAAAAACGACCTAGACTTTTAGAGGATAATGAAGAGCTTAAAGAAAAGTTAAGAAAGATAACTATAGATAAAGCTATAGATAAAAAAGTTATTACTAAAGAAGAGAGTAAAACTGTTAGGTTAAAATTTGATTTTATACGAAATAAAAAAGGAAGCTATAAGAGAATGGCTTTTGCAAAATATAAAAATGGATATGTAGCTTCATGGAAGGCTAAGCTTAAAGTTAAAGGAGATTTTAAGTTAATAAAATTTATCTATGAAAGAGCAGGAATAGGTGAAAATACTTCTTCCGGTCATGGCTTTATTTTTTTAGATAGGGGTGATAAAAATGCAAGAAAATGATTTTGATTTAGTTTTATATAAAACTTTAACAGCATTACATATAGGAAAAACTCAAAGTTCATATGAAGTAGATTGTCCAATTATAAGAGAAGAACATACTAAATATCCTTTAATTCCATCTTCTACTTTTAAAGGAATATTGAGAAAAGAAAATAACAGTTTAAATGAAAAAGAAATTTATGGTGATAAAACAGGCAATAGTATTGGTAAAATGATTATAACTGATGGTGAGTTGCTTATTTTTCCTGTCAGATCATTTAAAAACCGTTATTTTTTTATAACATGTCCTTATATATTAGACAGATTTTTAGAAGAATATAAAATATTTGTAAAAGAGGAGACTATAAAAACAAGTAATAGCATTTATAAAGAGGAAGAGATTGAAATTGAAAGTATGAAAGTAAAGACAATTATTCCTAATAAAATACATGAAATAACCTTAGACTTTATAAAAAAGAATTTGTGTAATATAGATGTTGGTCAAGCTGTTAAGTTGAATGAAATAAAAATTGTAGATAATGCTACTTTTAAGTTTTTTGTAACTATGTGTACAGAAAAAAGAACAAGAATAAGAATAAATGAAAAAGGCATGGTTGAAGATGGAGCGCTATTTACAGAAGAATATGTACCAATTAATAGTGTGTTTTATAATTTTATAAATAGGTATGGTACAACAAAGAAAAAAGTAATTGATAAAATTATTCAGATAGGTGGAAATAAATCTTTAGGATGTGGATTTTTACAAGTTGATATAAGAGGTGGTGAAAAAGATGGCAGGAGATATAAATAGTCACTTTGGAGTGTTTTTAGATAAAATAGTTCCTTTAAATAAATATAAAGAAGGTAAAATAAATGATAATTCTTGGATACATAAAAGCAATGTAAGTTTGTTGGAAAAAGAAAGGAAAATAGTAAGCTTTCTTAAAGGGGACAAAAATAGTGAAAATGAAAAAGATGATTTAAATATAAAATTAAATGAAGATTTTATTAAAAAGGTATATAAAGATGAACAGGATAAGTTAGCTAGTATAAGTAAAAAAATAAGTACTATTAATCTAAGAGTATCACAAAAAATTATAGTAGGTTTTGGAGAGAGTACTATAGAAAACTTTTCACTGTGTATACATCATTTTTATGGAATACCATATATACCAGCATCTACTATAAAGGGTTGTATATTTAATTATTTAAATTTTAAACTTGATAAAGATAATTCCAATAATAATCTTAATTGCATAAAAGATAAATTTTATGAAATAATGTTTTTTGATTCTTTTGGCAAAGGATATAACATTTCAGAAGATATTTTAACAAATATAAGTCCAAGTTATTACGAAAAGGGAGAATTAAAAAATAAAGATGAGGAATGTTTACCAGTTTTTTTTCTAGCTTTAGAAGGAGGACAATTTACTTTTAACTATTATATAAATAATGGAATAGAAGAGGAAAATATAAAAATAGAAATAGAAAATCTAATTAAAGAAGCATTATGTGTATTTGGATTAGGTGGGAGAACTAATGTAGGATATGGACATTTTAAAGAAAAAGTTACTAAAAAAATTACAGGACAACATATCTATAAAATAAATAAAAAAATCTTCGAAAAAAAAGGTGCTAAAAAAGAAAAAAATGAAAAAGGCGAAATATTAAGAGAAGTAAGATTAACCAGTATAAAAGGTTTAATGAGAAAATGGTGGAGAAGTTTATTTGCCTATGAAGTTGGAAATAAAATAAGAAATACAAAGGATCTTTTTAAAGAGGAAAATTTATTGTTTGGAGATAAGGAAGATCAGGCTTCACCTTTTGGATTAAGAATAGTTAATGAAGATAACAATGATGTTTTTATAGAAGTATATATGAATAGAAAAGACACTGATAAGGATATAGAGTATTATAAAGCATTGTTTGAGGCAACATTATTTTTAGAAAAGGGATATGTTACTCAAAATAATACTTTTGTTGATAATATTTTAGATAAAATAATCTTTGATAAAAAAATTTTTAAATCAAAAAAAGAAGTTATTGAGTATGAAGTTAACGGAAAAAAAATTAAAAAATCTAAAGAAAAACAAAAACTTTTCAATTTTAAAATTGAGAAAGAAACATTTAGTAGAGTAAAATGGGTAAAAAAAATGCAAGATTGCAATTTAAAGCAATTAAGTAGAAAAAGGATAGAAGATAAAAAATATGTTTATTTTAAAAAAAATAAACATGGTAAAAAAGGTTCTGAAACGGAATTTATAGAAGTAGAATTCAATTTTTTACCCAAAAGAAAGGAGGAAAAATAGTGTGTAATTGTATTATAGTAAATGTTGCATCTATACAAAATTATATAGAAAAATCAAAAAAGACTATAGATTTGTTTAATAGCAGTATCATCATAAGTGAACTTATGAAACATATTGCTATAAAATTTACGGAAAATAATAAAGATAATTTGGATATGATAGTTCCTAATAGTAAAATGTTAAATTTAAATGATAATTCTATACAAGCCTTCCCAAATACCTTAGTATTCAAAAGTAAAAATAAAATAATTAATTTAAATTTACAAATAAATAGATTAAAAGAGGAATTTTTTTTAATTAATATAAAAAAATATTTTAAAAATATATGGGAAGATGCAAAACAAAGTATTTTAGATATTCCTGAAATTTACGTTGTACAAGCAGAAGGAAAAGAATACAAAGACTCATATATAAATGCAATAAGACTCATGGCTGCTAGGAAAAATAGCAGGATTTTCAAAAAAGAAAATCAGGTATGTTTTAAAGGTTATAATGAAAATTTAAAAGAATTTAAACAAACTTCAAAGCTTAGAGTGTGTGATTTATGTGGTGAAGCTAAAGGCAAAATTGTTTTAAATAATGAAGAACAAAAAAATAAAAAACTTAAAAGTTTATGCTTTCCGTGTTATTTTAAAAGAAAATTTAAAGTTGTTGAAGACAAAAGATATCCTTCTCTAACTGAAGTTGCTTTAAGATCGTGGATAAAAAATGAGCGTGAAATATGGAATGGTTATAAGAAACAACTTAAAAGTTTTGATGAAGAAATATTATATAAAGATATATTAGAGTCCAAATATTTGAATAAGTTTAAAATTACAAGAAAGCAGAGAGAAGTATTAGATAAAATTAGACAAACAGAAACAGTACAAAGTAAATACTATGCTTTTATAAAAGCTGACATAGATAATTTAGGTTTATGGATTAGTGGAAAGTATTATGATGAAGAAAACTTTTTAGAATATCAAAATAAAGTTACATCTTTTATAGAGGAATTTATAGAAAAGATTGTAAATGAATTAAAAGAAAAGTGTGAGTTTGTATATGTTGGTGGAGATGATATATTACTGTTGTCAGACGTATTTTCTACTATGGATATTGTAGAAAAATTATATGAAGCTATTGATCAATTATATGAAAATAAATATAAAGAAATGTTTTCTAAGAAGATTACTTTATCTACTTCAGTAGTTTTTTCTCATCATAAAACTCCACTTGATTTTGCTTTAAACATAACCAGAAAAAAATTGGAGCAAGTAAAAAGAGAATATGATTATCATAAAAATGATTGTGATATATTAAAAAATGGAATTTCAGTTACATATTTAACAGGAGGGGCAAAAACTATTACTTATACTTCTATTTATGATAATGAACTAATAAGAGATTTGAATTATTTAAAAAAAGCTTTTCATGAAGGAATGAGTAGAAGTGTTGCTATAGATATAGAAAAACAAGTTAGACCACTTATAGATAGAAATACTGACTATATTGATTTGAAAATTATATTATCTTATATAAGAAGAATATTAAGTAGAAAAGATATATTTAAAGAAAATGATAGTTTAAATAATATAAGTAAAAGTAAAATACAAGATATATTTAAACGTGTTTTAACAAGGAAAAGGAAAAGAGAAAATAAGGAAACTATTGAAATAGATAATTTATTAAGTTTACTTGCTATATGTAAATTTATATCTTTAAATACAGAAAAAGAGGTGTTATAAAGTGAAAACTAAGATTGCTAAAAGCATTAAAATAATACCTAATGATGGATTGTTTTTTGGAGAAAGAAAAAGTTTTGATGCAGGGGAATCAAATTGGATAAATTCTAGAAATATGCCTTATCCTTCTGTGTTTTATGGAGCTATATTTGCAATTTTGTATAGTGAAAATCCAGATAAAATAAAAAAAGAAGTTGATACTCAAAAAACAGATGAGGATTTATATAAATTTTTAGAAGAAAACTTAGAGATAAAAGATATTTATATATGTAAAGATGGAGAAAGAATAATAAAAATCCCTTTAGATATATATTTAGATAAAAATTGTAAACAAATAATGTATGGTGCTTTTGGAAAAAATCCATTGGCGGATTTAGATGAACTAGAATATTTATTGTTTCCTCCACAAAGTAATAAAGTCTTGTCTAATGATAACAATTTTTATATGTATAAATATCAATTATACAAATATGAAAATAAATATAAAGACAATATAGAAATTATAAAAGATACGAATATATTTAAAAGAAGAGAAAAGATAGGTATACAGCTTAATAAAAATGGAACAGCAGAAGAAGGAAAACTTTATAGAATAAATTATTCTTATTTTAAAGATGAAAATTATTATTTTCAAGTAGATTTTAATATAAAAGCTGATATAACTATACCTAAAAAAGGATTTATGAAACTAGGAGGAGAAGGGAAAACTTGCGTTTATGAAGTAAAGAACAGAGAAATAAAAAATAAAGAAACTATACCAAAGGGTAATTATAAGATAGTATTAACTTCTCCTGCAATACTTCAAAATAATTTACTAAGCACTTGGAAGCCTGATTTTGGACAAGATGTAGAAGTAAAAGGAGCAGTTATTAGAGGTAAAGAGTACATTGGTGGTTTTGACCAAAGAAAGGGAAAAGAAAAAGAAAAAGCTATTAAAATAGGTGTTCCAGAGGGAAGCGTTTTTAAAGTAGAAGTCAACAAAAATATAGATAAGCTGGAAATGAAAAATGGATATCATGCATTTAAAGGATTTAATAAATTTATTATTGTAAAGGAGAAATAATATGAGTAAAAATTTCGATATGGTAATATGTTCTACCCTTAATCAGTTGGTAAACTATATTCCAATAGTGCTTTTAAATGAAACAGTAGATAATGTATATACAATTACTTTTCAAGAGGGAAGCAAAAAAGATAAGTTATATAATCAATTTAACAATGAAATATGGGACAAAAATTTAAATAATGCTTTGGAAAATACAAAAAATATAGATTTAATAAATTGCAATACAGGTAAAGATGTTAAGGCTATATTTACTAAAATAAAAGAAAAAGTTGGTGCCAGTTCAAAAAATATTGTATGGAATATAACGGGTGGACAAAGAAATACAGTTTTAGCTATGCTAAAAGTTATACAAAAAAGGGTGAATGAAGAAAAAAACGATAAAATTATTTATTTTGAAGGAAATAATGATAACTTAAAACTTATAAATGCTAAAGATTATATAGGAAATAGTGAAAATTTAGAAGAAAAAAATTTGTTTGATCAAGAAGATGGCAAATTGAATAATAAAAACAATTTAACAAAAGAAGAGCTAGACTTAAATAAAGCATTATTATTAGCTGGATTTCAATTTAATAATATAGATTTAAAAAAAGAAAAAGAGTTAGATGAAATTGATCCTTTTATAAAAACTTTTTATAGAAAACTAAATAAAAGATTTGAAGAAGAAATTGAAAATAATTATAAAAGCTGTGAGGTAAAGAAAAAAGATAATTTAGAAGATGAAGAATGTAAATTTGAAGGTAAGGATTTAGTTAAGTTGTTGTTTGGTTTAAATAAAAAAGCAAACGAATCTAATGATAAATATAAAAGATTAGGGGTGTATATAAAGAAAAATTATTTTAAACCAGAACAAGAAAATATTTCTTATAATATCTTGAAAAAAAAGATGCTAAAGGATGACAAGAAAATAAAACAACTACAAGAAGTTGATTATGAATATATTAAATTTAAGTATGAAGATACTGAATATGAGATAAGAAATTTTAGAAATGGAAAGAAAATAGACTCTATCATAAATGATATAAGAAGTTGGTCTTATCAAAAACAAATTATAGAAGATATTATTGGTGAAGTTTACAAAGAAGAAAATATAAATAAAGATGAAGAAGAAAAAATAATAAATGAATTATTTAATTGTGGTGGATATAATCAAAATAAATTTGGTTTTATTTTTGAAAATATGATTTTAACTCTAATATTGGATGTAGTTAAAGAGTTGAAAAATAAAGGTAATGAATACTATATAGATGTTAAACATTCCGTAAAAATATATGATGATAAAAAAGATAAGGAAAACATAAAAAAAGAGGAAAATTGTTTCACCGAGTTTGATATTATGCTTTTAACAAAGTATGGTAAAGTTATTGTCATAGAATGTAAATCAGGAACAATGGACCATACAGTAGCAAAATCTAGAGAATTTGCTACTTATGCAGCAAGTGGGGTATACGGACTCCCAATTTTATCAATACCAGCTTTGAAGGATGACAATATTGATCCTAAAAACTATTGTAAAGCTGTAAAAGTTGCAGAAAAATCAGCTAGAAGGTCTCAAATGTCTATTTGGTATATGGACCAAATTGTAGATAATATTAAGGCAATAGCAGGTGAAGAAAATGATTAAGTATGAGAATTTAATTATATTTAAAAATATAACTCCCCTTAGTAGTGGAGATTCTTCATCAACAGAGTTTGCACAAATACCATTAAAAAGAGAAGTTCAAAGAAATATACCAATAGTTGAGGGTACTTCCTTAAAAGGAAGTTTAAAGAGACAAAAATTAATCAAAAATGGTAAAAATGTTTTGATTACAGATATGAAAATAGTTTTATTCCCTATTTCTACACAAGAAGGAGTGCACTATATAACTTGTCCTTTTATATTAAATAGGTTAGCAGAAGAAATAAAACATAGTAATTTAGATTTTAATAATAGTATGAGTAGCTTAACAGTTTATGACAGCGAAGCTATAAATTTTAATACAAAAGAAGATTATAACTTAATAATAAATGGAAGTTTATTCAACACAAAAAAGCTAAGTGATTTTGAAAAACTTAAAGACTTTATTAATAAGTTAGGAATATATAACAAAGGGTTTTCTATTGTAAGTGATGATATATTTATTTTTTTAGTAAATAATCATACAAATATATCAATAAGAAATAAGGTTGAAGAGGAAAATACAAAACTTTTTGATGAAGAACAATTCCCAGCAAGTACAATATTTTATTCATGGATTTTAAGCCAATATCAATTTACCGTTAATAATAAGTGTTTTCAATTAGGTGGAAATAAAACTTTGGGTAAAGGTGTTATAAAAATAGAGAATATTTTAAAAAACTAAAGATAGTATTAAATGCAATTCTTGTGATAAAATTAGGGGAGGATGAGATGGACATTTTTAATAAAAAATCAATTAGAGTAAATTTGATTTATGATTTTATAGAAGATTTGGAATTTCAGTTTGAGCAGGAAAATTTTAAAGATTTTTTAAGTTTATGCATAAGTATTCCTCAATATATTATGAAAAATGGCCTTTATAATACATTATCATTTATGATAAAAGGAAAAGAAGATGATGATGAATTTCAAGAAAAAGCTTCACAAATAATAAAAATTTATGGTCAGTTGATACATACTGGAGATATTTTTAAATTATGCAGTAATTTAAAGGTAGACACGGAAGAAATAGAATATGAAGAGTTTGATGGGTTTTTAGATAGCATTAAAAATTTAAGTACAAAGGAATACATGATATTAGTTACTAATTCATTAGAATTTTTTATTGACTTAAAGGAAATTTGTGAAAACTTCAAGGAAAAAATCAAATAATTAAAGTTTTGCAGTGAACCTCTAGTAGCGAATTTAAATTTTAAAATAAATCTTTTAAACATGTTGCCATTCAATGGATTAAGCATAATTATCAAAAAATTAGGTTCAATGCAAAATTAAAGATATGCATAAAATATAAGAATGTCAAGAAAAATATTTTCAAAGATATTTAAAGAAAAATAGATATCTTTGGGGTTAATTAGAGATAATGTATTGTTGAAAGTCATATAGTTCTTGATTTACAGAAGAAGCATTTGAATGTTAATTAGAGATAATGTATTGTTGAAAGCATGGAGCGGCACCATTCTGTAATAAACTAACATTCGTTAATTAGAGATAATGTATTGTTGAAAGTTAATATAATAGTTAACTTGTTCTCTTAAAAGTTTATGTTAATTAGAGATAATGTATTGTTGAAAGTTTAAAACAATCTTAAATGGTTGTTGTTCTTTCTTGTTAATTAGAGATAATGTATTGTTGAAAGTTATATTTATACAATGTGGTGTTAAATTAACTATTCGTTAATTAGAGATAATGTATTGTTGAAAGCTAACTCTTGAAGTTGCATTCCTTGTTTAGTTCTTGTTAATTAGAGATAATGTATTGTTGAAAGCAAAAACTTGACGAGATAGGAAGTGAAAATAAAAACGTTAATTAGAGATAATGTATTGTTGAAAGAATGAAAGTATAAAGTGTAAGCAATCTGCTAATTCTGTTAATTAGAGATAATGTATTGTTGAAAGTTAAATTTAAAATTAAATGTTTTTCCTTTAAGAGTTTCGTTAATTAGAGATAATGTATTGTTGAAAGTTAGTTAGATGTGTATCTTTGATTGAATGAATATAAGGTTAATTAGAGATAATGTATTGTTGAAAGATCTTATGACTTTCTCCGTAAGTTTTGTGATATAAAGTTAATTAGAGATAATGTATTGTTGAAAGTGATTATTATAGATAACCATCATGGCAGCCAGAATGGTCGCAACAATCATCTTGGTATTGTTGAAAGTGATTATTATAGATAACGTTCTATCCTTCATTATCTGTTAATTAGAGATAATGTATTGTTGAAAGTTACTTAACATTTTTTCTCTTATTTTTTCTTCTACCGTTAATTAGAGATAATGTATTGTTGAAAGGGTCTACTTATAAGCCATTACTAATTCAAAGAGGTAAGTTAATTAGAGATAATGTATTGTTGAAAGAAACTTAATATGAAGTGTAAGCAATCTGCTAACTCTTGTTAATTAGAGATAATGTATTGTTGAAAGCCTTATTATTTAGAAGGTAACTCATACATAAACCTAGTTAATTAGAGATAATGTATTGTTGAAAGATGATTTAGAAGATGCTTCTACTTCTTTTAAACTATTGTTAATTAGAGATAATGTATTGTTGAAAGTTATATTTATACAATGTGGTGTTAAATTAACTATTCGTTAATTAGAGATAATGTATTGTTGAAAGCAAAAACTTGACGAGATAGGAAGTGAAAATAAAAACGTTAATTAGAGATAATGTATTGTTGAAAGAATGAAAGTATAAAGTGTAAGCAATCTGCTAATTCTGTTAATTAGAGATAATGTATTGTTGAAAGTTAAATTTAAAATTAAATGTTTTTCCTTTAAGAGTTTCGTTAATTAGAGATAATGTATTGTTGAAAGTCTCCAATTTTGGATGTCCTGTTAATATCTAATTCTAGTTAATTAGAGATAATGTATTGTTGAAAGAAAGAATCTAAAGAAAAAATAGGCGTTACATGGGTAGGCTAATTAGAGATAATGTATTGTTGAAAGTAATTTTATAAAATTTTTTCCTTAAAGTATCATATTGTTAATTAGAGATAATGTATTGTTGAAAGTATATAATCAAATGCTTGGTTTAGATATTCTCTTAGTTAATTAGAGATAATGTATTGTTGAAAGACAGAAAAAGAACTCAAAATAAAAGAGGAACTTTTAGGTTAATTAGAGATAATGTTAATGTATTGTTGAAAGACAATCATAGCATGAGTATTTAAACCAGGTATATCATGTTAATTAGAGATAATGTATTGTTGAAAGCAGTTAGAGTATCCATATATTCTTGGAATAATGTAGTTAATTAGAGATAATGTATTGTTAAAAGTCTTTCTGCCAAATCTTTTTGTGTTAAAAGTTTTTCTGTTAATTAGAGATAATGTATTGTTAAAAGCTATGAATTCTCTTTTAAGTTCATTTAACATCTACTAGTTAATTAGAAATATTGTATTGTGAACCCTAATATCATATCTACTCTAAAACCCAAATACCAATAAACAAATAACAAAAATCAAATAAAAAAACAAATGCGCTAGCAGTTAGAAGAGATTCTAAAGCTAGTGCATTTATTATTTAGGAAAGAAAAGGTTGGATTACTAGAAAACTATATCCCTAATAACAACACAAATTCTACAATTTTAAAATTATTTCATATTGTTCAACGATATTTTCAAATCCTTGTTTTATGTATTCCCTTATAACCCCTGTTCCTAAGTCATATATAGTTGCCTTGCTATTCCAATTTCTAAATCCATTTAAGACAAATCCAACCAAATTCTCATCGCAAAATGCACCTATACAAAGGGTTGGAACATATCCTGTTCTTTTGAAAGTAAAATACATTAGTGACTTAGATGGATTTATAAAGAAGTATAGTGATATTATTATAAGTGAGTGTGAAATCTTGAATATCCAGAGAGAGTATTATGAAGAAACAGATAGAGATGAAAAGGAGCAATAATTAATATTTAATAGTATAAGAAATATGTATTAAAAATTCAAAAATTGAATGGGTAAAAACGGGAAGAAATATTTTGTGATAAATTATATAATAAAAAAAGGAGGTATTTTTAAAGATTATGATAAATGACGAAAGTAGTGTTAGAATAGAACTAGAAAATTTAAAAGAAGAAAAATATCAAAAGTTTGCGTCTTTATTAATACCAGGTTGTAATAATCTAATTGGTGTAAGAATACCTAGAATTAGAAAGATTGCAAAGAGGATTGCTAAAGATAATCCTATAACATATTTAAATGAAACAAATGATATATATTTTGAAGAAACTATGTTAAAGGCTTTTATTATAGGTAATATGAAAGCTGATATCGACGTGGTTTTATCTGAGGCGGAGAAATTTATACCTAAAATAACTAACTGGTCATTATGTGATAGCTTTTGTAGTGAACTTAAAATAGTTAGAAATAATAGAGAAGTAGTTTATTCTTTTTTAGAAAAGTATTGGAAATCTAAAAAAACATATGAGATAAGAACAGCAGTTGTATTACTTCTCTTTCATTATATTGTTGATGAGTATATTGATAAATTATATGGGATTTTTGATTATATAAAACATGATGATTACTATGTGAAAATGTCAGTTGCATGGGCAGTATCAATCTGTTTTGTAAAATACCCACAAAAAACAATGGATTATTTAAAGAATAATAAGTTAGATAAAGAGACTTATAATAAAGCCTTACAAAAAATAAGGGAATCAAGACGAGTAGGTAAAGAAACAAAAGCTATAATTAAAGGCATGAAACGTAGTTAAAAAATATAAGTTATTAGATTAAAATAAAAAGGAGTAAAAATGGATATTAATTATGTAATATATAAAAGTCCCTATGGTGAGCTTAAAATTGGTTACGAAGATAACAAAATTATTTTTATAAAGAAAGATATTAGTAGTGAAGCTAATCTTATTAAAGTTTCCAAAGGAAATAATTTAACAGATAACGTATGTAGACAACTTGATGAGTATTTTAAGGGTGAAAGAAAATCATTTGATTTTAAATACGAACTTAGAGGAACTGAGTTTCAAAAGAAAGTTTGGAATGCACTTATTAATATACCCTATGGAGAAACTTGTTCTTATAAAGATATAGCAATAAATATAGGAAATGAAAAAGCTTCAAGAGCTGTAGGTATGGCTAATAATAAAAATCCTATTACTATAGTGATTCCTTGTCATAGAGTTATTGGAGCTAATGGAAAATTAGTGGGATATTTTGGTGGCCTAGATATGAAAAAGGGGCTTTTAAAGTTAGAAAAAGAAAATAAGTAAACATATAATATGGAAAGAGCCAGCAAATTTAAATTTCTAATGTGTATGAATTACATATGAAGTTTTGGTAAAACTTGTAAAAATAATATTTCTATGTTATCCTTAATTCCTAACTCAAATTTATAATTCCTTAAATGATTAGTCTAAAAAGGATATTTTAAAATGTGAAAGTATACCTTTGAAGCTTAACATAAGATGTATTCTAAAAAGCAAATGATAATTAATAAATAATAAAGATCAAATTAAAAACCAGTGCATTAGCAAGAGAAACTAGTATTTCTAAGTTAATGCATTTATTTTTGTAAAAAATCAATTTAAGGAAAAATTCAATAAATTTATATAGGGATGGTGTGGCTATGAATAAGAGTGTAAAAACTAAGATAAATTATATAACTCATATAATCCTAATAATTGCTCTTAATGCATTCTTTCTTAAGGAAGCATATGAAGCAACAGGATTTAAATTAAGTGAGATGACTTTTTTATATCTAATTACATTAATTATTTTAGATTTAGTTTTCTTTGTAACCCCTGGAATATATAACAAATGAGTTGATACTAAGAACTTTATTTATATAAAATTAAACATATTGTTTCAAATTGAAGATTAATTTAACATATATACTATTTATATAATAATACCGAAAGTCTTAGAGGTGATATGATACTTCCAAAGTAGACAGTTTAATTAAAATTAGACTATCTATTTTGGAAGTGTTTTTTAACCCTGTCTAACCTCATAACCTACCTTATATCCCTAAATATAAAGGATAAGGTAGGTTTTTTATGCTAATAATCCATAGAATATTATATAAACAAAGTCATATTATGGTATAGTAATTATGGTGCTATAAAATCTTTAAGAAGTTATGAAATTATGGAAGAATTTTTAAAGAAACTAATGATGAATGGATGGTGATATTTAATGTTAAAAAAGTCAGTTATATTTGTATTAAGCTTATTTCTTTCCTGGGCATTATACTTTTTTGTTATTTCAGAGTTTATGATTAGATTTATGGAAGGATCTACTGCTTTAAGCTTTGCAGTAATGTTTTTTATTGCATTTGTATTTTATAGTTTTACTCTTTGGGTTGTTACTAGAAAATTTAATAAACTACATATTGATATATTAGCAGCACTGTATTTTTTTATAATAATAGGATTAACATTCTTTAAAACATCCTATAGTAATGCTGCAATAAACATTAATCCTTTTAATATATTAAGGGAATTTCAGCAGTATTTTGCACATACTCTAATTCTTACAATCAGCAACTTGTTTATATATTTGCCTTTAGGATTGTATATTAAAAATAAAGTAAAAGTAAGTAATAAAAGATTATTTTTAAGCTGGTTTATATATATTATTTTAGTTGAAAGTATCCAAGCAGCAGCACATACAGGTATTTTTGATATTAATGATATTATTACTAATACCCTAGGATTTTTAATTGGAGTTTTGTTAAATAGTTTGGTTATTAAATATTTTTCAAGAAATTCAATATCATATATGAAAGGATTGCAGTAGATGAAATACATAAGAAGAATACCACCTTCAGATAAAGCGGTGAGAGATAAACTAATATCAGAGGGATGGGAAAGACTAAAAGAACCAACTAGTTTAGGAAAAGCAATATTACTATCAATACCTTTTATGATTATAAATTCAATTATTTTTATGAGCATTATATTCTACATATATCCTCCATTTAAAGAATTTCTGCATAATAGTAATGATGGTTTAAGAATTGCATTTCATGTGAATTTATTCCCATTAGTAATGTATATTATTGGTACTTTTGTATTTGTATCAATACACGAATTTCTCCATGCATGTTTTATACCTAATGGATTAAAATCAGATAAAGTATATTGGGGAATTAGTGGAGCAGCAGGATTTGTTTATACTACTGAAAAAATAAAGAAGGGTAGATTTTTAATTATTTGTATAGTACCTTTTATAGTGTTATCAGTTATATTACCCTTTATTCTTAAAGCTTTGGGATGGTTAAATGGATATACAATATTTTTATGTCTGATGAATGCAGCAGGTGCGTCTGTTGATTTATTAAATATATGCATTATATCAGTTCAAGTTCCAAAGAATTCATATATTATAAATAATGGATTTGAAACATACTATAAGCAGCGAACCCAAATCTATGATTTGGTGTGAGTCGCTTACTCAAATGAAGAATGGGTTTGAGTTACCTACAAGATTTCTAGAGAAGGAGAAGGAGTTACATTAGTAACTTCTAAGAATGAATCTGAGTTACCCTTGTATATTTTGACAAATGAAAAAGGAGTTTAAATTACTTAGAAAGAGAAATCTAGGCCTATAAATGAGGCAGAATCTAAAAGTTTAGGCGGCTACCTAAAACCGGTAGCCGCCTTTTTTGATTTGGATGAATTTTATGTGTTTATTTAAATACCATATAACTTAGTGATAAATTATAAAATTCTTACAACACCAGATGTACCATCTACTTCCAACATATCTCCATCTTTAATAATGTCTACAATACCAGATAAACCACTTACACATGGAATACCATATTCTCTTGCAATAATTCCACCATGTTGTAATGGGCCACCAACTTCCATAACAACAGCGGATGCATTAATGAAAATTGGTGTCCAGGAAGGTTCAGTTGATTTAGTAACAAGAATTTCACCGGCTTCTAAAGTTTTTTCATAAGGAGAAGCTAAAACTTTTGCTTTACCAATGTATTTGCCTGGAGAAATAGACATCCCAACATAGTCCCCATCTTTTACTTCTAAAACAGGACGATAAATCTTACCCCTTGAATCAAACATAATTGGCCAGTCTTTAACATTTTTAGTTTTTCTATATGGGATTAGATTTTCTTCAATTCTAGCTCTTAAGTCAATTGAATTATTGTTTTGAGCTTCTACAATATCAGTTATATGAAGATCAAATATTTGATTCACATTGTCTAATCTGGTAGCTTTAACGAAATCTTTTGCAATAAGTAAAGCTATGCGTCTTAAATTAGCAATAAAGTTTACTGTTGAATATTTAATGTATTCTCTATAACCAAATGTGGATTGATAGATTTCAACTTGTTTTTTGTATTTCTTACCAAAGCCATTTTCATTAGCTATTTTAAGAAGAGAATTATAAGCTTTTTCTTTTTTGGCTTTTACCTTTTGAATTTGACTGTCATAAATATTAATTTCTTTGAGTCTATGATACAACTTATGTAAATCATCAGAAGCTCTTGGGGATGCAATATCAATCTCTTTAAAGGTTCTTGCACCATGCCTTTCAATAAAATCATGATAAAGTTTCATAAACTCTTTAGAATAGGTATTGTTTTCAATGTTTACTACAAACTCTTCAGCAGATTTAGTTTTAATAAATTCTTTAGATGAAGCTATTTTAAATTGCATATGACCCATTTCACTAGTTGGATTTCCTCTTAGCTCCATACCAAGCGCAGCTAGTTCAACTTCCACATCTGTATTTTTAAACATTTTCTTTAGCTTACTTGATGCTGAAAGTCCTGCCATTAATAAACCACTTGCAGAAACAACTGTTCCAATATCTTTAATAGCTAAGCTAATTGTTTGGTCAAATTTGGTTTTAGGTGTGTAATCTTTTGTATGACTAAGAGCTGTTTTGTAGATGTTCATGTACTTACTAATTTGACTTTCATAGTTCATAAATACTGCATTAATAGCAGGTGGTGCAAACTTAAGGCCCATTTTAAGCATATTCCATTTTGCGCCTTTAATAGTGTCAGGATAATGTGTTAACTCATATTGAGATAAGTCTATATTATTCATCATTTTTTTAGCGCTAGCATCATGTCCAAACATATAACCATTACCTATAGCTTTACCAAGTGCTTTGTATAAATAGAAAATGTTAAAGTATTGTCTGCCATTAATTACAGGAGCTGTACCATTTCCAGTACAATTTAAAACACGACCACCAGATTCTCTAACAATTTCTCCCCATATGTCTGTACCAAGAACACTTAATGAATCATTAAAACCTTGAGTTATAGTTAAAATATCAATGTATAATAATTTTTCTTCCCCGGGTTTAGTCATTAACTCATCAAAGATTGGAAAATATGTTGTGATTGGTCTTGCTTGTAATAAATATAAAATCCCTTTGTTGTAAGCCCATTCAATATCAATTGGTTTATTATAGAAACGTTCGCACATCTTAATAAGTGAGGAAACTTCATTAATTTGTTTATCTGTTAAAGCTTGCTCTTTTTTATTTTTAACAGCTATTTCTTCAATACCACCATTTGGGGACACTCTAAATTTAGTTTTCTTATCACCAATTTCTTTATGGATAATTTTTCTTTTGACAACATCTATTATATAAGTGTCAGGTGTTATAAGTCCTGAAACTACCATCTCACCTAAACCAAATGATGCATTTATAAATGTTTCGTCATAGGCATTATTAATTGGATTTATTGAAAATCCTACGCCACTTATTTCAGAAAAGATTTGTGTTTGAATAACAACTGCAATACTAGTATTCTCAAGATTTAAATTGTGGAAACTCTTGTACTCCATTACTCTGAAATCAAAACATGATTTGAAAATTTCTCTACTGGAATTT
This sequence comes from Clostridium oceanicum, assembly GCF_039521385.1. Classification (NCBI taxonomy): domain Bacteria; kingdom Bacillati; phylum Bacillota; class Clostridia; order Eubacteriales; family Clostridiaceae; genus Clostridium; species Clostridium oceanicum. Next base: position 177,718 of record NZ_BAAACG010000010.1, on the reverse strand, counting down.
AAAACATCATCTCTTTTTATACCTAGTAGAGTTTCATACATACCGGCAAAGGAGGTATCTTCCAAGTCTTCTTCTGGTGATGAGGATCTTACTGCAAATACATCACCTTTTACTTGTTTCATAGCGTCATTAAATGCATCTAATTGTACCTTATTAGGTTTAAGGTTTTTAATTAAATCTTGCACTCGGGTACAGTTTTCTACTGTTACATTTTTAAGCATTTCTTTCCATTCAATAGTATTCTTTAATATTTTAATCCAAGGCTTGAAAAAATTTACTGATAAAATAAAACCATTAGGGACTGGTAACCCAGCTCCAGTAGTTTCTAATAATGCTTTACCTTTACCACCAACAATATTTACTTCAGGTACTTTTCCGCAATTAAATTGATAAATCATTTATATACATCCTTTCAAAACTACTTACTCAATAGTTTTTTTATCATATCGTTCCAAACTTGTTCATGATCTAATTTACTACCAAATACAATTGAAAATTCAATTCCATGAATTACAGATAACATAAGGTCACAATTGCTCTTTCTATCAGTTTTATTAAAAAATTCATAAGACTCTCCTAATTGGATAATCTTATCTATTTCATCATTAAAAGAATTGGTCATCTCATGAACTTGATCACTTAAGAAACCAGTTCTTTTCGCTTGAATATATAATTCGATAATAAAATTTGATAAGTTTTTATTAACTTTTAAATTTTTTATAAAATCAAGTCCAAAAGACTCTAATGCAGATATAAAATTATCTTTATCAATTGTTAAATCAAATATATGTGCCTTTTCACCTTGCAAAAATTCATTCACAATAGTTAGATACAATTCTTCTTTTGATTTAAAATAATAATATAAAGTAGGTTTTTTTACACCAGCAGATTCACAAATCATTGCTATAGATGTATTATCATAGCCATTTCTAGATATTAGTTCAAAACTTTTATTTAAAATTTCATCTCTCTTTGTCATAGTATGCTCCTTATAATTTATATACCGTACGGTCGGTATATAAATTATACTGCTCTAAATATAAAAAATCAAGTGCTTTTTCCTTTGCGTTTTTTTCTTCTGAGTACTTTGTTTTTCTATGTTACTATTTGGATAATTTATTTTTTATATTCTTCATTTCTTTTGAATCTTTGACCTTGCCAGTCTTATTTTTTATAATAGAATTAAAAAGTGGTATCCATAATTTATGTTGAAGTCCTATAAAATTTTGTTCCATCTGTCTAAAGATAAGGTAGTACTGCTTAATAATAAAATCAATTTGTTTGATATTTAGTTTGTTTTTATAACTTTTTCTAATCCTAAAAATATGTTTAGTTTATGAATTAGTTTTAGCAAATGAGTGAACTTTGATGTTTATCAATAAAATTATTGGATTAAATTTATATTTTTTAATATTGAACTTAGTAAGAGGGGAGAATTTATATGATTTTTAGTAGCAATAGACTATACGTTAGAAAGCTAAATTTAGATGATTTTGAAGCTTTTAATGAAATGCAAAGCAATAAAAATGTTATGAAATATATTATTGGTAGGCCTAAAACAAAAGAAGAAAACAAGAAAGAGCTAGATCATATAATTAGTATGTATGAAAAATCCAGTGGTGATTTTTGTGTAATGGCGGTAATTAATAAGGATAATGATAAATTTATTGGAACATGTGCAATAATAAAAAATGGAGATTTTGAATACGAGATTGGATATAGGTTTATAGAAAAAGTTTGGGGAAATGGTTATGGTAAAGAACTTTTACATAAGCTTATAAAATATTGCTTAGTAGATAGAGATTTAAAGGAAATCGTAGCCTATGTAGATAAAGAAAATATCCCATCAGTTAAGATATTAGATAAATCTTCAATGGAATTTGTTAGAGAATATAATAATCAAGAAGGAAAGCCCGAGAGAATGTACAAAGTCAAGCAGCAAACCTAAATCTCTGATTTGATAAGCAGAGATTTAGGTTTATTTAATTTTCATCTGCAATTTTATAGAATAGTCATTATCTTTAGTCAAAGCATTTTTCATTTCATCTATTAAAAGTAATTCACTATCCTCTTGTAATTTATTGTCTTTAACATACTTGAAAAACTTTTGTATTTCCTCTTTAATTACATCTTCGTTATTTGCTGAAAAACCATAACACAAATATTTACCTTTAGGGTAGATAGTAGAAGGTAAATTTTTTATTTTATAAGGAATGCAGAATCTTATATTCTTATCATCAATAATATGATATAGATCTTCCTTAAATGAATTTGTGGTATCTACATTATATTTCTTATATAAATCGTAAATCTCTTTAATAGAACAATCCATATCATAATCGATTGTTTTTATAGGGGTAAATAACCTTTCTGGTAAGTTTTTAATTTTAAATTCATAATCCTTTGAGGTAGGTTTTAATATATGATCTATTTCTGTTTTTAAATTTTCTAAACGTTTTATTTCATTATCAATCTTTGTTCTTGTGTTAACCATAGTATCTATGTATTTTTTAGATGAATAATCTTTTAAAAGGCTTCTAATTTCTTTAATTGGTGTTTCACATTCTCTTAAAAGCATAACAAAACTCAACATATAAATGTTGTCATAGTCATAAAGTCTATATCCTTTTTCTGAACGTTTAGAAGGGTATACAAGTCCTTCCTCTTCGTAGTGTCTTATTGCATGGGTAGAGATACTTAAAAATTTTGATGCTTCACTTATAGTTAAAAGTTTTCTCATAAAAAACCACCTCCTATTTTATATTATAGCATGTTTACCTAAATTTATTATTAGGTTGCTACTTTATGCTTATATAATAGGGGAGGTGGGTAAAGTACAATTTTATTTTCCATTTTTAATTTTAACTAGTATAGTACTCTAAATCCTTACATCTCTTGGTTTGTAGTATTTATTTTAAAAACTGCATTTACTTTTTTTAGAAATAAGGGAACTAACATAATTGTGATAACAGCTCCTATTATTTCTGAAATTGGTTGGGCTGAAACAGCAAAGTTAAATCCATAGGGTTTTAGTATAAAAAGTAATGGAATAAAGAAAACAATTTGCTGTAAGGTAAACATAACTGTTGCTGTCTTTTCCATATTTATTGGTTGCATGGCATAGAGAATAGCATTTGTTGTAAATATTAGTGGTGAAGATATTCCATAAACTAAAGCTGGAACAGTAAAGGTTTTTAATATGTCCTTTGAAGATGTAAATAACTTAACAACCATACTTGAACCTAATACCAAAGGCAAATTTAAAATCAAAGTTGAGGTGAATATTATTACCAAAGATATTTTTAGTATCTTTAGAAATCGTTCTCTATCTTTGGCGCCAACACTATAACTCATTAACACTAAGGATGCAGTCATTATTCCTGAGGCAATAGATCCTGTAGCAGAAAAAAGATTTCCTGTTATAGTCTGTACTGCTAAAGCACTGCTTCCAAAAGTTGATATTACTTTACTTTCAAGTCCAAGAGTAAGAGATAATAGTGTCATTGTTATAAAGGTTGCCATACCTAAAGGAATAACTTCTTTAAAATATGCCTTTGTAACCTTTAATGTTGATTTTTTAAAACCTATAACCATTTTACCTAATCTCATAAACCTATATAGATATATTCCTTGAACCAAGAAAGAAAAGACTGTTGCTATACATGTTCCTAATATGCCTACTTTTAATATTGCCAAAGCTATATAGTTTAAAATTATATTAACTACTATTTGTAAAAATGTTGCTTTTAAAAGAACATTTGTGAATCCTTCCGTATATACTATTTTCCCTAATATTATTGTAATAACAATAATTGGTATCCCCAAAGAAAGATAAGTTAAATATGTTTTTGCATAATTCATAATCCTTGTATCAAGGTTAAATATTTGTAGAAAATGCGGAAATGTAACAAAACCTACAATTCCTAAAATCACACTTATAATTATAGATATATATATAGTAGAGCCAAAGGTGCTATTTGCTTTTTCAATATTCTTTGCTCCTAAATATCGTCCTATTGCTATACTTGAACCATCGGAAAATAAAAATGCTATTGCAGAAACTAGTATAAAAAACGGAAATACTAAAGACATAGCTGAAACAGCTTCATCTGCAACAAATTGACCTAGAAATACTGTATCTATTATTGCATTTATTTCATTGAATAAGGACATTATTATTGAAGGTATTCCTAGTTTTAGTAGTAATTTTATTGGTTTTTCCTTTGTCATTAATTCTAAATTATCTGTTTTCATTGTTCACCTTTTTAAGTCTTAATTAAAGACGCCTTCCTTATTGATTGACTACATATAATATTATAAACCTTAGGGTAACCCTAAGGTAAATAGGACTTTTAATATTTCCACGGTCTATAGCATTTTAATGGAAATTCTACAATATATAATAAGTACATATGAAATAAATTCTTAAGGCTATGTCACAATATATAGTTGATAATTAGCAATTTTTATAGGAGAGGGTAATCTCTCATATATTTATCTTATTAAACTGGAATTTTGAAATCTAAGTTGCATACTCAAAAATAGCATAGTTTTATACTTTCTTCCGTGTAAGGAAAATTCCAACGATTACTCCTATAAGGACAGGTGGTGCTAATCTAAAAAACAGCCATTCAAATGAGTGAAAAGCTACTCCTACAACTGCGGTTTCAGGTTCACTATAATCCCAGCCTAGATAAGGACTATTTAATGCAATTAAGATAGAAAAAATTGTTATTATGACCGCACACAATGATATAAGGAGCCAATGAAGCATTTTTCCTCTCGTTGCTTTCCTTTGTGCGAGCTGCAAGTTTATGACCTCAAGTTTTTCTGAAATTGCTTTTAAGTCATCCACCTTAGGATTCATAACAGTTTCTCCAAGCAAAGTGCTTACAGGTGTTTCAAACACTTCCGATATGGAAATCAGCATATCAGAATCAGGAACCGACAATCCCTGCTCCCATTTAGAGATTGTTTGTCGCACCACATTCAGCTTGATAGCAAGTTCTTGCTGTGAAAGCCCTTTTGATTTTCTGATTGCTTTTATGTTTTTGTTTAACAATATGGATACCCCCTTTCTTTCAATCGTTAGCATTATTATATGAGGAACTGCTCGTTGCTACAAGCAACGCATATTAACATTTAAGCCCTTTAGCCCTGGTATGCTGTTGGGGATGTGTGGACTTACTTAACTTTGGTGGGAGAAATTCTAATTTATACATACCCTTATTTGATTTACTCTTTTATAGTAGGCATAGAAATCAACTGCTTTATACAGATTTCTTTTTATTATAAGTATGTCATCTTTATTATTAAAATTCAATTATTCCTTGTGACAGAGGCATTCTTAAAAAAGAAATGATTAAAATTCAAGTTACTTAGCTTTTAAAACTAAAATTGGAAATTCTTACAAAATAGTAAGACTAGATTTATACAAAAGTAAGAATGAAATGTTATTCTATCATTATAAAACAATAGAAAGATGGGATAACTATGAAAATTACATTGTTTAAAAAGTTTGCAAAATATGCACTTCTTCGAGCTGTAATCCTTGGAGTAGTTTCAATTATTACATTTCTATTTCCTAAATTTTTGTCTAGCGGTATGATCTATTTAGCTTCTGCATATATGATTTTAGCTGGCAGTTTAAATATCTCATACTATGTTACTAGTAAAGATACGCCTAAAATACCTATCAATTATTTTAATATTTTACTTACAGGTTTCATGATAGTAGGCGGTGTTTTCTCAATTATCTATTTTCCTTATCTTGTGAGTTTACTCCCAGTTTTTTTAGCTTCACTTATGATTATTGAAAGCTTAGTTTATCTTGTTGTAGCAAAATGCTCACAAAGTAAATTCAAGTTTTTCTTAACTTTGATTTCAATTTCTATATTTATAGGGAGCAATGTATTAATTATTTTTACATTTGGTTTTGGTGGCATAAATGGACTTTCAAAAATCTTTGGCAGTCTTTTACTTCTTTCTTTTCTTTACGAATTAACAGCTTATTTAATTTCAAAACATGCATATGCCCCTGCTACTAGAGATTAGAATTACAACTGAATTTCAATCATAGCTATTCTTACCACCTAAGGCTATACAAATAATTAGATCTAAGTTAAGTAATCCTATTAGAAATACATTACATTACACATAAGTAAATTTATTGGATTTACAACCTTAAGAAAAATAGTTATACTTAAAATATATCCTTAGTATATCTTTTCAAAGTCCCCATATACCATTCAAAAATCCCAGGACTTTTAAATTTATAGTAAGCTAAAAGTTTGATATACTTATAGTATATCTTTTTTAAAGGTGCAGCTTATTTTCTAGTAATTATCTACAAATACTCTTATAAAGAAAGCTTGTATTTTATCTCTAAATTTTGTGTCAAGAATTATAATAGAGGGGTTACTAGTAGCTTATTGCACCTATAAAGCCTTACAGAAAGCACAAAACTTAGCATTATATTAATGTTTTTTAGGGTTGTTTTCTTTTATGTAAGGGAAATCCTTTAAATAGGCAAATTCTTTAAAATTTTGTTTAAGAGAGAGGCAGATAATATGGAACATTTAAAGAGCAAAAACTATGACGATGAATTTATTAAAGAAAATATGATGGGACCTAACTCAATGCTTATACTAGAAAATCTATTAAAAGATGTCCCATTAAAGAAGAATATGAGAGTGTTAGATTTAGGATGTGGTAAAGGTTTAACCTCAATATTTCTAGCAAAAGAATATGGAGTACAAGTATTTGCAGTAGATCTATGGATTCCAGCCAGTGAAAATTATGAGCGCTTTAAAAAGTTAGGTTTAGAAAATCAAATTATACCAATACATGGAGATGCTACAGCACTACCTTTTGCAGATGAGTATTTTGATGCAGTTATAAGCGTAGATTCATATCACTATTTTGGAAGCAATGAAACATATTTTGATAAGTATTTAAAAAGGTTATTAAAAAAAGATGCTTTAATTGCTATAGCTATCCCTGGCATGAAATATGAAATACATGACAATGTTCCTAAAGAGATGAAACCTTACTGGGATAAAGAAGCTCTTCCACTATGGAATTCTTGTGATTGGTGGCAAAATGCATTATCAAAATCCGATGGCTTTAAAATAAAAGAAATTAAAGAGCTAGATTCTGATTGTTTTGAAAAGGCTTGGAGTGATTGGTTAAATACAGATAATGAATATGCTAAAGGTGATAGGCCTATGATTGAAACAGATAATGGTAGGTACATGAATTTAATCTCTATTATAGGAAATAAAAAATAGCAAATAATATAGTTAAGTATAGATAATTCATAAAGGATAGGTGAAAAATTTGAGCTTTATTAAGGTTAAAAACGGCACGAAAAAGTTTAAAGTTGGAGATAATGAAATATATGCAAATAGAGATATTAATTTTGAAATTGATAAGGGAGAGCTAGTTATTGTTTTAGGACCTAGTGGAGCGGGAAAATCTACCTTACTTAATATCCTTGGAGGGATGGATAGTTACGATAGTGGGGAAGTTATAATTGATGGCGTAGATATTGTTAAGTTAAGTAAAAGGGAAATAACTACTTATAGAAGACACGATATTGGTTTCGTTTTTCAATTTTATAATTTAGTTCCTAGCTTAACTGCAAAGGAAAATGTAGAGCTATCATCTCAAGTTTCTCCTAATTCTTTAGATGTAGATTATGTTTTAAAACAGGTTGGACTTGAAAACAGAAAATTAAATTTCCCAGCTCAACTTTCAGGAGGAGAACAGCAGCGTGTTGCAATAGCTAGAGCATTAGCAAAGAATCCTAAGCTCTTACTATGTGATGAACCTACAGGAGCCTTAGATTATAAAACAGGAAAGCAAATTTTAAAGCTTCTTAAAGATAGTTGCAAAAATACAGGAACTACAGCCATTGTAATCACTCATAACTCGGCAATTGCTCCTATGGCAGATAAAGTTATTAAAATAAACGATGGAAAAGTCCGTAGCGTTGAATTAAATGAGAATCCTATTCCTATTGAAGATATTTCGTGGTAAGGGGTATTAAAATGAAAAAGAGAGCTTTACAAAAGAATAATATTAGAGAAATTTTTAGATCCAAGGCTCGTTTTCTATCTATATTAGGCATTATTTTATTAGGTGTATGCTTTTATGGAGGAATCAAAGCCACTGGGCCAGATATGGTCAACACAGCAGATACATATTACTCAAAGAAAAACTTAATGGATACAAAAGTCATATCTACCTTAGGTTTAGGTGAAAAAGACCTAGACATATTAAAAAAAGACAAAAATATTTTAGACTTTGAAGCTTTATACAGCAAAGATGTGAGTTTATCAAAGGACAATAAGGTTGTACGATTCTTTTCCTATGATTTAAATAAAGATAAGCATCTTAATGAATATAGAGTAACTCAAGGTAGACTTCCTAAAAAAAGTGGAGAAATTGCTTTAGACAGTAGAGTTTCTTCATATAAAAAGTACAAAATCGGTGATACATTTAAATTTAGCGAAGAAGATAAAGTAGATGATGATTTTAAAACAAAGACATATACCGTAGTAGGACTTGTTAATTCTCCTATGTATATCGAAAATATTTCTAGGGGAAATACAAATGTAGGCAAAGGATCTATTGATTATTTTGCTGTTGTTCCAAAAGAAGATTTTGATATGCAGTCTTACACAGAAGTTTACATAAGGTATAAAGATACCAATAAAGAAATGTCATATTCAAAGGAGTATGATGAAAAAATAGCTTCAAATAAAGAAAAGCTAAAATCAGATTTTAAAAATAGACCTGAAAAGCGATTAATAGAGATTAAAAAAGAAGCAGATGAAAACATTAGAGATTATAAAAAAGATTTAGAAGATGGAGAAAAAAAGCTTAGAGAGTCCAAATTAGATTTAGAAAAGGGAAAAGAAGAATTAGATAAAGGTAAAATCGAGCTAGCTCAGGGCAAAATTACATATAATGAAGAGATTAAAAAAGGAGAAGCTAAGTTAGAAGTTAGTTCTAAAGAGTTTCAAAAGGGTAAAGAAGAGCTTGAAAGCAAGGAAAAAGAGTTAGCAGAGGGCAAAGCTGGCTTAGATAAGTTTAAAATAGAAATAGATAAAATGGAAAATGAACTAAAAGCTGCTGGAGTTGATTCTAACACTGATAGCTACAAAGTTCAAGAACAAATTAAAGAAATTAAAGTCTTTACAAAGGGATTATATTCTCTAGTTTCAGATATGACATCTACCATAGAATCTACTCCTAAAGGAAGTGCAATCCCAGAGAATAAGCTTAATACTTGGGTTAGTAAATTAAATAATCCTCTTATAAATTTAAGTAAGGTTCAAGCAAATATAATATCACTTTCAAATGTTTCTATGAATGAAGTGACTCGTAAAAAAGCAAATGAGATTCCAGAAGAACTTTCTAACGTGGCTAGTGAATCTCAAACTAAAGCTAGATCCTTAGAAGAATTAGTCTTTAAATTAGTACCTTTATCCAAAGGTAAAGAGAAATATGAAAGAGAATTAAATCAGTATAATGAAGGCTTAAAAGAGATTAATAAAGGAAAAGAGCAGCTAGCAAATAGTGAAAAAGCCTTAAATGATGGAAAAAGCCAGCTTGAAAAATCAAAAACAGATGGAAAAAACAAATTAGATGAATCAGAAGCAAAGCTTAAAAAATCTGAAAAAGAGATATTAGATGGAGAAAAGAAACTAAAAGATGAAGTAAATAAATTAGAAGATGGATTAGAAAAGCTTGAAAATGAAAGAGAAAAAATAAAATCTTTAAAAGAGCCTACATATTACTTTTTTGACCGTGAAGATAATCCAGGATATGCTGAGTTTAATGAAAATGCTGAAAGAATTTCTTCTATAGCAACAGTGTTTCCAGTGTTTTTCTTTATGATAGCAGCTCTTGTTTGTTTAACTACTATGACTAGAATGGTAGATGAAAAAAGAGGAGAAATTGGAACATTAAAAGCATTAGGATATACAAATTGGGAAATCTCTCAAAAATATATTATCTACGCAACTGCGGCAAGCTTAATAGGAAGTTTACTTGGCTTATTAATTGGATTTAACGTTTTTCCAGCGGTAATTTTTAATGCTTACGGCTCACTTTACAATTTACCATCTATAATTATTAAATACCATTTAAGCTATTCAATTCAGTCTATTGTAGTAGCCTTAATTTGTACATTGGTTTCAGCTTTAGTAGTTTTAAAAGTAGATTTATTAAGTCTTCCTGCCATTTTAATGCGTCCAAAGGCACCAAAGGCAGGGCAAAGAATTCTTCTTGAAAAAATCACATTCATTTGGAATAGATTAAAATTTAATGAGAAAGTAACAGCTCGTAACTTATTTAGATATAAACAAAGAATGCTTATGACAGTCCTTGGAATTGCAGGATGTATGGCATTAATAGTTACAGGTTTTGGACTTAGAGATTCCATTGGTGATGTAGTAAATATCCAATTTAATAAATTATGGCATTATCAAGGAATTGTAACCTATAACAAAGATGCTACAGAAAAAGATAACGAAAAATACTTAGAAAAGTTAGCTAAAATTCCAAATTATAAGGATCGTTTAACTATTTCAAAAGAGTCTATGAAGGTTAAAAAAGAAGGAGTAAGTACTCAAGATATAATGGTTGAAGTTCCTAAAACAAGGGAAAACTTAGACAAATTTATCTTATTTAATGATAGAAAATCAGGAGAGAAATATAAGCTTACAGATAATGGCGCCATCATAAATGAAAAATTGGCAAAAATGTTTAAACTAAAAGTAGGAGATACCTTTGAAGTTTCAAACAATGATAATGAAAAATTTCCTATCAAAATAGATAAGATAGTTGAAAACTACGCTATGCACTTTGTTTATCTAACGCCAACATATTACGAAAAAGTCTTTAATAAAAAACCAGATTATAATTCTGACTTAATATTATTTAAAAAAGATCTTACTAAAACGGAAGAAAATGAGTTGTCTAAAGAATTAATGGAATACAAAAAAGTTACCAATATGAGCTTTTTAAGCAAAACTAGTAGCGCAATGAGTAAGAGTATCGATAGCTTAAATATCGTTATGTGGGTTTTAATTATTTCAGCGGGAACTTTAGCATTTATAGTTTTGTATAACCTAAACAACATAAACATCTCAGAACGTATTAGAGAACTTTCTACAATAAAAGTTTTAGGCTTTTACGATAACGAAGTAACCATGTATGTTTATAGAGAAAATAACATTTTAACACTACTTGGAATATTACTTGGATGCGCAGTAGGTAAGCTATTTCATGGATTTGTTTTAGAAACTGCAGAAGTTGATATGCTAATGTTTTCTCCTGCTATCCATATAAAAAGTTACCTATATTCTGCCCTTATAACAATACTATTTTCCTTAATTGTTATGGCAGTAATGCATTTAAAATTATACAAAGTAGACATGATAGAAGCATTAAAATCCAACGAATAGAATGGAGAGAACAGATAATAGATAACAGATAACAAAGAACAGATAACAAAGAATAGATAACAAATAACAAATGAAAAACTACCAATTATAAATAAAAAATAACAAAGAACAGATAACAATTGAAAATACAATTAGAAAATAGCAAAGAACAGAGGACAAAGAGCAAATAAAAAAATTAAAAACAATAAATAAAAATAAATAATATTTCCTGCATGGCAAATATTAATCAAGGAATAATGCACTAGTAATTAGATTTAAATCTAAAGCTAGTGCATTTGTAATTTCAAAAAAGATACATTAGAAATTATTGTATTAAAAATAATTAATAACTTAAGTGAAAATTAATACTTTTTAAAGAGAAGGTTAATATATATTATTTACAATACTAGTACATAATAATTTATCAATTAAGGAGTGAATAATGGTATGGAGAATGCAGTACAAAAGAAAAAAATGAAAGCAACATACATAATAATGATTATAAATATAGCTATGATATCAGCAAGTAGTTATATTATGAAAGCAGTATTTGGATATTCATATTTAGATGAGGGGTTTCTTAAAGCAGTATGGATTCCACAAACAATATATTGCATATTTATATTTTTCGTGATTAAAAAGTATTATAGCTTTGAAGAAGTGGGATTTAGAAAGATTAATAAAAAAGGATTTTTGCCCATAATACCTAATATTATAGTTATTTTACTTATGCTTCTTGTTACATCTTTAGAAATACCTTCAGTAAATACTTCACAGAAAACATTAATAATATCAGCATTAGGGGGAACCTTATTAGTTGGATTTACTGAGGAAGTTATGTTTAGAGGGGTGTTATTACAAAGATATTTAGAAAATGGACAAATAAAGAAGGGAATAATAATAAGTTCATTGATGTTTTCTTTAATGCATTGTTCTAACATTTTGAGTGGGCAATCTATAGCTAAAACAGGAGGACAATTAGTTGTTACTTTTATAATGGGTCTATTTTTCGCTACAATATCTGTAAAATTAAATAATATAGTTGTTCCAATACTTTATCATTTTTTATGGGATTTTAGTGTTATTTCCCTAGGAATCATTGGAATTAATAATGCACCACTATTGGCAATGTTATCAAGTGTGGCGAATGTATTAGGTATAATAGTTATGGTTAAAATACTAATAAAAGAAAAATTTTTCGAAGGTAAAAAATTAGAGTATAATCGTTAAGGTTAATCTAAGGATTGCTTACTATTAAATAAGTTATCCTTAGATTATTTATTTTATTAGGGCTAAATGGTCATTAAAGAGTAAATTTATAAGATTAATCTTTGTGTTTTAAATATTAAGTAGTAAAAGTATAAGTGATTTTATTACAATATTAATATGAATTTACAAATAGAGAAATTATTAATTAGTAAAGTTATAAACTCTAGGGTATAATTAGTTAATACAAAAGAGGCACTTTACAAAGGAGGATAAAATATGAAAAGTTTATCTAATAAAATAACAAAGACGCAAATTGCAACTATTGTATTGCTAATAGCTTATGGTATATGGGAGTTTTATGTATATAAGTGGAGCAAGACTCTTCCTCCAAGTGATCCCATTATAAGAATTGATTTAGCTATGATATATCCTGTTTTATGTATTCTTATAATAGTTTCATTGATGCAGGTATTTAAACGTAATAAATAACAAATAACAAATTAAAGAGAACAGCTAACAAAGAGTAAAGAATAAATAAAAAATAATAGATAACAAAGAGCAAAAAATAAATGGAAAATAAAAATAAAAAATAACTGATAACAGTTATAAATGATAATTTTAAATTTAAAATTAATAAATAATATTTGCTACATAGCAAATAATAATTAAAGAATAAATGCACTAGTGATTAGACTTAAATCTAAAGCTAGTGCATTTGTAATTTCAAAACAGATAAGATAGAAATTATTTTAAATATAAGAGTATGTGATTATTGAATTTTAAAAGGAGGATTGTAATTGTATGATTGAGCCTTTAAAACTGAAACCTGTAAAATTTAAATCAAAAGAATATTATAAAACAAAAGAATTATATAAGAATGCATTTCCACATAAGGAAAGAATATCTCTAAGGTTATTGTCTCTCCGTGCTTTGTCAAAGAATATTGAGTACTTAGCCATGTATGATGAAGATAGATTTGTTGGATTTTGCTATTTAATCATGTATAATAATCTAACTTTTATTATGTATCTTGCTATTGATAGTTCTCTTCGTGGGAAAGGTTATGGCGGTCGTGCCCTTGATTCTATACGTGTATTTACTTCAAAGAATAGGGTGGCTTTAAATATTGAAGCTGAAGATGAAAATGCTGAGAATAACGACCAGAGAATTCGAAGAAAAAGTTTCTACATAAAAAATGGATACAGATTAGCAAACATGGATACTATTGAAATGGGTGAAGCATATGAAATGTTATCTTATGGTGGAGAAAAAGTAGCTAAATCTGAATATGTTACCCTTTTGAAAAACTTTGCTACACCAATTTTATCACCTTTCATAAAATATGCAGTGAAATTTAGATAGTGACACTTCTTCATAGAGAAATTAGTAATAGCTTATATATACAAAGTTAAATTTAGAAAGAAAAAAATAATGCACTCGCAGTTAGAAGAAATTCTAAGGCTAGTGCATTTATTATTTTGTAAATTTATAACTTAATCTTGAATATTAAGAATCTATTATCATTATATAAAAATTTAAAAATCTGTATTGAAGATAAATTTTCAATATGAGTAAAAATATTTAATTTGTATTTAAAATGCAGAAAATTTAGAATATGAATAAAATTTAAACAAATATTCAAAAAATTGTGTGGATTATAAATGTAAATGATGTATATATAGGATAAAACTAAGTTATAAGGTACTTATGGTTTAATTTTCATATTTAATAAATAGTTAACAAGTTTTATAAATAAATTATGTTAAAATTATTAACAAGATAAAAATTAATATTTATAAATGATATTATTTTAGAGTTAATATTAGGAAAATTCTGTATTATAAATGTTAGCTTAATTTTAAAATAATTACTTTGATGGTCAAAATAATTTTATGGTTATTTCATACATCATTACTAAAGTACTTAAAGACCAATAGAAATATTTAATTTAATGTAAAATATTTTCATATGTTTTACATTAAATTAAATATTTCTAGGGGGTGATCATAAAAATAAATTAGATTTTTATTTGGATTTATGCAACTTAACAAAAGACTAATCATAAGGGGGATAAAGTATTATGCAACATACAATAGCAGAACTTACTGAAAAGTTAGAAGAATTAAATAGTGAATTGAATAAAAAAGAACAAGAAAAAGCTGCTATTCAAGGGGCTTTACAAAGTTTAAAAACAGTTAATACTGATAATTTTCAATTACACAAGTCCTTGGAAGATATGACATTAAGAGAATTACAAACAGTTGAGGAAAGATTAAGACGTATTAGTTACCCAGGTTCAGAATCTGAAATGTTAGCTGCATTTAGCGATGCTCATGGAGGACGAGGAGCACCTACGTTAATGTCTTATACTCGTGATAGATTTCTAGGAGTAGTAAGATCAGCAATAAGTAAATTACAAGGGGAATCATCTTCAGCTTCAATAAAAACATTAGTTGAGCAAGCATCTAATGAGGTTGAGGGAATAAGAGCAAACATACAACAAATAGAGTCAGACCCAAGAATACAAGATGCAGAAGCATATGAAAGATTGGTACAACAAAAAAGAGAAGAACAACTACAGAAACTACTTACAACAACAGACTATACTGAGAAGTTAGAAGAATTAAATAGTGAATTAAATAATAAAGAACAAGAAAGATCTTCTGTTCAAGGGGTATCACAAAGGTTAGAAACAGTTAGCACTGGTAACTTTTCAGTGAATAAACCTTTGGAAGATATGACATTAGGAGAATTGACAGAGATTAAAAATAGACTGACTAGTATGGATGATTTAGAAAAAAGTACACTACTAGGTCCAGCCCATGCCTCCTATGGAGCGCCTGTTCCAACTTGGCCTGCTTATGATAAATTATTAGAAGCAGTAAATTTAGGAATAAGTAAATTACAAGGGGAATCATCTTCAACTTCAACAAAAATGTTAGTTGAGCAAGTATCTAAAGAGGTTGATGGAATAAGAGCCAATATACAACAAATAGAGGCAGCTCCAAGAATACAACAAGAAGAAAGAATAAAAATACTATCTTTTTTAAACAGTGGCAACAATGATGGTAGTACTGATTCAAATGAAAACTCAGATAAGAATGTTTTAATGCAATTTTTGGAAACGATTAAAAATGAGTATCATAAAGAAGAAGAAAGAGTAGATAGTCTTCAGCAGTATATAACTTCTGAAAGTAATACGGCAACAGAAGAGCAAGAAAAATTTGCAAATGAGATAGCAGACAAATTATTTGGGGAATTTGAATTAACTGAAGAGGATAAATTAGCTATAAAAAACTTAACAGGAAGAGAAAGAGTTGGACTTGCAGGATTAATTTATGGTGGTATAACAGGTGCTATGCAGCTACATACACAAGCCACAGGACAATCTCATATAAAGGTAAGTGGACTACTTTCTAAATGGGTAAAAGATCCAGTTTCTATGCTAGCAATGGGAAATATAATTTATAAAGCAGTAAAGGACTTTGAAGATGGCGCTTCTACAACAGAAGTATTTTCATTTATATCTCAAGCATCTGTAAGTATATTTAGTACAGCTAATTTTATAAATAGTTTTGTAGAAGCTAAGACAGAATCATTAACTAACGGAAAATCATTTTTAGAAACTCTAAGAGAAAAGTATACAACTTCTAATATGTTAGATCAAAAATACAGTTATAGTTATAATTTTGATACAGATACTCATTCTCTTCAATCAACAAGATTTGTATCAAAAGATGTTTCAGATATAGTAGCTACAGATCCTATGGCAGGAGGAACATATAAACCTTTAAATCCTGATGGTGTTGTTCCACCTAGAGTGCCAGATGTTCCAACAAGTGGAATAAATTTTGGTCACGGAAGTGTTTCAGATGTAGTGGCTACATCAGGAATCCAAGGTACCTATAGACCTTTAGGTTCAGGAGTTGGAAATGTAGATCCACCTAAATTGCCAAGCCAATCATTAACTCCAGATGTTCCTAGTGGTGGAACGGGAGGAAAAGTAGTAGGAGGATTAGCTATAGCTGCTGATTTAGCTTGGGTAGGTTCTGCAATAGCTAATGTAGCAGATGGAGAAGCTAAACCTAGTGAAATAATGGATTTAATAGGATCAGTAATTGCTACAGCAGGAGATGTTGTAGGATTAGTAGGAGGACCTATAACACAAGTAGTTGGAATGGTTATAAGTGCATTCGGAGGAGTAGTTTCAGCAGCTGGAGGACTTGCAGATCTAAAGTCGGATTCAAGTCCAGCAGAAGTTGGAAGAGCCGTAGGAAATTTCTTTTTAGCTTTAAACCCACTACTTCCTTCAGTTGAATCTGTTGAAACGGCAATAGAGTATCAAAAGCTTAGAGATTCAGCAGATAATGAAGTAGATAGAATAATTTATGATGCCCTTCATAAAATAGCTTCACTAGATTGTACTCCTCTTATAAATTTAACTCATGGAGCGTATAATGAAGCAATAAGAGAAGAGGCAAGAGAAGAACTTATAGATAAATTTGGTTCATTTGATAATATGATGAAACAATACATTGTTTCTGATTCAGAATTTCAAAATAATTTAAATAATGCTCATACTTTTTTAAAGGAAAATGCCCATACTATTCACACTCAATTTTTAACAGCATATCTTACTCCAGCACAAATAAATGAATTATTTAAAGATGAAGAATATCATAGGTCCGGGTATGATGTAAGAAGTATCCAAGACAACTTACAAGTAAAAGGAGAAGAATCTAACGGTGCATATAAATTAAAAACAGCAGCCGGTGTAAGTATATTGCCAGCAGGAGCTAATTTGAAAAACATAAATGGAAGAGAAGTACTAGATACTGTTTCTTTAGGATATGGAACCGGAAAAGATGCTATAACAGACGAGGATGGCAATGAAGTGAAAAATCCGAGAGTTATAGATACTGCTACTCAAATATCTTATAGTAATAGTCAATTACAAATGTTTAGTACAGAATTCAAACATAGACATAGAGAGAGGTATATATCAGGTTATACAGGTGGTGGTTGTATTCCAGGAGCTTGTGGTTTAGGTAGAGAGCCTATTTATAGTTATAGAGAGGATCCTAAATATGCAAGATTCAAATGTTGGATAGATGTAGTTGATGATATGAGTGGTTTGAAAACTTATAGTACTAGAACAGTTACTGATGCTCATTATGGTTCAATGAATCCAGAAATAAGAGAAGTAACAGAATATAATAATCTTCCAGATGTAAATAACAGAGTTATATCTACTATATCAGATATTATATTCCCTAAAATCGAAACAAAAGCTGGGGATGATGATGTTATTTTAGCTAATGTAGAAAGAGTTTATAATGATGGAACTGGAGATAGTGTAGTTAGAGCCATGGCAGATGGTGGAGAAGGGACAGATATATTAGATCTTTCTGCTATAAAAGAAAATGATGATCAAACATTTGATTTTAAGTATTCTGTAAAAGATAATAATTTAAGTTATCTAAGACAAAATGGTGATGGAAAAGATTATGACTTGAGTTTTTCTAATTTTGAAGAAATAAGACTTACTAAAGTAAATAATAAAATTTCTATGAAAGATGATTCTGATATTGTTTTAAATGAAGGTGAAAAACCTGAAGAAATTAGAATTATAGGAGCCGGTGCTAAGGAAAATTATATAGATTTTTCAGCTGTAGAAGGAACATCACTTTATTTCCAAGGATCATTACAGACTACAAATAAAATTTCAGGTACAGAAAATAATGATGTAATAGGACTTTCAAAAATTGAAGATGAAAGTACAGTAGGATCCTTAACTGCTTATGGTAATGGCGGTAACGACATGCTTCTAGGTGGAGATTTTACAGGAGCAGGTAAAAATATACTTCATGGCGGAGTTGGAAATGATTTTATAAGAGCTAATGGTGTATATAGTGAACTTTATGGAGGCAGTGATAGTGATATTCTTCAAGGAGCAGATAAAGGCATTAATAAACTAAATGGTGGTTCTGGTAATGATATGATAAAAGCAGGTAAAGCTTCTGCAATTTTAAATGGAGATGAAGGAGCAGATTTTATAACTGGAAATATTGGTCAGGATGTCATAAATGGTGGTATAGGAGATGACTATTTATCTGGTGGAGATGGAGCCGATAGTTTCGTCTTTTCAAATGATTTTGGCAAAGATACTATTAAAGATTATGAATCTCAGGATAAACTAATTTTTGATAGTACCAGTGGAGTTTCTAGTATAAATGATTTAGTGTTTATGGAAAATGAAGAGCAAAATTACTTAGCCTTAATTCATGATTATGATGTAGTAAAAATTCAAGACTTTGATGACAGTAAAAATTTAAATATTACAATAGGAGATAAAGTAGTAGATTCTAATGCTATAGAAAGTTTGATAGAAAGTTCAGTAGGATTTAATGATTATAAAGATGCTATAGTATCTCAAATAAGCAATCCACAAGAGAGAGAAAGAGTATTAAATTCAATTTCATATTCAACACAAAATCAATATTCTGGAGCTTTCAGTGGTTCAAATACTGGACAAGTATAAAGTTTATAATAATAAAAAATAGATTTAGTTTTTAATTGAAACCTATCTTAGGCCTTGAAATATAGGCGTTAAGATAGGTTTTTATAATGCTTTTTTAAAAAATACTTGAAGTTTCAACTAAAATAATATATACTAAATATTAATTGATAGTTCAACTAATATTTGATTATAAAGGAGAGAAATATGAAAAAATTAGAAGGCGAAGTATTGCGATTTGTAGGAACGTTATCTAGATGTATAAATTCTAAAGCTGATTTTGAATATAAAAAATTTAATTTGAAAAAAAGTCAATATATGTTTTTAACTAGAGTTTGTGAAAATCCTGGAATTAACTTTGTAAATTTATCAAACTTGTTAAAAGTAGATAAAACTACAACTACAAAAGCAGTAAAAAAGCTTATTGACATTGGATATTTAAATAAACAACAAGATAAAGATGATAAGAGAGAATATAAATTAACTGCAACTAAAAAGGGTTTGGAAATATATGAATTTATGATTGAGGAAGAAAATAAGCAGTTTAGAACATCCTTTAAAAATTTTAGTGAAGAAGAAAAGGAAATGGCAACTAAATTAATAAAAAGAATGAGTGAAAATATAGAAGAATACTGGATTGATATAAAAAATAAGCAATAATATTAATTAATTTATATAACAAAACAAGAGAGGAGAATTGAAATGGAATTTAGAAAAGCAGTTAAAAGTGATATTGATAGTATAATGAACATTATTAAACAGGCACAAGATTATTTTAAAAAAGAGGGGATTGATCAATGGCAGGATGGTTATCCTGATGTTGAAACAATAAGTAATGATATTGCTGAAGGAAATAGTTATGTCTTGTTAAAAGATAATAATATTGTTCTTACTGCAGCAGTTTCTTTTGATGGAGAATCAACATATGACTCTATTTATGAAGGGGAATGGATTACTAATAATGAATATGCAGTTATTCATAGAATAGCTGTTGACAATAATTATAAAGGATTAGGATTATCATCTCAAATTATAAAAAGTGTAGAAGAGCTTTGTTTAAGTAAAGATGTCCATAGTATCAAAGTAGACACAGAGCACGAAAACATATCTATGCAAAAACTACTTAAGAAAAACAAATTTCAGTATTGTGGAATAATTCATTTAGAAGATGGAAGTGAAAGAGTAGCTTTTGAGAAAACAATATAATAAGGATGAAGCATTATTTGAATCTATATTTTTTCAAAAATATCATAGTTAAAAACCTGATGCACTAGTTTTAGAATTTATTCTAAAGCTAGTGCATTTGTAATTTTATTACAATGTATATATAAATATATTTTTGATTGGAAATAATAAACTAATAAGATAAAGCATTAAATTATGGAGGTTATTATGAGAAATAGTTATATAGAATGGGTAAAAGATAATTGGCAAAAAGCTGCAATATTAGTTTTGATTTATGTTTTAGGAAGCTTAATTCCACTGTATTCACGAATAGATTTTATTGAGTTTATGATTCTATTAGCATTTCCACTGTATTTGGTACATGAAATAGAAGAATATATTTTACCTGGTGGGTTTCCAGTATTTTTCAATAAGAATTTATTAAAAGTAAATCCTAGGGATAAAATTGTACCTGTAGATAGGGAAGTAATATTTTGGATTAATTTCATTTATATATGGCTCATCATTCCATTGTTTTCTGGACTTGGTTTTATTAATATAAAGTTTTTCGCATGGATACCCTATTTCTTTTTCTTTCAGGCGTTTGGCCATTTAGTTATGGGGATAAAAGGGAAAATGATATTTAATCCAGGAATTAGATCATCATTTATATTTCATGTACCTTATTCGATTATTATGATTAATTTACTAAGTAATAATGGGGCTTTTACAAATCCATATGTAAATCTTTATATGTTCATTGGATTTATGTTTAACTTATTATTACCTATATCTGCAAAATTCATTATTATCCCTAGATATCACAGAAGGCTTAAAAAACATTAAATGGTAATAGTTTAATTAATTTTGGAAAGTACAAAATGATATTGACAATCGTTATCAATTATGATAATATATCAGTGATATATATCGGTGATATATTATGGAATGGAGGTTGTTATGAAAAATAGTACTGATACACAAAAAAAATTATTAGAAACAGGAAAAAAAGAGTTTTTAAAAAATGGATTTAAGAGTGCATCATTAAGAAAAATAGTTAAAGATGCAGGTTTTACGTTAGGTGCTTTTTATGGATATTATAAAGATAAAGAATCCTTATTTGATGGATTGGTTGAAGATGTATCTAATGAAATGTTTACAAGTTTTAAAAAGGCTCAAGATTCACACTTTGATCTTATTGACAGTGAAGAAACAATTAATAGTACAAAGTTATCAACTGAGTATTTGAGATATTTTATGGATTATATATATGATAATTTTGAACAATTTAAATTATTAATTTGCTGTGCAGATGGAACTAAATATGAAAACTTTATTAATGATTTAGTCAATATTGAGGTTGAAAGGACAACTGAATATTATGAAACTCTTAGAAAATTAAATAAAGTGAAAGGTAACATTAATAAACAACTACACCATATGCTAACAAGTGCGTATTTTACTGCAGTGTTTGAAACAGTTGCTCATGATATGGCAAAAGAAGAAGCTTTGGGATATGTAGAGGAATTGGCATTATTTTTTAACAGTGGATGGGAAAGTTTGATTTCTTTTAAATAATTACTGCCACTATAACTGAGTAAAAATATATCTATTTAATAAAACATATCAGAATATAGAAGGGGGCTCTGTTTTGAAAGATAATAAACAAAATAGTATTAGTATGATTTTAAATTTTGCTAAACAATGTAAAAACAAGATGATTGCATCAATTTTACTTTCCATAGCCGGTGTAGCATTTGGTATGATACCTTACTTTGCTGTATCTAATCTTATATCAAGGCTATTTGAAAATGATTATAAATGGGCGAACATAATGTATATAGCTTTGATAGCTCTCATTGGATATTTAGGAAAAGTTATATTTTCAACCATGTCAACAATTTTATCACATAAGAGTGCTTTTATAATCCTAAAAAATATAAGACAAGAAATAACTGAAAAACTCTCTAGAGTGCCTATGGGATATATTATTGATACCCCATCTGGAAAATTTAAAACATCAATAGTTGATACTGTAGAAAAGATTGAATTGCCTTTAGCACATATGATACCAGAATTAACATCAAATCTTTTAGTACCTATATGCTTGTCTATTTATTTCTTTTTCTTGGATTGGAGATTAGCATTGATAGCTTTGGTAACTATACCCATAGGGTTAGTATGCTATATGGGTATGATGAAGGATTACGAAACTCGCTATGCTAGAGTATTAAAAGCAGGTAGAAATATGGATGCTACAATAGTTGAGTATATTAATGGTATTGAAGTAATAAAGATGTTTAACCAATCAGCTAGGTCTTACAAAAAATATACAGATGCTGTGAAGGAGAATAGTAATTCTAAAAGTGAATGGTTTAAAAAAACAAATGGATATTACACTATAGCTATTTGTATAATGCCTACATCTCTTCTTGGAGTTTTACCAATGGGTACATATCTGTTTATGAAAGGCAGCATTAGTATACCTGTACTTATAACCTGCATTATTTTATCATTAAGTCTTATCAAACCACTTATACAAGCCTTAGAATATACGGACAGTTTAGCAATGGTAGACAGTACAGTTAAAGAAATAGCAGAGATTTTGGAAGCGAAAGAAATGAATAGACCTATAGATAGAAAGAATATTAAGAACAATACAATAACATTTGAAAATGCATGTTTTGCCTATGGTGAGGTACAAGTACTTAAAGATATTAGTTTTTCAACAGTTCCATCAGGTATTACAGCAATAGTAGGACCATCAGGTAGTGGTAAGTCTACTATTGCTAAGCTTATTGCTAGTTTTTGGGATGTTGATAAAGGAAGTATAAAGATAGGGGGCATAGACGTTAAAGAATTGCCCTTATCTCAAATAATGGAAACCATAGCTTATGTATCACAAGATAATTTCTTATTTAATTTGTCTATAAGAGAGAATATACGTCTAGGAAATAAAAATGCATCTGATGAAGAAGTGGAAATGGCTGCAAAAAAAGCAAGTGCTCATGAATTTATTATCACATTACCAAATGGTTATGATACAAACGTAGGAGATGCTGGAGGGAAATTGTCAGGTGGAGAGCGTCAAAGAATTTCTATAGCTAGGGCCATTTTAAAGAATGCATCAGTAGTATTGCTAGATGAAGCTACAGCTTTTACGGATCCTGAGAATGAAAGTATAATACAAAAATCTATAAATGAACTAATAAAAAACAAGACGTTAATAGTAATAGCTCATCGATTATCTACAATTGTTCACGCAGACCAAATAGTTGTAATGAATAAAGGGAAAATTGAGAATATGGGAAATCATAGATATCTCTTAGAGAAATGCAAATTGTATAAAGAACTTTGGCAAGCTCATATTAGCTTTAAAGACAATGCAATAGAGGAGGTATCATAAAATGATAAAACTATTTAAACGTTTACTAAATTTTTCTGGAAACTATCATAAAGATATTGTTATGTCTGTAATTTCCAGTTTTATTCGTTCTAATTTCGAAATTATACCCATAATGGGGATTTTAATGCTTATTAGGTGGCTAATTATGTCCACAGAAGGCAAAAAAGTAATTGGGATGACTGATGTTTGGACTGTTTTTCTAGTAATGTTAGCTAGTATAGTAGGTAGAATTATATTTTCTAACATATCAAATAAAAAGCGTGTACTAGCAAGTTTTGGCATGTGTCAAGATAAAAGATTGGAAATAGGGGAACTTATGAAAAGAGTACAAATGGGTTATTTCAATGATAATGTATTAGGAGAAATAACAGCTACTACAACTACTACATTAGGTGATATTGAAACTATAGCAGTTACCATATTTGATAAAGTTATTTGTGCTTTTGTACATGGAATTGTTATTGCTTTATGGATACTGGCATATGAATGGCACATTGGTGTTATTACTATCGTAGGTATCATTCTTTCAATGATTGTATATGTATATTTACAAAAGAAAAGTAAGATATTATCTCCAAGAAGGCAGAAAGCCCAAGCTGGATTGGTTACTGCTATTTTAGAATACATACAAGGCATTGCAGTAGTTAAAGCATATAACCTTGGAGGGATTTCAAGTGAAGGAGTAAAAAATGCTATAGAAGAAAGTTCAAATGCTAATATAAAGTTAGAGAGAGTATTTTCAAGTCTAACAGCAGTATATCAATTAGTGTTCAAAATTGCTGCATCAGCAATTTTAATAGTAGCTCCCTATCTTCTTATTGGTGGTGATATTACTATTGAAAAGTGTTTCATTCTTCTTATTGCTAGTTTTATGATATATGCACAGATGGAGATAGTTGGAAGCGTATCATCTTTAACTAGAGTAATAGAATCATCACTAGACAGAATAGACGATCTAAATAATACTCCACTTATGGATGAAGATGGAATTACAATTGATTTAGATAACTACGATATAGAATTGAAGAATGTATATTTTTCATATGATGATAGAGATGTAATCAAAGATATGAATATAAAAATACCACAAAATACTACCACTGCAATAGTTGGACCTTCAGGTAGTGGTAAAACTACACTATGTAGATTAATAACACGTTTTTGGGATGTTCAAAAAGGAGAGGTTATAGTTGGTGGCCACAATGTTAAAGAATTTACTTGCGAAAGCCTTTTAGATAATTTTAGTACAGTATTTCAAAAGGTATACTTATTTGAAGATACAATATTGAATAATATCCGCTTTGGTAAGCCAGATGCAACAATAGAGGAAGTTAAAGAGGCAGCAAAAAAAGCTTGTTGTCATTCATTTATAGAAGCTCTTCCAAAGGGGTACCATACATATGTAGGTGAAGGGGGGAGTAGTTTATCAGGAGGAGAAAAACAACGAATATCTATTGCTAGAGCTATACTGAAAAATGCTCCTATAGTTATTTTAGATGAAGCAACAGCTAGTGTTGATCCAGAAAACGAAAAGGGTCTACAAATTGCCATTAATGAATTAACCAAAAATAAAACCATAATTATGATAGCTCATCGTCTTTGTACTGTGCAACAGGCAGATCAAATACTTGTAGTTAATAATGGACAAGTAGAACAAGTGGGAAAACACAATGAATTAATATCAGAAGAGGGAATATATAAAAGATTCATATCAGCTAGAGAAGAGGCTATAGGATGGCAACTTTAAATATTTTTTAAAATTGCCACTAGCTAATGTAGACAGGCCTAGATGGAATGAAAATATACCAAATAGCCTATAGAAGTATACCAACATTTGTGATAGAAGCAATAAAAGGAGGAGAAAATAATGAATAAAATAAATAAATTTTCAGTCAGAGATATTATAACAATGGTGATTTTAAGTGTTCTAATAGTGGTAGTACAATTAGCTGTTAATGCTGTTTCTATGGTTAATGAATTTTTTAGTTTAGTATTATCATCTGGTGTAGTGTGTTTTTTATCTGCACCAATATATGTTGTAATGATAAAAAAAGTAAAAAAACCATTGGTTACATTTGTATATAGTTCAATTTTAGCTTTAGTTTATTTAATGATGGGATATTGGTTTATAAGTATTTATTTAATATTAGTAGGTATTATATGTGAATTATTCTTATATAAAAATCAGAATAATAAACAAATAATAAAAGCATGGACATTTTTTAGCATGGCCTATGTTGGTACATCAATCCTTCCTATTTTCATCATGTGGGATGATTATGTAACAGCATCACTAAATGGCGGGATGACTATGGAATATATAAATAGCTATAAAAATTATTACACTGAGCCTAAGTGGATAATATTCATTGTTGCATTTGCAGCTATATCTGGGTTAATAGGAAGTTATTATGGTACTAAGCTTACTAAAAAACATTTTGATAAAGCAGGAGTATTATAATGAAATCACAAAACAAATTGGAGTTTAGCTTACTTACAAAATTAATAATATTAATATTAACTATATTAGGAACATTTCTTTTAGAAAATGTGAAATACATGCCAATTTTGTTTTTAGGTCTTACATGTAATTTTTTAATTCAAAGAAAATACAAAATATTAAAAAGCTATATACCTTTATATTTGATTTTAAGTATTATACGTTATTTAAGTCATAAGTATATGTTGCCAATTATTGTTTTTTCTGAATTCTATGTTTTTATATTTTGGTGGCTAACACCAATATTCATGGCTATGCAAGATGTTATGACTACATCACCTGGTATTATAAGTTCTTTTTTGTCTAAAATACATGTATCAAAATCTTTTATTTTAGGAGTTTTGGTTACCTGTAGATTTATACCGACTGTTAGGTCTGCTATAAAAGGCATAAGAGAATCAATGCACAATCGTGATTTAACAGGTATCAAAAATTTGATTTTGCGTCCTTTAAAAACATATGAGTATGTATTAGTACCAATGTTAATGATGAGTATTAACACAGCAGATCAACTGTCAGCATCTGCTATGGTTAGAGGAGTACAAGCCCCCTGTAATAGGGGGAGTTACTATTGTGACGAAAAAGGGTTTAAGGATTGTATCGGGATTACAATAATAATATTTGTTTTTTGTTATATATTGCAAAAGGGGGGAATAAAATGATTCATTTAAAAAATATCTCTTTTGCTTATGGCAAGGCCTATTGTTTAAAAGAGGTATCACTTAAGATTAAAAAAGGTGAAACAGTGGCTATAATAGGGCCTTCTGGTAATGGTAAAACATCAATAATACGAACTATAAATGGATTAATACCTCATTATTTTGCTGAAGGAAAATTTGAAGGAAGTGTTTATATAAATGGTAAGGATACAAAAGAATTATCTATGTGGGAAAGAGGTAAGATTGTAGGTAGTGTATTTCAAGATCCAAGAACACAGTTTTTTTCCGATAAAGTAGAAGGTGAGATTGCTTTTTCATGTGAAAATTATGGCTTTGACCATGATAAGATAGTAGATTATACAAATGACATTATAAAAGAACTTAAATTAAAAGAATTAAAAGGGAAAAAATTGTCTGGATTATCTAGTGGAGAACGTCAAAAAGTAGCTATTGCTTCTGCAATGGTAGCTAAAGCTAAAATTTTGATTTTTGATGAACCATCAGCAAACCTTGATGATGAAGGCATTGAAAATCTAAGTTGTATACTAAAGACTTTAAAATATTATGGTACTACTATGATATTTGCAGAGCATAGGATTTATTATCTAATGGATATAGTTGACAGGTTTTTATACATCAAAGATGGAAGGATTATTAGAGAATATACCAAAGAGGAAATAAAGGCACTTGGTTTATTAAAACAGAAAGAACTAGGAATAAGATGCCCTTTTAAAACAACTATAAAGCCTTTACAAAAAATTTCTATTAAAGAAGACAAAAAACCTTTAATAGAGATTAAGAATATAGTACTTAATATTAAAGGGAAAAATATAATAAATAATTGCTCCTTTTTAGGATATGCTGGTCAGATAATAGCTATATTAGGTTCTAATGGATCTGGGAAAACTTCATTAGCCAAAGTGATAAGTGGCATATACAAAGAGAGTAAGGGCAATGTTTTAATTGAAGGCAATAAAATTACTCACAAAAAAAGAAATAAAAAAGTATGGTATGGTGCAAATGAAACTCAAACACAATTTTTTACAAATAGTATTGAACAAGAAATACTTACAGGAATTAACAAAACACCAGAACTATTAGATAAAGCTAGAAGTCTATT
Organism: Clostridium oceanicum; assembly: GCF_039521385.1. Taxonomy (NCBI): domain Bacteria; kingdom Bacillati; phylum Bacillota; class Clostridia; order Eubacteriales; family Clostridiaceae; genus Clostridium; species Clostridium oceanicum. The sequence continues at coordinate 149,687 of NZ_BAAACG010000010.1, read as the reverse complement.
AAGGGTATTTGATCTATACGATATAAGGTATAAACATCCATATGCTTTGTCAGGAGGACAAAAACAAAGGCTATCAATAGTGTGTGGTTTATTATCAGAGAGAAAGATTCTAATATTAGATGAGCCAAGTAGTGGGTTGGATTATAAAAATATGGAGATATTGGCTAAAACCATAAAATATGCTGCTTCATTAGGCAAAGCTATTTTCATAATTACTCATGATTATGAATTAGTTAATGCCTGCTGTACACATTATTATAATTTGACGGGGGAATAGAATTATGAATTGTAATAAAATTTTGAAGAAAAGTTCAATGCAGTATCTTTTATTTAAAGGGATATTATGTGATAATGAAGTTTTATTAAAAAAAATTAACCATAGATTGACTTTGTTAATTAGTAAACATGATTTATCCAATAAAAAAATGGCTGTACATATGAAAAAGGCAATATTACCATCTATAGCAGTTTATATGGAAATGATTGAATTTGGATATAGTAGAGAAGAAAGCTTAAGATATATAAAAGATTCAGCAATAATTGCAAATAAATCAATGGCAGATTTTTTTAAAACTATAGGGAAGTTACCTTTTGGATATTCTTTATTTAGAAAATTATGTCCTCTGGCGATAAAAAATAGTTTTTGTGAGCCAGGATGGAAAATGAAATGGATAAAAAATAATAAAGATACTATAGAATTTCATGCTAAAAAGTGTTTATATTTTGACATAATGAAAGAAGAAGGATGTGTAGAGTTAGTTCCGATTTTTTGCCAAATAGATGATTATGTGTACGGTAATATGGATAACGTGATTTGGGATAGAAAAAAAACACTGGGAAATGGTGATGAATTATGTGATTTTAGATTTTTGTCAAACCATAAAAACTCATTATAATAATGTATGAAAATTTTATCACAGATTTGCTATATGTGGCCGGGGTATTTTCTTTCTCATAAGAGGTAGATTTATTTTGCTATTAACAATCTGTAAAATACATAATTATGCCTAAATACTACAGAAGGCTAAAAAAACATTAAATAAAAGAGCATTAAACAAAGAGAGGTTTAAGCTAAAAGTAATATTTAATTACAAAGGGCTATATTTTGCTATGTATGTGGGTGATTTTATTTTACTACCAATACCCGTAAGGATTAAATTTATTTCACTACTATAAGATATCCACTAAAACGTAGCAATACTAGAAACAAAACAGTATTTTATGAATACAATAGATATTGTCAGTAGAGGAGATGATATCTATTGTATGTAGCTAAATTTAGTGAAATAAGTAAATCTAGTCTTCCAGAAGTTGGAGGAAAAGCATTGAATCTAGGACTCTTATGTAAAAATGGATTTAATGTACCAGAAGGCTTTGTTGTTACAACGGAAGCTTTCAAAAAATTTATCAATTCCTGTGCATATATGAATAGTTATTATTCCAAGCTTTCTAAACTAAAAGTAAATGAAACCAACGCTATAAATAAACTTAGCAAAGAGATTATTTCCTACATTAAATCAGCTAATATGCCCTATGTGATAGAAAAGTCTGTAAGAAATATTTTTAATAATTTTGACTTTGAAGGTAGCTTTGCAGTTAGATCAAGTGGTACAGCTGAAGACTTGCCTTATGCTTCCTTTGCCGGGCAACATGATTCTTATTTAAATATAATGGGCATTGAAAGCATAATATTTCATATAAAAAAATGCTGGGCATCACTTTTTACTACTAGGGCTATTTTATATAGGCTTAAAAATGGATTCAATCATAAAAAGGTCTTTCTTTCTGTAGTTGTCCAAAGGATGATTCCATCAGAATCTTCAGGGGTAATGTTTACTGCAGACCCTATCAATGAAAATAGAAACACTACTTGTATAAATGCAGTTTACGGACTTGGTGAAACCTTGGTACAGGGGATTGCTCCTTCAGATTTATACAAAGTAAAACTTAACAATATAATAGAAAAGAATATAAAAACAAAGACCATCGGAATGTATAACAATAATAGAGGCGGCATAGTTAAAAAATCCATATCTGATTCCCTTAAAAAATCTCAAGTGCTAAAGGATAAAGAGATATTAAAATTAAGCAAAACTGGTAAAGATATTGAAGATTTTTATGGGGCACCACAGGATATAGAATGGGCTTATTACAATAAAAAGTTATATATACTTCAAAGTAGGGGGATTACAACCTTATATCCTATTCCTAAAACTCACAATGATTTTTTCCATGTATACATGTCCTTTGGCCATCAGCAAATGATGACAAATGCAATAAAGCCTTTAGGGATAAGCGTTGCCAGTTTCTTTTGCATGCCTAGAGACAAATCTTCAAAAGAGGTGAAAAATCCCTTCGTAAAGGATATAGGAAGCAGAGCTTATGTAGATATAACTGAAGTTTTAAAGACACCAATCTTAAAAAACACCTTGCTGGATAAATCGCCAATGATGGATGAATTAATGATTAATTCAATAAAAGAAGCAACTTCTAGTGATGATTTTAAACATAGCAAAATAGAGCATTCTTCTATAAAGCATATTATTGCAAGCAATTTAAGCACAATGTTAGTAAGTTTTCTAAAAGAAACGAAAAACGATGCTTCCTTAACTTGGCTTCAAAGAACAAATGCTACTATAGACAATATCTGTACTACCTTTGATACTAATCTTAAAAAGCTATCCGGCAAAGATGCAATGAACTATATCCAAAATGAAATTCTAAATTCTTTAAATAGAATATTTCTCACCTTGCCACCGGCTACACAAATAGGCATGTTATCACAAAAATCATTACAGAAAAAATATAACAAGTATTTTGGAGAATCCTTAAATATACAAACCTTAAACAAGTCTTTAAGAGGAAATGTTACTGCAGAAATGGGCTTAGCTATTGGAGACTTAGGAGATATTGCAAGAAAATATCCAGAAGTTCTTAACTATTTAAAAAGAACTAACAATCCTAATTTTATAGATAAACTTAAAAGATTTAATGGAGGATCTAAATTTTATGATGCATTAACTGATTTTTTAAGTAAGTATGGAATGAGATGCCCTGGAGAGATAGATATAACTAATGAAAGATGGCTTGAAAATCCTTTATCTTTGCTTCCTTCTATTATAAGTGTTGCCAATGCAAAATCCTATGGAGAGCATAAAATAAATTTTGATAAGGGATTAAAAGATGTAGAAAAAGAAAGAAACAAAATAATTTCAAAGGCTAAAGCTAAAGGCTTAAGTAAAAATAAAATAGATAACTTAGACAAATTAATTGACACCTTTAGAAAAGGAATAGCCTTAAGAGAGCACTTTAAGTATTGCTTAATTAGAATCTTTTGGATTATTAAAAAGTCCATATTAAAAGAAGCAGCAATTTTACAAGATAAAGGGATTATAGATGAAAAAGAAGATGTTTATTACCTTTGGTTTTATGAAATTCATGATGTAGTGGAAAATAAATTTAAAGGAAACCTAAAAGATACTATAAAAAGCCGTAAAGAAGCATATATAAGAAATCGTAAACTCAATCCCCCAAGAGTAATTACAAGTAACGGCGAGCTTTATTATGGTAACTATGTAAATAAGGATATACCTTCTAATTCATTGCCAGGCATACCAGTTTCCCAGGGGGTTATTGAAGGAAAGGCTAGAGTTATCTTAAATCCAAACAATGCTCATTTTGAATCCGGTGAAATTTTAATAGCTCCTTTTACAGACCCAGGCTGGACAACTTTATTTATTTCATCTAAAGCCCTAGTCACAGAAGTTGGGGGATTAATGACCCATGGAGCTGTAATTGCCAGAGAGTACGGAATGCCAGCAGTTGTCGGTGTAAAAAACGCAACCAAACTAATAAAAACAGGCGATAGGATTAGAGTTAACGGCTTTTCAGGATACGTGGAAAAAATAACAGCAAATAATAAAACAGCAAATAATAAATAAAAAATAAAAAGTAAACAGGGAAACAAGAATAGTAAACCAATAATGGATAAAAACAGGAGATAACAATTAACAGCCTATAGGCCCCCCAATTAGAGTGGACAATATTAATTGAAATAAGTTAATATGAAATTAAGATAATTTGGAGGGGATTGTTTATATAGCTTTAAAATTACTAAGATTAATAATATCTAAAGGTTTGATTAAGACTTTATTAATTTTATATGTTTATAATAATAATATAAAGTAAATTAATATCTATTTAATTTATCCAAGAATTTGTATATATACTTTTAAAACTAAGTTTTATCAATATATATAGATGTAATTAAATCATTTAAATGACTATAGTATATTTAAAATGATTCATAGAATGAGAATGTAAATACCACTAATGATAAGTTTAAAGTATAGAGAGGAATAATTATAAAATGTTTGTAGAGTTTTTTTTAGATATACTAGTAAGTTTTGTTTTAAATATTGATTTATGCATTGAATATATAGGAAAAGAAAGCATACCAAAAGCTATTAAAGTAGTTATTATAGCTCTAGTAAATTTGTTTTATATAGGTGTAATGTGTAGCTTTTTATATTTTGCATTAAATACTACGAATGATATAAAAAAAGTGATATTATTTATTGGTTCCCTATTAGCATTATTTATTGTTACACGTTTTTGGAGAAAAACAGGTATATTAAAATAAGTCATATTAATGAGATACAAAAAAGACTAAAACAATTATTATTACTTGAAAAAGATTCAAACAATATAATAGAGAATAATATAAAGAACTGAAGCACTAGCAGTTAGAAAGATTCTAACTGCTAGTGCTTTTTTATTTTGATGCAATTTTCATTATAGTTTAATACATAGTCCTATAAAAGTGAGAATTGCTTTAATTAATAGGTTCCAATTACCCATTGAGTTATATTTTAAGATGTGGTATATTATAGTAATATTTACTTTTAAAATATGGTTTGTTGGAAAAAGGAGATGCTTTATATGATACCAAAAAATCATAAAAGTTTTATAGATAACACAATAAAAGTATTAAAAAATGATATGAGGATTGTAGGAGTTGCAACAGGAGGGTCATATATTACAAATGAAATGGATGAATACTCAGATATTGACCTTGTTATCGGAATAGATGATAAATTTTATGAAGAAGTAATGAATGAAAGACAGGAAATTGCAGAAAAGTTAGGTACATTGTTGTCAGCTTTTATTGGTTATCATGTTGGTGAGCCAAGACTATTAATATGTTTATATGGTCCAGAATTGTTACATGTTGATTTGAAGTTTGTATCCTTAAAGGATATAGCACAAAGAGTTGAAGATCCATGTATCTTATGGGAAAGAAACAATTGTATATCAGAGGCTATAAAATCAGATAGTGCAAAATTTCCAGCTCCAAGTTTACAATGGATGGAAGATAGATTTTGGGTATGGATTCATTACGGAGCAACTAAAATCGGTCGAGGTGAAATCTTTGAAGCTATAGATTGTATATCATCATTAAGACAAATGGTAATAGGTCCATTGATATTGATGAAAAATGGTAAATTACCAAAGGGCGTAAGAAAAATAGAATTCTATGCTCCAAATACTGTAGATTTATTAAAAGAAACTATAGCATCATATGATGCTGAAAGCTGCATAAAATCATTGAATGTAATAATACAAATGTATTTAGAATTAAGAGAACACTTTATAACTGAAGATTTTGTTAAACGAGTAGAAGCAGAAAAACCGGTTATAGATTACCTAAATGAAATAAGTAATAAGAATAATTAGTTATTTATAGGGGGAAGGACTATCTAGCATCAAACTCTACAAACGTTAAATTGCTACATAAATCTATATCTAATTCAAAGTTAAGTATATTAGAAGGTGCAGGGCATATGTTTTTTAATAGAGAAATATGGGGTGACTTGTTTAACATTATTTTAAATTTTATAAAGTAGCTAGAATTATATGCTATAATTATTAATATTTAGATTATAAATGGGAAACTATCATGACTTGAAAGGGGTAAAATTATGAATTATAAAGTTATTTTAGGTCTTGCAGTGGTAGGATTTTTAATGATTATAGTAGCTAGTATTAAACAGATGCAAAGTGATATTGCACGTATAAATGCAAATTTAAATAAAATTGCTAAACAAGTTGGAGTTGAAGATACAATAACCGATCAATTAAAAGGCCTTCTTTTAGAAGGAAAAAGGATTGAAGCAGTTAAAAAATATAGAATAGCTACTGGAGCAGGCTTAGTTGAAGCCAAAGAATATATTGATTCATTAAAAGAACAGGAAATAAAAAATATATAGTGGCTTTTAGAAATTTGGTAGATTTATTGATTAATCTATATATGAATTATAATACTACTTTAGAGTTTTATTCAAGAGGCTTTAAAGTAGTTTTTTTATATATTCATACAAAATAGATATTTTAATGTTAATTAATTAAGCTGTTTACTTTGGAAGTATGGTATCACATGATGTGAGGACTTTTTTTATTTTTTAAATTACAATAATCGTATTCAAAATAATTGTATAAATTGTAAAATATTACGTTGTAGTAGTAATTTATGATATAATAATTACATATTTGAGAGACTTAATGATGTAAATAAAGTGAAATTTTGGTTATTGTGTTATATAAAATGCAAAATTGAATACTATAAGGTGAATATGGGGGGAAGTAAATGGAAGTAGCATTATCAATTGATTTATTAAAAGAGAATGTACGTAAGAAATATGACTATGACGAAAGACGTATAGTGGGAATTATATTGGCAAGATATGGTACTAGGATGGCTAAGAATTTAGTATCAGATTGTTATCAATATTGGAATTTAAATACTGGTAAATATCTAGATATTTTTTGGGCAGGATATGGAGCGTATTTGTGCCCAGATGAACAAAGTTCAACAAAGACAATTCTTGATTTTAAGGGAAATAAAAACAGAGTTTATTTTGATTTAGAAGCTTTTGTTAGTATAAAAAATGAGTTTAAGCAATTACATGATAAAATATATAAAGATAAAGATCATATAGAATTAATTTTTGCAAATTATTATGATGGTCAAATACATTTTGAGGAATCATTTAAAATTGATTTAGAAAAAAAATTTGATAAAAATTATTCTAAAATTAGAGAACTAATAGAATTAATAACAGGTGAATGTAAATCAAAATATAATATTAAGTCACTGAAAAGAAAATTGAAAACAAAAAAAATTCTTGATAGTGTGAAAGAAATTAAATTCACCGATATAGCTAATTTAAAAGCTTTTCTGAAGATATAATTTAGCGTTCAGATTATCAGTATTTAATCATCCTTTTGATTTAAGTTTTTGTATTGATGTTGAAGAAAAAGGTAAGGAAATTCGGATATATACAATGGAATTTTCCAAACACAAATATAAAATGGAACTTATACCATATAGCTAAGTCTATTTATAGATAAATAATAAAAGAAACAATGTATTATTGGAAATTAAATATTATGGTGTTTTTTACCTTGTAATATAAAAGAATAGTGTACTAAGAAAATATAATAAAATCGTAAAATATTACAATATGATACTAAAGGTGCTAGTATAGGTTAGTACTTTAGTTTTATGTATTTTTCAGTATTCTATTTTTATTTATTAAATTATAGATATTAATAAAAACTAAATAGTCTTTTTCTTCAGAAGTATTGTTGTAGGTATTAAATGGTGTACTTGTTCAAGTATTGCTAGTTATATAATTATACATGTTATCTACTAATAGATTTAATAGTTATATATAAGTATTAAATCTATGGATGTTTGAAAAACAAGATGAATAAACAATAATAGAATTTATACTGGAGGGGACTAATGAATAGAATTAGTGACAATAATATAGATTGTAAATCATATTTTGATTATATAGTTAATAATGAAAGGTTAATACATTTCGAAAGTTTATTAATTGCTAAAATTGATGTTATAAAGTCAGACTTTGATAGGAAAATTTGTACATTTTCTTTATCAACAATGGTTACCTTTTTATTAACTGTGTTTGGGTTTTCATCGGATACAATAGCTATGAAACTTATAAAAACTGCAGAGATTTTTAAGAATATAAACGAAGGTGTTGTTAATTGTATTTATTTAATATTTCCAATATTGTTATTAGTAGAAACAATAAAGTTAAAGAGAATTAGGAAGAGTTTAGATTTAGAGTTTTTAAAGGATCCATACACTCAAGATAAGTTATTTCATAGGTTTATACTTGATAAATATTATAAAGAAATACTAGTTGATGTTAATAATGTCATTAAATCACTAAAGTGTTACTATGAAAATGATATGCACACGTCCATTAAATTCTTAAAGTGTGATTTTAAAATATATGTTCGCCAATATTTAGAAGAAAATTTTAAAGGTAAGATAGATTTTGATGTGAGTAGATATCTATGTGAAGTTATTATTCTTAGAAAGCTTATAGAAAATGAAATATATAGATTACAAGATAGCAATGAATACTTTGAAATTATTATTTCTAAAAATAGTGATATATTATTTAAATTAACAGGAACTTAAATATAGGCCTGTTGCGTTATTGGTATATATCTTTACTTAAATTGAGGAGATTTATTATGCATGTTATATGAAAACCTTGCAATATAATAACAGAGTATTTGGGAGAATCTAACTCCATGAATAGTAGAGGACACGCCTTTCAGTGTTTATAAAATAATATTATAAAAAATTATTGCAAAACAGGATAGCTCAGAAAAATATTGACGAGTCTATTTCATTTTTTAGACTTGTTTTGTTTGTTATTTTACTATGTTAAGGTTAATTATTTAAGATGTTAAAAAATGTCTTACATAATTAAATGTATCTTAGATGTATTTTTGAAACCATATAGTGATAAATAAGATCAGGTATATTATGGTATGATTACTATGTTATGTTTTTATAATGTAACATTATGTATATAATGTTACATTATAAAAATTAAAAGTGATTCTAGCTTATTAAAAAAAGAGTGATGTTACAGTATGTATTTAAATATTATTGAGAATGGTTTTGATTTGTTTATGGATTACCTAGTAGTTATTATTATTTTGGATGTTATTTAATAGACAATAATCCAGAATTTTATGAAGAAATAGGTAAAATATATGATTTGAAATATAGAAATATATATCAAGCATATCCTGATATTGAATTTTATTATATACTAGAAGATATTTCGAAAAGCATCTTGGTGATGCAAACGAAGATTTTATTTTAGATACACATGAAGATGATTTAAGACTAGAGAACCCGGAGCCTATTGATATTGAAATGAATGAAGATTTCGCTGCTAATAATCTGGTAGAACATTTAATTAGGTGGGTTAAAAATACTTTGGATAAAAAAGTAAATTATCATATAATAAATTCATTTATGAATAAAGGAACAAGTAAAATTGATTTTGGACAAGAGGACTATTTTCTTGTGTTTAACTACACTCATACGCTTCAAAAAATTTACAATATTTCAGAGCATAGGATTCATTATCTACATGGGGAGTGTATGGAAGATGATGATTAAGAATTGATTATTGGACATGGAAATGATGATAGAATTGAGAAAATAAAGGAAATAATTAAATCATATGAGGAAAAATATGATTTTACCAAAAGTAGTAGGAATAGAATAAATGAATATGAATGCTTATTGAGGTATTTAAAATGGTTACGAAAAGATGTTGATATTTGTAAGAGTGAGTGTAAGTGGTCCTACTATCAAGTTAAAACTAAGCTAGTGGGTTATTAACTTTTGTTAGCACATGAATCTATCTTTCTAAGATTGAGTAACGTTGTGAACACGAGAATATTATAACTATTAATAATTTGGTAACTAACTATACTAATGATTTAGGTGGTGTTTATATGATTTATGCCAAGGATATTACTGATCTTAATCATGTAAAAGGCATTTTAGATAATATCAGAAACAATGTTGTTTCCTGTAAAAATATGTATAAAAAGATACCAGAAGAAATAGTAGAAAACATTACTTTTCAATTATGTGAAATTGAAGAATTTATTATTGGTCCTCAAAAATGTACAGCAACGAATATTGATAAATCTCGTTTACGTATGATGGTATATTGGGAATATGTAGAGGGCAATTGTAGTTTCTTGGAGATGGTTAGGGAGATTAAAAAGTATGAAGGAGATATTTGAAAAAATTACTGATCGTTGTTTATGTGGAAGTGGGAAAAAGTATGTAAATTGTTGTAAAGGAAAAATAAATCCAAATGAAAATCAAGTTATTCATAAGAAATTTATGCTATATCTAGATGATTTACGAAGAAAATATCGAAAGATATGTTTACACCCAAAGAGTGATGAATGTTCTTATATAAAAAGTCATGCGCATTCTATTTCACAAAAAGCTGTCTTAAATTTAATTGCAGAACGTGGAGAAGTGCTTATGCCAGTTGTTTACGGGGTAACAAATGAATTTAGAATGAAATCTATGGGAGTTGAATCTAAGGCAACTAAGTTTTATTGTTTTTGTTCAAAACATGATGGAATGTTTTATGATATTGATAAAAGAGATGTATATCTTGACGAATATACTTTTTTTCTATATGCATATAGAAATTTTGCAGCAACATACTATAAAGTTGTTCGTGAGTTAGATTGTTTTACTAAGTTAAAGAAAAAATATGATATTAATTTCAATCCATATGCAGTTTTTATGAATGGGGAGATGAAAAAGTCAATACCTGCATTAGAAGGGATTAAAAAGAAATTTGACGATTCTATATTAACCAATAAATATGATTGCCTTGAAAGTATATATTTAACATTAGATTATAGAGTTTATTTTGCAGCTTCAACGTGTTTTGATTTGATGTTTGATATATTGGGAAATAGAATAGAACATGCCAAATATGATTTACCTATGGTTTATATTTCTATAATTCCGCAAGAACAACGGACTCAAATTATTTTTTCATGGTTTAAGGAAGATAACTCACTATATGGATTTCTCAAAGAACAGTTAAAAATTGTACCAACCAGATATGTACTTAAATATCTGAATAATTTGCTTACTCTTAATTGTGAAAATATGACTGTAGCACCTATTCTTTGGCGACATTGGAGTGCAGATGCTCAAAATGAGTTCTTAAAATTGGGAAGTAGACATTTGATAAACGAAAATATTAAAAACCATTCATATTCATATTTTGAAACAAGGAATTTCAATTTATTTGAACGTATTTATAAATTTAACATAGAATAAATTTCCTAGTATTTATATAATTGGACAAGTTATGTCTATACCTATTAGGGGAACACTAGAAATTTAGATTAGGGGTATATAGGGGGGGAATGAAATAGTTTATTAAATTTTTCGTAATGCCTGTATATTTACTCAAATTCTATAAATAGTTTGTTAGATAGGGGTATGGCATTAAGAAGTTAAATAAAATTTATAATGAAAAAGGAGATAATTATGAGTGGTAATAGAAGTAATTCTCTTAATGAAGCTATAAAAGCTTTAGGTAATGTAATAAAGGATTTGTTTAGAAAGATGCCAATTTTGTTTTTTGGTTTTATTGCTGGAGTATATTGGATAATTAATATGTATTTTAATACAGTTGAATATAAACAATTCATATTGTGTTTATTAATACTTATAGTTTCTATTGCAATTTATGTAAAAAATAAAAGTATATCTGAAACGATGTTGACTTTTATGTTAGGTATATTAACTGTATTTAGTGTTGATTGGGAACAAGCTAACTTTAAGTTATTTATAGTATTTTACTTAGTCTTTACTTTAATGATTTTTATAATTGGGAGTATTAGTTTAAGTATTAAACAAGAGAGTATATTGGTTCAAGCTGCAAACTATTTATCTATTAGGCATAATTATGATGAAATATATAAAGAGGTTAAGAATATAGCTAATAAATCAACACTAGGTAATCAATTAGGTCCTATTGAAAAAGCTGAAGCAATTAGAGCATTTGCTTTTAGAAAAATAAATATCAATGATATGGAAGAAGGGGTAAAATCAGTAGAAATCATAAAAACAGTATGCCAAATTGATTTATATAAAGCATGTGAATTATTTTATTCTTTATACATATTTAGTCGGAATTATAGATTATGTGATAATCATTCCAGAGATACGATTAATCTTTTTGATAAGATTCTTACAATACCTGTATCTCCAGAACAATTTTTTGAAATATTTAGAAAAACTAAGAAAAAGATAAGAGTAGGACAATTGACTTTTGATGAATATGTAGAGAAGATAGATGAATTAGCTAATGATGGTATGGATTCATTTGAAATTATAGAAGAACTAATTAAAGTTTATTGAAATATTAAATTAAGTTCAGTTATTAATTTTTAATGCTTAGTTTTACAGTTATGTAAATCAAAGCTGTGTATTATAAGGAAATAAAGAGGTTAATAAGTATTTACGTGAAATTAGTATATTTACAAAACAGGATGTAGTTATTGTATAAAAGTTAAATTTTATTTTTGCACAATGTTGATGCTGGTGGACAGTGGGGACTTGAGCTGGGAGTCTGTTTACCACGATACAGGTGTTATTTTCACCTGAAAGCATACTTAATAGCGTAAAGATGATAAGATTAGGAGGATTACAATTATGGATAATAAGCAAAGGTATACAGTAACAATATGTGCAGTGATTTTTAATGTAGATAAAACTTTACTTAATGTTAATCTCGACAATGGGTTTGAATTTAGGCTAATGTCATTAATTCCCTCAAAAAATCAATTGGATGAAATTTTTGAAACCGATGTAATGGCATTACGTCAAGATTATGAAACTGCAAAAATAAACGAAAATCTTAATGTAATATGTGTCTTTAAATCAGATACAATTTCTTTGAATGAAACAGAAGCTGAAGAGTATACTGCAAAAATGAGTGATGAGGTGCTTAAATACCTTGATGATAAAATAAGAGCTATTCGTCTGTTTGTTGAAAGTCCTATTTGTTTTACAAATCTATCTATAAAAATGAAGGGTGAAACTGAATTTAAAAACATTATTCCAATTAATGAAGCTATGGTAACAAATCCAATATCTGGTTTTCATTGTAATGATGAGGAAATCGACAAACTAAATAAAAATATTTCTTCTATGAAGTTTCCGTTATCAGATGATTTATTGAATAATTGTCATAGATATTATGATTTATCTTATCATCAAGAGAATTTTATTTCGATTACTTTGTTAATTACATGTCTTGAGATTTTATTTCTAGGTAGGGAAAAGGCAAAAAAAGAAAAATTGGCAAAACGATGTTCTGTATTTTTATATGAAAGTAAAAAAGAACGATTAATTTGTTATAAGAACTTACTTGACCAATATAAGAAAAGGTCTGAATTCGTACATGATGGAGATTGTTCAAAAATTATAAATCAAGATATACTGTTTTTGAGAGATTGTGTAAGAAAATCAATTATTAAATATTTACGTAGTAAATTTGGAAAGAAAGAAATCATTAAAAATCTGAAAGATAGTATACAAAAATTAGATTATTGGACTAGTTAGTTTGATAACTTGAAAATACTAAGCTTCTTATTATCCATATTGTATGAAAAACTTGATATACAATAACAGAGTATTTTTAATTACCCAAACCGTGAGTAGAGGTGAACATGCTGTGTAGTGCGTATAATATTGGTTTTAAATAAATACTGAATATTCTATTATAATGTTAAAAATCAGCATGAAAATATTTGGAAAAGCTTGTTAAATCAATACCTAAGTGCTATTATTGATTTAAAGTAATGGTATTTAACTATGGTTGAATATGAACATGTGATGTATTTAAATAAAACTAAAAATTATCATTGTTTTTGGTTTTCCAGTTTAATATAACATCTATTTAAGCAGTGAGTCTAAATCTTAAGCAGAGAACCCAAATTTATAATTTGGCGTGGATCGCTTATTCAGATGAAAAAATGAATCTGAGATACCTTTAATCATCCTGAAGAAAAATTAAAGGAGTTGATGGAGATGGATAAAGATATAAAAAGAGCAGAAAAAAGGCTTGAATATCTAAGCAGCGATAAAGAAACAATAGAAATTTATAAAGCTAGAGAGAAATCACTACATGAAAGAGCTAATATGATAAATGGAGCAAGAAAAGAAGGGGAAAAAATAGGAATACAAAAAAGAGATATTGAACTAATTAGAAATTCTTTAGAGAATGGATTAACATTAGATTTAATTTCAAGTATAACAGGAAAAAGTATTGAAGAAATAAAAGAAATTAAAAAGCAACTTAACTAAGTATTTAAATAGGCATATGAATTATAAAGAAAAATTAATTACCTATCTTAAGAATTAAATTTTTAAGATAGGTTTATTTTTATAGAATAATATAAAGACAAATAGATATTTCCCAACTTTCTGTTTTAATACTCTGTTCTATGGTAATATAATAGTGTGAGGAGAGTGAAAGTTATATGAAAAAATTTAATGTAACTGGAACCTGTATACCAGAAAAACATTATATGGTAGATGTATCTGATAAATTAAATAGCATATTAAAACTTGTAGATAATGAAGAATATTTTATTATAAATAGACCAAGACAATATGGAAAAACAACTACATTGTATTTATTAACAGAAAAATTGAGTAGTATGAAGGAATATTTGCCTATAAAAATAAGCTTTGAAGGAATTGGAGATTTAGTCTTTGAGAAAGAACAAGAATTTTCTAAGGCGTTTTTACAGATATTGGCTGATTATTTTTTAATAAATGATGAAAAAATATCCGAATATTTAGAAGAACAAAAGGATCATGTTGAAAACTTTATTGATTTATCAAGAGTGATAACTAAATTTATAATGAAGATTAAAAGAAAAATAGTATTGATGATAGATGAAGTGGATAAAAGTAGTAACAATCAATTATTTTTAAGTTTTTTAGGTATGCTTAGAAATAAATATTTATTAAGAAATGAAGGAAGAGATTATACATTTTATAGTGTGATTTTAGCAGGAGTACACGATGTAAAAACTTTAAAACTTAAGATTAGAGACAATGAAGAACATAAATATAATAGCCCTTGGAATATAGCTTCAGATTTTGATGTGGACATGAGTTTTTCTATAGATGAGATAAAAACTATGTTAAATGATTATACTGAAAATAAAAAAGTAGATTTAGATAAAGAGTATTTTGCAGAGAAGCTTTATTTTTATACATCAGGATACCCTTTTTTAGTAAGTAAACTTTGTAAAATAATAGATGAAAAAATAATGCCTAAAGACAATTTGAAATGGGAAAAGGCTTATTTAGAAATAGCAGTGAAGGAGATTTTAAAAGAGAGTAATACTAATTTTGATAGTTTAATTGGGAATATAGAAAATAATAAAGAACTTCAAGAATTAGTAAGAAAAATAGTATTAGATGGTTATGAGATTACTTATAATCAAGATAATCCTTTAATAACTATGGGAATAATATATGGAATATTTAAAAATTCAAATGATAAAGTTAAAATTAATAATAGATTATATGAACAAAGAATATATAATTACATGACTTCTCTTATAGAAACTAATCTAAAATTAGAATTTCATAATAAAAAAGAAATGTATTTAAATTTAGATGGAAGTTTAAATATCAAAAAAATATTAATAAAATTTCAAGAATTTATGAAACATGAGTATTCAAGAAGAAGAGATCCTTTTTTAGAGGAAGATGGAAGATTAGTTTTTCTAGCATTTTTAGCTCCTATTATAAATGGTACTGGATTTGCATTTAAAGAAGTAAAAGGTGGAGAAGAAAAGAGATTTGATATAGTAATAACGTATAATAAGAAAATGTATATTCTAGAACTTAAAATATGGAGAGGACAAGAATATCATAAAAAAGGGTTGATACAATTAGGAAAATATTTAGATCAGTATGGATTAAAGGAAGGATATCTTTTAATATTTGATTTAAGGAAATCCAAGAATTTCACAGAAAATAAAGAAGAAAATTCTATAGATTTAGCAGATAAGAAGATAGTGGAAGTTTATTGTTAAAATAGATTAATTCATATCATTAGAATTTAAACAATAAATTAAATCCTAACAAGAGGCTTAAGAAGATAAGTAGTAATATACATATTTTCTTAAGTTTATTTTAATATGAATTTATAGTAATTTTGTGGTATAATTAGAAAAACTTAATAAGACAAGTATATCTATACAGTGAAATACAGAAGAGGAGGAGAGATTATGGACTTAACTTTAGCATATAAATCTATTTTAATTTTAGCTTCAGTTTTAGTATATGCATTTGTATATAGAAAGTTGGATAGCAAATTAATAGGAACTAACAATCAATCAGTAAAAAGTTTAATCTTTTGCTTAATATGTGCTGTTCCTTTTAGTATATTTATGAAAAATGTGTTTGTAAGTTCAGGGTTTAATGTTAATCCTACATTTATTATTCTTATATGTGTAGCTATAACTAGTTCATTAAGACGTTCAACTATAGAATTTTCAAAAGGGAAATGTTAGATTGCTATGAGAACTTTATAATCTATATAAGAAATTTTATTACATAGGTGAGCGTAATGTAGGGCGATGATTAAGTTTTGTCTTATAAAGAAACCTCATCCCCCTGCATTAATCTTTATAGGTAGTATTACTAATAATTAAAGGAAAGATAGCACCACGTAAAGGGAGGAAAAAGTATGGAATGTACTATAAAAGATATCTCTATAAACTATGAAATAATAGGTGATGGGAAGCCGATTGTTATGTTGCATGGCTATTTTGTAGATCATAGATTAATGAGTGCTTCCATGGAACCTATTTTTAAGAATGAAGATAATTATAAAAGAATATATATAGATTTGCCAGGAATGGGCAGGTCACAAGCTAAATCATGGATTACAAATGCTGATATTATGCTTGATATACTCATTGAATTTATAGATGAGGTTATTCCAAATGAAAATTTCTTGCTTGCAGGAGAATCATACGGTGGTTACTTATCAAGAGGATTAATTTATAAAATGCCTAATAGAATAGATGGCGCTTTGTTAATTTGTCCCGTCATAATAGCAGAAGGCAAGGACAGAAATGTTTCTAATCATGTTGTTTTAGTAGAAGATAAGGATTTATTATCTAAATTAACTTCAAAAGATGCTGAAGATTTTGCCTCTATGGCTGTAGTTCAAAATGAAAAAATATATAAAAGATACAAAGAAGAAATAATTTCAGGAGTCAAATTAGCAGATAGTAAGTTCTTGAAGAATTTTCAAAAGCATGGTTATGAGTTTTCATTCAATGAAGCTATGGTAAATGAAGAATTTAATAAACCTACTCTTATGTTACTAGGACGCCAAGATTCCTGTGTAGGTTATAAAGATGCTTGGAATGTTCTAGAAAAGTACCCAAGAGCCACTTTTGCAATACTAGACATGGCAGGCCACAATTTGCAGATAGAACAGGAAGATTTGTTTAATTCATTAGTTAGCGAATGGCTTGAAAGAGTTAACAAATCATAAAAAGGTAGGGATAAATTATGATTATAGATGGACATGCACATGCTTGTGGCACATATTTAAATGGCAAAAGCATAATAGGTTATCTAGATTCCCATGGAATAGATAAGGTTTTGTTGTGTGCAGGAGAACCAGAAAGTGATAAAAATTATTCTTATCCAATGTTATCAGATACATTTAAAAGTACAAATTTGGGGTATTTCTTTAATAAAATCATTTGCTTTGCAACAAAAATGAGTGGAGTAGCTAATCACATAGATGAGCAAAACAGATTTGTATATAACCTTTCAATGCAATATCCAGAAAGGATATTAAATGCTTACTGGGTGAATCCCCAAGATGAAGATTGTCTTGAAAAGCTTAATGAATTCTATAAATTGTATAATTTTAGAATTATTAAAATGCATCAATGCTGGAATAGGTTTGATATTTGTGATGAGAAAAGCATTGACATTATTAAGTGGGCAACAGAAAAAAACATGCCAATATTTATACACTTATTATCAGAAAAACAAGTATTCCAGTTTATTAAGGTAGCAAATAAATTTAATAATACCACATTTATTGTTGCACATATGATTGGTTTTGAAAAAATAAATAAGAACACCAAAAATTCTAATATATATTATGATTTATCTGCACCTCAATTATATCCAATGAGAATAATCAAGAAGGCTATAAATGAAGTTTCAAGTACAAAATTGATTTTAGGTTCTGATACTCCTTATGGAATTGACAATATTAATAGGATACAAAAGAGGCTAAAACAATTATCATTACCTGAAAAAGATTTAGACAATATAATGGGGAATAATCTTTCAAATTTATTAGGATTGCAGATATAACACATTTAAAATATTGGAGAGTATTATTAAGAATATATAGAATACATGGAGTAGATTCTTTCCCAAAATTAAGGAGTATATGTAATGAATATCGAGACTTTTTGTCATTAAAGAAAGAGCAAAATTGTTAAAAGTATATGGTCAAAAGTAAAAGTAACTTTCAGAATCTTTAACACATTAAAGTATTATTGTAAGATGTACAATAATGCTTTTATTTTTTTTAAAAAAAGTAGTTTTGGTATTTATGTTAAAATTAGAACTTAATTTAGCATATTTTTAAAGCTTAACTCAAATTTTTATATGGATGCTAAGTATATGGAGAATTGTATTTTAAAAGTATGTTATGATATACAATGATATGTTAAAATATACATAAATATGTAAAGTTCTTGCAGTTATATAATGGTGGATTAGTATTATATAAGCTTTTTATGTAAGGGCTAAAATATTTAAAAATTAGAATATAAACAACAAAACTTTATTTATAGAAATTTGACTATTGATAGGAAAGGAAGACAAATTATTGGAAAGATTTAAACAAATATTAGAAATACCTGATTTTCCAGAAGAAATAAGAGATGCATATAATAAAAAAGAATTAGCCATTTTTTTAGGGGCTGGAATTTCAAGGTTGGCTAATTGTTCAAGTTGGAACCAATTAGCTAAAGATTTATTAGAAGGATTAGCTGAAGATAATCTAATTGATTATAAAACTAAAGAACAATTAAGTTGCATAAGTGATAATAAAAAACTTATCACAATAGCTTTTGAAGAATACAAAAAAGAGAATAAATTAGAGGAATTTTATAAGATTTTTAATAAAGACCTTGATGGAAATAATAATTCTGATATATATAATCAGGTAGCTAAACTTAAAGGTGTTTATTTTACAACAAATGCAGATATGTTACTTGAAAAAGCTTTATTTAACGATGAAGAAGAAAGTGTGAAATATTTTTCTGTGAGTGATTGTAGATCAGCAGTACTTGAAAAAAAGACGATACCATTTATTTATCATATTCATGGGAGAAAAGACGATAGAAACTCCTTAGTGTTTACAACATCTCAGTATTTATCAACCTATAACAATCCTAAATTTAAAAAATTTCTTCAATTTGTTTTTGATAATTATAGAATTTTGTTTTTAGGTTACGGATTAAATGAATTTGAAGTTTTAGATTATTTAATAAGTAAGAATAGTAATGGTGTAAATGATAGGCATTTTTATCTTGAAGGCTTTTTTTCTTATGAATTAGAGTATGCTAATCATATGGCGGAGTATTATAAAACATTAGGTATAAAGTTGATACCCTATTCAAAGGATAAAAAAGGATTTAATCAACAAATAAATATTATAAGAAAATGGGTAAAAGAAATAAAAAATACTACATTTATGATTGTAGATGAATTTTCCGAAATAGAAAAAAATATAAGGCATTACTCAAACCAAAATAAAATTATTATTTTTAATTTAATCAATAATAATAAAAAAAATGAACATATATTTATGCATGAATTACCAAAATCAAAAGATTTTATGTTATGGATAGAGGAATTAATAAATAAGGATTATTTTAATATTGATAGATGTCCTAATATTATTAGACTTGATAATGGTAGATATAGAGGTCAATATTGGGATATGTTGTATGTTTTTGTGGATTTGATTAAAATGAATAAAACTAATAAGAGATTTTTTGATATAGCTTATGAACAACTTGAAAAAATTTCAGATGAAATATGTGATAAAGAAGAGAAAATGAAAAATTGGTTAGTTATTTACTCAATGTGGTTTATATTTATTAATCTTCCTGGAAAATATATTACTGAGAAAATAGTCAAATTTTTTAGAAAAGCTATTAAATACGATTTAGATAGTAATATACTTTGGATTGATGGTTTAATAGAAAATAATATATTTAATAAAATTTCTATAGATTCTAAAAAATATTTTTATGATTTTATTTTAGGATATAATATAAAAGAAGGTACGAGTAATGGACAGATTAAGCCTATAGTAGCAGAATATAGATTCAATGATGTTCTTGAGTTAATCAAGGCAAATATTAATAATAACAATGCCCATATAATGGTTGAAATTATAGAAAGATATATAACATCAATAATTGATATGAATAATTATGAATCGTATTCATTTAATAGATTGGAAGTTTTAGATATTATAAATTATACAAATGATATTGACTATTATATATTTTTAACTGAATTATTACGTTATTCTGTATTAATGTTAAACAAGGAGGAGTTACATCAAGTAATTAATAGATGGATTACAGATGAAAGAGAATTTTATAAGATTGCGGCTATTTATATTATATCTGAGAAATATAAGGATTTTAATGAAATATTTTTTCAATTAGATAAAAATCCATTTAATGACCATAAGATATATACTCAAGTCTATTATTTATTAAAGAAAAATAATGAAGAAATTTGTAGTGATAACGAAAATAAGAAAAAACTTATTGGATGGATTGAAAATACAAAATTTTCAATCGAAAATAATGATAAACATAGTAATAAAGTTATAAATGGATATAAGGTAAAAGTATTAGAGCTCTTAGCTGAATTTGATACAGAAGTTAGTGGTATTATAAATTATTATAAAGAACAAGAATACTATAATATGGGTGATCCATTTGAAGAATTGAATGAAAAAATGAATGGATCAAGACTTGATAGGTCTAAAGAAAAACCATTTTTCCCAGATGGATTTTATGAGACAATACCTAGTGAAATTTATGATTATATTTGTAAATATATTAAAGACAAGACGGTAGACAGATATGATTCATTTATCGCTGGTGAGGAACTATTTGAGTATTTGGAAAAACATATCGATAAAAAAGAGTACATTTTGGAATGTTATATAAAAATGCCACCAATATTGATAGGCATTTTTGTTGAAAAATGTAATATGATTAAAACAAAAGTAGATAGTTTATTAGGTGATTCTATTTTAGATTTTTCAATCAAGTGTATAGGAAGATTATCTAAAATACAAATAAATGATGATGTAACTTATGCTATAAATATTACCTTGAGTATACTAAATAATTATATACATAGTATAACAGATACTGTGAAATTAAATGAAATATTCAATATTTTAATTGAGTGTTTAAAACATAAGCCTTGGAAAGAACATAAAGATATAGATAAAATTTATACGAGGAGCTTTAGCGGAGTTGAAAGCTATGGAATAGATATTATTATAGATTGTGCTTTAAAAATATGTGAAATTGATGGAAACAAAAATATATCTGAGAAACTTATAGATTATATAGAAGAAAGATTAAGTGAACAGGATATTAATTATAAAGTAAGATCAATTGTAGCAACAAGATTAAATGCATTAATGTATCTTAATGCTGATAGAACTCTTGAAAATCTAAAAAAATTATTTTTTACTCCCAATAATAGATTTAGTATAGCTTCAATTACAGGTTATGTATATTTAAACAATGAATTATATAAACAAATTCATAAATTCTTTCATACTAGTGGTATTTATAAATATGTGATTAATGAATGTAAGGAATTTAATGATGATAATAAAAATGTTGATTATCGTGGTATATATATTAAATTTATAACTTTGTATAAGATAATAGATTTTGAAGATGAAGAAAATAATAAT
Source organism: Clostridium oceanicum (assembly GCF_039521385.1). NCBI lineage: Bacteria > Bacillati > Bacillota > Clostridia > Eubacteriales > Clostridiaceae > Clostridium > Clostridium oceanicum. The sequence goes on along the minus strand of NZ_BAAACG010000010.1, from coordinate 127,695 downwards.
ATTTTTAATTTGGTTCTTTTTAGACGAAAAAAGAAAGAAATATCTTCAATTCTTAATATGATAAATGACGTTGATTTTTATAAACATCAAAGCAATTCGGCTGAGTATAAAAAAAATTCGGAAAAAATTTGGAACAAATTATATGATGAGTTAATTAAAGAGTCAGTATTTAAAGATATTGCAGAAGATATGATTAATTATTTGCCTGTAGTTAATGCTATTGATAAAAATATCTATAACAAAATATGTGTATGTATTAAAGAAGTAAAAAGTATAAATAATTATTATCGTATATTAAAAAACAGAAGTAGACTTATAACTGATAGTATACAAGCTAAATATGTTGGTGAAATACTTTTTATGATGATTGATAAAATAAATCATATTAGCATAGAATTTACTGATATTGTTAAAAAAATATATTCTAAGGATGCTAAGCTAGCTATTAAGATATGTAATCATGGAGTTGATTTAGGATATGAAATATTTAGTAGGCTTTTAAAAAAATTTAGAAGTGATAATAGTTAATAAGTGAATAGAAACAAAGAGTATATACAGAATTTTAGACAACATTTAAAGGTTATTTTGCCCTTACTCTAATATAAAATCTTATCACATAAAATTTAATAACAATTGTATATCGTACCAAGGAGGAAAACTAATGAAAAAAGAAACACTAGAAAAAATATTAAGAGAAGATATTGAAGATGTAATGTTTAAAACTAAACAAAAGGATATAGGAACATCTATGAGAAAAGGAACTACTATTAAGATAGAAGATGATTGTGTAATTATAATGATGAAAGATATAAGAAGAATTTACATTGATACAAGTTCAATTATTGCTGTAGATGCAAGAATTAGAAAAAATTCAGAGTGGAAACAAAAGTAGTGAAATCATCATATGAGAAATACAGTATACCTACAGTAAACCTCCATTGAAAGTACATAAAAATACATGATATTATTAAGATGTAAAAAGATGTATTACTAGAAAAACAGATTATTTAACTAAAAATTCAAGCTACTAAAAACCTTCAGGGGACAAATCTCTTGGGGGTTTTTCGCATAAGCAGAGAACCCAAATTTGTAATTTGGTGTGAATCACTTACTCAGATGAAGAATGAATCTGAGTTACATTAACAATTAGCAATGAACAAATCGAAGAGTTTTTCTAGCAATACACGATTTTATCAATCTAAAAATAGGAGGTATTTTTATGTATAGACTTTTGAAAAAATACAGAGAAGGGGACGAAAAGACTATAGAAAAGATAATAGAAGCTTTTGTTCCTCTTATACTTAAAGAATCTTCAAGGTATAGGGTTAAATGCTATGACTATGAGGATCTAGTACAGCATGGATACTTATCAGTTATGAAAGCGGCAAATATGTATAAAGGTAGCGGTGAAAGTTTTAAGTTTTACTGCATAAAGGCTATAAAGCAAAATTACAAAGCACTTCTAAAAGGTGAGATAAAGCACTATCGTGAAATTCCAGAGGAAAAATATGATAAGTTTCCTTATGAATTTACTGTAGAAGATGAAGTTATAGCTTATGAAAAAACTAAAGATATATACAAAGCTATAGATACTTTAACTGAAAGAGAGAAAAACATCTTAAATGGATTTTATATAGAAAAGAAAACTATAAAAGATATAGCAAAAGAAAATGGTAGAAGCTACAATAAGACAAGATATGAAAAGATTAGAATTGTTGAAAAACTGAAAAAGCAACTAGAAATTAGAGAGGCAATTAGCAATTAACAAATAAAACAAAAATTGTTGTTAAAAGTTTCGCAACTAAAAATTATAGAAATTTAGATATAATTTACTCTTAAGTAGCGAACCCAAATTAAAATTTGGTGTGAGTCGCTTACTCAGATGAAGGATGAATCTGAGTTACCTAAATTTTAATTTGGTGTAAGTTGCTTAAGCAGGTATTTTATGATATTTTACTCCTTTAACGAATTCAAAAGGAGTTATATTAACAATTCTAACATATGAAGATGAGGTTTCTAGTAAGATATATATGTTAAGAAAAATATTTGTTTGAGCTTAGCGAGTTAATATTTTTTAGTATATATCTAAAAAAATAAATTAAGATTTCTTAATGAAGTGAAGAGCATTTCTAGTAATATATGCTTTTTTAAAAGCGTATCTATAATTTCTGAAAACAATATCAAAATTACTATTGAATTTTTAGAATTTTTGATTTATAATAATATCAATGATTGTTCACGTTAACAATGATAATAATTTGACAGAAATAAGGTGAAACCTGTGAAAAAATTTATGGATGAAAACTTTTTATTAAGTAATGATGTAGCAATAAAGTTATACCATGATTATGCAAAAGATATGCCCATTATAGATTATCATTGCCATTTAAGTCCTAAGGAAATCTTTGAAAACAAAAGATTTAAAAATATAACTGAAGCTTGGTTATATGGTGATCATTACAAATGGAGAGCTATGAGAACCAATGGAATAGCTGAAAAATACATTACAGGAGATGCTAGTGATTATGATAAGTTTATGGCCTGGGCAAAAACAGTACCTATGACTATAGGAAATCCACTATATCACTGGACTCATTTAGAACTTCAAAGATACTTTGGAATACAGGAAGTTTTAAATGAAAAAACAGCTCCAGAAATTTGGGAAAAAGTAAATGCAATGCTTCAACAAGATGGTTTTAGAGCAAAGGATTTAATTGTTAAATCAAATGTTAAAGCCCTATGTACTACAGATGATTTAATAGACACTCTAGAGTATCATATCAAACTTAAAAAAGATGAAAGTTTTAATGTAAAGGTACTACCAGCAGTAAGACCAGATAAAGGCCTTGATATATGTAAAGATACTTTTCTTCCTTGGGTGGACAAGCTATCTAAAATATGTAATAAATCTATAAAAACTTACGATGAATTTTTAAAGGCAATAGAAGAGAGAATAGAATTTTTTAACTCTGTAGGATGCAAGGTGGCAGACCATGGGTTCAATAGTATAAGCTATATAGAAACTTCAAAAGAAGAAGCAGAAGCTATATTTAATAAAGCTTTAAAAGAGGAAACTTTAACAAAAGAAGAAGAGATAAAATATCAAACTTACACATTAAAATTCTTTGGAAAATTATATGCCAAATTAGGTTGGGCAATGCAGCTTCATATAGGAGCTCTTAGAAATAATAATACAAGAATGTTTAATAAAATTGGGGTGGATGCAGGCTTTGATTCTATTAATGATGAAAAAGTAGCATATCCTCTTTCAAGAATATTAGATTCACTAGACAAAGAAAATTCTTTACCAAAAACAATACTTTACACATTAAATCCTAAAGACAATTATGTGCTTTCTACTATGCTTGGAAACTTCCAAGGAACAGAAATTCCAGGAAAAGTGCAGTTTGGTTCTGCTTGGTGGTTCTTAGATAATAAGGAAGGCATGATAGAGCAAATGAAGGTCTTAGCAAACACTGGTCTTTTAAGTAGATTTGTAGGAATGCTTACTGATTCAAGAAGTTTTACATCCTATACAAGACATGAATATTTCAGAAGAATACTATGTAATCTAATAGGTGAGTGGGTTTGTAATGGTGAAATACCAGATGACCTAGAGTTTTTAGGAGAAGTAGTTAAAGGAATTTGCTTTAACAATGCAAATCATTATTTTGATTTAAATTGTTAACGTGAACAAAAACTACTTATAAATTTAAGGTGTTTAAGGAATACTCCTAATAGTAGAAATTATAATTAAAGCCTCTATAGTAACGAAATTTTGTAGTTAAGTACTTAAAGGTATGGTATGATATAATTATTTATTATGAAATTAGGAGTGTAGAAAATGGGAGTCACAATAAAAGATATAGCGAGGATTGCAAATGTTTCTCATACTACTGTATCTAGGGCATTAAATAATAGTCCCTTTATAAATGAAGAAACAAAGAGCAAAATATTAGAAATAGCAAAAGAGTTAAATTATGTACCTAATTATAGTGCTAAAAGCTTAGTTCTTGATAGGTCATATAATATAGGATTATTTTTCACAACTATAAGCAAAGTTACATCCCCTAACTTTTTTTATGAAACTGTAAGTGGAGTTAATAGTGCTATTGGAAATAACTATAATTTAGTAGTTAGAGGAATTGATGATTATAAAGATTTTACTTTTGTAAATAGTAAGAATTTTGATGGAATAATACTTATGAGTCAAAGCAGCAGTGATAATTCTTTTATATATTATGCAAAGGATAAAAAGATACCTTTAGTTGTTTTAAATAGAGATATAGATGATAGTTCTATAGTAAATATACTTTCAGGAGATAAAAAAGGATCTTATAAGGCAGTAAATTATCTTATAGAAAAGGGACATAAAGACATAGCAATAATAGAAGGTAAAAAAGGTTTTAATGCAACAATTGAAAGAAAAGAAGGATTTTTAAATGCATTAATTGATAACAATATAGGAATAAACAGTGATTATATGGTAGAAGGAGATTACACTACTTCAAGTGGATACAAGGCTATGAAAGAGTTATTAAATCTTAAAAATAAACCTACTGCTGTATTTTGCTCAAATGATGAAATGGCTATAGGTGCTATGAAAGCTGTAACAGAGGCTCAGCTTATAGTTCCAAAGGATATTTCAATTATGGGCTTTGATGATAACAGATTTGGAGAATATATGGAACCGTCTATTACAACTGTTAGAAGACCTATTAAAGAAGTAGGGCAAAAAGGTGTAGAAAGACTTTTTGATATTATAAATAATAAAAGAAGCAGTGGAGAAAAAATATACGTTAGTACAGAACTTGTTAAGAGAGAATCTGTGGCAAAATTAAAATAATTTTGCCGCCTAAAAATTTAACACTTATTGTTAACGTGAACAATAAGTGTTATAAATAGGAGGAGCTATGAAAAGGATTGAAACTATTGAAAAAATAATGGAAAGTGGAGTTGTAGCTGTAATAAGAGCTAATTCAAAAGAAGAAGGAATAAAAGTTATTGATGCAGTAAAAAAAGGTGGAATAAAAGCATTAGAAATAACTATGACCGTTCCAGGAGCTGTAGATATTATAAAAGAAATATCTGAAATTTATAAAGATGAAGATTTAATAATAGGAGCAGGTACAGTTTTAGATTCAGAAACAGCAAGAGCTTGTATTCTTGCAGGAGCAAAATACATAGTAAGTCCTTATCTTGATTTAGAAACTGTTAAGCTATGTAATAGATATAGAGTAGCTGTAATGCCTGGAATAATGACAGTTAAAGAAGCAGTTGAGGCGCTAGAGTATGGTGCAGAAATTTTAAAGGTATTCCCAGGTAATGCTTATGGTCCAAGCATTATAAAATCTTTTAAAGGTCCAATTCCACAAGGAAACTTTATGCCAACTGGTGGAGTTAATTTAGACAATATAAAAGATTGGATAAAAGCAGGAGCTGTAGCTGTTGGAACTGGTTCAGATTTAACTAAAGGAGCAAAAACAGGAGATTATAACTTAGTTACAAAAACAGCAGAAAAGTTTGTAGAAGAAGTAAAAAAAGCAAGAGCTAATCTTTAAAAGGAGGTTAAAGAGTATGGAAGTATTAACATTTGGAGAATCCATGATAGTTTTTAGTCCACAAAACAGTGGTCCTTTAAGATACGTCCATAGCTTTGATAGATCCATAGGAGGAGCAGATTCTAATGTGGCCATAGCACTTTCAAGGCTTGGCTATGAGTCCGCTTGGTTTTCAAAGCTAGGTGATGATGAGTTTGGAAGATATATTAGAAATACTATTAGAGGCGAAGGTGTAGACGTTTCAAAAGTTAAGTTTACTAAAGATTATAGTACAGGACTTTTGTTTAAAGAAAGATTTGATGGAGAAGACCCTAATGTGTATTATTACAGGAAACATTCAGCTGCAAGTACTCTTACCATAGACGACTTAGATTTAAATTACATAAAAAAAGCTAAAATAATTCACATTACAGGAATAACTCCAGCCCTATCTAAAGACACAAGAGATGTTGTGTTTAAAGTTTTAGAGGTAGCAAAAGAAAATGGCATTCTTATTTCCTTTGATCCAAATATTAGATTAAAACTTTGGGATCTTGAAAAAGCAAAGCCAGTACTTCTTAAAATAGCTAGCATGTCAGACATAATTTTTCCTGGAATAGATGAAGGGAAAATGCTTTTAGAAAGCTCAGATGAAAAAGAAATAGCTTCTAAGTTTATAGAAATGGGAGCAAAAATTGTTGCAGTAAAACTTGGAGCAGATGGATGCTTTGCAGCGGATAAAAATAATAATACATATGTAAAGGGATACAAGATTAAAAGTACTGTTGATACTGTAGGCGCAGGAGATGGTTTTGCAGCAGGATTTTTATCCGGAATATTAAGAAAATTAAGCCTTTTTGAATGCGGCAAATTAGGAAATGCCCTAGGAGCTATGGCTACTTTAGTTAAAGGAGATATGGAAGGATACCCCTATTTAAATCAACTGGAAGCTTTTATGGGAGATAAAAAAACCATAGACAGATAGGATAGTGCAAATAAGGAAGTACAAATAATATATAAAAAATACAAAATAATATATAAAATAAAAAAACTATGGATAGATAAATGATTATAAAAAGATTGCAGTTTATAAATATTGAGATGAAAAGGAGAAATGACTATGCTTAAATTCATGAAGAAAACCATTATAATCCTTGCCTTAGGTTCCTTGATTTTTTCTTTTACAGGATGTACTAGTGTAGAAAAGAAGAGGATTGTACGTATATCTCACAGTCAATCACAGGAACATCCAGATCATTTAGGACTTTTAGCTTTTGAAAAATATGTTGAATCAAGATTAGGTGATAAATATGATGTTCAAATATTCCCTAATGAACTATTAGGTCCTTCAGTAAAAACTTTAGAATTAACTCAAACCGGTGCAATAGACTATGTACTTACAAGTACAGGAAATGTTGAAACTTTTGATAATATATATCAGATATTTAGTTTACCATATTTATTTGATAGTACTGAAGCTTATCATGCTGTTATGGAAGATAAAAAATTAATTAACGGTATATATGAATCAACAAAGGCTTCAGGATTCCAAGGAGTTACATGGTTTGATGCAGGAACAAGAAACTTTTATGCTAAAACTCCTATAAAAACTCCAAAGGATTTAAAATCAAAGAAAATACGTGTTATTCAAAGTCCTGTTAATGTTAGAATGATGCAGCTACTTGGGGCATCAGCTACTCCTATGAGTTTTGGAGAAGTTTATACAGCAATACAGCAAGGTGTTATAGACGGTGCTGAAAATAATGAATTAGCACTTACAAATAACAAACATGGAGAAGTTGCAAAAAACTATGTATATAACCAGCATCAGATGGTTCCAGATATATTAGTAGCAAATGTTAAATTTTTAGAAGGCTTAAGCACTGAAGATAGAAAAGTATTTGATGGAGCTGCTAAAGAAGCTACAAAGGTTGAAAGAGAAAATTGGGACAAGCAAGTTAAGGAAGCTATTAAAAAGGCAAAAGGAATGGGAGTTAAGTTTAGGGAGACAGACATAAAACCATTTAAAGAAAAAGTAATGCCACTACATAAAGAACTGTTGTCTCAAAATAAAAAGTTAAAACCTATTTATGACAAGATACAAGAAGTAAATAAAAAGTATTCAGTAAAGGGAGGTAAATAATATGAAGGCTCTAAAAAATTCTTTAAATAAAATTTTAGAAGTAATTTGTATTGGATTATTTGCATTTATAACAATCCTAGGAACCTATCAGATTATAACAAGATATGTGTTTAATTCTCCAAGTACAATTTCAGAAGAGTTACTTACATTTTCCTTTACATGGCTTGCACTTCTTGCTTCTGCTTTAGTTTTTGGAAAACGTGATCATATGAGAATGGAGTTTGTTGCAAATCTTTTTAAAGGGAAAGGAGCGGTAATGTTAAGTATTTTTTCAGAACTTATGATACTTATCTTTGCAGTAATTGTTCTTATATATGGAGGAACACAAATTACCAAGCTTACAACAATGCAAATAACTGCATCTTTAGGAGTCAAAATGTCTTATATATACGTTATAGTTCCTATAAGTGGATGTTTAACTGCTTTGTACAGTGTAATAAATATATTCGAAGAGATTTCAAAATTAAAGTCAGAAACTTCTAAATAAAGGGGGAAGAGATAAATGAGTATAGCCTTAATATCAGGATTAATAATAGCTGTTGTTTTAATAATACTACTTTTAGCAGGAGTTCCTATAGCAATTTCCTTAGGAATATCTTCAATACTAGCTATATTACCAACATTAAATTTTGATGCTGCAGTTTTAACTGGTGCACAAAGAACCTTTTCAGGAATATCTGTATTTACATTGATAGCTATACCTTTCTTCATATTAGCAGGTAATATTATGAACAAAGGTGGAATAGCATTAAGATTAATAAATTTTGCAAAGGTATTAACAGGTAGAGTACCAGGAGCATTGGCACATACAAATTCAATTGCAAACATGATGTTTGGAGCAATTTCAGGTTCTGGTGTTGCAGCAGCATCAGCTATGGGTTCTATGATTGGACCAATTGCTGAAAAGGATGGATATGATAAAGATTATATGGCAACTGTAAATATAGCAAGTGCACCAACAGGGCTTTTAATACCTCCAAGTAATGTACTTATAACTTATTCCCTTGTAAGTGGAGGAACTTCAGTAGCGGCGCTTTTTATGGCAGGATATATTCCAGGAATACTTTGGGGACTTAGTTGTATGATAGTTGCATTCTTTATAGCTAAGAAAAAAGGATATAAAAATACTAAGCGTATAACTTTAAGCCAAGGTTTAAAAGTTGCTTTAGAAGCTGTTCCAAGTTTGCTTTTGATTTTAATTGTTATAGGTGGAATTATAGCAGGAGTATTTACAGCAACAGAAGGTTCAGTAGTTGCAGTTGTATATAGTTTAGTATTATCCCTATTCTTTTACAAAACTATAAAGTTAAAAGATTTATATAATATCTTTAAAGAAAGTGCAGAGATGACAGGAATAATAGTATTTTTAATTGGAGTATCAAGCATAATGGCTTGGGTTATGGCCTTTACAGGAATACCAAGTGCTATTTCAAACTCACTTTTAACTCTTACAAATAGTCCAGTTGTAATACTTTTAATCATAAATATAGTTCTATTATTTGTAGGAACTTTTATGGATATAACTCCAGCAGTACTTATTTTTACACCGATTTTCCTACCAATATGTCAAAACCTAGGAATGTCTCCAATACAGTTTGGAATAATGATTACATTCAACTTATGTATAGGTACAATAACACCACCAGTTGGAAACATACTATTTGTAGGTGTTAAGGTTGCAAAAACCAAGATAGAAAATGTAATGAAAAAATTAATACCATATTACGTAGCTATATATGCAGTGTTGCTTCTTACAACATATGTACCAAAAGTAACTATGTGGCTACCTCTATTAATGGGTTATAAAAAATAATAAATTAAATATTTGAAATTATTTGAGGAGGAAATTTTAATTATGAAAATGACACTAAGATGGTTTGGAAGCAAACATGATTCAGTAACTTTAAGCCAAATAAGACAAATACCAAATGTTACAGGAGTAATAACTACACTTTATGATAGCAAGGTAGGGGAAGTTTGGTCTTTAGAAGATATATTAAAACTTAAAGAAGAAGTTGAAGAAAGTGGTTTAAAAATAGAAGGAATTGAAAGCGTAAATATTCACGATTCTATTAAAATAGGATCAGAGGATAGAGAAGGATATATTGAAAATTATATAGAAACATTGGACAACCTAGGAAAAGCAGGAATTAAATTAGTTTGCTATAACTTTATGCCTGTATTTGATTGGACTCGTTCAGATCTTGCAAAAGAAAGATGCGATGGTTCAACAGTTTTATCCTATAATCAAGATTTAATAGATAAGATAGATCCAGAAAAAATGTTTAACGAAATTGATAGCAGCAGTAATGGATTTGTAATGCCAGGATGGGAACCAGAAAGATTAGCTCACGTAAAAGAATTATTTGAAAAATATAAAGAAGTAGACAATAAGCTTTTATTTGATAACCTTGTATATTTTTTAAATAAGATTCGCCCTGTATGTGAAAAACATGGAATAATGATGGCTATTCATCCAGATGATCCAGCATGGCCAGTATTTAACTTACCAAGAATTATAAACAGCAAAGAAAATATTTTAAAACTTTTAAAAGCAGTAGATGCTAAATTTAATGGACTTACTTTATGTACAGGATCTTTAGGTTCAAATCCAGAAAATGATCTTTGCGACATAATAAAAGCTTCAAAGGGAAGAATTCATTTTGCCCATGTTCGTAACATAATACATCATTCAAAAGGTAAGTTTGATGAAGCTTCCCATCTTTCAAAGGATGGTTCAATTGATATGTATGAAATAATGAAAACACTTTATGAAACAGGCTTTGATGGTCCAGTTCGTCCAGACCATGGTCGTGCTATTTGGGGAGAAGTTTCTATGCCAGGATACGGTTTATATGATCGTGCTTTAGGCGCAGCTTACTTAAATGGATTATTAGAGGCTATTGAAAAATCAAATAAATAAAACTTAGTTATTTAGGGAGGTATTATTTTGAAACTTAGAGAAGCGGAATTGACTAATAATAAAATTTGGGAAGAAGCAGGTTTTGAGTTACCTAAATTCGATAGAAATAAGATGGTAGAAAATACTAAAGAAAATCCACAGTGGATACATTTTGGTGGAGGAAATATATTTAGAGCTTTCCCAGCGGCAGTTTGCCAAGACTTATTAAATAGAGGAATAATTGATACTGGAATAATAGTAGCAGAAGGTTATGATTATGAAATAATTGAAAAAAGCTACAATGCTTATGATAATTTAAATGTTTTAGTTACATTAAAAAAAGATGGAAACTTAGATAAAAAAGTAATAGGAAGTATTGCAGAAGCTTTATGTGTAGATACAGCTAATGAAAAACATTGGAATAGATTAAAAGAGATATTTACAAACAAAAGCTTAAAAATGGCATCTTTCACTATTACAGAAAAGGGTTATAGCTTAGTAAATGGAAAAGGAGAGCTACTAAAAGATGTAGAAAGTGATTTTAAAAAAGTTCCATCTTCAGCTACAAGCTATATAGGTAAACTTACAGCTCTTTTATATGAAAGATTCAAAAATGGCAAAACTCCACTTACTTTGGTTAGTATGGATAACTGCTCTCACAATGGAACTAAACTTGAAAATGCAATTAATACATTTACAAAAGCTTGGGTAGATAATAAATTAGTAGAAGAAGATTTCTTAAACTATGTAAAAGAAGATGTATCTTATCCTTGGAGCATGATAGACAAAATAACTCCAAGACCAGCTCAGTCTGTTATAGAAATGCTAAATAAAATTGGATTTGAAGATACAGCCTTAGTTACTACTTCAAAAAACACATATATATCTTGCTTTGTTAATGCTGAAGAACCACAATATTTAGTTATCGAAGATAACTTTAAAAATGGACGTATTCCTTTAGATAAAGGTGGCATAATCTATGCAGATAAAGAAACAGTAGACAAAGTTGAAAAAATGAAAGTTTGTACATGCTTAAATCCTCTTCATACAGCGCTAGCGGTCTACGGATGCTTGCTTTCACATGATAAAATATCTGATGAAATGAAGGATAAAGAGCTTGTAAATTTAATAAAAAATATAGGATATAAAGAAGCTCTTCCTGTAGTTGTTAATCCAAAAATTATATCACCAAATGACTTTATAGATGAAGTTATTAACGTAAGATTCCCAAATCCATTTATGCCAGATACTCCTCAAAGAATCGCTTGTGATACTTCACAAAAAATTGGCATACGTTTTGGAGAAACAATCAAAGCTTACATTAAAGCGGAAGATTTAGATGTTAAATCTTTAGAATATATACCACTTGCCATAGCAGGATGGTGCCGTTATTTAATGGCTATAGATGATAGAGGAAACAATTTTGAATTAAGCCCAGATCCACTTCTTTCATCATTAACTCCTATAATTTCTAAAGTGAAAATGGAGAGTGAAGAAAATGTTCACGAAGCCTTAAGTGAAATATTAACTAAGGAATCTATATTTGGAGTTGATTTATACAAAGTAGGCCTAGGTGAAAAAATCGAAAACTACTTTAAAGAATTAATAGCTTCAAAGGGATCCGTTAGAGAAACATTAAAAAAATACACTTCTAAATAAGCATTCACAATTTCTTCAGATTGTAAACTATATTATTTGTTTACAATCTGAAGAAATGCTTAAGTAATCTTTAATGTTAAATGAATGTTAAATTAAATCTTAAAGAGTTAAATCTATATAAAGCTTTCCTAATATTACTTTAGGAAAGCTTTTTTTTAAGGTATTATAAATTTATAACTTCTATATTTAAGCTTAATTTAACCTTAAAAATCATATATTACGTAATGTATATTTTTACGCTTATAAAAGAAAGTATAAATTTTTAGAGAAATCAACAGTTTTTCTAGTTATATACATTCAACAATTTTAGTTTAAAATAGGACAAATTCCCTGTTAGTAAATAGATAAAATTAAAGGGGATTCCATTTATTTGTACTATTTAACATATAAAATATTACAAAGTAGTTACAATTCAAAATTCTATGATTTTTTTCAGAATTTTATATATTTTCTTGTTGAATTTTATTTGATATGTGATATAATTTTTTTAAATTATTTCATAACACTAATCTTTTCTTAATAATTATTATTTGGTGATATATTGTTTTGGATTTCAAAACTTACATAACAAAATATATTATTAGATAATAAAATATATAGCTCTTTGTTTTAAAAAAGTTAGTAACAAGTTTATAAATTATGTTACCGCTTACTTATGACAAACAGTGATTAGTAGGGAGTGATGCCTTAAAAATTTATTGCTCATTGAAAATTAAATATTAGAAAGGAAAAACAAATGCTTAAGAAACATTCTATTTTAAATTTAATAAGTAAAATTCTCATATTTATTTTTACATTTTCCTTTATAAATATATCAAAGGTTAAAGCAGCAAGTAATGGGAATTTTAATTTGGATACATACGTTTCATCTACTGGTACTCCACCTTTTGATAGTTCAAGCGCTCCAGGTAAAGATAGAAGCGAAAGTGATAATTATGTAAGAACTTCAGATACAGTTAAGTATAAAGTTGATTTTTCATTTAATTCTTTAAATAGCAATCCTATAGGTTCTATTTTAACCTTAGAAATACAAGGACAAAATGTTAAATGGAGCAGTAGATATAACCCTATTGAGGGTATCACTGTTTCAAATAATGGAAAAACACTTACTATTGATTTAGGACAGATTGAATCTGGACATGCTTATTCAAGAGACTTTGTTGCAGATGTTTTAAATAATGCTGAAAATGGTTCAAGATTCAGTGTTAGAGCAACCATTTCTTCAAAAGATAGTTCAGTATCATCAAGTAGTGATACTAGTGAGGAAACTATTGTTTCTGCTAAACCTCAATATGATTTAGAAAAAAAGATGGATTCATTTATTAATGCTGAAGGACCTAATGGTGAGGCTGGTAAATTAATTTTATATTCTATTAAAATATCTAAACCTAAGGGAAAAGGAAATGAAGCAGTAGAAGATCCAATTACATTTGAAGATGATTTAAGTGAATTTGGTGTTCCAAACGCTAAACTTTATACTTGGGGTCAAGATCCTGGCGTAGGAATTAATGGTTATGGAAGAGTATTAAATACAGCACCTTATGGGAGAAATTTTAGACCTAATAATCGAAATAGTAGTTCAAAAAGTGTAGCTGATTCTGGGCAAATTACTGCAACTCAATCTTCACCAGGATCAAAAATAAGTGTAACCATAAATAATGTTGATACTATTAATGATCATTTTCCTACTAAGAATGTAAATGGCTCAAGTATTCCCTCAGATAAACATTATGTCTTTTCAGGTTACATTGGAATATGGGTAAAAAATAGTGATATTCCAAGAGAAGTTACACAAATAAAGAATAAATTTACTTCTTTAAATTTAACTAGTTTAAGTAATCAGGCTAATAATATTAATGGGTCAGAGCCTATGGAAAACAATGTTGTAACTAGTTTAATAAGAAGAGCACCAATTGAAACTACCCAAACAGCACCTTCAGCAAATGTTCCTTCTAGAATAAAACTTTCAAGTGAAGTGAAATATACAAAAGCTCTTAGAAGAGGACAAAAACTAGATACTGCAACTGGTTTAAGAAGTGGAGATGGGACTTTACTAGAAGGTCAAGATTTTGCTGCAAGGGTTAACTTTGAAAATACTGGATCACTAACTTTAAAACAAGGTTCTCTTTTAATAAAAATAGATCCTAATAAAGTACAGTTACTACCTATGGAAGATTCAGCCTATGGAAGATATCCACATGTAACCGATGGAGCTCTGCTATTTTTGGCTAGAGATTTTCCTCTTGATAGTTTAACTGTAGAGTATGGAACTACAAATTACGCTAACTTTCAGGAGCAGCATGATGATGTTGGGGCAAATACTAGATGGTATTCTTCCTTAAAAGAAGCCATAGATTCTAACACTGGAGATGTATCTTGTATTAGAGTTAACTATAACTTGCCAGATGGAAACCCCTTTGTATTTCGTGGTCTTATGGTAGAGTTAAATCTTAGAGCTAAAAGGGCTGGAATGGCTCCTATAACTATTGCTACTCAAGCTAATCAAGTTAACTCTGGAAGATGGAATACTTTTAATTATAATCCTGTAGATCATTCAGGACGTAATGGTTCTGGAGATAGAGTTGCTATATCTAAAGCTCTTGCAAGAATTTCAAAGGAAAGTAGTAAAAGAACATATAAAGTAAGAGAAACAGCAACCTTTACTTTAACTCCTACACTTACAGCAGATAGTAACTTTGTACGTCCAGGAGTTTATCATGATATTGTAATTAAAGATATACTTCCAGAAGGTCTTACCTATGTAAAAGATTCTTCTATGCAAAATAATAGACCAATAATTCCTACAATAACTCCTCAAAAGGATGGTTCCACTCTTCTTGTTTGGACAATTCCACACAATGAAGTTAATCAAGCTATTCCTCCTTTAACTTATGATGCAAAGGTAAATTTAGATTTAGATACTGGGGATGTTTTAGAAAATACAGCTATAGTAGAGTCGAAAGCAGACTTTAGTATTGAAAGATTACGTACATCTAAAGTTGGGATTAACATTGTAAGCGTCCATGAATGGGGTATTGAAAAGAATGTATTAACACCAGTAATACCTCTTGGAGGAGATATAGTATACGAATTAGTATATTATCAAAACTCTCAGAATGAATTTAGAAATATTGATTTACTAGATATATTGCCATCTAATCCTGATGGTAGAGGGAATAACTTTCATGGGGATTATGTAGTTAAAGATATTAGAGGGTCTCATGGAGAATCTATTTTTGTAACTACTGACAGCATAAATAATTATAATCAAGATCCTACTCTAAATTCATTTAATTGGATGCCTTTTGTAAAAGGAGATAGTGTAAATGAACGTGTAACAGCAATAAAAGTTCATTCAGATTCTCTTCCAATTGAGAGAGAAGAAAGAAAAATAACTGTAACATTACAATCTTTAAACAATAGAAAAAATGATATTTATAAGAATGATTTTTCAGCAAAGTCTGAAACTATAAATCAAGTAGTTAGGTCAAATAAAGTTTCAACTAGAGTAGTAAGTTCAGCTATTGGAAGATATGTTTGGATGGATATTAATGAAAATGGTGTGAAAGATCCAAATGAAAGAGGTATTCCAAATGTTAGATTAACATTGAGAGATAAATTTAATAATATAGTAAAAGAGACTACCACAGATAAAGATGGATTGTATAGATTTGATAATTTAATAGGAGGAACATATAGGGTTGAGGTAGATAAATCTACATTACCTGGTTTTGTTCAAAATCAATATCCTAATTATGTATATCAAGTATATGAGAAAGATAGTTCTTTAAATGGTTCCACTAATGTGAACCTAGGTGATAATGAAATCAACGATACCATAAACTTTGGGTATAACTATAATATTCCTATGTTTACTTTAACTCATTCAAGTGCTATACCACAACAACCACAAACAATGGTACCTAAGCCACAGGAAAAAATAGAGCCGCCACTGGCTCTGATAGTACAACCATCAATGGTATCGCAACTACAAGATAAAGTAAAAACTCAATCGCAAGAAAAAGTAAAACCACCACTGGCTCCAACATTACAACCATCGATGGCGCCACAACCACAGGAAAAAGTAGAGCCACCACTAGCTCCAGCTTTAAAACCATCAATGGTACCACAACCACAAGAAAAAGTAGAACCACCACTGGCTCCAGCTTTAAAACCATCAATGGTGCCACAACCACAGGAAAAAGTAGAGCCGCCACTAGCTCCAGCTTTAAAACCATCAATGGTGCCACAAATGCAAGAGAAAGTAGAGCCACCACTATCTCCAGCTTTAAAACCATCAATGGTACCACAAGTACAATATAAAATAGAGCCACCACTAGCTCCAGCTTTAAAACCATCAATGGTGCCACAACCACAGGAAAAAGTAGAGCCGCCACTAGCTCCAGCTTTAAAACCATCAATGGTGCCACAAATGCAAGAGAAAGTAGAGCCACCACTAGCTCCAGCTTTAAAACCATCAATGGCGCCACAAGTACAACATAAAATAGAGCCACCACAGGCTCCAATATTACAACCATCAATGGTACCACAACCACAAGAGAAGGTAGAGCCACCACTAGCTCCAGCTTTAAAACCATCAATGGTACCACAACCACAAGAGAAAGTAGAGCCACCACAGGCTCCAACATTACAACCATCCATGGTACCTAAGCCACAGGAAAAAGTAGAGCCGCCACTAGCTCCAGCTTTAAAACCATCAATGGTACCACAAGTACAACATAAAATAGAGCCACCACTGGCTCCAATATTACAACCATCGATGGTGCCACAAACGCAGGAAAAAGTAGAGCCACCACTAGCTCCAACTTTAAAACCATCAATGGTGCCACAAGTACAACATAAAATAGAGCCACCACTAGCTCTAAATTTAAAACCATCAGTGCTACCACAAGCACAACAAAAAATACAACCATCACCAAGGCCTACAGTGGAACCAAGTAAAACATCAAAAAATATACAAACATCTTATTTAAATCACAACAAACAAATTTCTAACAAAAGTTTGAAAAACTTAAGTAATAAGCCTATAAAAAAATCAGATAATCTCAATGTTGATAAAGAAAAGTTACCTAATACAGGAACAGAAAATTTTAATTTACTACTTTTAGGATTATTTTTCCTAATCATAAGTATAATTTTAAACAAACTTTCAAAAAAATTAAGTTAATTTATAAAAGAATTAAGTTAGTTTGTAAAAGAATTTAGTTAATTTTATAAAAGAATATATACCTAAAGCATTAGGTATATATTCTTTTGCTATAATACAATTATTTTTAATTTAATAAAATGAAAAGGCAACAGGGGTAATGTATGATGAAAAAAATTTTAAGAAAAATTCCTAAGATTTTAATGATAATATCTTTATTTATTATGGCGTATACATTATACAATATAGTGTATTCTAAATATAAAGTTAATAAGAACTTAAATAAGTTTAATATTTTAAAAGAAGCTACAGTTAAAGGGGAAAAAGAAACTAAAGATAAACCTAAAAGTGAAGTTTCTAATAAAAAAATTAATGATTCAGCTATATTGGGAATACTCAAAATATATGATTCAAATATTCCAGTGTTAAAGGGCGCATCTGAAAGTACATTAAAAGAAGGAGCAGGCCACCTTAATTCTTCTTCCCTTCCTGGAGAAAATGGAAATTGTGTGATTCTTGGACATAGAGATTCAGTTTTTAGTATCTTAAAAAATGTAAAGAAAGATGATGAAATATATATAGAAACAATTAAACATACTTTCTTTTATAAAGTAGTGTCTACATATATAACATATCCATCAGATAAAAGCTTTATGAAAAATAAAGATGATTCTACACTGACATTAATTACATGTTACCCTTTTAATTACATAGGTAGCGCACCTAAAAGGTTCATAGTAATTGCAAAATTACAAAAATAAAAAACCTAGTAGAATTTATAAATTTTAAGGGCTTAATTTTAAATGATGTTTATATTAGTTGAAGTTACTTATCTTTAAACAAAAATATTATAATTTCCAAGTAAAAATGCATTAGCAATTAGAAATAATATTCTAATTGCTAATGCATTTATTTTTTTAAAATATATACTAAAAGTTTAATTTGCCAATGATGAAATAAATACCTTTCCTTAATATATATAAATTTAAGATCCATTTAAATCCTTAATTTTTAATGATACAGTGCTTTTACAACCATATCTGCAATTAATTTAAGTTTCTTTTTATCTATAATTGAAATTTTATCCTTTGATCCATTTATGTTTAAAGTTTTATCAAAAGTTTGGCCTATACATAAGGCTGGTATTTTAGCTCTATCAAATCCAACATAGTCACTTCTTTCACGATTCATTTCTTTGAGTTTTAAATGTTTATTTTCATAACTATTTTTTAATAACTTTGTGGCAAAGTTTTCTTTACCATTAACTGTGAAAATACATGGATTAGAGTGCTTTTTTTGCGCTACTGAGTCTATGTTTATATCAGCTTTTATATTTTTCTTATCTTTAGCTGATAAGTTCTCTATGTAATAACTTGAACCAATAGAACCTAACTCTTCACCACCAAAGAAAATAAATTCTAAATCATAATTACTAGATGATTCCTTTAGTAATCTAGCTATTTCCATAGTTACAGCAATTCCAGAACCGTTATCGTTAGCTCCTACAGAATCTTCTGTACAGTCATAATGAGCACTTATAATAATTGTACCTTTACTATGTTTTGAACTACTTTTTTTAGTTGCAATTAAATTTTGGGTTTCTTCCATTGTTTTACCATTTTCATCAAAATCATCAAAAGGAACCTTTTGAACTTTAGTTTTATATCCATAAGATTCTATTTGTTTTTTTAGAAGTTCACAGGCCTTTTTTTCATTTTTAGAACCAATTTTTCTATTAGTAGTACAGATTGAATTAATAGTATCCATCATTATCTTTTCATCAGATAAATTTAATTTTTTGGTACTACTAGTTTTTAAATCTTTTTTGTTAAAAGAAAAAGATTTATATCCTATAAAAGTTAAAGAAACTACTACTAAAAGCAGTACTATTACAAGTAATTTGGTATTCTTTTTTTTAGTATTTTTATTAATCATTTTAGTCTCCTTTTTAAATGTCATAAATATAAGGGTTTTATGAAGAATTTTTTTTAAAGTTAAATATTCAAAGGTATTAAATAGATAATATATTGCCAATACATGTAAATATTATACACTAATGGTATTAAATTGTAAAATATAACCTTCTTTTAATACTATATCTTTTTTGACTGTATTTCCTCTTTAAGAATATATAATTTCCTAATAAAAGCCATTAGAAATTACAAATAATATTCTAATATTAATGCATTTATTTTGTAATGGGCATTTGACAAAAACCCTAAAAATAAGGTACTATTAAATTGGCAAATGCCAAATTAATCCTAAGGGTAATATAGCATAAAAGCTATTTAAATATGTGCAATAACATTAAATATAAAGGTGTTAGGCAAATTTAAATAAAATGCAGGGAGGAATTTTAAATGAAGATAGCAGTTGCAAGAGAAGAAAAGAATGTAAGTGGTCATTTCGGACATTGTGAGGGATTTATGATATATGAATTAGAGGAAAACAAAGGACTAAACAGAAGTTTTATTAAAAATCCAGGACATAGGCCGGGATATCTTCCATTATTTTTAAAGGAATTAAATGTTAATGTTATTATTGTAGGGGGAATGGGAGAAACAGCTCAGCAATTATTTAATGAAAATGGAATTGAAGTAGTAGTTGGTGCTAAAGGATTTTGCGATGATGTAGTACAAAAATATATACAAGGTGAATTGAAATCAACAGGGAATGTTTGTACTGAACATAATTATGAATAATTAATCTTAATATAAATGAAGATTAAAAAATATTAGTGTAGTGAACATATAATAATAAGGTTTAAATGAATAATTTATAAGGATGGTTTTATGAAGAGTGATTTAGTATATTTTAAAAATCTTCTAGAGAAAAATGGACATAATTTCACAGTAACTAGAAAAAAAGTATTAGAAGCTGTTTTAGATAGCAAAACTCATTTAAATGTAAAAGAGTTATACGAAAAGGTAAAAGAAAAGGATAAGAGCATAGGGCTTGCCACAGTTTATAGAGCTTTAAACATATTTAATGATCTTGGAATAGTAAAAGAAATAAATGCTAATGGTATAAGCTATTACGAAAAGAAAATATTTAGTGGAAAACCATTGCATATTCATTTTAAATGTTTTAGGTGTAATAGTATAATTGATGTTGATAGCAAGAGTTTAAATCTTGAATATCTAAAATTAAATAAAAAGCTAGAAGAGGAAAATAATTTAGAAATATATGATTCAAATATTATGTTTGAAGGGTTATGTAGTAAATGCAAAGAAGAGTTAAAGAATAAATAAACTTTAAGATTTAAGATAGCATAGATGTAATTTAAGATAATATAGATGGAATTTAGCCATTTCTCTTTGCTTTTATAAAACCTTAATAGATAGTTTTAAAGTTGTATGAATTTAAAACTATCTATTAAAACATTATTAATTATAAAAAATAGACATTTGATGGAGGGTATATTATGAATGAATTAAAATTTGTATATGGACCTGTGCCTTCAAGAAGAATGGGTGAATCCTTAGGCATAAGCCCTATTCCTAAAAAAACTTGCAATTACTCTTGTATATATTGTCAGCTTGGAAGAACAGATAAGCTATCAAACAAACGACAGGAATTTTTTGCGGTTTCAGATATTATAGAGGAGTTAAAGGATAATTTAAGTTCTAAGGTTAATTTTGATGTAGTTACAATAGTAGGGGAAGGGGAACCGACGTTATATTTAAAGTTAGGGGATTTAATAGATGAAATTAAAAAGCTTACAACTAAGCCTGTAGCTGTTATTACAAATGGATCACTTCTTTATGATAAAAGTGTTCAAAAGGATTTAAGTAAAGCGGATATTGTTCTTCCTTCATTAGATTCTTATGATGAAAATACCTTTAAAAAAGTTAATAGACCCTATGGAAAGCTAGATTTTATGGAGTGCTATAAGGGATTAACTCAGTTTTCAAAGAATTATAAAGGTCAGTTGTGGCTTGAAATAATGCTTATAGAAGGAATCAATGATGATGAAAATTCCCTTATTAAGTTTAAGTCATTAATTAAAGAAATAAACTACGATAGATTATATATAAATACTCCTGTAAGGCCTCCAGCTGAAGAAGGTGTTCACCAAGTTAAAAGTGAAGATATGGATAGAGCTGTAGAATTTTTAGGAGGCATATCTATAGAAAATTTAGTTTCAGTAGGCTTTGATAGCAAAATTAAAGATGATTATAAGGCCATATTAAGTATTATTAAAAGACATCCAATGAACCAATTTGAAATCAAGACTTTTTTAAATTCGAGAAAATGCAAAGATTCTCTTGATATTATTGAAAGATTAAATAAAGACCAAGCTATAGATCACATAAATTATAAAGGCATTACCACATATAGATTAAAATAATAACTTTAGCTAGTATGCATTTATTAATCTACTATAACTATGAATATTTATATCGTGATTTTACTTATTTATAAATGAACAATTTTTTAGGTTAGTTTTTATATTTTTTAGTTACTTATGTTTAAAATAATAGAACTTTTATACTGCTGAATAGTGGACTACAGCTTTAAAGTCTATATATAACATAGATAGCTTATATAGATTTTAAGGTGTGCTTATTAAAACTTTAAAATAAAGATTAGCATTATAAAGTATTTAAATACAAAGTGTTTATTAAAGATTTTATAGCTAGATGGAAGATGAAAATATAAAATTAATATATTTATTATAAAAATATACAGAATAAATAAAAAACGGAGGAATAAAGATGGATATAAACTTACAATGTGCCAACTGTATTATAAAAAAAGCAGATTCTATGTATAGTAAGTGTGGAAAGGATGAAGATAAAAAGTTACAATTCATGAAAAAAGTATGGAAAATGGTTGGAGAATCTAAAGAAGGAGATAGTGCTCCTTATATTAGTACAAAAATACAAAGAATTTTAAATGATGAATTCAATTTAGGAGATACATATTATGATATAAAAAAAGAATACAATAATCTTTTAATTTCTATGGAAGATGAAATATTAAAAAATATTTATAATTCAGAAGATAGGCTAGTAGCGGCATTAAAATATGCTATGGTAGGTAATTTTATCGATTTTGGAGCTATGGATAAGGTAGATAAAGATAAGCTAAAAGAAACAATTAATAGTGCTTCAAAACAAGAAGTTAACCCTAATGAATACAGCAAATTTAAAGAAGAATTAAAAGGCGCAAAGAATTTAGTATATATTATGGACAACTCAGGAGAAATAGTTTTTGATAAGCTATTTATTAAAGTTATAAAAGAAAAGTATCCTAATGTAAATATAGATGTAATCGTAAGAGGAAAGCCAGTATATAACGATGCAACTATGGTAGATGCAGAGGAAATAGGACTTTCCAAGATAGTAAATGTTTTACATAATGGCTCAGATATACCTGGAACACAGTTAAATGAAATAAATAAAGAGTCAAAAGAGATAATTGATAATGCAGATTTAATGATTTCAAAAGGACAAGGAAATTTTGAAACTCTATTTGGATGTGGGGAGAATATTTATTATATATTCTTATGTAAATGCGATCTATTTACTGGAAGATTTAATTTAGAGAAATTTAAAGGCGTTTTTGTTAATGAAAAAAGAGTAAAAGACATCATGAAGTAATAATTAGCAAATAAAAGATAACAGATAAGAAATAACAGATAATAGATAACAGATAACAGATAACAAATAACAGATAAGAAATATAAAATAATAGCCTATAGGACCCTCATTACATGTATTTAGAAATTTTTTATAGATTGTTTTTAATATAATACAATAAAATATGTTTATACAATTATTACAAAAAATTAAAATAAATGTTGATTTCTATGTTTTATAGGTATATCATATATAGAGTATATTTAATATAGAAATGAGTTGTATGTTTATGGAGCTTTCAATGATTATATTTTTACTGGGGATAAGCGGTATAATATATGGGGTAGTATTGTATAAATTAAATTATTTTAAACTTGCATATGTAAGTTTTTTCATGAAGAGTGTTGAAAGTTTTACTGATGCAAATAAAGTGAAAAATAAAAATGATGTTACTAAGGCTATAAGTGTATCTTTTGTATTCAATGGTTTTGTTTTTTCATTTATTGGATTAGTATCTTTATTTTTCAATAACAAAGCAAACTATCTTTTATATGTTTTGTTAGGTGTTGTTTCAGTACTTATAAGTTTGTATAAAGTTAAAAAAGTTATTAAGATTTAAGGTGCATTCAAACAAATTGAAATGTGCTAAGAATTTTGCATAAATCTCCACAAAACTTTATTTTTAAAATTAAAAGATGACTAGATATAGGGTAATCTCTATATCTAGTCATCTTTTGGTATATTTAAATTAATTAAGTTTTTAATATAGTAAATAGCTGTTATACTTTAACAAGTTTAAAGGTGTTAATAAAGTAGTATAGAGCTGTTATATTTTTAAAATAAAAGTATATGGAAGTATTAATTAACTTCGTCTACACAGCAGATTACTAAGCCTAAAAGAGTGTGGACACTTATTTCTGAAACGTTATCTTGTAAGGCTTTTAGTTCTTCTTTTTTAGGAAAAACAACTTTTTCACCTTTTAGCATTAAAATATATTTATTAAGAATATCTTCTATAAGTAACAATTCAGTATCATAGGGTGCTGTTATATATCCATTCTTTTCTCTAGAGTATAAAAATGTTAGGGTTTCTATGAAAATTATAGAAATCTTAATGAGTTTTCTTTCCTTTGAAATTTCTGAATGCTGG
The DNA here is from genome assembly GCF_039521385.1 of Clostridium oceanicum. Classification (NCBI taxonomy): domain Bacteria; kingdom Bacillati; phylum Bacillota; class Clostridia; order Eubacteriales; family Clostridiaceae; genus Clostridium; species Clostridium oceanicum. The sequence continues at coordinate 103,549 of NZ_BAAACG010000010.1, read as the reverse complement.
AATCTTGGATGAATAAGATCTCTATATAAATAAGCTTTCATTATAAAATCATCTATATGATATTCTTTTTTAGTTTTATGAAGTGTTCTTATTCCTCTTATAATTAATATATCATTTTCTATTATCTGAATTAAAGTTTTCTTTATAGTTTTATTGTGCCTGTCTGAAAATATCCATTCCATAATAACAACTATTAGTCCTGCAGCTACTGTATAAAGGGCTCTTTGAAAATAAAGAGTTGTAGTTGAAGCGGCTGGCAAATTTATGATTATGGCAGTTATTGTTATAAAAGTAATAACTCCTATATAATGAATACCTAACATAACAAAGGCTCCGAATAGGCCAAGTATTGCTAGAAATATTTGCCCATATAAATTAGGAATCAGTGGTAATATTATAAAAGTAATTGCTACTCCTAAAAATGTTCCTATTATTCTGTTAAAAGTTGTAGAGTTAGTAGAGTTTTTAGAAGGAAGCAATAGTGGAAGCATTGTTATAGGAATCCAAATAGGTTTTCCCATAAAATAATGAAAAGATACAAATACTCCAATGGTTAAAGTTATAGCTACTTTAAGAGTATACTTCATTCTTAAGGTATTAAAATTTATATTATCTTTTAGCCAAGAAGTAAAATGCTCATTATGATGAGTGTATTTCTTTTCACTACTTTCATCTGTTATATCACATATGCTTTTCCTTTTTTCTAAAAGGATGTGTGCTAATTTTTCAGTAGTTTTTACAAATTTAAATTTAGGAGTTTCTCCTTTTTTTAGTGCTATAAGGAATTTTTCTAATTCATCATATTTTTCATCAGTAATGTTTTTATATTTAATTGTAAATCGTATATTTTCCATGAAGTTATGAAGATATAAAGCAAATTCAAAGAGAAGTTTTCCATAGCTACTACTAAGAAGCCATCTATAGGAGCTTTTATAAAATTCCGATAAAAAGTTTTTGTATGCTTCATAGCTGTCAGTTTGAGCTTTTTCTACATCAAGATTTTCTTTATGAGATCTCACTTCTTTTATACATTTTTCAATGTAATCTTCTATAGATTTTTTCATATTTTTATTAAGATCTAAATTGTGCATAAGCATTGTAATTATGCAGGCTATGATTACAGCTAAAGATACAGCTATTATGTCTTTAGCATTAGGACTTGTTTTTGAGTAAATAGAATAAACAAATATAAAAAGAATAGGCCTGTGATTCATAAAACCTTTCATGTGTTCATCAAATGAAAAGAATACTATTATTGCTGTAAATAAAAAGGTTGTTATTAAGCAATAAGCTTCATTTTGCATAGTTATATATTTTAGTAGTAGAGCAATATTAGAACATATAAGGATTTTAATACTTCTAGTTAATATTCTTTTTTTATAAAATCCTTTAGAATTTACAAAATAACAGTGTAGTCCAGCAAGGGCACCTAATAAGGCAGGATAAATACCTAAAAAACCATATTCTACTAAAAATATAAAAAGTAAGGCTGAACAAATTTTAGTTGAAGTTATAAAGTTATTTTTACTTAATTTCATTTCTTCTTCTGTTATATTATTTAATTATTTTTTCTTAAGCTATATATCTAATATAACTAGTCTCACCTCTTTCGATATATGTATGAATTATTAAGTAATCGGAGTATTATAATAGTTTTTTATAAAAAAATAATAGCTTTAAAAATATTGATAAAAAGTATTATACTCTCATATCGTATTTTGTCAAACTATACTGTAATATTGTAAAGGTTTCCTAGAAAGATTCCCTGGGGTATTTAATAAATTAGTATTTTCTATTAAAATAATGATTTATTTATAGGATTAGCTAAAAGAGGTATTTTATATATTTGAATATTAGAAGCTAAAAGTATATTATAGTAGATAACTTATATATAAATCACAACTTGAAATATAAAAATTATTAAAAAAAGAAAAAGAGAGGAAGGTATGATGAAAAAAACTAATTATCATACACATCATTATCGTTGTAAACATGCTAAAGGTGAGATAGAAGAATATGTAAAAGCAGCAAAAAATAAGGGATTAGAAGAGATAGGAATAAGCTGTCATGCTCCATTTAAAGATAGTAGAGTTCTTGGTGATAGAATGGACTACTCAGAGTTAAAAACATATTTAAAAGAAATAGATGAAGTTAATAATAAGTATCCTTCTATAAAAGTTTTAAAATCATTAGAATGTGAATATTTTCATCAGTTACATGATTATTATGATGAGTTATCTAAATTAACGGATTACCTTATTTTAGGACACCATGCTGTAATTATAAATGATGATAAAATAGTAGATATGTTTTTTGCAGAAACCAAAGAGGAATTAAGCTTATATAAAAAAGAGGCCTTAAAAGCTCTTAATACAGGCTTATTTAAAATATTTGCTCATCCAGATTTATTTATGAATAGCTATAGTAAATGGGATAAACATTGCGAAAATATTGCTAAGGAAATTTTAGAAGCCTGTATAAAAAATGATGTTATTATAGAATATAATGCAAATGGATTAAGAGTTAATAAAAACTATCCTAATAAAGAATTTTGGCAGTATGTAGCTAAAAACTACAAGGATATACCTGTAATTGTAAATTCAGATGCTCACGATCCAGAATATATATATGATGATTTTGTTATAGAAGCTATTAAACAAGCTAAAGATCTAGGGCTAAACTTAAAAGATTCTATAAGTTTTTAATATAAAATTATGTAAAAAGGTTTTATCAATCTAATTTATTTTTATATTTTAATTTTATTATAAATTATATATTGTTTTTGATAATTCTAAAACCCTCTAAGTGGGATATTTGCTTTATTTATTAATCCTATGGTTTATTTAACCAATAAAATTGGAAATATTTATTGAATTCCTAATCTTCATGTGATATAATCTGAGTAATTAATAATTGTTCCTAGGTAATAACACATACTATTTTCAAAAATAGGATATATTTGTAACTATATCTTTAGATTTATAGTATAATAATAAATGACATGTAAAATATTGTAATATGTTTTAATTTAAAGACAATGGTATCTAAGATTTTAATTGATTGTAAACTGGAAACTAAGTTAAACTATAAATTCGGTTTGAATTTTAAATATAAAAAATTACATATTGTAAAGGGAACTGTGAAATACATATTATAAATTGGGCATCTTTATATGTATGGAGTTAGTGATGCAACCCACCTTATATTCATAAGATTTTATGAGTATGGGGTGGGTTTTGTTTTTATTATTAGTAGAGAGAATAGTTTTAATAGGGGGAAGTATTTTCTCTATTTTAGTAAGCGAATAGTTTAGTTATGATATATGGTTTCGTTTTTATTTTTAGTAAAGTTAATAGTTTTTAACATAAGTTTTTACCATAATAGGAATTTATCATAATTTTAGTGAAGTGAATAGTTTCCATAGCAGTATATACCTTTGTTTTATAGAGTGGGGGGATTTATATATTTATTAATACTTATAACCAAAAAAATTTACTTAAAAATACAAATAGAGCATTAAGTAACCTTAGCAGTTCAATTAGTAAAATATCTTCTGGACTTAAAATAAATGAAGCTAAAGATGATCCAGCAGGACTTGCTATTTCTGAAAAAATGAAATCTCAAATAAGAGGTTTATATAGATCTTCAAAAAATGCACAGGATGGAATTTCTCTTATACAAACGGCTGAAGGAGCTTTAAAAGGAATGACTGAAATGTTACAAAGAATGAGAGAGCTAACTGTATGTGCAAAAAATGATACTAATACTTTAGATGATAAATTAAGTATTCAAAAGGAAATAGATGAATTGGTTTTAGAAATAGATAGTATATCTAAAAATACTAATTTTAATTCTAGAAATGTTTTTGATGTTGAATCTGAAAGTAATAATAAAGTTAGGCAGTTTATTTTAAATGGTTTAAAATCTGGTTGGCTTAAAGGTGCTCAAAATACAGTAGATAAGGCATTAGGCCTTAATATAGAAGATCCCATTAAACTAAACATTAATATTTTCAACGGAGATTTAGGGGGAGAGGTATCTTCCGTTTCTGGTAACAATGAAGAGTTGAATTTGAATATAGATTTAAAGGATTTTCAGGATGATAGTAATCTTAAAGTTTCTTATGATAGAATAATTACTCATGAATTTAGTCATATAGCTATGATTTCTGAGTTTGGTATGGACAAAATTAGTTCTATACCTGATTGGTTTAAAGAAGGAAGTGCTGATTTAGTTATAGGTGCTGATGAACGCTTAAAACAAGTTATTTCTAATTTGAAGGGAGAATTTGATAATAATAAACTAAATGAATTAATTTCAAGGGGAGTAGATTTACTAAATGGAGCTAATTGGCTTGGAGATGATAAAGATTATGCAGCTTCATATGTAATAATGAAATATTTAAATAGTAAGTTAGATGCTTCTAGTGATATCAAAGATTTTATGAATTCTATAAAAACATCTACAGAAAACGGATTGGATGCATTAAAAAACTCTATAACTTTAAATACAGATTCAAGTATTAGTTCTTTTGACAATTTTATAGATGATTTTAAATTAAATGCTAAGGATTTTGTGGAAAATAATATAACTCTAGATTGGAATAAGGATGAATCAGATGTAGGCTCTATTCTAGGCTTAGATGGAGTAGGTACTGCTTTAGATAATAAGTCAGTAATCCATAAAACTAGTTTATTAAAAAATGACCAATCACTTGAAAATGACCAGCCCCTTAAAAAGGTTACTATAAATTGGGGAAGTGGGCCTAAAAATAATTCTAATATGTTTTTACAAATAGGAGCAAATGGAGAGCAAACAATGAAATTAGAGTTTGATAGAATAAGTGTTGATTCTTTGGGGCTATATAATCTTAATATATTAAATAATGAAATAGGTGCAAATTCAAAGAATCCAAATACTCCAGGAGACCCAACTAACCCGGGGAATCCGAATACTCCAAGTAACCCCGGTGATCCAAATAAACCTGAGGGTCCTAATAACCCAAATACTCCAGGTAACCCAACTGACCCGGGGAATCCGAATACTCCAAGTAACCCCGGTGATCCAAATAAACCTGAGGATCCTAATAACCCAAATACTCCAGGTAACCCAACTAACCCAGGAGACCCCAACAACCCAAAACCAGATGACCCCAATACCCCAACTAACCCAGAAAAACCAAATACTCCAACTAATCCAGATCCTACAAAACCTACTGCATCAGTAAGTGGACAAATAGCTACATTTTCAAATGTAGGAAGAGCTACTGTTGACGTAAATGTAGGCAGGGACAATTTAGTATTAGGAAAAGAATTTAAAATAACAATAGTTAAAAACTCAGGTGATTACACTTCTGCAAGCTGGATTAGAGGGGATTTAGTTATATCTTTAGCATCACATTCATCAGTAAATACATTGCAGAGCGCAGTAAATCAAGCTTTAATAGATGGAGCTTGGAGAGTTAATGATGCATGGATGAGGCACCGCAACTTAATAGAAAATTTTGATCCTTTTGCAGTTAAAGTTTTAATAAGCGGAAGAATAATTCCATCAGATGTACCAAATACATTTCATGTGGAAGCCACAATAAATAAAGGAATGCCAAGAGAATTTGACTCAATAGAAAGTACAACTTCTAACTATAATATTTCTATACCACAAATGATAAATTCAGAGGATCCTATACAAATCATTGATAAAGCATTAGATAAAGTTTCTTCATTTAATGCTAAATTGGGAGCCTACACAAATAGGCTCAACCATGTTATTAATAATTTAAATACTACTTCAGACAATCTAACTGAAGCTAATAGCAGAATAATGGATTGTGATATAGCAAAAACTTGGATTGACTTTGCAAAAAATAAACTTCTTAAAGATACAGCACAATCAATGCTTCTCCAGTCAGATTTAAACAATAAAAGGGTTCTTAATTTACTTCAATAGGAAAATAATATTTGTGATTTCTGCGGATTTACATATGCCTTTTTAATCATATAAATTCCTGATTGTGATAGGTTATTTATTAATGAAATTAAAAGTTTTATATAAAATAGATTATTACATCTACTGAAAAACCTAGGAATCTATCTAATAAAATTAGATTTTTGCTAGGTTATTTTATTAGAATGTTATAGAAAAATATGGTATAATTAGCAAAAATGACTTTCGTGGAGGACATTATGCTAGATATAATAAAGGGATATATGAAAGTAGAAACAGAAGGCAAATACTCTAAATTTGTTATCACAGAAATTGTACGTTTCATATGTTATGGAATAATATTTTTTATGATTGGAAAAGAGGGCAGAATCTTTGGATTTAATATATTTATTTTTATAATTTATTCAGCGGTTGCCATGCTTTTTTCTTGTGAGCATATTACAAATAAATCTTATATAGATGTAAATAAAAAAATACCTAAAGAAGAAAAATTTTATAAAAGAGTACTAATAAGTAATATAGCAATGCTAACAGATGGTTTTCAATATGTTTTGCCACTTATAATTGTAAATATATATTTTTTAGGCTTTATTAAATCAATAGAACTACTAGTTCAGTTTATAAGTTTAATAATGTTAGCATCTGGTATAGGAAATTTGAATTTTGTCTATACGAAAAATTTCACGTCTAAAGTTAAAAAGAATATCCTAATATTTATGATTTCTGCCATTTTAGCTTTGATTTTTAATTATATAAATTACAAATTAGGATGGATAGCTTTATTACCACTAACTTTAATAGTGTATCCATTATCATTGAAGAAAAATGAAAATATGGTAAAATTATAATATAATTAGATAAAATTGCTTTACTGGGGGATGTTATGAGAATTTTACTAAAGAATTATTTAAAAATAAATGAATTAAAACAGAATTCTATGTTTGGAAAAAGAGATTTAATATTTTGGATTTGTGTTATAGTTATATCTTATGTAGGAAAAATTCGTTATAATCTTAGCCAAGTAAGTGTTTTTTATGCTGTTATTTACTCATGTATTTTAATGCTTTTTTCCTGTGAATGCATTACTAATAGGTTATTTGATTTTATTAACAAAGAAATAGCTAAAGAAGAGAATTTTTATAAAAAAGTAATAACAAGTAATATTATAGTTTTAAAGCATTCATTTAATGTTTTCATGTTTATAATTATTACAGATATGTATTTTTTAGGTTTTATTAATACTTTTAATATAGCTATGCAAGTCATGACTGTAGCTATTTTAGCCCTTGCTATAGGAAATTTAGTTTTTATCTTTAACAAAAATATATATCTTAAAATTTTAAAGTACATAATCATAGTTGCATGCTTTGTAGGTTTTTTGCTTTTTTCAAGTAATCTATATTATAAATTAGAATGGACCATTTTACTTCCCTTTGTTTTAGGATTCTATGGTATGTCCCTTATAGTTGATGAAAAGTTTTACAAATTTACATAAGTTTTTAAAGGAGATATTAATGCTTAGTTTAATAAAGAATAAAAAAATAAATTTTATATTACGATTTGTTTGCTACTATATAATAATAGCTGGTTTAGGTTGTTTAAATATAAGTAAAGCTTTTAAATATACTCTTATATTTGTACTTACATTTTTTATAACATACTTGTTGGATTTTAATATGGCTAAAAGTAAAAATAAATTTTAATAAAGATAAGAAAATATTTACTAATAAAAAGCTTTGAGAGTTTTCTCTTAAAGCTTTTTTATTATGTAAAATTGTAGGATGAAAATTTATGATTCTTACATTTAAGATTTTAAAAAGCATATATTCTGTAAATTAATATTTTTAGCGGGCAAAATAGTTTTTACATAATAGATGCTTTTTTTATATGTATTTTTATTATTAAAATTTTTATCTTTTAATTAAAGCTATAATGAGATATTTACCATATTTTACTTTATATACTATGCTAAATTCTGATATAAGGTATGCTTTTAAATAAATAGTATATATTATAGGCAAAATATTACTGGCTTTTATTGTATTTTAAAATTTTCTTTAATATAATATTAATAAATATTAAACTTTTTCGATAATTATTATAGGATAAAATGAATGGGTATTAATGCCAATTCATATTTATACAAATTTATCAATAGGGGGATAGATTTAATGATTACAAAAAAACACAAAAGAATATCTTTATTAGTATTTGTGAGCATGCTTTTTTCACTTTTGCCAGTGAATACATTTAATGTATCAGCAAGCTCAAATGAGGTAAGTTTGCCAACACTTACTGAAGCTGTAAAATATTCTGAATTTTTCAGTGAATTAACAACATTTATTAATGAAAAGGTTGGCGATGATACAAGTAAAGGTACATTAACTAATTATTTAAAAGATGCAAATTTTGAAAAAGCTATTGCTCAAAGAGAATTCATCAGAAAAGCTGGAGCTTCAACAATTGAAGAATTTGCAAATACTCAGGAGAAGAAGAACTTTATTAATTGGGTTTTAAACAATGAAGAAGCTATGAGTCTTTTCTTAGAGGGGGGAGAGGCAGAGTCAACCTATTTAAAAGCTTTAAATCTATGGTTTGAAATTTTTACTAAAGATTCTGATTCACACAGTGGTTATGAACTAAGATTAGCTGTTGCTACTGCAGTAAAACTTGGAAATGGTGTACCAAAGTGGTATACAAAAAGAACTTTAGTAACTCCATATGAAAGATATGAATATTATAAGGTTCGGGAAGCTGAAGGCAAGTTTCCTATAAGCATGAAAACAAGAACTGTTTGGGAACTTAGAAATATAGTAAAAGCTCCTTGTAGTAACTGGGATTTGGATTATGCAAGAGATATACTTCATAAAGGTAGATATAGTACTCAAAAACAAAGAGTATCTATAAGTCGTCCACCATATACTGCTACTAGTATATATAAAGATAAAAATGGAAATCCATACAGTGTATTTAGAGCCAGTGGTGATCAATTCTTTGGTCCTGATGCAACACTTAAGGAAGTTCGTAAAATAGGTGGAGTTTGTGGTACTCAATCTAAGTTTAGTAGCATTGTAAATAATGCTTTTGGTATTCCTGCTTTTAATGTTGGACAACCAGGTCATGCAGCTTATGTTTACCATTCACCTAAGTCAGTAGGTAACTGGGATCTTGGATATAATATATCTGGGTGGGGAAAATCAGGAAATCGTCAAAGCAAGTATGTTCCATATACTAATTATAGCGATGTAAGTAACAGACCTGCATATTGGTTTGCTTATGAAGCTGCAAGGGAAGATGAAGAAGCACTTCATAAATCCCATCAACTTAAATGGATTGCCACTGCACTTAAAGATTATAGTAAAGCTCAATCAGTACGCAAAGTTGCTATAGAAATTGATAAATGGAATGTAGATATATGGAGAGATTATGTAAATGCAGTTAAAAATCTTTGGAACAAAGCTAAAGCAGATACAAAAATACCTTCAAACAAAATAACAGCAACAGCTACGAGTTCACATTCATCAAGTCAAGGTGCTTCTAAAGCTATAGACGGTAATAGTAGTACTATATGGCATACAAAATATGGTAGAAACAAAGCTAATCTTCCACAATCAATAACTCTTACATTTGATAAAGAATATGAAATTAGTAGATTTGAATATTATCCAAGAAAGAGTGGAAGTAATGGTCGTATAACTGAGTATAATCTTTATACAAGTTTAGATGGCAAAAATTATAGTTTAGTTTCTCATGGTACATGGTCCGATAATTCTAGCACAAAAACTGTACAATTTGAAACTAGAAATGCAAAATATGTGAAACTTGAAGCTTTAAAAGGTCATGGTGGTTATGCTACTGCTTCAGAAATTAAAGTATACAGACCATTTAAAGATAAACCAATATCACAAAAGGAAAGAGAAGAATTAGGAGATTTTATTATAGCAGAACTTGGAGAACAACCAAGAGTTGCCTATGATTTATTTAGATCAGTAAAAGGATTAATAATAAATAAAGAAATTTCAAGAGAAAAATATCAAGAATATATAGTTAATTTAAATTCAATGATTTACAAAGCTTACAGCATAAATAGTAAGCAAAAGCAGATAGCTCAAGAGGTTAAAAATTCAATCACAAGTTCAGGATTAACTCTAGCAGATTTTAATTTTGATGGTTCTAATGCAGGAAGAATAATGAAAAGTAAAACTGATAGTGAATATAGTCTTGATGGTGGTAAAACTTTTAAACCTATAACAGAAGACAATATGAAACTAAGCCCTGAGGAAATAGAATCTATAACAGCTGAAAATAATATTAAAATAAGAATAAAAGGAACAGATAAATATGTTACTATTCCTATAAATAAAAGACCGAATCTTCCACAAATCCAAGCGAATGATGATATAAATAGAATATTTGGATTAAATGAAGAAGTTTATTTTAGTACTGACAATGGTAAAACATGGACTCAATATAAAGATGAGTCTAGTCTTCCAGATTTGTCAGGGGATTTAAAGTTTATAGTTAAAATACCTGCCAAGGGAAAGACATTAAGAAGTGTAATAAAAACATATAACTTTACTACTAAAGTTAATCCTTCACTTATTCTTCCATCAGAGATTATAGATATTAAAACTGATGTAGTAAAAAGTAATTCAACAAAATGTATTTATAACGGAAACATTTTTTCATATTTCCATACTAACTATGATGAAAATAAAAGAAAGTTTCCTCAATCTGTTACATTAGAACTTAAAGAGCCAAGTGATATTTATAAACTTGAATATGTGCCAAGACAAAGTAGTATTACCCATGGACGTATTTCTCAATATAATATTTATACAAGCTTTGATGGTAAAAACTTTACACTTGTTTCAAAAGGTACATGGGCAAAGGACATGACAACAAAGACAGCTGAATTTAATTCAAAAGGCGTAAAATTCGTAAAATTTGAAGCTTTAGCTGCTGAAAAAAATTATATATCAATAGGTGAATTAAGACTTTATAAAACTGAAAAATTAACTCCAAAAGTAAGTTTTAGCTTTGATGGTACAAATAAAGGAAAACTTTCAGGATCAAATAAGGATATGGAGTATAGCTTAGACGGCGGAACTACATGGAAAAGTGTTACTACAATTAATATGACTCTTCCATCAGAGGAAATTAGTAAATTAAAAGTAGATAGCAAGATTAAAGTAAGATTTAAAAATACAACAGCAGGCTTTGAGATATCATTTAAATCTTGCGAAAAAATCCCTAATGTACAAGGGGATAACACTAAAAATACAGTAACTGGTTTAGATAAAACTATGGAATATAGTATAGATTCAGGTAAAACTTGGACTAGCTATAATGGAACATTTAATACAGATTTAAGAGGAAATGTTGATTTATATGTAAGGTATAAAGCTACTGGTACAACTTTCCCTAGTGAAAATTTAATTTTAAAATATAATGCAGAAGAAACAGAAAAATTTGACGGTAGGGTTGTATATAAACTTACAAGTAAAGCTACAGGTAGAAGTGTTGAAGTGAAAAGTGGCAGTAGATCAGATAATGCACAAGTTGTACAACATGGAGTTACAGGTTGGTCAAGACAAACTGTGTATTTAGTTTCTGTATCTCAAGATCAATACAAAATTGTATCAAAACTTAGTGGTAAAGTTTTAGCACCTAAAGATTCAAGTAAGAGTAATGGAGCTACTTTAGTTCAAACTACTTACAAAGGTGAAGATATTCAAAAGTGGAAAATTGTAAACTTAGGTAATAGTGAATATCAAATAGTAAATCTAGAGACAGGTTATGCTATAACAGCAAATAATAATCGTTATACAATTACTGTAAATAAGCTTGCTCATAATAAAAATCAAGTTTGGCGTTTGAAGTATCATTATAATGTGGTTGTTCCAAAAGTAAGCTTTAGTTTTGATGGCGGAAATAAAGGTAAATTAGTAGGAAGTAATAAATCTATGGAATATAGCATAGATGGAGGAAAGAGTTGGAAATCAGTTTCTAGAGATAATATGACTTTATCTAGCTATGAAATAGGAAAAATCAATTCTAAATATGGAATAAAAGTTAGAGTTAAAGGCAACGCAGGTATTTTAGACATTAATATAAATGAAAAACCAAAAGCTCCAGAAGTTAAAGCAGATGATAACAAAAACATTGTAGAAGGAATAAATTCTTCTATGGAGTATAGTAAAGACAATGGAAGAACTTGGACAAAATATAGAGAAAGCAATCCAGCTAAATTTTTAAGTGATGTAGATTTACTAGTAAGAGTGGCTGGAACAGGGGTAACTCCACCAGGAGAAAGTAAAAAATTAAGTTTTACATCTAAAATAACTACTCCTTTATACAAAGCCTTTAATCCGATGGATCATATAACAGTTAAAGATTCAGAGGGAAAAGATATAAGTAAAAGCATTGAAGTTACAAAAAACAATGTAGACGTAAATAAAAAAGGAATGTACTCAGTTACTTATAAAGTTTCAAAAGGTGAGAATGAAAAAATAATTACAAAAGAAGTAGAAGTAGTAAGTGATTTTAAATATCTAAGTGATATCAACTATAAGAGTGGAAAATGTGGATGGAGAAGTATTTCAAAAGATTCTAATATTGGTGGTGGATCAATTGTTTTATATTCAATCTATGGAAAAGACACTTTCAAAAAAGGAATAGGAGCCCATGCACCCTCAGAAATAGTATATGATGTTAAAGATAAAGGATATACAAATTTTGAAAGTTATATTGGATTGAATCAAAACGTATATACTTCAAATGCAACTGTAATATTTAAAGTTTATGTAGATGGATCTTTAAAATATAGTTCTGGAGTTGTTACTTCAAAAACTCCTTATAAATATGTAGATGTTGATATTAAAGATGCAAATGAAGTAAAGCTTGTAGTAGATTCAAATGGTAGTAAAAGCAGTGACTTTGCTATATGGGCAGATGCTAAATTTACGAAAAAAGATTCAGCTCCTGTAATTGAAGCTTCAAATGTATCTTATGAAAAAGATGATGAAATTGATTTTAACGAAATTCTTAAAAATGTTAAAGCAAAAGATATTGAAGATGGAGATCTAACTTCAAAGGTTACTTACACTACAAATTATACAAAAGGAAGTACAGGAAACTTTGACATTGTATATAGTGTAGTTGATAGTGAAGGATACAAAACAGAAAAGAAAGTTAAATTAATTGTAGTAAATAGTAGCATATATGTATCAGATACTAATTGGGCATCTGCAAAATCAGGATGGAGAAAAACTAAAAAAGATTTAACAATAAGTAGTAGATCACTTCGTCTTTGGGATGGAAAAAAAGAAGTAACTTACAAAAAAGGTATAGGAACTCATGCTTATTCAGAGACAGTTTATAATTTAGAAGGTAAAAATTATGGATATTTTACAAGCTACGTAGGAGCAGCAAGAGAAGGAAATTATAGAACATCTGTAAAGTTTAAAGTTTATGTAGATGGTAAACTTAAAGCAGAAACTGGAGTAATGAAAAGAGATACAGCTAAGGAATTTATTAAAGTAAATATAGGTGGAGCAAAACAATTAAGATTAGTAGTTTTAGATGGTGGTAACGGGAATGGAAATGATACTGCAATATGGGCAGATGCAAAATTTCTTATAGCAGATAAAACTGTTATGGCAGTAGACACTTCTAAACTTGAAGAAGCTATAAAAGAAGGAGAAGCTTTAGATTCTTCTCATTATGAAAAAGATTCATGGGATAACCTTAAAGGAAAAATAGCAGAAGCAAAACTACTTTTAACTAAAGGTGGAGCGGATAAAGCTAAAGTTGATAAAGCAGTAGAAGATATAAAATCAGCTATAACATCACTCCAAGAATTCAAAGGGGAAAGCCCTGTAATAAATGCTGAAGATTTAAGCTTTTATAAAGGGGATGAAATAAACTTTGACTCTATACTATCTAAAGTTACAGTAACAGATAAAGAGGATGGAGATTTAAGCTCAAAAGTAACATACACAACAAATTACGTAAAAGATAAAGTTGGGGAATTTGAAATAGTATATACTGCTATAGATAGTCACAAAAACAAAGCAGTTAAAAAAGTTAAATTAATAGTAAAAGAAAAATTTGTTTATGCAAGTGATATAGCTTGGGTAAAAGCAACATCATCATGGAAACCTGTTAAGAAGGATTCAACAATTAATAAAAATCCTCTTCGCCTTTGGGATGGAAAAAAAGAAGTAACTTATAAAAAAGGCATAGGTGTTCATGCTCATTCAGAAATTGTTTATGATTTAAAAGGTAAAGATTATAAATTCTTTTCAAGTTATGTAGGTGGATGCAATAGAGAAGGAAGCACTAGCAAAAAATCTGTAGAATTTAAAGTTTATGTAGATGGAAAGCTTGTAGCAAATACTGGCGTTATGAGAAAAGGTACAGCACAAAAGTTTATTAAAGTAAATATAGCTGGAGCCAAAGAAATTAAGTTAGTAGTTTCTAATGGCGGCGATGGAAATCAAAACGACCATGCAATATGGGCAGACACTAAATTTATAAAGTAAAAGACATAAAATAAAAATTTTAATATAATAGCATATAAAATATAAAATGTAGTCCATATAAATCAATGCATTTTCATAAAAAATGTAAATATAAAAATTAATGTATTTCCATAAAAAATAAGAGATAGATAGATTTGTATAAAAACAAGTTTATCTATCTTTTTTAATCTATAAGTATGGTTGTATTATTTTTCTTGGAACTATTAAAACTTTAATAAAACAATCTTTTTTTTATTTTGTAGGGATGTACGCTTTTATTTCTTGAAAGTATTTTGTGTATTTTTATTAACAAACTTTTAAATTTATAAAAATACTAACTTGAAATTTAATTTTTAAATCTTTTTCTATTTACAAAATATATACATTTTCTTAAGAAAATCAATGAAATATAGGTAAAATGTAAGCTAAATAGAAAATAAAGTTACAAAAATGTCACTTTTATCATTGTTTTTTAAAATTTTTTTTAATATAATATTAATGAAGATTAAAGATGTTCGATAATTAATATGGTAGAAAATGAATGGGTATTAATACCAATTCATATTTATACAAATTTATACTAGGGGGATAGATTTAATGATTACAAAAAAACACAAAAGAATATCTTTATTATTATTTGTGTCCATGCTGTTTTCACTTTTGCCATTAAATGCATTTAATGTAGCAGCAAGTTCAAATGAGGTAAGTAAACCAACACTTACTGAGGGAGTAAAATATTCTGAATTTTTTGACAAATTAACTATGTTTATTAATGATAAAGTTGGTAATAACATAGGAAAGGATGGGTTAAACAATTATTTAAAAGATTCTAGTTTTGAAAAAGCTATAGCTCAAAGAGAATTCATTAGAAAAGCTGGAGCTTCAACAATTGAAGAGTATGCAAGTACAAAAGAAAAGAAAGATTTTATTAACTGGATTTTAAACAATGAAGAAGCTATGTCTCTTTTCTTAGAAGGTGGAGAGCCAGATACTGAATATTCAAAGGCTTTAAATGTTTGGTTTGAAATTTTTACTAAGGATCCTGATTCAAAGAAAGGTTATGAATTAAAATTAGCTATTGCTTCTGCTATGAAGTTTGGTAATGGTGTACCAAAGTGGTATACAAGTAGAACTTT
Organism: Clostridium oceanicum; assembly: GCF_039521385.1. NCBI lineage: Bacteria > Bacillati > Bacillota > Clostridia > Eubacteriales > Clostridiaceae > Clostridium > Clostridium oceanicum. The sequence continues at coordinate 87,945 of NZ_BAAACG010000010.1, read as the reverse complement.
AGTAACTCCATATGAAAGATATGAGTATTATAAAGTTCGTGAAGCTGAAGGGGTATTTCCTATAAGCATGAAAACAAGAAGTGTTTGGGAACTTAGAAACACAATAAAAGCTCCTTGTAGTAACTGGGATTTAGATTATGTAAGAGAAGTCATTCACAAAGATAGATACAATGAAGAAAAGCAAAAGGTAGCTGTAAGATACCCACCATATACTTCTACTAGTATCTATAAAGATGAAAATGGAAAACCATATAGTGTATTTGGTTCTAAAGGGGATCAATTCTTTGGACCTGATGCAACAATTAAAGAAGTACATGAAATAGGTGGAGTTTGTGGTACAGCATCTAAATTCGGTACTATTACAAATAATGCTTTTGGTAACCCAGGATTTAATGTTGGACAACCAGGACATGCAGCTCATGTATATTATTCACCTAATACAGAAGGCAAATGGGATCTTGGATATAACATATCTGGTTGGGGAAAATCAAGTAACCGCCAAAGTACATATGTTCCATATACTAATTATAATGATGTGAGTAATAGACCAGCTTATTGGCTTACATACGAAAAATCAAGAGAAGATGAAGAAGCACTTCATAAATCACATCAACTTAAGTGGATTGCTGATGCACTTACAGATTATAATAAAGCTCAAGCAGTTCGAAAGGTTGCTATAGAAATTAATAAATGGAATATAGATGTTTGGAAAGACTATACAAATGCAATTAAAAACTTTTGGAATGAAGGAATTGAAAATACAAAAATACCATTAGATAAAATGACAGCAGAAGCTACAAGTTCACATTCATCAAGAGAAGATGCTGCTAAAGCTATAGATGGTAATACTAGTACTATATGGCATACAAGATATGGTAGAAATAAAGCTGAACTTCCACAATCAATAACTCTTTCATTTGATAAAACATATGAAATTAATAAATTTTTATATGTTCCAAGACAAAGAGGTAGTAGCGGCCGTATAACTGAATATAATCTTTATACAAGTGTTGATGGAGAAAACTATAAATTAGTTTCTCATGGTACTTGGGGAGATAATTCTAAAACAAAAACTGCAGAATTTGAAAAAACAAATGCTAAATATATAAAACTCGAAGCAATAAAAGGTCACGGAGGTTTTGCTACTGCTTCAGAACTTAAAGTATATAGAGCAGTTGAAGATAAACCAATTACAATAGAAGAAAGAGATGAACTAGCTTATTTTATTTTAAATACTCTTAAAGATTCGCCAAGACCTGTATATGATTTATTAAGATCAATACAACACTTAATATTAAATAAAGAAACTTCAAGAGAAAGACAGCAAAAATATATGCTTGATTTAAACTCAATGTTAGAAGAAGCTTCTCAAATAAACAAAAAGCAAGGTCAAATAACCCAGGAGATTAAAAACTTAATGCCTTCACAAGGCTTTGGTTTAGGAGATTTTAATTTTAACGGTGCTAATGGAGGAAGGTTAGTAGGAAGTAAAACTGATACTGAATACAGCCTTGATGGTGGTAAAACTTTCAAACCTATAACAGAAGAAAATATGAAACTTACTCCAGAGGAAATAGAATCTATTACACCGGAAAATGGAATTAAGTTAAGACTTAAAGGTACAAGTGAATGTGTTAGCATTATTATAAAAAAATCACGTTCTCTTCCTAAAATTTATGCAAATGATGACATGAATAAAATATTTGGATTAAACGATAAAGTTTATTTTAGTACTGATGATGGTGAAACTTGGACTAGATATAAAAATCAAGATACTCTTCCAGATTTATCAGGAGATTTAAAATTCATGGTTAAAATTCCTGCAGAAGGAAAAACTGCAAGAAGTGAAATAAGAACATTTGATTTTACAAGCAAAGTTAATCCTGAAGTTATTCTTCCATCAGATATTAAAAGTATTAAAACTAGTGTTTTAAAAAATACTGATGTGAAAGCTATATATGATGGAAATATTAATACTATTTTCCATACTAACTATAAGGAAAATGGACAAAAAATGCCACAATCTATTACTATAGAGCTTAAAGAGGCAAGTGATATATATAAACTTGAATATGTTCCAAAAGAAGATGGTTATTCTACAGGACGTATTACTGAATATAATATTTATGCAAGTGCTGATGGTGAAAAATTCACACTTGTTTCAAAAGGTAATTGGTCAGGTGATAACAAAGTTAAAACAGCCCTATTTAATGCTAGAGGTGCAAAATATATAAAACTTGAAGGTGTAAAAGCTAAAAGAAACTATATAGCTATTTCTGAATTAAGACTTTTCAAGACAGAAACTTTAATACCTCATGTAAGTTTCAATTTTGATGGATCTAATGCTGGAAGACTTGTAGGTGCAAATACTGATATGGAATATAGCATAAATAACGGCAAGACATGGAAAAGCGTAACAGAAGCTAATATGAAATTAACATCAGAAGATTTTAAAAACATTAATCCAGAAAGTATTATTAAACTAAGATTTAAAAATACAACTGAAGCTTCTGAAATAAGTTTTGCAGCTTGCACAAGAATTCCTAATGTAGAAGGAAACGATAGTGAAAATACAATCACTGGTTTAGATAATACTATGGAGTATAGTATAGATTCTGGTGAAACTTGGACTAGCTATAATGAAGACTTTAACTTAGGATTAAGAGGTAATGTTAACCTATATGTAAGATACAAAGCTACAGGTACAACTTTTCCGAGTGATTATAAAGTATTAAATTATACAGCAGAAAAGACAGAAAAATTTGATGGAAGAGTTATATATAAATTTATAAGTAAAGCTACAGGTAGAAGTATTGAAATTAGAGGTGCTAGTAGATCAGATAATGCGGATGTTATACAAAGTAGAACAACAGGGTGGTCAAGACAAGTAGTATACTTAGTTCCTGTATCTAATGGTGAATACAAAATTGTATCAAAACTTACATCTAAAGTATTAGCACCTAAAAATTTAAGTACTGAAGATGGAGCTACTTTAGCTCAAACTACTTATACAGGTAGTGATATTCAAAAATGGAAGATTGTAAATTTAGGTAACAACGAATATGAAATAATTAATGTAGAGACAGGTCTTGCTATGACAGCAAATAGTAACCGTTCTACAATTAATATCAGTAAACTTTCTCATAGTAATAACCAAGTTTGGTCTTTAAATTACCTTCAAAAGGTAGTTGTTCCAGAAGTAACATTTAGTTTTGATGGTGAAAACGCAGAAAAAATTATGGGAAGTAATAACTCTATGGAATATACTCTAGATGGAGGACAGTCTTGGAAATCAGTTTCTAGAGATAATATGACTTTATCTAAAGAAGAATTAAGTAAAATAAAATCAGAGTATGGAATTAAAATTAGAGTTAAAGGTAATGCAGGTATTTTGACTATCAAAACAAATAAGAAAGCAAATGCTCCAAATGTTAAAGCTAATGATAACAAAAACATCGTAGAAGGAATAAATTCTTCTATGGAATACAGCGTTAACTCAGGAAACACTTGGGTGAAATATAAAGAAGACAGTGAAGTGAAGTTTTTAAGTGATGTAAATGTATTAGTTAGAGTTTCTGGAAAAGGGGTAACTCCTCCAGGAGAAAGTAAAAAATTAAGTTTTACATCTAAAATTACTATTCCTTTATATAAAGCTTTTAATCCAATGGATTATATAACAGTTAAAGACTCACAAGGAAATGATATAAGGGGCAATATTGAAGTTACAAAAAACAATGTAGACGTAAATAAAAAGGGAATGTATTCAGTTACTTATAAAATTTCAAATGGTGATGATGAAAAAACAATCACAAAAGAAGTAGAAGTAGTAAGTGACTTTAAATATCTAAGTGATATCAAATACAAAAGTGCAAACTTTGGTTGGAAGAGAATCACAAAAGATGTTAATACTCAAAATGCTCCAATTGTTTTAAACTCAATTTATGGAAAAGATACTTTCAAAAAAGGAATGCTAGCTCATGCAAGCTCAGAAATAGTATATGATGTTGAAAATAAGGGATATACAAATTTTGAAAGTTATATTGGTATAGAAAATTATGCATACAATAGAAATTCAAGTGTAATATTTAAAGTTTATGTAGATGGAACTTTAAAATATGATTCTGGTGTTATGGGTTCAAAAGCGCGTTACAAATATGTAGATGTTGATATTAAAGGAGCTAAAGAGGTGAAACTTGTAGCGGACCCAAATGGAAGCACTAGCTATGATCATGCTACATGGGCAGATGCTAAATTTATAAAAAAAGATTCAGCCCCTGTAATTGAAGCTACAAATGTGGCTTATGAAAAAGATGACCAAATAAACTTTGATGAAATCTTAAAAAATGTAAAAGCAACAGACATTGAAGATGGAGATTTAACTTCAAAAGTTACTTATACTACAAATTACACAAAAGGAAGTACAGGAAACTTTGACATTGTGTATAGCGTAGTTGATAGCGAAGGATGCAAAACAGAAAAGAAAGTTAAATTAATAGTTGTAAATAGCAGCATTTATGTGTCAGATACTGACTGGGTATCAGCAAAATCTGGTTGGTCAAGAACTAAAAAAGATTTAACAATAAATAGTAGACCTCTTATTCTTTGGGATGGTGAAAAACAAGTTACTTATGAAAAAGGTATAGGAACTCATGCTCATTCTGAAACTATCTATAATTTAGAAGGTAAAGACTATGGATACTTTACAAGTTATGTAGGTGGAGCAAGAGAAGGTAATTATAGAACATCTGTAGAGTTTAAAGTTTATGTGGATGGAAAACTTAAAGCAGAAACTGGTGTTATGACAAAAGATACAAAAGCAGAATTTATTAAAGTAAATATTGCTGGAGCAAAAGAGCTTAAATTAGTAGTTACAGAAGGTGGTAACGGAAAAGGAAACGATACAGCAATATGGGCAGATTCAAAATTCCTTATAGCAGATAAAAATGTTATGGCAGTAGACACTTCTAAGCTTCAAGAAGCTATAAAAGAAGGAGAAGCTTTAAAATCCTCTGACTATGAAAAAGATTCATGGGATAATCTTCAAGGAAAAGTGACAGAAGCAAAACTACTTTTAACTAAAGGTGGAGCAGATCAAGCTAAAGTTGATAAAGCTATAGAAGATATAAAAACTGCAATATCAAGTCTTGAAAGATTTAAAGGGGAAAGCCCTGTAATAAATGCAAAGGATCTAAGCTTTTATAAAGGTGATGAAATAAACTTTGACTCTATACTATCTAAAGTTACAGCGTTAGATAAAGAAGATGGAGATTTAACTTCAAAAGTAACTTACACTACAAATTATGTTAAAGACAAAGTAGGGGAATTTGAAATAGTATATACTGCTGTAGATAGTCACCAAAATAAAACAACTAAAAAAGTTAAATTAGAAGTAAAAGAAAAATTTGTTTATGCAAGTGATTTAGATTGGATAAAAGCAACTACATCTTGTAGAAAAGTACAAAAGGATAAATCTCATACTGGTGGTACTTTAAGATTATGGGATGGAGAAAAAGAAGTAACATATGAAAAGGGAATTGGAACTCATTCTAATTCAGAAGTAATATACAATATAGAAGGAAAAGATTTTAAATACTTTAAGAGTACTATAGGTATTAATAGAACAGCAAACTATAGAGGATCTGTTAAGTTTAAAGTTTTTGTAGATGAAAAACTTGTATATACATCTGATGTTATGAAGAAAAATACAACTTCAAAATCTATTGAAATCGAACTTGAAGGCGCAAAGAGAATTAAACTAGTAGTAGATGATGCTGGAAATGGTAGAGGAAACGATCACGCAAACTGGGCAGATGCTAAGTTTATACAGTAACCTTAAGAAAATAAGTAATTTGCTCTTTTTATAAAGTGAATTTAATAAAAAGAGATTTATAAAGTTTATATAGTAAACTGAGATAGATAGAATTCAATAAGTTTACACAGTAAGCTGAGAAAATATAGAAATTAATGTATTTTCATAAAAAATAGAAAGGTAGATAAATTTGTATAAAAACAAATTTATCTACCTTTTCTTTATTATTTTTCATTATATCATTAACTTATTTTAGTTTTATATTTTAAATTAATATTAGTAATATAAATTTAAAATAATTGGCATCTTTTAAAATAAATTAATACTTCTTAGTGAAGTGAATAGATTGGTGAAGTTAATAGTTTTTGGTAATATATAACTTTATTATATATGTATTTTTATTAATAAATTTTTAATTTTTGTAAAAATACTAGCTTGAAATTTAAGGCTTATTTCTATTTTAACTTCTAATTTTTACATAATTTTTAAGCAAAATAACGTAAAGTAGGAAAAATGTAAGTCAAATAGAAAATAAAGTTATAAAATGTCATTTATATTATTGTTTTTTAAATATTTATTTAATATAATATTAATAAATATTAAAGTTATTCGATAATTAACCTGGGGGAAAATGAATGGGTATTAATACCTATTTATATTTATACAAATTTTATTTTAAGGAGGATAGATTTAATGATCGCTAAAAAACAAAAAAGAATATCTTTAGTAGTATTTGTCAGTATGCTGTTTTCACTTTTACCAGTGAATGCATTTAATGCATTAGCAAGTTCAAATGGGGTAAATGAGCCAACACTTACTGAAGAGGTAAAGTATTCTGAATTTTTCGACGGCTTAACAAGATTTATTAATGAAAAGGTTTCTGATAACACAGGAAAGGATGCATTAAATAATTATTTAAAAGATACTAATTTTGAAAAAGCTATAGCTCAAAGAGAATTCATTAGAAAAGCTGGAGCTTCAACAATTGAAGCGTATGCAAATACAGAGGAAAAGAAAAACTTTATAAATTGGATTCTTAATAATAAGGAAGCTATGAATCTTTTCTTAGAAGGTGGAGAGCCAGATACTGAATATTCAAAGGCTTTTGATGTTTGGTTTGAAATTTACACTAAGGATTCTGATTCACACAGAGGTTACGAATTAAAGTTAGCTATTGCAGCTGCTATGAAATTTGGTAATGGTGTTCCAAAATGGTATACAAGTAGAACTTTAGTAACTCCCTATGAAAGGTATGAGTATTTTAAAGTTCGTGAAGCTGAAGGAAAATTTCCTATAAGCATGAAAACAAGAACAGTATGGGAACTTAGAAATACAATAAAAGCTCCTTGTAGCAACTGGGATTTAGACTATGTAAGAGAAGTAATTCATAAAGATAGATACAATGAAGAAAGACAAAAGGTAGCTGTAAGATATCCACCATATACTGCTAACAGTATATATAAAGATGAAAATGGAAATCCATATAGTGTATTTAGAGCTAGTGGTGATCAGTTTTTTGGACCAGATGCAACAATTAAAGAAGTACATGAAATAGGTGGAGTTTGCGGTACCGCATCTAAATTTGGTACTATTACAAACAACGCTTTTGGTATTCCAGGATTTAATGTTGGACAACCAGGACATGCAGCTCATGTTTATCATTCACCTAATTCAGATGGAAAATGGGATCTTGGATATAATATATCTGGTTGGGGAAAATCAGTAGTAGGCCAGCGTACTTATATTCCTTATACTAATTATGACGACATATCCAGTAACAGACCAGCATATTGGTTTATTTATGAAAAAGCTAGAGAAGATGAAGAAGCACTCCATAGATCACATCAACTTAAATGGATTGCTACTGCACTTACAGATTATAATAAAGCCCAAGCAGTTAGAAAAGTTGCAATGGAAACTAACAAATGGAATATAGATGTTTGGCAAGATTACATAAAAGCAATTAAAAACTTATGGAATAATTCTATGGAAGAAACAAAAATACCATCAGATAAAATGACTGCAGAAGCTACAAGTGCACATTCATCAAGTGAAGGTGCTGATAAAGTTATAGATGGTAATACTAGCACTATATGGCATACAAGATATGGTAGAGATAAAGCTGAACTTCCACAATCAATAACTCTTTCATTTGATAAAGTCTATGAAATTAGTAGATTTTCATATGTTCCAAGACAAAGTGGTAACAACGGTCATATAACTGAGTATAATCTCTATACAAGTGTTGATGGAGAAAACTATAAATTAGTTTCTCATGGTAATTGGAGAGATAACTCTAAAACAAAAACTGTAGAATTTGAAAAAACAAATGCTAAATATATAAAACTTGAGGCTCTAAACGGTCATGGTGGTTTTGCTACAGCTTCAGAACTTAAGGTATATAGACCTTTTGAAAATAAGCCAATGACAATAGAAGAAAGATATAAATTGGCAGATTACATTATAAATGAGCTTAAAGAGGAACCAAGAGTTGTATATGATTTATTTAGATCAATACAAGATTTAGTATTAAATAAAGAAACTTCAAGAGAAAAATATCAAGAATACATGGTTAATTTAAATTCAATGCTAGAAGAAGCTTATGAAATAAATGGGAAAGAAAAACAAATAGCTGAAGAGATTAAAAATTTAATGCCTTCACATGGATTAAGTTTAGCAGATTTTAATTTTGATGGTGATAACGCTGGAAGATTAGTAGGAGGTAAAACTGATACTGAATACAGTCTTGATGGCGGTGAAACTTTCAAACCTATAACAGAAGAAAATATGAAACTTAGTCAAGAAGAGATAGATTCTATTACATCGGAGCATGGAATTAGATTAAGACTTAAAGGAACAAGTGAACATATTACTATTCCTATAAAAAAAGCTCCTTCTTTACCTAAAATTTATGCAAATGATGATATGAATAAAATATTTGGATTAAACGATAAAGTTTACTATAGTACTGATAATGGAAAGCAGTGGACTAGATATAGAGATGAAGATAGTCTTCCAGATTTATCAGGAGATGTGAATTTTACAGTTAAAATTCCAGGTCAAGGAAAAACTTTAAGAAGTGAAATAAAAACATTTAATTTTACAAGTAAAGTTAATCCGGAAATTGTTCTTCCATCAGATATTGAAAGTGCTAAAGTTAATGTTTCAAAAAGTACTGATATAAAAAATGCATATGACGGAAATATTAATTCATATTTTCATACTAATTTTAGTGAAAATGGACAAAAGATGCCACAGTGGGTTACATTAGAGCTTAAAGAAGCAAGTGATATTTATAAACTTGAATATGTTCCAAGACAAGATGGAAACACTCAAGGGCGTATTACTGAATATAAAATTTATGCAAGTTCTGATGGTGAAAACTTTACACTTGTTTCAAAAGGTAATTGGGCAAGTGATAACAAAACTAAAACTGCGGTATTTAATGCTAGAGGTGCAAAATATATAAAACTTGAAGGTGTAAAAGCTGGAAGAAATTATATAGCTGCTGCTGAAATAAAACTTTACAAAACTGAAACTTTAATACCTCATGTAAGCTTTAGTTTTGATGGATCTAATGCTGGTAGACTTATAGGTGCAAACACTAATATGGAATACAGTATAGATAACGGAAAAACATGGAATAATGTAACAGAAGTTAATATGAAATTAACATCAGAAGATTTTATAAAAATAAATCCAGAAAGTATTATTAGAGTAAGATTTAAAAATACAACAGAAGCTTCTGAAATAAGCTTTGCAGCTTGCACAAGAGTTCCTAATGTAGAAGGAGACGATAGTAAAAACACAATAACAGGTTTAGATGATACTATGGAATATAGTATAGATTCCGGTGAAACTTGGACAAGCTACAATGAAGAATTTAATGTAGGATTAAGAGGTAATGTTAACCTATATGTAAGATATAAAGCCACAGGTACAACTTTCGCTGGTGAATATAAAGTATTAAATTATACAGCAGAAAAGACAGAGAGATTTGATGAAAGGGTTACTTATAAATTTATAAGTAAATCTACAGGTAGAAGTATTGATGTTTCAGGAGGAAGTAGAGAAGAAAATGCTGACATTAAACAATATGGACCTCACGGTGGAGCAAATCAAACTGTAAATCTAGTAAATATTTCTGGAAATCAGTATAAAATCGTAATGATAAATAGTGGTAAAGTATTAGTTCCTAAAGATTCAAGTACTGAAGATGGAGCAACTTTAGCTCAAACTACTTATACAGGTGAAGATATTCAAAAGTGGGAAATTGTAAATCTAGGTGATGATGAATATGAAATAATTAATGTAGAGACAGGTTATGCTATAACAGCAAATAACAATCGTTCTACAATTAATATTAGTAAACTCTCTCATAGCAATAATCAAATTTGGTCTTTAACTTATCTTAATGATGTAGTAGTTCCAGAAGTAACCTTTAGCTTTGATGGGGAAAATGCAGGAAAAATTATGGGAAGTACTAGATCTATGGAATATACTATAGATGGAGGACAATCTTGGAAATCAGTTTCTACAGATAATATGACTTTATCTAAAGAAGAGCTAAGTGAAATTAAATCAGAATATGGAATTAAAATTAGAGTTAGAGGTAATGCAGGTATTTTAAAAATAGATACTAAGGATAAACCAGCTACTCCAAATGTTAAAGCTAATGATAACAAAAACATTATAGAAGGAATAAATTCTTCTATGGAGTACAGTAAAGATGTCGGTGAAACTTGGACAAGATATTCAGAAGATAGTGTACCTAAGTTTTTAAGTGATGTAGATGTATTAGTGAGAATCGCAGGGAAAGGGGTAACTCCTCCAGGTGAAAGTAAAAAATTAAGCTTTACATCTAAAATTACTATTGCTCTTTATAAAGAATTTGATCCAATGAAATATGTAACAACAGAAGATTCAGAAGGAAATGATATAAGAGGCAATATTGAAGTTACAGAAAATACTGTAGATGTAAATAAAAAAGGAATGTACTCAGTTAGTTATAGAATCACAGATGGTGATGATGAAAAAACAATAACAAAAGAAGTAGAAGTAGTAAGTGATTTAACTTACTTAAGTGATATTGACTATAAAAGTGCAAAATGCGGTTGGAGAAATATAAGAAAAGATACTAATGTTAGTGGCGGAGAAATTATACTTCATTCAATCTACGGAAAAGATACCTTCCAAAAAGGAATGACAGCTCATGCGCCTTCAGAAATAGTATATGATGTTGAAAATAAAGGGTATACAAATCTTGAAAGTTATATTGGATTAGATAACACTTCATACACTAGTAGTGCAACGGTAATATTTAAAGTTTATGTAGATGGAACTTTAAAATATGATTCAGGTGTTATGGGGTCAAAAGATCCTTCTAAATATGTAGATGTTGATATTAAAGATGGAAAAGAGGTTAAACTTGTAGTAGATTCAAATGGAAGTAATAGCTCTGATCATTCAGTATGGGCAGATGCTAAATTTACAAAAAAAGATTCAGCTCCTGTAATTAAAGCAACTAACGTAGCTTATGAAAAAGATGATGAAATAAACTTTGATGAAATATTAAAAAATGTAAAAGCAACAGACATTGAAGATGGAGATTTAACTTCAAAAGTTACTTACACTACAAACTATACAAAAGGAAGCACAGGAAACTTTGACATTGTGTATAGTGTAGTTGATAGCGAAGGGTATAAGACAGAAAAAACTGTAAAACTTATAGTTGTAAATAGTAGCATTTATGTATCAGATACTGATTGGGCATCAGCAAGATGCGGTTGGTCAACAACTAAAAAAGATTTAACAATAAATAGTAGACCACTTGTGATTTGGGATGGAGAAAAAGAAGTAACTTATGAAAAAGGCATAGGAAGCCATGCTCATTCAGAAACTATTTATAACTTAGAAGGCAAGAATTATGGATACTTTACAAGTTATGTAGGAGCATCAAGAGAAGGTAACTATAGAACATCTGTAGAATTCAAAGTTTATGTAGACGGAGAACTTAAAGCAGAAACAGGTGTTATGAGAAAAGATACAGCCTTAAAGTTTATTAAAGTAAACATAGCTGGAGCAAAAGAACTTAAATTAGTAATTACTAACGCAGATGATGGTAATGGAAATGATAGTGCAATATGGGCAGATTCAAAATTCCTTATAGCAGATAAAACTGTTATGGCAGTAGACACTTCTAAACTTCAAGAAGCTATAAAAGAAGGAGAAGGTTTAAAGGAAACTGACTATGAAAAAGACTCATGGGATAATATTAAAGGAAAGATAGAAGCAGCAAAACTACTTTTAACTAAAGGTGGAGCGGATCAAGCTAAAGTTGATAAAGCAGTAGAAGATATAAGATTAGCTATTTCAAGTCTTGAAAGATTTAAAGGGGAAAGTCCTGTAATAAATGCAAAGGATCTAAGCTTTTATAAAGGCGAGGATATAAACTTTGATGACATACTATCTAAAGTTACAGCAACAGACTTTGAGGATGGAGACATAAGCTTAAAAGTAACATACACAACAAATTACGTAAAAGATAAAATAGGAGAATTTGAAATAGTATATACTGCTGTAGATAGTCATCAAAATAAAACAACTAAAAAAGTTAAACTAGAAGTAAAAGAAAAATTTGTTTATGCAAGTGATTTAGATTGGACAAAAGCAACTACATCTTGGGGAAGTGTGCAAAAGGATAAATCAACCTCAGGGGATACTTTAAGATTATGGGACGGCGAAAAAGAAGTAACATATGAAAAGGGAATCGGAACTCACGCTTATTCAGAAGTAGTATACAATTTAGAAGGAAAAGATTTTAAATACTTTAAGAGCACTATAGGTGTTAATAGAACAGCAAATTACAGAGGATCAGTTAAATTTAAAGTTTTCGTAGATGAAAAACTGGTATATACATCTGATCTTATGAAGAAAGATACAGCTGCAGAATCTATTAAAATCCACCTTGAAGGTGCAAAGATAATTAAATTAGTTGTAGATGATTCTGGAAATGGAAGAGGAAATGACCACGCAAACTGGGCAGATGCCAAGTTTATACAGTAAAATTTACGAGTTTACCATGAGCTTGTACAGATGCTAATTTTATAAATTTAATTATATAATTAGCATGAAAAGTGTGAAAATACCAAGATTAAAATCAGAAGGTATAGAATGAAAATCTTAATATAATAGTGCATAAAATATAAAACACAACACATATAAATCAATGTATTTTCATAAAAAATATAAAAACATAGAAATAAATTTAATGGTATTTTTAGATAAAACAAGTAAAAAAGAAAAGTAGATAGACTTGTGTAAAAACCCTAAGAAGAGAATCTTCTTGGGGTTTTACTTGTTATTTTATATTGTTAACATCCTTTAGAATTTTTTCAAGCTTTTCTGTAGATACAATTCTTTCGTTACATTTTTTACTATCTAAACATATATGAAGGCCTATTGACCTATAAGAGCCTTTCTTAGAATTACCTGATTTACAAACACATGAAACAAAAGCTACTTTATTTGGACCACCTACAGTATTACAAAGTGCACATTTGTGGGTGTTTTTAGAATTAGAATCTAAAATCCTACAAGTCATTTTTAGGAGAGTACCATTTATATTGTAAGCTACAAATAATTTTTTCTTTGATTTATCAATAAAACCAAGGTATACATTCTTTGAGTTTTGCTTATCTAAATCTGGTAATTTTAAATTTTTTTCTTTTTTAAATAATTTAATAATTTGTGTACTTGTAAGGGCAGGCATTCCATATACATACTGATCTAAGTTAGATAAATAATTATTGATATAAGAAGGTTCAGTTATTTTAGTAATATCAAGTAGATTTTTTTCTTGTTCAGATAGATTAGTAAAAAGATTTAATATTTTTTCATTTATACAGGATTTGTTTACCTTAATAATATTGCTGTCTAAACAATTTCTAAAAGAGTTGTTTAAATCATATAAACATTTTTTTATATAATTATATTCTTGTTTTTTTATAAAAGATTTCATAAATCTAGCACCTTTCTTTTAAGATTTTAAATTTTTAATATAGAAACTATAAATTTATATAATATAATTTCACATCAATTTCTTATTAATTGAAAAATTTATAATCTTTCTTAATAATAAAAAGATGATTGCTATTACTCCAGCTGAAAGTAATAGTAATCATCTTTATTTAAAACATAATACATTTATAACTATCTTAGTTAAAGCTTGCTTTAAATTAAAAATATACCTTTCATTGGATCGTTACAATGAAAGCATAACATAGGTTAAAATAAGCATTCAATCTAATAAATAGTTCTGTAATGATTATGAGTGTAGATGCTTTTGCTGACTTATTATTCTTCTTATACTTTTTTCTGATAAGTAATACTCTTGAGTTAATTTATAAACAGTAGTACCTTTAATATATTTTTTATAAATCTCAGCATTTCTTATTTTAAGAACACTTTTTATACCACTTTTTTCTCCCCAGGATTTATGATTTTCATTTTTTCTAGGGATATAAAGATATTTTCCATCTACATATTTTTGTATTATTTTAAGAATTTCTTCTGGTAACACATCCTGTGCTTTTGCATATTTCATTTTCTTACTCCTTTACTTTATCTTAGTTATTAATAAAGCAAAGAATACAAAAAAGCTATGTGTTACAGAACCTAAAACATGTATTCATTTCAGCTAACTTAACAGCTTAGGCTCCATACAAAGCATAGCTGACTTTGTTGTAGTCTTTGCAAGGAGCAAGCTGATTTGGAGCTGAATGTACGACAGACTTTCATAAAAACACCTCCCACATGTTACAGTTTATTATAGCATAATTAAGTTAAATTTGAATATATAGGTAATAGTTCCTGGATTAGATCTATATTGAAAAGTTTTATAGAATGTAAATAGAGGGCTGTATTTATAAGTGGAGTAATTTTATTTAATTATAAGAAATCTTGCTTTTTTATATTATAGATATTTTTAGATCTGTGCTACTAGTAAAGATTACATAGGGGTAGATTGCTTTTTATAAGTAATTGAACACTTTAATATATAAGTAGGGAGCGTAGAGATTAAAAGTATTTATATGGATGCTTTTAAAGTAGTGAAATAAATAATAAGAATAGTAATAGATTAGATAATTGATTTGAAAAAATAATATGAACAATGGAATTAAGGGACTGCCTTAAAGATAGAGAGCAGTAATCTGGGCAATCCCTTAATTTAAAAATATATTTCCAATATATATTAGAAAGGAATGGAATTGGAAATAAATTCGATACCCTAAAAATGCTGAACCACTGTCATTTAAAGGACAAGTTACCGTCTAATAACTTGTAAACAGTATATAATATTATTTATAGTTATAGTTACATATAAACTTAAATGAGTAATATATTATCATAAAATGTACAATATTCAGAAAAATGCAACGCTTATGAATCTTAAACGTTACTTTTATAAGTTTTTAAATAAGTTTCTTATTATTAAGAAAATCATGATTTCTAATAAATTTTATAAGTTAAAAGTAAGGTAACTTTAAGTTTCCATAGTTATCTATAACTAAACTAATCTATTTTCTTAGGATATTTTTCATATAATATTGTTTCACTAAGAGGTTTTCTTTCTGTATTATGACGCTTGAGACTTAAAAAACCTTCCTTTGGATATCCTAAAATTATCAAAGCAGTAGGTTCTATATATTCTGGTATATCAAATTCTTTACTTATAATTTTAGGATCAAATAATCCAACCATTACACTTCCAATATTTAATTCTCTAGCTTGAAGCATCATATGGTCGCAAATAATACCAATATCTAAATCACCAGAACATTTTTGATCAAAAGGACGTATTAAAGACTCTCTTGTATCACGACAAACAATAAGAACACAGGAAGAACCAAAGGTTTTATATGCCTTTTGAACTTTACATATATTTTGAGGCTTTTGAACAACAATAATTCTTTGAGGCTGCTTATTACAAGCAGTAGGGGCAACTCTTCCAGCAGATAAAATTTTATCTAAATAAGCTTTAGGTATTATTTTTTCTGTAAATCCACGAGTGGTACATCGTTTTTGTGCTAATTCTAAAAAATTCACTAAAATTCCTCCAGTTACATTTATATAAGATTTCATAATATTGATCAATATTTATTTTTATAATATCTATTTATTTTTCATAAATAATGCAGAAGTTTAACTGTTTTTTATATTAAACTATCTTAGTGTAAACAAGTGATATTAGTCTATTTTTATAAGATTAATCTTAAAACAAGAATAATTATTCATATTTAGATAATATCATTAGGCTATATACCTGTCAATGAAATAAGAATAAAGATTCATGTTTTGTTGACCTAGTGATAAAGGGGAAGTATAATTATTAAAAAAGGAGGTATAGGAGATGAGTAATGTAAGAAAGCCAGTACAAAAGCGATCAATAGAAAAGAAAGAAAAAATATTAAAAGCAGGATTTGATCTTTTCTGTGAAAAAGGATATCATAAGACAAATACTATAGATATTGCTAAAGGTGCAGGAGTTTCAATTGGTGCCTTATATAGTTATTTTAAAGATAAAAAGGATATATACGTTTTATCATTTGAACAGTATCTTAATTCTTTTTCAAAACTTTTATTTGAAAAACTACAGGGATTAAAAAAACCCTATACCCTTTCTGTTTTTGTTGAAAATTGGATCTCCTTATATATTGATTTATATGCTACATCAAGTAAAGCATTAGTTCAATTAAGAACTATGATGTTAGAAGATAGAGAAATAAACCATCATTTTTGTAATTTTGAAAATGAATATTTTTTAAAAATAATTGAAATGCTTAATGAAGACAATATTAATTCTGATAATTTATTTGAAAAAGTATATATTTCTTGTATATTAGTGGATGCTTTAAATAGGGAAAAATCGGCATTCCCTCATAATTCTTTAAAGTTTGATGTTTTAAAAAGTGAGATTACAAAAACAATATCTAATTTGTTATCTTAAAAAATTTAATAATAAAAATTATTAAAGATAAATACGATACTCTAGTTAACAATTAATATAGAAAATTAGATAGAATAAATTTTATTTGAAAGTGCTTGATCTAATCTTTCTAGTTATTACGATAGCTATTTTGTTGGAGGAGATTTATGATTATAAACTGGAAACCAGATAAATCAATAGAAACCCCATTATACATTCAGATAGTTGACTATTTTATAAATATGATAAAAAAAGGATATTTTGTAGCTAAAGAACGTTTTCCATCTCAAAGAAATTTGGCAGAAATATTTAGTGTTAATAGAAGTACTGTAGTTCTAGCTATGGATGAACTTAAAGCCCAAGGATTTGTAATAACTAACGGAAAAGGTGGTACTTATGTATCTAAACATTGTTGGATAAAAAATAGAGAGAATATTACATTAAATAGTTTTTTATCATTGGGTATTTTAAAAAGAAAAAATAAAATATATAAAAAAATAGAAGAAAACTATTCAAAGGTAAAAGTGGATTTTTCTAAAGGAGAATTAGATGAATCTTTATATCCGAATAATACTATGAAAAAAATTATAGCTGAAGTAAGTTTTGAAATCTCAGATTTGTCTTATGGAAATAAGAATGGAGATAAAGGCTTAATTAAAAAGATAAAAGAAGAAATGATTGATCTTGGAATAGATATGGAACAAAATGATATATTAATAGTTTCAGGAGCTACTCAAGGATTATTCCTTGTTGCTTTAGGGATGATATCTCAAGGTAACATTATAAAAACAAGAATGCCCTCTTATATGAAGTCTTTAGAGATTTTTAATGCTGCAGGTTTAAAAATTGAAGATTTTTCATATGATAAGAAAACCTTATATAATGCTTTTTATATGATACCTACTTTTCATAATCCAACAACAAATTTAATGAGTTCTTTAGATAGAGAATTTTTTATGAATAAATATGGTCGTCATAATCTTATAATAGAGGATGATGTCTTTAGAGATTTATGGTATGACAGTGAGCCACCTAATCCATTAAAGTCTTATGTTGGAGGAGAAAATGTTATTTATGTAAATAGTTTCTCAAAAACTCTTGCTACAGGATTAAGAGTTGGGTGGATTTGTGCTTCTTCTGATATTATTAAAAAATTGAGTGAAATAAAATCTCAAATAGATTCAAGTACTGCTTTAATAAATCAAAAGATAGTTTTAAAGTGGCTTGAAAGCTCTGAATATGTTAAAAATATTAATAATATTAGAAAAGAACTAAAGAAAAGAAGAGATTTAATAGATGATATACTTAGTAGGGATTTTAAAGATATATTTTTATGGAGTATACCAAAAGGTGGATACTATTATTGGATAAAATCTAAAGATAACATAAAAGCCTTAGATATTTTTGAAAGAGCATTAGAATATGGATTATTAGTTAATCCAGGAGATTTATATGGAGAAAAAGAATCCTCTAGTATTAGAATTTCTTTTGCAAGCTGTGAAGAAGAAAAAATAAAAGGAGGATTTAAAATCTTAAAAAAAGTAATGAATAGTTTGAAATATGGTTTGTAAAGAGAGTATAAAATATATATTTAATATATATAACCTAACATATGTAATGAATCATTATATGATTTTATTGTAAAAAAGAAGAACTTATTGTTAAGCCTTCTTCTTTTTTACCTTTTTGGCAGCTAAAGATTCATTTATGTGAACTACATGATGTCTTGTTCCTGGCATTAATATGATCCCTGCTACATTTTTTCTTCCCCAAAAATCAATAAGCCAATTTGAAGCTTCTACATTTAATACTGCTTTTTCATCTAATATACGTTGTAATTTATTTTTATCAAATTTTCTTTTCATATCCTTAAAAGATAGGGATTTAATTATATCTCTTGTATTTCTTCCAACAGCTATTCTATAATTTTTTAATTCTTCCATATTTATATCTTTACTAAAATCCATTATTTCATTTTCACACATTGCATTACCAGTATCTGTGATCTTTGAGTTTGTTTTTTCTTGCCAGTTTCCTTTATTGAATATTTGATCCTCTCCTGCAACTAATAGATTCATTGTTATATCCTCTATCCTTGTAGAATGCCAAATACCATATGCAATAGTACGGCCTTTTTTATTTTTTGAGGTTTTAAATGTGTTTTCATCTAATCCTTCCCATAGCTCATCTTCAAAAGTTTTTTTATTAATTCCAGACATAAGGGATGAATGGACCATTGAATGGAGTTTCAGTGCTAACTTTTTACTATCTTCAATTTTATCAGGTTTTAAAATTATACCTCTTAAATCTTTTATCTCTTTATTCCAGGATTTTAAATCCATTTAATATTCACTCCTTTTTTATATAAATTATACAATTTATAATAATTATACCTTATAAAATTAATATATTTAAAGGATTTATTGGTTAAATGCTAATATTTTTTCAAAGGGCTACTTAGTTTTTATAAAGGATAAAAAAAGCCTATATCTTATATTATTATATGAACTAAGATATAGGCTTTTTCTAATATATTTAACTCCATTTTTTAATTTTGAGAAAGTGTACTCTTAAAATTAAAGTTAGTATAAGGGTAATCTCTAATACAAAAAGTACTCCTGCTACCTCATGATTAGGGAAACAATCTGATGCAAATAAAATTGGTATTAATACATAATATAAAAATGATAAAGATAGCAGAAAATATCAGGAATATGTTTTCTAAAAATGATAACTTTATATCATGAGGCATATGAAAATAACTAATAGGATTAACAATATAAATCTTTTAAAGTTAAAGATGTGCCTAAAATAAAGTCTTGTGTTAGTTAGCATACAAGATATTATAAGGAGAAGAGTAATTATGATAAATTTAAAAGCTTATTATTATGAATTAGAAGGTACAAACTATGAAGTAGGTAAAATTCTAGGAGAAAAAGTAAAAGCTATACCACAGTTTGTAGAAATGCAAAAAATGGGAAAATCTCCTTTTTCAAAAGAGGAAGAAATACAAATTACAAAAATGTTTGATGAATATTGTCCTGGAATCAACGAAGAAATTCAAGGATTTACAGATGCATTAGGAATTGATAGATTTAGAGCTATATATTATTTTATGTCCTATCTTAAACCAGGATGTAGTCAAATGGCTGTATTACCTAAAAAAACAGAGAACAATCATGTATTATTAGCTAGAAATTATGAGTTTAATGATAAAATGGAAGAACTTACTTTATGTACTACAAAAATCAAAGGGAAATATGCTCATATAGGTACATCTATGATGCAGTTTGGTAGAGGTGATGGCATGAATGAATGTGGACTTGGAGTTAGTCAAACATCAGCAGGAATGCCAGTAGGAAATTTTAAAGAAGCTAGAAAACCAGCAATTGTAGGACTTCAGTTTTGGGTAGTTATAAGGTCATTATTAGAAAACTGCAAAGATGTTAATGAAGCTATAGCTTATGTAGAAAAGATGCCAATAGCCTATAATATAAATCTTTTAGTAGCAGATAAAAAGGGGAATGTAGCTTTAATTGAAACTTTAGATGGTAGAAAAGCAATAAAATCTATTTCAGCTGATACAAAAGAACAATTTTTATGTTCTACTAATCATGTTCATTTAGAAGAATTGAAAAAATTTGAGCCTAAGAGTATGAAAAATTCAGTAGTACGATATAATTTAATTAATAAATATTTAAATGAAAAAGAAATAGTTACAAAAGATAATCTTAAAACATTTTTATCAACAATGTATCCAAAGGGACTATGTTGTCACTATTATGAAGATTTCTTTGGTACTTTAAGAGGAATGGTATTTGATTTAAATGATGGAAGTTTAGATGTATGTTTTGGATCTACTGCTTTAAATCATTGGCATACTTTTAAAATAGGTAACAAAGAAAAGAATTTAGAATACGAAGTTAAAATTGTAAGAGACAAATCTCCAAAGGACTTTTATGAATTGATATAAATAAAAAAGGAGTTTATATATTTATGGATTATATTAAATCATTTGAAAAAGCTATTATATATATTGAAGAGAATTTAAATAAAGATTTAAAAGCAGAGGATGTATCTAAGTTTATAGGTTATTCTTATTATCATTTCACACGTTTATTTCAAGGACTACTAGGAGAAACCCCTGGAAACTATATAAGAAAAAGAAGACTTTCAAAAGCAGCAGATGATTTATTATATAAAGATAAAAAAATCATAGATATAGCATTAGATTATAAGTTTAAATCACCAGAAGCATTTGCAAGAGCATTTAATAAAATCTATGATGTAACTCCTACAGAATATAGAAAAAATAGAATTAATGCATTCAAAGGGAATAAGAAATATATAGATGAGGAAAGATTGAAACATATTTTAAATAATATTACTATTAAGCCAGTAATCAAAGTTATACCTGAAATTAAAGTTGTAGGTATAAAAGGGAAAACTACATTAGAAAATAATATTTTACCGGATTTATGGAAAACTTTTAACGAAAATATTTCTAAAGTAATAGATAAAAAAGAACCTATTAAAGGATATGGAATATGTGAAAATGATAAACCATACAACCAGTTTGGCGAAAATATAGAGTATAGCGAAATTGTAGCAGTGGAAGTTACATCCTTTAATTATATACCTGAAAAAATGGTGACTAAGGTTATAAAAAAAGGAAAATATGCAGTGTTTACTCATAAGGGAAGCTTAGATAAATTACAGGAAACCTATGAATATATCTGGGGTACATGGATTCCTTCCTCAAAAGTAGAACTTGATATGAGAGATGATTTTGAAATATATGATGAAAGATTTAAAGGAAGAGATAACCCTTTATCAGAAATTGATATTTGTATACCTATAAAGTAGGGAAGGTATATTGTTCTTTAGATTAAATGGTGTTGTTTAATGTTTAGCTAATCTTACTGAGGTTATTAATTCAATTATGTATAGCTTCTATATATAAGCAAAATTTAGAGAAATGGAATTTATGGATGGCATGTAGTATAGTATCGTAAGCTAATGTAGAAGTTAATTTTATAAAGATATAGTAGCCATAAAGGTTTTAACTAAAACTAAAACAGGTTTATAAAATAACTTATATTTAAGATAAATTAACCTTAGTAGTAATTTAGGTAGGCAAGTATGTTTACATAAATAAAATTATGTAAACATACTTAAATGTAAACTAAAAAGTATAAATTTAAATTTACAAAATAACATATAATAATATAAAATAGTAATAGTAATTTAATAATGTAAATTTAATAGAATTAAATTAAAATAAATAATTTGGGAGATATAAAATATAAATGTTTTTAATGATTGATAATTATGATTCTTTTGTCTATAACTTAGTTAGATACTTTGAAGAACTTAAAGAAAAGATAGTAGTATATCGCAATGATAAAATTACCATAAAAGATATATACAATATGGACCTTGAGGGTATAATAATATCCCCAGGTCCTAAATCTCCAAAAGAATCTGGAATATGTTTAGATATAATAAAAAATTTTAAAGGGAAAATACCTATTTTAGGAGTGTGTCTTGGCCATCAAGCTATTGCTTATAGTTTTGGTGGAAAGATAATAAAAGGAAAAGAGCCGGTTCATGGAAAAATAAGTGAAGTATATCATAATAATAGAGGAGTTTTTAATAATATAAAAAATCCTTTAAAAGTTACTAGATATCATTCCTTAATAGTTGAAAAAAATACATTATCTACTGATATTGAGATTACTTGTGAAACAAAAGATGGAGTAATAATGGGAATAAGACATAAAAAATATAATATAGAAGGCATTCAATTTCATCCTGAGGCAGAGCTTACAGAGAAGGGGCACGAAATATTAAATAACTTTATAAAAGAATGTAAAAGCTTAAGGAATTAATAGATATGTATTAAATGTACAAAATAAAAAGAATGAAATAACACAGAAATTTTATTATTAGCTTAGGGAGATAAATATGGATATATACATAAAAGAGTTAAAAACTACCTTAGATTTTAAAACTATTTATTCTATATTTAAAAATGAAAAAAACACTTCTTTTTTAGATAGTAGTTTAAAAGATAAATCTATAGGAAGATATTCATTTATAGGATTAAATCCTTTTTTAAATTTTAAAGGATACCAAAATACTTGTATAAAAAATGGGGATATATATGAAGGGGATATTTTTAAAGAGCTAAATCTAATATTAAATAAATATAAAATTAATAATACTACAGATATACCTTTTATAGGTGGAGGAATTGGATATTTTTCTTATGATTTAGCTAGAAATATAGAAGAAATACCTTCTATATCAAAAGAAGATATAAATGTGCCTTATTGTTATTTTAATTTTTATGACAATATAATTATATATGATAATATAAAAGATAAAATTTTTATAACAGCCTGTGGTATGCTTAAAAATAAAAAAGAAAGTATAACTTTAATCGAAGAAAAAATACATAATTTCAAAATAAAAAAAGAAAATCATAATTATAATAGCAATTCTAGCTTTACTTCTAACTTTTCAAAAGAAGATTATTTAGAAAGTATTAAAAAAGTAAAAGATTATATAAAAGATGGAGACATATACATAACAAATCTAACTCAGAGATTTCAAACTAAAGTAAAAGAGGATCCTTTTTTAATATATGAAAAACTTAGAGATATAAATCCAGCACCTTTTTCAGCTTATTTAAATTTTGATGACTTTAAAGTAATATCTTCATCACCAGAAAGATTTTTAAAAATAGAAGAAAGAAAAGTTCAAACTAGGCCAATAAAAGGAACAAGACCTAGAGGATGTAATAAAAAAGAAGATCAAAAGAATAAAGATGAACTTATAAATAGTGAAAAAGATAAAGCTGAATTACTTATGATAGTTGATCTTGAAAGGAATGATTTAAGTAAAGTTTGTAAACCCTATTCTGTTAAGGTAAGAGAGCTTTTTAAATTAGAGGAGTATAGTACAGTGTTTCATTTAGTTTCAACTATAGAAGGAAAGTTAAAAGATAGTGTAAATAGTATTGATTGTATAAAGGAATGTTTTCCAGGAGGGTCTATAACAGGTGCTCCTAAAATACGATCAATGGAAATTATTGATGAGATAGAAAAAGTTAGAAGAAATATTTATACAGGATCTATAGGATATATAGGTTTTGAAGGAAACGTTGATATGAATATAGTTATAAGAACTATACTTATAAAAGAGGGTATAGCTTATTTTGGTGTTGGAGGAGGAATAACCTCTGATTCTGATATACATATGGAATATGATGAAACATTAGACAAAGCAAAAGCTCTTATGAGGGTATTATAATAATTATAGTAATCATGCATAATGCCGATATTGATATTTTCTTTGCCCTACAGGTATTATAACAACTACAGCTTAAATTTACATAGTTATATATGATTTTTAGGAGTTAAGCTCTAAGAGCATGTATTACGTAAAAAGATAGGTAGTAATGAATCCTAATTTTATGTAAGTGGCTTATTTATTTGAAATATGAAAAAGAGTTTTATTAACAAAAATGGAGAGAAGTTTATGTGTGTCTTCATTCTTTGAAATATAGGTTTATATATTATATTAAATGATTAAATTATAGACTACATTGATTATATGTAGTCTATGTATAAATATAGTAAAATCAGTCCGGTAGGGTGTACTATGTACTACACTAGATATATAGAGGGGATAGCTTTGTATGATAATCTTAAATGATAAAATTTGTAAGGATAATAAAATTTTTTTAGATAGTGGCTATAATTTTGGATATGGTGTTTTTGAAACTATATTAGTAAAGAAAAATCCAGTTATGTTGGAAGATCATATAGAAAGATTAAATAATTCACTTAGAATTCTTAATATAGATAAAGAAATTACTAAAGATTATATGCTTGAAAAATGGAGACAAATAAAAGCTTCAAATTGTGTATTGAAAATTTCTGTGTCAGAGAATAATACTTTAATATCAACTAGGGATATACCTTATAATAAGGAGCATTATAAAAAAGGTTTTTCCCTTTTAATTAATAAGAGCATTAAAAAGAATCCTTTTTCAAATTGTACATACTTAAAAACATTTAATTATATGGATAATATTATTGAGAAAAGAAAAGCTAAAAATCAAGGGTTTGATGAAGTTTTATTTTTAAACACTAATAACAAAATATGTGAAGGAAGTATTTCTAATATATTTTTTGTAAATAACCATAAAATATATACTCCTGCTTTAAAATGTGGTCTTTTAAATGGTATAGTTCGTAAGTGGATAATAGATAATTTTAAAGTTATAGAAGGAGAATATACTATAGAAGATATTATTAACTCACAAGAAGTTTTTATAACTAATAGTATTATTGGTATTATGAAAATAACAAAAATAAATGAAAAGGTATTATCATTAAATAATCCTAAAACTTGTGAAATACAACGATATTATGATAATTATATAAATATATGTAAATAAACTTGAATTTTATGCCTTGGATATATTGACGAAAAGTAGTAAAAAATGTTATATTATTTATGGAAGCGTTATCATAAACGAAAATACATATAATTTATTGAATTGAGAGGAGATCATAATGAGTAAATTAATAGGTGTCTTAGGGATCATAGTTTTTTTCAGTATAGCTTATATTTGTTCTAATAATAAGAAAAAAATCAACTGGAAATTAGTAATCAAAGGAATGATATTGCAATTAGCCTTTGCTTTTCTAATATTAAAATTTCCACCAGGAAGAAAGTTCTTTGAGGTTATAAGTGGTCTTATAACAAAGTTATTGGATTTTACAAAAGATGGGACCGCTTTCTTGTTTGGTGATTTAATAAATCCAGATAAATTTGGTAGTATATTCGCATTACAAATATTACCAACAGTTATATTTTTCTCATCATTAATGGCTGTTTTATACTATTTAGGAATTATGCAGTTTATAGTATCTTGGATGGCTAGAGGAATGCTTAAAGTATTAGGAACTAGTGGTGCTGAAACTTTATCTGCTGTTGCTAACGTATTTATAGGACAAACTGAAGCACCTTTAGTTATTAAACCATTTATTTCTAAAATGACAAAATCAGAATTATTTACAGTAATGGTTGGTGGAATGGCAACTGTATCTGGTGGAGTAATGGCCGGATATATAGCTATGGGAGTTAATGCAGGACATCTACTTGCAGGAAGTATAATGGCTGCACCCGTTGGACTTATAATTTCTAAAATATTAATACCTGAAGTAGAAGAATCAGAAACTAAAGGTAAAATTGCTATGGATGTAGAAACAGAAGATTGTAATATTATAGATGCAGCTGCTAGAGGAGCCGGTGAAGGATTAAAACTAGCATTAAATGTTGGTGCAATGCTACTTGCTTTTATAGCTCTTATTTCATTAATAAATGCTCTTTTAGGATGGGTTGGCGGATTATTTGGAGCTGGCTATCTAAGTTTAAATTGGATATTTGGAAGATTATTTGCTCCTATAGCATATATAATGGGTGTTCCAGGTCAAGATATATTAAATGCTGGAGATTTACTTGGACAGAAAGTAGTAATCAATGAATTTGTGGCTTACGCTGGTTTAAGTGAACTTATAAAATCAGGAGCTATAACACAAAAGACTATTGTAATTTTAACATATGCTTTATGTAGTTTTGCTAACTTTAGTTCTATAGCAATACAAATAGGAGGTCTAGGTGGACTAGCCCCAAACAGAAGATCAGATATAGCTAAATATGGTCTTAAAGCATTACTTGCTGGTGCCCTTACAACATGTATTACTGCAACAATCGCCGGAATATTACTATAAAATAAAAAAAACATTAAATTATGTTTAAATAAGATTAAATATGTAGTAATATAATATGTATATATAAGAAATGGCTTTCTTACATATTCATAAAGGGGAGATACACATGGCAGTAACCATTGGTGACATAGCAAAAAAAGCTGGAGTATCATTAGCTACTGTTTCTAGAGTACTTAATAATTCTGGCTATGTAAAATTAGAAACAAAAGAAAAGATACTAAAAGTAATAAAAGAACTAAACTATACTCCTAGTGCTATAGCTAGGAGTTTATCGAAAAACGAAACCAATACAATAGGAGTAGTAGTTCCTGACATAAACAATCCTTACTTTGGAGAAATAATAAAAGGTGTAAGTAGTATTGCAGATGAAAATAATTTAAATATTATTTTGTTTGATACTGATGAAAATATTCAAAAAGAACTAAAGGCTTTAAGTGTTTTAAAGGAACAGAGAATAAAGGGAGTAATTATAACGCCTACTTCAGCAGAAAACGATTTTAATAGTGAATATTTAAACACTTTAGAAAATTTAGGAACACCTATAGTTTTGGTAGCAGGAGAAATAAAGTATTCGAATTTAAGTGGTGTATTTGTAGATAATATAAAAGGAGCTTTTGAAGGAGTAGAAGCATTAATAAAAGAAGGCCATAAGAAAATTGGAATAATAACTGGTAGATTAAGCTCAAAGCCAGCTTCTGATAGACTTTTAGGTTACAAAAAAGCCTTAGCTTTAAATGATATACCTATAAATGAAAACTACATATTCAATGGAGAATATAAAAAAGAAAATGCTTATAAAATAACAAAAGAAATTTTAAACATGAAAGATGAAGAAAGACCTACAGCATTATTTATAAGTAATAATATGATGACTTTAGGATGTATGAAGGCTCTTTTAGAAGAAAATAAAAGAATCCCAGAAGATATAGCTATTGTAAGTTTTGATAAAGTAGAAATTTTAAATATGCTTGGAATTAATATAAGCTATATAGATGATTCTACAAAAGATCTTGGGAAAACTGCCATGAAAATGTTAGTTGAGAATATAAAACAAAAAGAAAAACATGAAACGAAACGAATAACATTACCACCAAAACTTTATTTAAATGGATCTGAGAAATATTTAAATAAATAAAATAGAAATAAAAATATTTCATATTTAACTTATATGAAATATTTTTACAAAATAAATGGAAGCGATACCACATTAATTAATTGTATTTATAGGAGGCATAAAAATGGGTTATATGGAAGTATATAATGAATGGTTAAATAATGCTTATTTTGATGAATCTACAAGAGAGGAATTAAAAGAAATAAAAAATAACAAAGAAGAGATAGAAGATAGATTTTATAAAGAATTAGAATTTGGTACAGCAGGATTAAGAGGAAAAATAGCTGCTGGTACTAATAGAATGAATTTATATATAATAAGAAGAGCTACTCAAGGATTAGCTTACTATATAAAAGATTTAGGAGAAGATTACATTAAAAGAGGCGTTGCTATAGCCTATGATTGCAGACATTTTTCTAAAGAATTTGCTAAAAATGCAGCATTAGTTTTAGCAGCTAATGGTATAAAAGCTTATCTTTTTGAAGACTTAAGACCAACACCAGAGCTTTCATATACTGTTATAAAATTAAAAACAGCTGCAGGTATTGTTGTAACTGCAAGTCATAATCCAAAAGAATATAATGGCTATAAAGTTTATGGAGAAAATGGAGCACAAATTTTATCTGATGCAGCAGAAGCTATTACTGAAAAAATATCTTCTATAAAAAGATTTGAGGATGTAAAGATTATATCAGAAGAAGAAGCTAAATCTAATAATCTTTTAGAGATACTTGGCAAAGAAATAGATGATCAATATATGGAAAAAGTTAAAGCTTTATCTATAAGAAATTCAAAAGAAGAATTAGATAAAGATATAAAGGTTGTATATACTCCTTTAAATGGTACTGGAAATATTCCAGTAAGGAGAATACTTAAAGAAAGAGGATTTAATAATATAGAAGTTGTTAAAGAACAAGAAAATCCTGATGGAGATTTCCCTACTATTGAATATCCAAATCCTGAAGATATAAGAGCCTTTGAATATTCAAAAAAATTAGGTAAAAAAATTGGAGCAGAAATTTTAATAGCTACAGATCCTGATTGTGATAGATTAGCTTTAATGGTTAGAGATAAAAATGGAGAATATGTATCATTTAACGGTAATCAAACAGGAGCTATACTTATAAAATATATACTTGAAGGAAGAAAAGAAAAAGGAATTCTATCAGAAAAAGGTATTTTAGTAAAATCTATAGTTACAGGAGATTTAGGAAAAGTTATAGCTAAAAATGTTGGAGTTAAAACTTTTGAATGTTTAACAGGATTTAAAAATATCTGTGGAACAGCAGTAGAACTTGAAAAAACTAAAGGATATAAATTTGAATTTGGATATGAAGAAAGTATTGGTTATACTACAGGAGATTTTGTTAGAGATAAAGATGGTGTTATTTCATCAATGTTTCTTTGTGAAGCCGCAGCTTACTATAAAAAACAAGGAAAAACTCTTTTAGATGTTTTAAATGATATATTTAAAGAGTATGGATACTACAAAGAACATTTAACATCTATAGTTTTAGAGGGAATTGAAGGAAGTAAAAGAATAAAAAGAATGATGGAATCTTATAGAAAAGATTATCCTAAGGCAATATTAGAAAGTAAATTAGTAAAATATATAGATTATAGAGAAGGTACTGAGTTAAATTTAGAAACTTCAGAGTCTAGTAAAACTAGTATACCAAAATCTAATGTTTTAAAGTTTATATTTGATGATAATTCTTGGTATGCTTTAAGACCTTCAGGAACAGAGCCAAAGATAAAATTATATATATATGTAAATAATAAAAATGAAAATAAAGCAGTGGAGAAATTAGAAGCCTTTAAAGACACAATTTCAAAAATATTAAATTCAATAGAATAAGAAGTTATTAACATTTAGATATAGTATTTAAAGGTTCATATGTGTTTGAACTTTTAAATTGAAAAATAGAAATTAAGTATTATAAAAATAAATTAAAGTTAATTTTAAATGAGAGGATAGTGTTAAGTTATGAAAATAGAAAAACTTATAGATCACACATTATTAAAACCACAATCTACAGAGGAGCAAGTTAAAAAAATCTGTGATGAAGCTAAAAAGTACAATTTTGCTTCAGTTTGTGTTAACCCATATTATACTTCTTTTGTAAGTAAAGAATTAAAAGGAACTGATGTAAAAACTTGTGTAGTAATAGGATTTCCTTTAGGAGCTAATACAAAAGAAGTAAAAGCTTTTGAAGCTAAACAATCTATTGAAAATGGTGCAAAAGAAGTAGACATGGTAATAAATATAGGAGCATTAAAAGATAAAAAATATGATGTAGTTAAAGAAGACATAAAAGCTGTTGTTGATGCAGCAAAAGGAAATGCTCATGTTAAAGTTATAATAGAAACTTGTCTTTTAACTGATGAAGAAAAAGTTAAAGCTTGTGAAATATCTAAAGAAGTAGGTGCTGATTTTGTAAAAACATCTACTGGATTTTCAACTGGTGGAGCTAAAAAAGAAGATGTAGCTTTAATGAGAAAAACAGTAGGAGAAAATATGGGGGTTAAGGCTTCTGGTGGAATTCATTCTTATGAAGAAACTATGGAAATGGTAGAAGCTGGAGCTACTAGAATAGGCGCAAGTGCAGGAATAAAAATTATAGAAGGTTCTAAAGAAAATAAATAATATTTTAAATAAAAAATAAATGTGAAATGGGGTATATATTATGAGAATGTATGATTTAATAGTAAAAAAAAGAAACGGAAATGAGCTTAGTAAAGAAGAGATTAATTATTTTGTACAAAATTATACTAAAGGAAATATTCCAGATTATCAAGCTTCAGCTTTTTTAATGGCAATTTATTTTAAGAAAATGAATATGAGAGAAACTTCAGATTTAACTATGGCTATAGTAGAATCTGGTGATGTATTAGATTTATCAAAAATAAATGGAATAAAGGTAGACAAACATAGTACAGGAGGAGTAGGAGATACTACTTCATTAGTACTTACACCTATGGTTGCAGCACTTGGAATACCTGTTGCAAAAATGTCTGGTAGAGGACTTGGTCATACTGGCGGAACTATAGATAAACTTGAATCTTTTAATGGATTTTCTGTTGAAATGACTGAAAAACAATTTATAGATAATGTAAATGACAAAAATATAGCTATAATGGGTCAAACAGCTGACTTAGCTCCAGCAGATAAAAAAATATATGCTTTAAGAGATGTTACAGGAACAGTAGATAATATATCCCTTATTTCTTCTAGTATAATGAGTAAAAAAATAGCAGCTGGTGCTGATTCTATAGTACTTGATGTTAAAGTTGGTGATGGAGCATTTATGAAAAATTTTGAGAATGCTAAAGAACTTGCTACAGCTATGGTTAATATAGGTAAAAATGTTGGAAGAAATACTGTTGCTGTAATTTCTGATATGGATCAACCACTAGGATTTGCTATAGGTAATGCTTTAGAAGTAAAAGAAGCAATGGATACATTAACAGGAAAAGGACCTAAAGATTTATTAGAACTTTGCTTAACTTTAGGAAGCAATATGGTTGTTCTTTCTAAAAAAGCAGCTACTGTAGAGGAAGCTAGAAAAATGCTTCTTAAAACTATTGAAGATGGCTCTGCTATAGCTAAATTTGAAGAATTTATAGGAGCTCAAGGTGGGGATATATCTCAAGTAGAAGATCCAAATAAATTACCAAAAGCTAAATATGTTGTTCCTGTAAAAAGTGATAGAGAAGGTTATGTAACTAAAATAACTGCTCAAAATTTAGGAATAGTTGCTATGGAACTTGGAGCTGGTAGAGCTACTAAAGAAAGTGTAATAGATTTAGCTGTAGGAATTGTACTTAACAAAAAAAGAGGAGAAAAAGTAGCTAAAGGAGATATTATAGCTTATATTCACTCTAATGATGAATCAAAAATAGAAAAAGCTACTAAAGGAATTCTTGAAAACTATAAAATAGAAAAAGAATATACAGATAATATTCCTCTAGTTTATGATGTTATAAGATAATATATTTTATATAAAGAATTAACTTAGAATAGAAATGGAATATATTCTATTTCTATTCTAAGAAATAATTATAAATAGTAATTTTAAAAACTAATTCTTAAAAAATTATTTAGAATAAAAAACAGAATATATTGCTATAAAAACCATTCACTCCAATAAGAAAACCATGTCTGTTTTTTACCAATATATTTTGTTTTGAAATTTTAGATAATAGTTAAATATAAAAAAGTAAAATAGTACACACACATTATGTTTTTCACCTAATAACAACTAACTAAAAAATATATTAAATTAAAAGTAAAAGGGATAAAAAAATAAATTATTTACACTGGCTAAAAAGCTTAGTGTGAATAATTTATTTTTATTTTTTATATCTAAGAATTAAATTAGATATTGGTGAAAAAAATATTTGTTTTACTAAGAAATCTTACCTTATTATCTTTATTTAAATGAGTTAATTAGATAATAAAAAATTTACTTACCTAATATTCTTTCTCCTTGGATAAAAGCACTTTGAATTAAAGGAGCTTTATATCTAAATTTAGGGTTTTTATCTTCTACAGCATGGATGTATTGTTTTATTATAGAATCAAAAGATTTTTCTTCTACTAATTTAAAATAACCATATTGTTTCTTTTTTAGTTTTTCTATTTTATCTTTAAAATAAGATTTTTCTTTCATCCATGTAAATTGTTTATCAACAAGCCTTTGATTAAAACCAGTAGCATAAGCTCCAGGTTCAATAAGAACTATATCAATATTACAACAATCAAGCTCTTTTATCTCAGATTTTAAAGAAGATACTATTCCTTCTAGTGCAAATTTACTAGATGTATAAGGTGATAAAAAAGGTACTGTTATTCTACCGGATAAAGAAGATAAAAAAATTATTCTACCGCTCTTTTGATTAATCATGTTATTAAACGCAATTTGAGTAAGTTCTAAGGCAGAAAATACATTAGTTTCAAATACATTTCTATATTTATCAATTGAAACTTCTATTGAAGAACCGGAATTACCAGTACCTGCATTATTAATTAAAACATCTATATCTAAATCTTTTACAATGTTTCGATCTTCTTTTAGAGTTATATCAAGCTTAAAGCTTTCTAGGTTGTCATTTAAGTTTTCTTTTAAGGCTATATTTTTTAAATTATCAGCTTGAAACTCTCTATGAGTGGTTGCATATACTTTATGTCCTCTTTTAGCTAAGGCAATAGAAGCCGCTTTTCCAAGACCTGAGCCTGCACCAGTTATTAATATTTTACTCATATAATCACTTCCATAAAATTTTTATATTACTTATGTTTTGCTAGTTAAAACTAAATTATCCTAATTAACAAAAAGATTTAGGTTTTATAACAATAAAAAGTTATACTTTAATGTAGACTAATTTATGGTATTATAGTTGTAATTACTTAAAATTAAAAGAATATTTTATAATATTTAATTAATTTTAGTATTTTAAAACAAAGTTATAATATAAAAAACACTAATGGAAGGACGAAGATAAATGAATATTACAATTAGAGAAGTTACTATAAAAGATTTAGATGAAGTTACAAAAGTTGAAGAAAAATGTTTTCCAAAGGCTGAAGCCGCTACAAAAAAGTCTTTAGAAGACCGTATTAATACATTTAAAGAAAGTTTTTTTATAGCAGAATTAGATAATGAAGTAATAGGATTCATAAATGGAGCTATTATAAATGAAACAGTTATTTCTGATGAATTATATGAAAACTCCCATCTTCATGTAAAAGATGGAGACTATCAAACGATTTTTGGATTAGATGTAATTCCAAGGTATAGAAATAAAGGTATAGCTGCTAAACTTATGAATCATATGATAGATAAAGCTAAAAAAGATGGTCGTAAAGGGGTTATTCTAACTTGTAAAGATAGACTTATTCATTATTATGAAAAATTTGGATACATAAATAAAGGTGTTTCAAATTCTATTCATGGTGGGGCTAAATGGTATGATATGATTTTAGAATTTTAAAAAATAATATTAAAGAACAGTTTATTAAATAAAAGCTTTAGGAAACAAGAAAATGCTATTAAAAAGGGCTATTTGAAATGTAAAATATTACAAAGAAAACATTATCATTATTAATAAAGAGTAAAATTGAAATATTTTTTTAAATTTATGTTGACATTATATTTAAAAAGATTATATAATCATACACAAGTTAATTATAAATATAAAAAACGATGACGGAGAAAAAGTAATCTATAAGTTAACTACAGAGAGCCAATGATTGCTGAAATTTGGTGTTAATAGGATTATAAGTTTATCACTCCAGAGTTTCCAAGGTGAAAGATTTTTACAAAGTAACTGAGGGCGTTTACCAACGATACATGGTTAGGGTTCATTTTTAATGATTCTTTAATTTTAAAAATCGACCTGATAAAAGTGGTGATTAGTATATCTAATTACAATTAAGGTGGTACCACGGAATTCAATCTTTCGTCCTTATGAGTATATAAAATTATATTCATAAGGATGAAAGATTTTTTTATTATACAAAATTATAAAGTAAAGTATTTTGTTTTATAAGTTATAAAAATAAAATTCACATAATAAGGAGGGAGATTAGTTTATTTTTAAAATATAACTTAAGTTTAAGTTAAGGCACATTCAAATAAATAACTAGTCAGTATGCTAGTTTATTTTCATATGCCTAATATATTTTGATAGTGTGTTTAGCATACTATATGGGGTGATTTTAGCTTTAAAGCTAAATATTAAATTTTCTAAACTAAACATTTTTAAAAAATTATTTAAATAATTAAAATAAAAAAGGTGGGCAAATATGATGGAAAAACAATTGAAGTTTAAGGATGTATTAGATGCTAAGGAAAGAATAAAAGATATATGCGTAAATACTAAATTAATATATAGTTCAGATTTTAGTAAAGAATGTGGTAATGAAGTATATATAAAACCAGAAAATCTTCAGATTACAGGGGCTTTTAAATTAAGGGGAGCATTAAATAAAGTTTCAAAATTAGATGCTCTTCAAAAAAAGAAGGGGCTTATAGCTTCTTCAGCAGGAAATCATGCTCAAGGAGTTGCCTATGCTTCAAGTAAATTAGGAATTAAATCTACCATTGTTATGCCTGAAACTACTCCACTTATAAAGGTACAAGCTACTAAAAATTATGGTGCTGATGTAGTTCTTAAAGGTACTGTATATGATGAAGCTTATGAAGAAGCTAAAAGATTAGAAAAAGAAAAGGGATATACCTTTGTTCACCCTTTTAATGATTTAGATGTAATAGCTGGGCAAGGAACTATAGGAATTGAAATTATGGAAGAGCTAAAAGATGTTAATGCTGTATTAGTTCCAATAGGGGGAGGAGGACTAATAAGTGGTATATCTGTAGCTTGTAAATCTATTAACCCAGATGTGAAAATTATAGGTGTTCAATCTGAAGGTGCAAACTCAATGAAGCTTTCATTTGATAGTGGTAAATTAACCTATGCAAAAACAATAGATACTATTGCAGATGGTGCTGCCGTCAAAAAACCTGGAGATGTTACTTTTGAAATAATAAAAGAATATGTAGATGAGATTGTTACAGTAAGTGATCAAGAACTTATGGAAGCTGTATTTGTTGTTTTAGAAAAACATAAGCTTGTAGCAGAAGCAACCGGTGTAATGTCTCTTGCAGCCTTAAAAAAGTTAAATTTTAAAAACAAGAAAGTTGTTTCACTTATAAGTGGAGGAAATATAGATGTAGTAACTATGGCATCTCTTTTAAACAATGGATTAGTTTCTAGAGGAAGAGTATTTTGCTTTTCAGTAAAACTTAAAGATACTCCAGGACAGCTTCTTAAAATATCTGAAATTTTAGCTAAAAAAGGAGCTAATGTAATAAAATTAGATCATAACCAATTTAAAGCTATTGATAGATTAAAACATGCGGTCCTTGAAGTTACAGTAGAAACTAATGGACATAATCATGTAGATGAAATAGTTAAGGCTTTAAATGATGAAGGATATAATATACTTAAAGTTTACTAAATAGATTATTATTTAGAATTAATTTTAGAGTTATTTTATTTTAAATCTATATATGATTTTTAAATAGTATGATCCTTTTCTTATCCTTGAAAATGATCATACTATTTGTGTTATAATGATAATAATTGTAAATATTAAGCTTTATATTAAATGTAAATAGCTTTATTCTATAAAAAGAATAGGAGATTAAAATGGATAAAATTAAACTTAGTAAAGAAGAGTATGAAAATGCAGTAGATGAAATAAGGAAATTCTTTGAATGTGAAAGAGATGAAGATATTGGTAATTTACAAGGGCAAATTATGATGGATTTTATATTAGAAAAAATAGGCCCTTCTATTTATAACAAGGCAATTGATGATATGCAAAAATATATGACTGAAAAAATTGATGATATGTACGGATATATGATTCCTTAAAAAAGGATATATATTGTTATCTTTTAGTATACTAAAATTTGTTTTTGGTTATAAGAATTTTTACGTTTATTATAATGGTAACAGCTATTTAAATCTAATTTTACTATTAGTTTAAATAGCTGTTATTATTTTAATTAAAATCTAATGTATTTTCAATAAATATACCTAATCACCCAGTTATCTACTAGTAACTTCTGTGTTTTTTATCTTTAAAGCTATTGAAAATCTTTTTTATATCCTATACTTTATTAATATGAGTAACTATTTAACCTTTTTAAAAATGAGTATTTTAAATAAATGCTTTAGCTTTTCTATTTCAATTCTGATGTTAAACTAATTTCAACTATATGCATGAAAAAAAATCGATTTTGTAATCCTATTAAATTTGTTATTCTAAATATAGGAGGGAATTTAAAAAATAGGAGTGATAATTATGATGTTAAGTGAACGTCAAATTAATATACTTCATTATTTGATGAAAAAGGAAATATGTACTGCACATGAATTATCAATCAATCAAAATGTTAGTAAGCGTACAATAAGAACTGACATTAAATTTATAAGTGAATTTTTGACTAACTATGATGTTGAAATTAAAATTTGTTACGGTAAAGGATATCGTTTGCCATTAGAAGATGAAAAGATAGCAATCATAGAAGAGGTTATTGAAAACTTAATTTTACAACATCAACCCCAAGAACCACAACATAGGATGATTTATATTATAATATGTTTTTTATTTTCTAAAAAGCATGTGTCTATGGAAAGCTTTGCTAGTAAATTAAATGTAAGTAAAGCAACAATAAGTAATGACATGAAACGAGTAGAAGAGTTTCTTAGAACAAGCAATAGTAACTTGGTATTAGAAAAATCAAATCTAGGTAGTAAAATTATCGGTGATGAACAAAATTTTCGCTTTTTTATAAGCAGTTCCATTTCAAAGGATAGAAAAACATTAATGAATCATTTTCACAAAAATAAATTTTTCAATGAAGATAATTATAAAAAAATATATACATTTCTAATTCAAATATTCAAAGAAGCCGAATATGAAATATCAGATATAGTTTTAGAAAATTTTGCTTTTATTATTTTAATTACATTATATAGAATACAACAAGGCTATTATATAAAATCACTTGAAATAAGTGATGAACTAGAAAATAGAGAGTGCCTTTTAACTTCTAAAATCTGCTCTATATTATCATCTTATTTTAAAATTCATATTCCTCCAAAAGAACAATTATATATTATGCTTCAATTAATGGGATCTAAATGGTACAAATATAAAAATAAATCGGAAGAAAAAGAACTTATTAGTTTTATTGAGAAAACCTTAGAGCAAATATATATAAAATATCATCTTAATTTTTTAGGTGACAGTCAATTATTAGATGGTTTAGTAAATCATTTAAGACCACTTTTAGTTCGTCTTAGATATAATATTAAAATAGAAAATACAATGATAGAGAAAATAAAAATGGATTATCCTAAAGCCTTTGAAATTGCTTTATATTTTACAGATAAAATTTTTACTACTATGGGATTAGACGGATTACCTATTTGTGAAAATGAAATAACATATATTGCATTACATTTTCAAATAGCATTAGAAGAAATAAAAGAATCTTCAAGGTTAACTATAAAAACAGCTATAATATGTCCTAATGGACAAGCAGCAGCAAAAGTAATTGAAATACAGATAAAAAAGAAATTTAGCAACATAGAAATTTGCTGTATTTTGCCAGCTTATCAAGTTCATAAATTAAAAGAAAAAAAATTAGATTTAGTTATAAGCAACACTCCTCTTTCTGAAAAATTAGAGATACCTACTGTAGAGGTGGGAATTATTTTTAAAGATAGAGATTTTGACAAAATTAATAGATGTATAAAAAAAATATATACTTCCTTTGAAAATTCCATTTATCCTGAAATTATAAATATTAGCAAGCAGTATGATTCAAAATATGAGTTGTTATCTTATATAGAAAATTATTTGATTTCTAAAGGTATAGTACCAACAAATTTTAATAATTCTTTATGTGAAAGAGAAAAAATAGTATCGACATATGTTGGAAAATTTATGTGTATGCCTCATTGTGTATACGATAAAGATGTTTCTTACCGTATTTTTGTAGTTAATATAAAAGACGGGCTTATCTGGGATGATAGCAAGGTTAATTTACTATTTGTAGTATTGTTATCAAGAGTTAATATGGAAGATTTTGAATATTACGTTAAAACCATTTATGATATTTTTAAATTACCCTCTAGCAAAATACAAAAACTTATTAACTGCAATACCAAAGAAAAGTTAGTAAATAATTTAAAAGAATTTAAAATTTTATAGAATTAAAGGAGGAAAAATATTGTTAAAAAAACAATTCATCCAACTGATAGACAATTGTAATGATTGGAAAGAGGCTATAAAGATAGCTGCTAGACCATTACTTGAAAATGATTATATAACTAATAATTATGTTACTAAGATGATTTCAAACATAGAAAGTCTAGGTCCTTATATTATTGTTTTACCTAAATTAGCTATTCCACATGCTCGGCCAGAAGATGGAGCAAAGAAGTCAGCCATATCAGTATTAAAGGTAAAGACATCTGTTTATTTTTCTGAAAATTCAGAAAATGAAGTTAACATTTTAATTGTTTTATCTAGTGTAGATAGTAATAAACATCTTTCTACATTACGAGAAGTTTTAAATGTATTATCTGATGAAGCACATTATAAAGCTTTATTAAAAGCACAGTCTATTGAAGATATATATTATATATTTAATTCAAAAAAAGGAGGAGAATAATATGAGAATTAATGTTATTACTGTTTGTGGATGCGGGTTAGGTACTAGTTTAATGTTATTGATGGATGTACAATCAATTGGTAAAAAACAAGGTATTGAGGTAAGAGGTGAAGCTGTTGATTTAGGAACAGCCCGTAGTAAATCTCCGGAGTTATTTATTACATCTGAAGAAATAGCTAAAAAATTAGATGTAGAAAAACCACTAGTTGCTATTAAGAATATACTTGACAAGAAGGAGATTGAAGATAAGGTTATTCCTGTAATTAAAGAAATAATAGAAAGGAGAAGTTGAAATGAAAATAATTGTAGCGTTATTAAGTAATCCCACAATTATAATTGGAATGGTAGCTTTTTTAGGGTTAGTTGTTCAGAAAAAAAGTGTTTCAGATATTATTCAAGGCACATTAAAAGTAATATTAGGATTTATAATCTTAGGACAAGGTGCGAATATAGTTGTTAGTGCATTAATACCTTTTAGTGAGATATTTACAGGAGCTTTTGGACTATCAGGTCTATTTCCAGATGATACAGCATTAGTAGGGGCTCTTCAAGCAGTTGTAGGGGTAGAAACTTCATATATTTTGTTGTTTTCATTTTTAATTAATTTGTTAATTGCAAGAATTACTAAGTATAAATATATATTTTTAACAGGGCATATGATGTGGTATTTCTCTGGAGCTATGGCTGTAACTTTTTATCAATTAGGATTTTCAACAGTTCAAATAATCATTTTTGGATCTATAATACAAGGTATTGCTCATGTCTTTTATCCAGCTATAGCTCAACCTTTTGTTAGAAAAGTTATTGGAAATGACAATGTTGCATTTGGCTTCTTTGGAAGTTCTCTAATTTGTTTTTCTAGTTGGCTAGGTGGTAAATTTGGAAATAAAGATAATTCTACAGAAGATCTTAAAGTACCTGACAAACTAGAATTTTTAAAAGATATGTCAGTTTTAATGTCCATTGTAATGGTAATTATATTTATTGTAACTGCGGTTATAGCTACTCCAGAAGTTGTTGATAAAGTATCTGGTGGTCAAAATTCTATACAGTATTCAATTATGACAGGATTAACTTTTGTAGCAGGTATATTAGTTCTTTTACAAGGGGTTAGAATGTTTTTAGCAGAAATTATTCCAGCATTTAAAGGCATTGCTGAAACAATTGTTCCTGGGGCTAAACCAGCTCTTGATGTACCTATATTTTATACCTATGCTCCAACTGCTGTAACTATAGGGTTTTTATCAGCTTTAACTGGAGGACTTTTAGCAACTTTTTTATCAAGTTTTACAGGTATTGTTGTATTACCAGCTATGATTATAATGTTTTTCCATGGAGCGGCAGCAGGTGTATTTGGAAATGCAATAGGTGGAAGAAGAGGAGCAATTGTATCTGGTTTTCTTTTAGGATTTTTGTTTACTATGTTAGTAGCTCTAGCAGTTCCTTTTTTAGATGTAACTCAATATGGAATAAATGGTTTGTGGTTTGCTTCATCTGATTTTATATTTATAATAATTATTATAAAACTAATATCAAAATTATTTGGTTTATAAATTTAAAAAATCTTTTGTAAAGGTTAACAAAAAACTCGTAAATTTAAAAAAGTATTATTTTTTATTATAAACTTATAGTACCTACTATATAAAAATGGGGAAAGTGCATATTAAACCATATACTATATAAATTCTATGTTTGATATAATTGTATATATACTATATAATTATGTTTTAGAAGTATACACAAAGAAGGGTTAAAAAGGTTTTAAATTACAATGAAAAAATTTTTAAAAGTATCTTCAATAATAATTATTATATTCATTATAATCCTAGGTATCATAGGTATAAATATTAAAAGTTTTGGAAATAAATCTAAACCACATAAATCTGATTGTGTTATAGTATTAGGATGTAGCGTATATGGAAAAACTCCAAGCCCATTTTTAGTGGAAAGGGTAAAAGAAGGCTTAAAACTTGTTAAGGAAGGGTATGCAGATTATATAATAGTTTCAGGAGGAAAAGGACCGGGAGAAGATATTTCAGAAGCAGAAGCTATGAAAAGATATTTATTAAAAAAAGGTCTTAAAGAAAACCAAATTATAAAAGAAGATAAATCCTTAACTACTATGGATAACCTAACTAATTCTAAAAAGGTTATGAATGAAAAAGGCTTTAATAGTACCATAATAGTTTCAAATAAATTTCATCTTAAAAGAGCTTCTTTAATGGCTAAAAAAGTTGATTTAGATGCTTCTTATTCAGGAGTATATGTAAAGGAATATGAATCTCATGAAACCTATGGTTTTTTAAGAGAAATTCCTGCTGTAATAAAGTTTTATATATTAAGAAACTAAATAATATAATATGTAGATATAAATAAAGACCAAGTATAAGTTAATATATACTTGGTCTTATAATTTTTTGTATAGATATAAATAACTATATCTACATAAAATTATGATTTTAAATTACATAGCTATACAGCATTTTTTACTTCTAAATTTTTATTAATATTATTACTGGGCTTTATTGGTCGCTTTGACCAAAAGCCTGCAAGAATTGGTGCAGCTATTAAATGCCATACAACTGCAACTGCCGCTGGAAGTGCTGCCATTGGAGTAAAATGAGAAGTAGCAAGTGAAACTCCAAGACCTGCATTTTGAACACCTACTTCAAAAGAAAGAGTTCTTCTTTTTTCTTCTGATAAACCAAAAAACTTAGCTATAAAATATCCTGAACATAATCCTAAAGTATTATGTAACATAGTTATTACAAATAGTATTAATGCACATGATATTATCTTTGAAGAATTGGCCCCAACAATTCCTGCATTTATAAGCATTATGCATACTATAGATAAAAGTGGAAGAATTTCAGATATAGCTTCAATTTTACCTTTAAATATATTTTTAATAATTATACTTAATAGAATAGGTAATAATATAACTTTTACTATTGATAAAAACATGGCATAAGCTGAAACTGGTATAAACTTGCCTGCTAATAAAAGTGTTAAAATAGGTGTTAGTATAGGTGCTAACATGGTTGTTACTGTTGTCATAGAAACAGATAAAGCTACATCTCCTTTTGCAAGATAAGCTATTACATTTGAAGCAGTTCCTCCAGGACACGTTCCAACTAAAATTACTCCTGCTGCAAAGTCTGGTGGTAGCTTAAATATATAACATAAAACAAATGCAATTAAAGGCATTATTGTAAATTGAGCTGTTGCTCCAATAAGCACTGGTTTAGGATTCTTTAATATAAGTTTAAAATCCTCTCCTTTTAAAGTCATCCCCATTCCAAACATTATAACTCCAAGTAAAACAGGAATATGTGGTACTATTGGTTTAAAAGTATTTGGAGTATATAATGCTCCTGCAGATATAATAATAATTAATAATGCAAAATATTTTCCAGTAAAATTGTTTATTTTTTTTAGTAAATTTAACATTTTAAAAAGCCCCCTTGAAAGTATTACATAAATATAAATGAAAACCATTTGTATTTGATTAATAATATAATGCATTATATAGAAAATTTTGAAAATTTAATAATTAAAGATATTTTAAATTATATATAAGTGTAAAGCATGCTATTATAATATATTTTGAAAAATAATATTATTAATTTTACATTACGTTTTTTTGTATAAAAGTATATTATTTACATATTGAATTATATGAATAGTATACTATCATGATAGTTTTTATAATTATTTATAAAACAAAAGAGTATACTTCTCCTCTATGAGGCGAAGTATACTCGCGGTACCACTCAAGTTTATAACTTAATTATAATAACGGTTAACAACCGGCACAGCTTACTTTAATGTTCAGCTTGCAACTTAAGGATGATTTTCAATAGATACTTATCTTTGAGCTCTCACCCGTACTCAATTCTCTGTAAAATAGTAATCTAGTTACTCTTTCCTTTCAACGTTTTTAAATTATCAATATTTTTAACAAACTATATTATTGTTTTTAACT
Organism: Clostridium oceanicum; assembly: GCF_039521385.1. Classification (NCBI taxonomy): domain Bacteria; kingdom Bacillati; phylum Bacillota; class Clostridia; order Eubacteriales; family Clostridiaceae; genus Clostridium; species Clostridium oceanicum. The sequence continues at coordinate 44,986 of NZ_BAAACG010000010.1, read as the reverse complement.
AATATACTATTTATGGTATACATTGTCAATATTATTTTATAGATTTATATTCTAAAATGAAATTTGTTATAAGTATATATTCATGTATTAATTTTGAAAAAAAGTATCTGTTAACAGTTTGTTCATAGAAAACGTTTTAAAAAGGTAAGTAAACATTATCATTGTTAATAAAAAAAAAAGTTGAAATATTTTTTAAAAAACCTGTTGACAATATAAATTAAAAAGTTATATAATCATACACAAGTTAAACAAATAAATCATAAACAAAACGATGACGGAGAGAAAAATATTCTATAAATTAATTCCAGAGAGTCAATGATTGGTGAAAGTTGATATTAATTTGAATATATAATGCTCACTCCAGAGTTTCTAGGTTGAAAGATTATTCGAGTAGGCAAAGACGTATACCAGCGATATATGGTTAGGGTTAATATCAAAGATTATTTTGAAATGACCTGAAAAAAGAGGTAATTATTAATAATATATCAATATTTTATTATATAATTACAAAAAAGGTGGTACCGCGGAAGCAAAATCTTTCGTCCTTGTAAGTATACTTAAATAATGCTTATAAGGACGAGAGATTTTTTATTATATTTTAATTTATGCGCGCAAATAAAATATAATATAATGATTCTTTAAAGTTAAATTTAATTTTTATGTTTATAAAAGTTTGGGGGTGTTAATTAATGAATATGGTTTGTGCAAAACTTAATCAAGGCATTGATAGCTTTGTAAGAGTATCTAATTTTTTAAGAAGAAAAGAAATTAATATAAGAGAGATTAACATGCAAGTTCAAGAAAATAACGATGTTCATCTTAACATAACTTTTCAAGAAGATTGTTCAATGAAAAATGTATTAAATTATATATCTAAACTTCAAGATGTTTATGAGGTTAAAGTTTCATCTTAAATATTAAGAAAACTTAACCTATTCTAAAAATATATAAATAATATTAAAAAATAATCGCTAAATATATTTGGAATATTTTTAATATTCTGAGTATTCAAATATTAAGGGGGCTATAAAAATGGCAAAAATGTATTATGACAAAGACGCAGATTTAAAAGTATTAGAAGGAAAGAAGGTTGCAGTTTTAGGCTATGGTAGTCAAGGACATGCACATGCTTTAAATCTAAAAAATAGTGGGGTAGACGTTGTTGTAGGTCTTTATGACGGAAGTAAATCTTGGAAAAAAGCAGAAGAAGATGGATTAAAAGTACTTAAAGTTGCAGATGCAGTAAAAGAAAGCAATGTAGTAATGATGCTTTTACCAGATGAAAAACAAAAATCAGTATATGAAGAAAGTGTAAAAGATAATTTAAAAGAAGGAGATGCTTTAGCATTTGCTCACGGATTTAATATTCACTACAATCAAATAGTTCCACCAGAATATGTTGATGTATTTATGGTAGCACCAAAAGGACCAGGTCACTTAGTAAGAAGAGTATATACTGAAGGCCAAGGAGTTCCAGCATTATTTGCAGTTTATAAGGATTATACAAAAGAAGCTAGAGCTGTTGCTATGGCTTATGCTAGAGGAATTGGAGCAACAAGAGCAGGTGTTTTAGAAACAAGCTTTAAAGAAGAAACAGAAACAGATTTATTCGGAGAACAAGCTGTTTTATGTGGAGGAGTTACAGAACTTATCAAAGCTGGTTTTGATACTCTTGTAGGTGCAGGATACCAAAAGGAAATTGCATATTTTGAATGTCTTCATGAAATGAAACTTATAGTAGATTTACTTTATGAAGGTGGATTTGAAAAAATGCGTTACAGTATAAGTGATACTGCTGAATTTGGTGACTATATGGTTGGTAGAAGAATGGTTACAAAAGAAACTAGAAAAGAAATGGCAAAAGTTTTAGATGAAATCCAAACTGGTAAATTTGCAAGAGATTGGATTGCAGAAAATCAAATGAATAGACCGGTATTTACAGCTCTTAAAAAGAGAGAATTAGAGCATGATTTAGTAGAAGTAGGTCAAGGTTTAAGAAAAATGATGTCTTGGATAGAAAACAAATAAAAATTATTGTAAGTAGGTGAATAAAATGAGAAGTGATTTAGTAAAGCAAGGAGTAACTAAAGCTCCTCACAGATCCCTTTTTAAAGCTTCAGGTCTTACTGATGAAGAAATAGATAGACCTTTAGTTGGGGTAGTTAATTCTTTTAATGAAATTGTTCCAGGTCACATCGAACTTAGACAAATGGCTGAAGCTGTAAAAAAGGGAGTATTAATTGGAGGAGGAACTCCTCTTGAATTCCCTACAATTGCAGTATGTGACGGAATAGCTATGAATCATGAAGGTATGAAATACTCTCTTGTTAGCAGAGAAATAATTGCCGATAGTATAGAAATAATGGCAAAAGCACATGGACTTGATGGATTAGTTTTAATTCCTAGTTGTGATAAAGTAGTACCAGGGATGCTTATGGCCGCTGCAAGACTAAATATACCAGCTATAATAGTTAGCGGTGGACCAATGCTTGCTGGAAAAGCAAAGGGCAACAAAGTTGATTTAACTACTGTATTTGAGGGAGTAGGTAAAGTTTGCAATAACTCAATGAGTAATTCTGAATTAAAATTATTAGAAGAAAAAGCTTGCCCAACTTGTGGTTCTTGTTCGGGAATGTTTACAGCAAATTCTATGAACTGTATGACAGAAGTTTTAGGAATGGCTCTTCCAGGAAACGGAACAATTCCTGCTGTATATTCAGAAAGAAAAAGACTTGCTAAAAAAACTGGTATGCAAATTATGAAACTTATAGAAAATGATTTATTACCTAGAGATATAATGAACTCTGAAGTTTTTGAAAACGCATTAACAGTAGATATGGCACTTGGATGTTCTACAAACACAGTACTTCATCTAACAGCTATTGCAAATGAAGCAGAAGTAAATTTAAATTTAGAAAAAATAAATAAAATAAGCGGCATGGTTCCAAATCTTTGTAAGTTAAGTCCTGCAGGACCTTATCATATAGAAGATTTATATGAAGCCGGTGGAATAATGGCTGTTATAAAAGAACTTTCAAAGAAAAACTTAATTCATTTAAATGTTAAAACATCAAGAGGTGTAGCTTTAGGAAAACTTTGTGAGAATAGTGAAAAAGTAGGAAATAAAATTATAGCAGATATCGAAAATCCTTATAGAACTACAGGAGGCATAAGAGTTTTAAGAGGAAATCTTGCACCAGATGGAGCAGTAGTAAAACAATCTGCTGTAGATGAAAGTATGATGTCAACTGTTGCTAATGCAAAAGTTTTTAATTCTGAGGAAGCTGCAGTAGAAGCTATTTTAGGTGGTAAAATCAAACCAAAGGATACAATAGTTATAAGATATGAAGGTCCTAAAGGTGGCCCAGGAATGAGAGAAATGCTTACACCAACCTCCGCCTTAGGTGGAATGGGATTAGATAAATCTGTTTCATTAATAACAGATGGAAGATTTTCCGGGGGAACTCGTGGTGCTGCAATAGGACATGTTTCACCAGAAGCTTTAGAAGGTGGTCCTATTGCTTTAGTAAAAGATGGTGACTCAATAAAGATAGATATTGAAAAAGGTATTTTGGAACTTTTAGTAGATGAAAAAGAACTTCAATCTAGAAGAGAAAAATTAGAGATTAAAACAAAAGATCTATCTGGATATCTTAGTAAGTATTCTAAAATGGTATCCTCTGCATCAGAAGGTGCCATATGTAAATAAAAACAAATGAAAAAGTGGGCTAGTAATTATATACAGTATCGAACTAATTTCATTTACAGTATTTATTATAAATAAAATTGGGGGAAGGATAAAATGAATGGAGCACAAGTTTTATTAGAATCTTTAGAAAAACAAGGTGTGGATACCATATTTGGATATCCCGGTGGAGCAGTGCTCCCTTTATATGATGCATTATACAATAAAGGTGATAAATTTAATCATATAAGGGCAGCTCATGAACAAGGGGGCGTTCATGCAGCTGATGGATATGCTAGAAGTACAGGGAAAGTTGGGGTTTTCTTTGCAACTTCTGGCCCAGGAGCTACAAACACAGTAACAGGGATTGCAACAGCTTATATGGATTCAATACCTTTAGTTGTAATTACAGGACAAGTAGTGTCTTCTGGATTAGGAAAAGATGCTTTTCAAGAAGTAGATATAACTGGTATAACATTTTCTATAACAAAACATAATTATTTAGTAAGAAAAGTAGAAGATATACCTAATATTATTGAAGAAGCTTTTCATATAGCTAAAAGTGGAAGACCGGGACCTGTACTTATAGACGTACCTAAAGATATATTTATGAAAGAATTTGAAAATTTCAGTAATAGTAATGACAAAAAGACCTTAGAAAATAATGAGGAATCTTTGGATTACTCTAAAATAGATAAAATAGTAGAACTTATATCAAAATCTGAAAAACCGCTTATTCATGCTGGCGGTGGGGTTAACATTGCAAATTCAAGTGAAGAATTATTGAATTTAGCAGTTAAATCAGATGCTCCTGTAGTAAATACTATGATGGGACTTGGAAGTATCCCAAGAAAACATCCGCTTTCACTAGGAATGCTTGGAATGCATGGATTTAAAAAGAACAATTTAGCAGTTTCTAATTGTGATTTACTTATAGCTATAGGATCTAGATTTAGTGATAGAGTAATAGGGGCACCTAAAACTTTTGCTAATAAAGCTAAAGTAGTTCATATAGATATTGATTCTAGTGAAATAAATAAGAATATTCAATGCGATGTTTCTTTATTAGGTAATTTGAAATATATTTTAAAGGAAATAACTAGTAAATTAGAACAAAAGAAAAATGAAAAATGGAAAGAGGAAATAAATAGTTGGAAAGCAGATTATAAAGTAGAAAGCTTAGATTTTCATCCTAAAAATATAATTAATGTTTTACAAAATAGGCTAGGAGATGAAACTATAGTTGCTACAGATGTAGGTCAGCATCAAATGTGGACCGCTCAATATTGGAACTTTAAAAATCCAAATACTTTTTTAACATCTGGCGGATTAGGAACTATGGGGTATGGTTTAGGTGCAGCTATAGGAGCAAAAATTGGAAAAAAAGAAAAACCTGTATTACTTATAACTGGTGATGGTAGTTTTAGGATGAATTGTAACGAATTGTTTACTGTGAGAAATTACAATATACCTTTAACTATAGTATTATTTAATAATCATACTTTAGGAATGGTAAGACAATGGCAATCCATTTTCTTTAATAAAAATTATTCTGAGTCAGATATAAAGGATGGTTTTGATTATACTAATTTAGCTAAAACCTACGGAATTGAAGGTTATAGTGCAGATTCTATGGAAAGTCTTAAAACTATATTAAACAATGTAGAGTTTAATAAAAAGCCTATATTTATAGAATGTAAAATTGATATAGATGAAAATGTTTATCCAATAGTTCCACCAGGTCAATCTATTGATAAAGTGATACTTAAATCATAGAAAATATAATAACTTGAATAAATAAGAGATAGATAACTCTTAATAAATAATAATTAGTAGATAAAATATGGTAAATAAAATACAATAATTAGTCTGATTAGATAATAGATAAATATATTAACTACAAATAACAATAGATAAAATTATAAACAAAATCTTAATAGATAAAATAATGTCTGAAAACCTTAATAAATAATTAGTAAAAACAAAAGTGGGTAACAAATGATAAAACAATTTAATTATAAAAAAGATAAAATGTATAATATTAATAATATGTATTACAACCTATGATCGAATATAAATAATACCCAATACCAAACGAAAATACTTTGAATCTATATAATTTAGATTTAAAGTATTTTTTTGAAGTTAAATTTTTTATATGATAACATATACAATATATTACATTTATTTGGTGCGAATATTTAATTTATATAAGGAAGGTAATGGGATGACTAAAATTTTTATTATAGAAGATGATGATAAATTAAGTGAACATATAAAGGAATATATAGAAAGATATGATTATGAAGTGGTAACAGTTGAAGATTATAAACAAATAGAGAATCAGTTTTATAAGATAAATCCAGATTTAGTTTTATTAGATATAAATTTACCATACTATGATGGCTTTTATTTTTGTCGTGTTTTTAGAAGAAAATCTACAGTGCCAATTATTATTATATCTGCAAGAACATTAGAAGCAGAACAGGTTATGGGAATTGAATTAGGAGCGGATGATTATATTACTAAACCACTTAGTCTTCAATTATTGTTGGTTAAGATAAAAGCATGTCTTCGTAGAAGTTGTGGCAAGTATACGAAAAAAACCAGTATTAATGTAAATGGTTTAAAATTAGATGAAAGTAATTATAAAATATTTTATAAAAATAAAGAAGTAGAATTGAGTAAAAATGAATGCAAGTTAATAAAAAAATTAATGACTCAAAAAGATAAAATAGTTACTAGAGAAAATTTATTAAAAATATTATGGGATGATACTATTTTTGTAGATGATAATACTTTAAATGTGAATGTAACAAGAGTAAAAAATAAATTAAGAAATATTGGTATAAAAAAAGTTATTAAAACTAAGAGGGGAATAGGATATTATTTTGATTCAAGTTTAATAGATAACTAAGAATAGAAGGTGATAAATGTGGATAAAACAATATGTGTTTTTTTAAAGGACAAGCTTATGTTTACTTTAGTTTATTTTATTAATACTTTTACTATTATTTTATTTTTTTATCTTTATAGAGACAAACCTATATCATTTGGATATCCGGTGCTACTTTCTATTTATATATATGTATTATTTTTAATATTTAGCTATATTAAATACTATAAATTCAATAAAAGTATAAAAAAAGCTAGCCGCAATATAAATATAGATATATATGCAAGAACATATGAACAAAGAGAAGTAAAAAAATTATTAAATAAAACAAATGAAATATATACTAATAGAATAAATTTAATGAAAGAAAAAAATAAAGTTAATAATAAATTCTTTTCACAGTGGGTTCATAATATGAAAACTCCTGTATCTATCATTGAAATTTTAATTGAAAAAATTACTGAAAAAATTTCTAATAATTCATTCTCTAAAGATAACAATATAAAACAAATTTTAAATTTAATAAATGAACTAAGAGAAGAAAACAATAAAATACTAATTGGATTAGATCAAATATTAAATATGATAAGAATAGAAGATTTTTCTAAGGATTATATTCCAGAAGATATAGATTTATATGATTCATTAATAAAAGTTATTAATGAAAGAAAAAATCAATTTATATACAATAATGTTTTTCCAAAAGTATTAATAGAAGCCAGTAATGAAAAAATTTTAACAGATGAAAAATGGAATAAGTTTATGATAGGACAAATTATTTCTAATGCTATCAAATATAGTAGAGATATTGATGAAAGTAAAAGTACAGGTAAATATGTGTTTTTTAATATTAAAAAAGAAGAAAAATATGTGGTTCTTACTATAAGAGATGAAGGAATAGGTATACCAGATTATGATGTAAACAAAGTATTAGAACCTTTCTTTACAGGAGAAAATGGAAGAAAGTTTAAAAATAGCACAGGAATAGGCCTATATATATGTAAAATTATATGTGAAAAATTAGGTCATGATATTTATGTGGAAAGTGATTTAGGTAAGGGTACAAGTATTACAATAAAATACCTTTCAAAATTGTAAGATTTCAGTAATGAAAATGCATTTTTTCTTTTAAATATAAGTTTTATAATAAAGTTAACAGGTAGCAGCTACCATATATTTAAAATATTAGTCAATAAAAAGTGGTGGTGATATAATTTGACTTTTAAAGATGTAGTTAGAAAAAATTTAAAGTATAGTGCATCAAATTATATAATGTATTTTTTCAGTAGTGTTTTTTGTATTACAGCTTTATTTATGCATAGTACAGTACTTTTTAATCCTGAAATTTCAAATCAACTTAAAGGAACTACAATTTATTCAATACTTCAAGGATCTTTTGGTGTATTGGTATTGTTTTGCTTTTTATTTATAAGTTTTATTAATGGATCTTTTATGAAAGAGAGAACTAAAGAATTTGGATTATTTTTAACTTTAGGTATGATGAAAAAAAATATATGTAAAATTATTGTGATAGAAAATTCAATTATAGCATTCTTATCAATTTTAGCAGGTATAGTTTCTGGAATGGTTTTTTCAAGATTGTTTCTTATGGTTGTTGTAAAAATATTATCAATAAATATAAAGTATTATGTAAGTCCTAAATGCTTTCTTTTATCAATAATATTTTTCTTAATAACTTTTATAATAATTTGTATTCAATCTTTATTATATACAAGCAAATTAGAAATTTCTGAGCTTTTAAAAGAGAATAGAAGAGGCGAAAAAAAATCAGTTAACAAACCTTTTTATGCATTTTTAGGAATTAGTCTCATTATTGGTTCTTTTATATTAATGTATTTAACTATAATAAAAGTTATATTTAAAAACCATGTTGGTATGGTTGCACTTTTTATGGTAATTACTTTAGTAGGGTTATATATGTGGATAGGTCATTTTGGAAGTGCAGTACTATTTATTCTAAAAAGAAAGAAAAATATATATTTTAAAAACATGATAACTTTAGCAGAAATACAATATAGATTTAGAGGATTTAAAAACATAATTTATATTCTTACTTTGTCTGCCGCTGCTTGTATTTATTTTATAGGACTAACTTTTGGTAGTAAGATTTTATTCCCAAAGAATATAAACTTTCAATTTCCCTATGATGTAATGTATATAGAAACTGATAATGTAAATAAATTAAATTCTAAAAAAATTAATAAAATAATAAATGAAAGTAGTACACCTCTTATAGATAAAAAGGATATAAATTATATTCTTACGGATATGGAATTCGTTAATTCTAAAGATAGATTTTGGGGTCATGGAATAACTGTTATTTCTGATTTAAAAGCAAGTAGATTAGCTAATAAATATATAGATGTAAAAAAAGGCAGTGCCCTACAATGTATTAGTAAACAGAGTAGTGAATACTATACAGATAAGAAAAATATAAGACTTAAAAATAAAGAAAGTAATAAGGTATATACATTTAATTATGCTGGAGTTAATATTACAGGGCAGTTAATTAATATTAATCCATACACACAAGATAATTTAATTGTACTAGATGAAGTTGATTTTAAAAATGTTTCAAAGGAAAGTAACATTAAAACAAAAGGAATTATTCATCTTTTTAAATTTCAAGAAACAGAAAAAACGGAGAAATTTTATTTAGACCTTTTTCATAACTTAAAAAAAGCAAATGAAATTTGGAGTGAAAGTAACCTATGGAGTACTAGCCACAATAAATTTAAAACTAAATCTAAAGGAATTGAAAGATTAAAACCTATTTCTAAATTAAATGAATATAAAAGTAAGAAGAATGAAACAGGATTTTACTTATTTTCAATGCTTTATATAGGGATGATTTTTTTTATATCTAGTGGTGTTGTATTGTATTTTAAAATTTTTTCCGGTGTAAACTATGGAAAACAAAGATATAATAAACTTTTTAAGATTGGTATAACTGACGAAGAAATGAAAAGAATAATTTCTAAAGAATTATTTATAATATTTTTTATTCCTGTTTTAATGGGAGGAATCTTTGGTATTATTTATATTGCAATACATTGTGTTGAAATTTATTTTTATACAAAGCTCATAATTAATGTTTTTATAGTCTGGTTTATATATTTAATAATCCAATTAATTTTTTATAATATTACTTTAAAAAAGTATTTTCAAAAGATAACAAAATAAATTAATTAAATATAATAATTTGAATTTAAAATATGTTATTTTGTTTGGGAGGTAATTATGATAGTTTTAGAAACAAAGCAATTAACTAAAATTTATAGAGGAAAAGATGAAAGTAATAGTACCTATGCTTTAAATGGAATAGATATAAAAGTTAATGCTGGTGAATTCCTAGGTATTATGGGGCCTTCCGGAAGTGGTAAAACCACACTTTTAAATATCTTAGGAGGTATAGATAAACCTTCATCAGGATCTATTAAAATTATGGAGAAAAACATTGAAGGTTTAGGAAAAAATGAATTAGCTATATTTAGAAGAAAAAATTTAGGCTTTATTTTTCAAGACTTTAATCTTATGGATAGTTTAACATTAGAAGAAAACGTAATGCTTCCTATGGTACTTGATAAAAAGGAAAGATATCATATGGAAAGAAATACAAAGAAAATAATGAAGTTTTTCGATATTTATAATATTAAAGATAAATATCCTTATAATATATCTGGTGGTCAGCAACAGAGAGTAGCAACAAGTAGGGCTCTTGTAAATAATCCTTCAATTATATTAGCAGATGAACCTACTGGAAATTTAGATTCAAAATCATCAAATAATGTAATGAAATACCTTTATAAATTGAATAAAGACATAAAAAGCACTATTTTAATGGTAACTCATGATCCTTTTACAGCTAGTTTTTGTAATAGGATAATATTTATTAAGGATGGTAATATTTATATGGAAATTACTAAAAAGGGTAATAGAAAAGATTTCTTTAATAAAATTCTTGATTGTCAAGCTATAATGGGGTGTAGCAAAAGCTGATGATGTAAATGACTTTAACAGTGTACTAAAATCATTAGTATATTGTGCTTAAGTATATATTAAATTCTTATATTATAGAAAATATCAGTGTACCTTATTTATTATTAATAAGTATAGTACACTGATATTTTCTATAATTAGTATAAAAAACGTATGCTTTTGTAAGGAAGACTTATAAATTATAAACTGTTTACTATATTTAGCCAATTGGAGAAAAGCATATTTCCGTGAGATCTCCATTTAACTATAGGTTTATTATTAGGATCATCATTTAAAAAATAGTTTTTAGGAATATCTATTTCAATATTTTTATTTAAATCTCTTTTGTATTCATCATAAAGAGTGAATTTATCATACTCAGAGTGACCAGTAACAAATATACTTTTTAAATCTTTACTTTGTACCATGTAAACTCCAGCATCTTTAGATTCGGCGATTATTTGTAGCTTATCACATTTTAATACATCTTCGCCTTTTGTATATGTGTACCTTGAATGAGGAGCATAAAATTCATCATCAAACATTTTAGTTAACTTGCTAGGAGTAATTAGTTTGTGAGAAAATACTCCAAATAATTTTTTGTCTAATTTATATTTAGGTATACCATAATGATAGTATAATCCTGCTTGTGCACCCCAACATATATATAATGTAGATTTAACTTTTTCTTTGCAGTAATCGAATATTTCTTTTAACTCATTAAAATAATCTACCTCTTCAAATTCCAAAAGTTCTATAGGGGCACCGGTTATAATAGCGCCGTCAAAGTTTTCCTCTTTAATTTCATCTATTGTTTTATAAAAAGTGCTAAGATAGGTTTCATCTGTGTTTTTGCTTTTATGAGTTTTAGTTTTTAATAAAGTAATATTTATATCCAGTAGACTGCTACCAAGTCGTCTTATCAGTTGAGTTTCAGATTTAGATTTTTGAGGCATTAAATTAAGTATAAGTATGTTTAATGCACTATGACATTTAGATTTATAAATATTAGAATTTTTACTGCATACATCTATATCTTCAGCTTTTAAAATTTCATAAGCTGGCAGATTTTCATCAATAAATATACTCATCATTTAATCCTTTCTAAAAAAATTATAGTATCATAAGAGTTTTTACGTTATTAATATCAGTAAAAATTCTTAAATTTTCTTCTAAATCTTTTTCATATACTGAATAAATAGTAGCAAAAACTTCATCTTTAGGAAGTAAGTCATCTGTGTCTATATATACTTTATTAAATTTTTCACTTAATTTACTAATTATTTTATGCCTATCTTTGTTATCTACTTTAATTCTTACAATCCAATCTTTTTTATCCGTAAAACTTTTTTGAAGATTTGCAGGTTCTTTATTAAATAATAACTGATCTTCTTTTTTATTTATTAAAACATTCATTATATCAGCATAAACTGCACTAGCTGTGGGAAGTTTTCCTGCGCCTTTACCGTAAAAAGCAAGTTCTCCTACGCTGTCGCCTTCTATAACTATAGAGTTAAATTCATTTTCAACTTTTCCAAGTATTGAATCTTTAGACACAATAACTGGTCTTACGGAAGCATGTATTTTATCATTTATTATATTACTAATTCCAATAAATTTAACTGTGCCACCTAATCTGTTAGATTTTAAAATATCAAATTCATCTAGTTTATCTATTCCTTCAACTTTAAAAGTTTCCCAATCTAAATTTCTATTATAAGCTATATTAGACAGTATATTAAGTTTTCTAGCACTATCGTATCCTTTAATATCAGAAGTAGGATCTGCTTCTGCAAAGCCAAGCTCTTGAGCCAATTTTAAAGCTTTATCAAAACTAAGATTTTCTTTAGACATTTTTGTTAAAATAAAGTTAGTAGTACCATTTAAGATAGCTTTTATGCTTGTTACATTATTTCCTATTAAGCAGTTTTTAAGCGGTCTAAGTATTGGTATTCCACCACCTACACTAGCTTCAAAGTAAAGTTTAACATTATTTTCTTTAGCAAGACTTAAAAGTTCTAAACCATGCTTTGCAATTAAATCTTTATTTGCAGTAACTACATGTTTTTTCTGCTTTAAAGACATTTTTATATATTCATAAGCTGGATTTAAACCACCCATACATTCAACAACAATATCTACATCCTCTTTTAAAATATCTTCTGGTTTGTCTGTTATAATTCTATAATTATTGCTGTTTCTATGTTTATCTTTATTTTTAACTAATATCTTAGAAATTTTTATCCCTTTATTTAATTTGTTTTTTATACTATTTATATTTTTTTCTATTAGTTCAGCTACTCCAGAGCCAACTACACCATTTCCTAATATAGCTATTGAAATCATTTATGAAGTCCTCCTTATTATTATGCAAAATTTAATTATGCTTATTTTATATTATTTAAAGCTTGATCAAAGTCTTTTATTATATCATCTGCATTTTCTATACCAACAGAAACTCTTACTAAATCTTTTGGTACTCCAGAAGATATTAATTGTTCTTCTGATAACTGTCTATGAGTTGTGCTAGCAGGGTGAATTACACTAGTTCTAGCATCTCCTATATGAACAACTAAAGCTGCTAGGGAAAGATTTTTAGTAAATACTTTAGCTGCATCGTCATTTCCTTTAATTCCAAAAGTTAATATACCGCTAGCACCATATTTTAGATACTTTTTAGCATTATCATAATTTTTATTGTTTTCTAGTAGGGGATAATTAACCCAACTAACTTTTGGATGATCTTTTAAAAATTTGGCTAGCTTTAAAGCATTGTCGCTATGTCTTTCCATTCTAAGATGTAATGTTTCTAGTCCTAAATTAAACAAGAATGCATTGAAAGGACTTAAACATGCTCCAAAATCTCTAAGTAATGTAACTCTTAGTTTAACTATATATGCAGCATTTTTAAAAGATTCTGAAAAATTTGTACCATGGTATGTAGGATCTGGCTCTGAAAGAGATTTAAATTTACCATTATTCCAATCAAAGTTACCACCATCTACTATAGCTCCACCTACACTTGTTGCATGACCGTCAATATATTTAGTAGCAGAATAAACTACTATATTAGCACCATGCTTTAATGGCTTGCAAAGTTTAGAGGTCATTAAAGTATTATCAACTATAAAAGGTACTCCAATTTCTTTAGCAACACTTGAAAATTTATCAAAATCTAAAATATTTAAGCTAGGATTAGCCATTGTTTCCCCATATATAAGTTTAGTTTTATCAGTACATTTATTTAAAATTTCTTCTCTTGAAGCATCAGGAGAAACTAAAGTTACATCAATTCCTAATTTGTTTAAAGTAGAAGAGAGTAGAGTAAATGTTCCTCCATAAAGATTTGAAGATGCTACAATGTGATCTCCTTTTGTACAAATATTTAAAACTGCTAAAGTAATAGCTGATTGTCCTGATGCAGTAGCTACCGCGCCAACTCCACCTTCAAGTTCTGTTAGCTTTTGTTCAAACCCTGCAACAGTTGGGTTTCCTATTCTAGAATAAAAGAATCCTTCTTCTTTTAAATCAAATAAATTAGCAACTTGATCTGGATCTTCATATTTATAAGTTGTACTTTGTACTATAGGAAGAATTCTAGCTTCTCCAGACTTTGGTGTATATCCTCCTTGTATACATATAGTTTCATCTTTCCAATTTTCATTAAACATAGTATTGCCCCCTTAATTATTTATTTAAATGGAAACAAGTGGTTTATTGAATCAACCTGTTTCAACTTGTTATTAAAAAAAATAAAAGCCATTTCTTAGAGAAATGACTTTAAATTACAGTTATAGAAACTACAATTTTCTCATCTCTCAGTAAATTTAACTGCAGGATTTAGCACATTTCTGATTTTTAAAAATCAGCTGTTGCCGGGTTTCTCAGGGCCTGTCCCTCAACCACTCTTGATAAGAAATATTTTATATTAACTTTTTAAAATTCAATTTTTCGTTTTCTTAAATTTGATTTAACCTTTGCTTGAAACTTATTATATTTAAAATCATTTTTTATGTCAAGGGGTTAATTTATGATTTGTATAGATTTACTTAGAGTGAAAAAGTATACATTGGCTATATTACTAGAAGGAAAAAATATTTATATTTTTTTTATTATTTTAAAAAGTGCCCTTTCTCCACCGTTGGGATCATATGGTATTAAAAACCACTTAGCTTTTTTAATACAAAAACTATATTTAATAGATAATAAAGTTTATACAATAGAGAAATGTATAAATTTTATTATCTATTAGAGAGGCTAAAGGTGTACTTATCTTTTTAGTTTAGAAAGATAAAGGTTTAAATATAATAAAAACTTAAATACTAATATTATTCTAAAATCTTATGATATATATTAGGTGGTGTTGTAAGTGAAAAATTTAAATGCACTTTAATGTAAAAAAAATAGTACATAAAGATATACGGGTAGTTATTATAAATAAAAAATTACTTAGTAATATAATAAAGTTAATTTAAAATCATAATCCTAATAATATATCTATATTAAGATAAACTGTGTTGTTTTTTAAATATAGAAGATTCTTTTAAATAAACTTCTTAAAAACAAGTGTATAAGTTTTCATAAAAAAATTATAAAAAATAGCTTTACATTTTCTTTTTTTTGTAATATAATCGTACTTAATAAAAAATGAATGAAGCTTATCATGAGAGGCGGAGGGACTGGCCCTACGAAGCCCGGCAACCGTATATTTATATACAAGGTGCTAAATCCTGCAGCATTATGCTGATAGATAAGGATAATATCTTACGTTATTAAAACCTAAGGGATTACTCCTTTAGGTTTTTTATTTATTTTAAAATAAAAAGTCAACTAAATAAAAAATAAATTTAATAATCAAAATATTTAGTTTAAATCTATACTTAATAAAAGAACAGTGTAAAGCATCAATAATAAAAATTATAAAATAGACATAATACGAAAAGGGGTTATTTAAATGAAAATCAAAAATTTATTTTCCGAAAAAAATGTAGTTTTCTCTTTGGAGGTATTTCCACCTAAAAGTACTACTCCAATTGAAAATATATATAAAACACTAGATGAACTTAAAGATCTAAAGCCAGATTATATAAGTGTAACTTATGGAGCCGGTGGTACTAGTTCTGGTAATAAAACTTGTGAACTTTCATCACTTATAAAAAACAAATATAACATAGAAGCTTTAGCTCATTTAACTTGCATAAATTCTACAAAAGAAACTATAGAAAATACATTAAAAAATCTTAAAGACAATAACATAGAAAATGTATTAGCTTTAAGAGGAGACATACCTTTAGATCAAAAACCAATAGGGGATTATAACTATGGATTTGAACTTGTAGATTATATAAAAAAGCATCATGATTTTTCTATAGCAGCAGCTTGTTATCCAGAAGGACATACAGAAAGCATTTCTTTAGATAAGGATATTGAAAGATTAAAACAAAAGGTTGATTGTGGTACAGACTATTTGATAAGTCAATTGTTTTTCGATAATAACTTATTCTATGAGTTTAATGATAAAATTAATAAAAAGAATATAAATGTACCAATTCAAGCTGGAATAATGCCTGTAATAAACAAAAAACAAATTGAAAGAATAGTTTCTTTATGTGGTGCGTCACTTCCTCCAAAATTTATAAAAATAATGAATAGATATGAACATGATAAAAATGCTTTAAGAGATGCTGGAATAGCTTATGCAGTAGAACAAATAGTAGACTTAGTATCTAGTGGAGTAAAGGGAATTCATCTATATACAATGAATAATCCTTATGTAGCTAGAAAAATAAATGAAAGTATAAAATCTATAATAGGTTCTGTAAATAATGATTTAGCTATTTAGATTTTAAATTGGTGAATCTTATGAATGATATATTTAAAATAGATAAAAAAGAAGTTTTAAGATATTTAGGGTATAAAAGTTCTATAGTTGATAAAAATACAGATACTTTAATTGAAGAATGTAGAAGAGAAATTAAAGAATATATAAATTTTAAATACACCTATAAAACTTTTAATATAGAAAAAAAAGACAAAGAAGTATTAATAAAAGATACTAATTTAATCTTTAAAGGAAAAGATATATTAAGACATTTAAGTAATTCAAAAGAATGCACTCTTATGGCAGTAACTTTAGGAATAAGCTTAGATAGAAAAATAGCACTTTATGAAAAAACTAATATGACTAAATCAATAATATTAGACGCTTGTGCAACTACAGCTATTGAAGATGGCTGTGATTTTGTAGAATCTATAGTAAAAAAAGAAGCTGAGCTTAAAAATAATAAAATAACATTTAGATATAGTCCTGGATATGGTGATTTGAGTATAGAAATTCAAAAGGATTTTTTAAAAGTTTTAAATGCTCAAAGAGAAATTGGTCTTACGGCATCATCTCATAATATACTGATACCAAGAAAATCTGTTACCGCTATAATAGGATTTATACCTAAAGAAATAACCCTTAAAAAAAGAAGCTGCGTAAACTGTAATAAATATAAAGATTGCGAATTTAGAAAGACAGGTGAATCATGTGGAAATTAAAAAAATACTAGAAGAAAAGATACTGTTTTTTGATGGAGCTATGGGAACAATGCTTCAAAGAGCGGGACTTAAAAGAGGAGAAATTCCAGAAATTTTAAATATAGAAGATAAAGATAAAATTATAAACATACATAAAAAATATATAGAAGCTGGAGCCAATATAATTACTACTAATACTTTTGGAGCTAATGAACTAAAATTAGAAGATATTAAATATAGTGTAGAAGAAATAATAGACGCAGCTGTAAAAAATGCTAAAAAAGCTTCAGAAAATAGAGATACTTTAGTGGCTTTAGATATAGGCCCTATAGGTGAACTTTTAGAACCTATGGGAACATTAAAATTTGAAAAAGCTTACAATGTATTTAAAAGACAAGTAATTCAAGGTGTTAAAAGTGGAGCAGATGTAATACTTATAGAAACTATGGCAGATTTATATGAAGTTAAAGCAGCAGTTTTAGCAGCTAAAGAAAATTCCAAATTACCTGTATTTTGTACAATGACTTTTGAAAAGGATAGAAGAACTTTTACAGGATGCAGTATTTTGTCAATGATTATGACTTTAGAGGGCTTAGGAGTAGATGCACTAGGAGTAAATTGTTCTCTAGGACCTGTAGAACTTGAACCTATAGTATCAGAAATACTTGAATTTTCTTCTATACCAGTTATGGTTCAACCTAATGCTGGTCTTCCTAAAATGGTTAATGGAGAAACAGTATATGAGATATCTAAAGAAGAATTTTCTTCTATAGAAAAAAGAATGGCAGAAAAGGGAGCAAGAATACTAGGTGGATGTTGTGGTACAGATGACACCTTTATAAAAAAAGTAGTAGAAGAAGTATCAAAAGTAAAACCTATATCTAAAAATAGTTCTAAAATATGTGGAGTATGTACTCCTACTAACCCTGTTATAATAGACGGAGTGAAAGTAATAGGTGAGAGAATAAATCCTACTGGTAAAAAGTTATTTAAAGAAGCTCTTAAAAATAATGATATAGATTATATTGTAAAACAGGCTCTATCACAAATAGATGCAGGAGCGGATATTTTAGATGTTAATGTAGGTTTACCTGAAATAAATGAAGCAGAAATGATGATTAAAGTTGTAAAAGAACTTCAATCTGTAATTGATATACCGCTTCAAATAGATTCTAATGATAAAAATGTTATAGAAAAAGCACTTAGAATTTACAATGGAAAAGCTATAGTAAATTCAGTGAATGGTGAGGAAAAAGTTTTAAATTCTATACTACCTATTGTAAAAAAATATGGTGCTTCAGTTATAGGACTTACACTAGATGAAAAAGGTATTCCTCTTAAAGCAGAAGATAGGTTTAAAGTAGCAAAAAAGATAGTTAATAAATGTTTAGAATACGGTATTTCTAAAGAAGATATAATAATAGATTGTCTTACTTTAACAGTTTCCGCTCAGCAAAAGGAAGTAGTAGAAACTTTAAAAGCTTTAAATATGGTTAAGAATAGATTAAAAGTTAAAACAGTTCTTGGAGTTTCAAATGTTTCCTTTGGACTTCCAAATAGAGAACTTTTAAATAGTACCTTTTTAGCTATGGCTCTTAGAGATGGATTAGATCTTCCTATAGTAAACCCAAATAAATCTGAAATAATGAATACAATATATTCTTTCAAAGTGTTAAATAATGAAGATGTTGGAGGGGAAGATTACATAAAATTATATAGTAATTTAAAACCTAAAAAAGATTCAGCTATAAGAAACGTAAAGGCTATAGATAATAAAGATAGTAATAAAGTATCTAATGAAGAAACTTCAGAGGATTTAATAAAAATAATTATAAAAGGAATAAAAGATAAATCAGCAATTATTACTAAAGAGTTACTTAAAAATAATAGTGAGCTTAAAATAGTCAATGAATACTTGATACCAGCATTAGATATAGTAGGGAAAAAATATGAAAAAGGTGACATATTCCTTCCTCAGCTTATACAATCTGCTGAAACTGTAAAAAAAGCTTTTGAAGTTATAAAAGAAAAATTAATACTAGAAAATAAAGATCAAATAAGCAGAGGAAAAATAATTCTTGCTACTGTAAAAGGAGATATACATGATATAGGTAAAAATATAGTTAAGACAGTTCTTGAAAACTATGGATTTACTATAATAGATTTAGGTAAAGATGTTCCTAAAGAAGAAGTAGTTAAAGCGGCCAAAGAGCATAATGTAAAATTAATAGGGTTAAGCGCACTTATGACTACTACTGTTAAAAGTATGGAAGAAACAATAGAAGCTTTAAATGAAAATAATATAGATTGTAAAGTTTTTGTAGGTGGAGCGGTATTAAATGAAGATTATGCAGAAATGATTAAAGCTGATTACTATGCTAAAGATGCTAAAGAAGCAGTAGAGATTGCTGAAAAAATATTATGTTAAAATAGATTGCTAGTTATACTGTTTTAAAAAATAAATATTGCTAATAAAGAATTTCTAAATATGTTATTTATTATACAAAAAGAGAACTTCTTATTAAAAATAAGAAGTTCTCTTTTTAAAGGATTTAAGCCAAATTTTTTTCTTCAAAATCCTCGCTATCTTTAAATTCATCAAACCGTTTGTATAGTTTTATTTCTTTAACCTTTTGTTGTTTAGCATAGGATTTTTTGACACTGGTTATTAAAACTATACTCATAATACTAAGAAGTATTGCAAAAGGAAGCCCAGTACTTATTACTGCGGTTTGTAATGTAGTTAAAGCTTTTTCTCCACCGATTAAAAGAAGTACTGTTGCAATAAAACCTTCTATGCAAGCCCAAAATACTCTTTGACCTACTGGAGAATCTAATTTACCACCAGTGGTTATGCTATCAACTACTAGAGAACCTGAATCACTAGTAGTAACAAAGAAAAATATTACAAGTAATATCCCTACTATAGAAAGAAGTATTTTTATTGATCCTGCTAAAAATGGCGTATTTAAATTGTTTATCATTTCAAATAGTGCAACTGGAAGTTTATTTTTTACTACTTCAAATAGAGAACCATTAGTAATATTATTGATATAAATTGAAGTACCTCCAAATACAGATAACCATAAGAAAGATAATAAAGAAGGAACAATTAATACTGCTAAAACAAATTCTCTTATAGTTCTACCTTTAGATATTCTAGCGATAAACATCCCTACAAAAGGGGAACAAGATATCCACCATGCAATATAAAATATAGGCCAAGTTCCTTGCCAACTACTACCATCCATTGATATAAAGAATGCTGATTTAACAAAATCATTTATATATAATCCTAGTGAATTTGAAAATGTTCTTATTATATAAGAAGTTGGACCAATTAATAAAACAGCAACCATAAAAACTAGTGCCATTTTCATAGTAATCTCTGATAAAAATTTTACACCTTTATCTATACCTGAAATTACTGATAATGTTGCAATTCCTGTTATTATAGCAATTAATACAATTTGTATAAGTATGCTTGAATTTATATTAAAAAGATAAGTAAGTCCACTATTTATTTGTTGAACTCCAAGGCCCAATGATGTTGCAAGACCAACTAAGCAAGCAATTACTGCTAGAATGTCAATTATATCTCCCCAAATTCCAAAAATTTTATCCTTTAAAATAGGGTAAAATACAGATCTTAATGATAAAGGCAAATTTTTATTATAAGCAAAAAAGGCTAAAGATAATGACATAATTGCATATATAGCCCAAGGATGTAGTCCCCAATCAAAAAATGTAGTCGCTAAAGCGGAGCTAACAGCATTTGGAGATTTAAAAATAGGGGGACGTATCATTGAGTGATAAAGAGGTTCACCTACAGACCAAAACATAAGGCCTATACCCATTCCGCCAGATATAAGCATAGAATACCAAGCGAAATTTGAAAATTCCGGTTTACAATTAACTCCACCGATTCTTACTTTTCCTAATTTTGAAAAAGCTAAAAATAAACATGCTATTATAAATAAATTGCTAGATAAAATAAATACCCAATCAGTTTTAGTTGTAATAATATTTTTTATAGATTCAAAAAGCTTATTTGCTCCATCTAGGTTAAAAAAAGCATATAAAGCAAATATAAATATAATGGCTCCTGAAGCAATTGATACTATTGGGTTTATGTCTAGCCCAAATTTAGTAAAATTTCTACTATGAAGTTTTTTCTCTACTTTGTTTTCTATACTGGTTTTCATTACATCATCCTTTCTTATTAGTAGTCAATTATCAGTATATAAAACTAATTAATTTAGAATATAATTTAAGACATGTTAATACATATAAGTAATAATATTACAATTAAAGCATAAAAAATATCACTACTTATATAAACATACTTATATAAACTTAAAATCATATGTAAAAAGGAATATGATTTTAAAACATTAAAGGCTGATTAATCTAAAAATTTAACATTAGAAATGATTAAATAGAATTTTAAGAATCTTAAGAAACAACCTTGTGTTAAACTAAGTTTTCACTTTAAGATTACAGTGAATAGTATAACATAGACATATTATACTGTCAAAAGAGGCAAATTTAAACTTATATAGCAATTTAAAGAATAAAAGAGTTTTTATCGATTACAAAGCTTTAAAAATCCATTATATAATATTATTTCTGTTTATAAATAAGCTATAAGAATATTTGAATTCTATAAACTAAAGTTATTCTAGAAAATAGGTATCGGAATAATTTATTTAATTAAAGATAAAAAAATGACTAGAGTAAGGTGAAAATGCAAGAATTTATTGAGAAATTTTAAGTTATTTCTTTGATAATAAAAAAATAAGATGACTAGTATACTTATAATCACCTTATTTATAGCTTTTCATTTTAAAAAATATTGATGGAGTAAAAATAGCTATAGAGTCCCAAACCCATCTATTGTTATCTACTTGTTTTTCACCTATATCAATTATATCTGTATGAGATAAAACAAATTTATTTGCTATTTTTAATATACTTTTTTTAAATAAGGGTACTATGCTAACAATTTTACATATAGATTTAGCGATTCTATCTAAATAAACATGTCCTAAAATTTCTATAGTTAATGATTTTAAAGTTATACTTATATCTTTTTTATATTTTTCTTTATAGGTATTTTTTATAAATAGTGCTACATGAAGTGATGCTTTCTTTTCTTTTTTTAGAAAATCATTTAGTTCTTTTGAATTTAATATATGAACTATTCCTTTTCTAAAAAGTATTTTAATATTATATCCATTTATATGAAATACTTCAAAATTCATTGTTTCATCTCCTCTATATAGTTTTCTCTTTTGTATTAGATCCATAAAAATAAATATCAAGTGAAAAATAAAACTGTATTTCATAAAATACAGTTACTCAGGTTCTTGTAACAGTTCTATTTTAAAAATTTTTAAAAAAGCAACTTATAAAAAAACGATTATTTATTTCAATGTGTCTTATACAATTATAACATAGATCCTTATATATAAGGCCTTACAAACACCTTACATATATGTAAGGTATGCTGTTTTTAAAATCCAAAACATAGATTAAAATTATTTTATAAAATAAAAAAGAATCCTTTTTTATAAAAGGATTCTTTGTATTTACAAATATTTAAAATATAATATGTGCAACTAATGATAAAATAGGTAATGTTATTATTGTACGTTCTAAGAATAATATAAATAAGTCTTTTAAATTAACTGGTATTTTAGAACCTAATAATAATCCACCAACTTCTGACATATAAATTAATTGAGTAACTGAAAGACCTGCTATTATAAATCTTGTCATTTCACTCTTAATTGTAGCTGCCATAACTGAAGGTAAGAACATATCAGTAAATCCAACAATAACAGTTTGAGAAGCAGCTGCAGCTTCTGGTACTCCTAATAATTTTAAGAACGGAATAAAAGGCATTCCAATCCATTTAAATATTGGAGTATATGTTACTAAGATAAGAGCTAAAGTTCCCATAGCCATAACTACAGGAGTTACACCTAGTAGCATGTCTAAAACATTTTTAAATCCAGATTTAAAGAATCCAGAAACACTGTTATTTTCACTAGCTTTATCAACAGCTGTTTTAACACCCCATTTAAAAGGAGTAAATCCTTCTGGTATTGTTTCTTTATTTTTCTTTTCTTGTCCCATATAATAATTATCTGGTTTTCTAGAAAGTGGTGGTATACGAGGTAATATTAAAGCTGCAACAACACCTGCTAAACATACAGTTAAATAGTATGGAACAAATAATCTAGTAAGATTAACTTGTGAAATTACTACTAAACTAAATGTTATAGATACAGCTGAGAAAGTAGTTCCAATAACGGATGCTTCTCTTTCACTATAGTAGCCTTGTTCATATTGTTTACTAGTAAGAAGTACTCCTAAGGTACCATCACCTAACCAAGAAGTAATACAATCTATAGAAGAACGTCCTGGTAAAGTAAATATTGGTCTCATAATTCTAGTAAGTAATGCACCAAAGAACTCTAAAAGACCAAAATCTAGCAATAGTGGTAAAAGCAATCCTGCTAAAATAAATACAGAAAATAAAACAGGTAAAAGATCGGTAAATAAAAATCCACCGGTATCTGCTGACCATACCCATTCAGGTCCTATTTTAAAATAAGTTAAAGTTATAAAAATAAAACCTAATGTTCTTATTACATACCATAATGGTGTAATATTAAATAAATTATTCCAATATTTATTTTCTAGAATAGCTTTAGGTTTAAAAACTTTTGTTATTGTGGAACATATGAATGTGATTGCAATGACTACAGTCATTATAGTTGGTAGTACAGTTTCTAGTCCTGTCTGTATAAATTTAGACATTACAGCTACTGGAATAGTAACTTCTCCGTTGTAAGAAATTGGTGTCATGAAACATAGCATACCTATAATTGAAGGAATTATAAATTTATATAACTCCTTACTAGAATATTTTCTAGGTTTCATATCAATTTTTTTTTGCATAATTTGCCCCTTTCTAAGTAATAAAAAATTTTATATTAATATATATATAATATTTTTTACTGTTTAAGTTTTATTATGAAAATATTATTAAGACTTAAGTTTAGTTATACGTTTTCATATGAACACCATTAAAATTAATTTTTTTAGAAATACACATTTAAATAAAAAAATACATTTTTAGTAAGTTATTTAAAGTATATTGTAAAGAAGTTTAATATACAAATGCATTATATTGACAATTGAATATTATATCTTTATAACTTTTATTGGTTCATCTCCTATATAACAATAAAAATAAGGATTTATTATAAAACTAGTATATATTTTGTTAAAATATTATTTATCTTTTATGAATATTTTTAGAGATGCAATTTAATTATACCTTTTTTCATGACAATTTAAAAGTAATATTGCAAAATTAATTCTTTTTGCCTATAATCTTGCGATTTATATATGGTTTTATTTATTCTATGATAGTGTATATTAATTCATAATTTTATAAAAGATACCTTAATAGTTAATTATATTAATTGATATCAATTAGAATAGATTTAATGTATTTATTTATTGGTTAAAAGTATATATTTTTATTTTAATTAGTGTATAATGTATTGTGTAATATTAAAATTGAGGTGGTTATATGACAAAATATATTTATAAACTTTCGCCTTTTTTAAAGGAAACAATTTGGGGTTGGGAAAAATGGGTTGTATCATGTCATCCTAATGGACCATCAATTGTTGATAATGGTGATTTAAAAGGTGAAGCTTTAAAAGATGTAGAAAAATTTAAAGAAGTATTTCCAATACTAGTAAAGATAATAAAAGCAGATTCTGTTTTATCTGTTCAAGTTCATCCAGATGATGAATATGCTAGGATACATGAAAATAGCAAAGGTAAAACAGAATGTTGGTATATACTAGAAGCGGAAAAAGGTGCTACTTTAATTTCAGGAATTAAAAAAGGACTTAATAAAGAAAAATTAAGACAGATTATAAATGATGGTAAATTAGAAGAAGAATTAGAAGAGACAGAAGTTAAACCTGGAGATCTTATATATATACCTTCTGGAACCGTTCATGCTATAAAAGGAGGACTTAAGCTAATAGAAGTTCAACAAAATAGCGATATAACTTACAGGTTATACGATTGGGGCAGAGGAAGAGAAGAACACGTAGAACAATCTTTGAATGTTATAGATTATACTGGTGAAAATAAAGGTGGAAAAATAGAAAACTTCTCATCTTTAGAAACACCTTATTTTAAAGTTAATAAAATAGAAGTAAAAGATACTTATAAAGATTCTTCAAAAGATGGATTTAACTGTTTTGTTGTAATTGATGGAGAAGGAACAATAAGTTGTGATAAAAATAGCCTTAAAATATCAAAAGAAGAAACTGTATATATTCCTCAAGGAATAAATTATGAAATAAAAGGTAATTTAACTCTTCTTAAATCTAATGAATAAAATTTTGAATAGATATTTTCTAAAATATGATATTAAAAGTTATTAAATATGTGTTTTAAAAAGTTGTTTAAATCAAGGGTAATTGTAATGGATTAAGTTAAGATATAGTCCTTATAATTACCCTTGATTTCTGTTAATTGAATTAATATTCACTTAAAAAAATTTTTATTCTATTATGTATTAAAATTCATTGATAACATAATACTATATAAAATAATATCATATAAAAGTTGCTTATTTTATGATATTTATAGGTAAAACCTATAATTTATGAATTAAGGATTTCATAATAATTCAAATAAATACAAATTTAACAATGTATAAACTTTCATTTATAAAAAAGATATAATATTTAAAACATTGACATAATTTTATAAAAATAATACGATGAAATTGGATATTTTTTAAAATTATCCAAAAAGGAGGGCACAGCTTTGACAAATTCAGATAAAAAAATTAATGTTTATTCAGAGATAGGCTCATTGAAAACTGTTATGCTTCATAGGCCAGGTCAAGAAATAGAAAATATTACGCCTAATTATATGGATAGATTATTGTTTGATGATATTCCTTTTTTAAAAGTTGCTCAACAAGAGCACGATAAATTTGCTAGTATTTTAACAAACAACGGTGTTAATGTTTTATACTTAGAAAACTTAGCAGCAGAGTCTATTACAAATAGTAAAATTAAAACACAATTTATTGAAGAAGTAATAAAAGAAAGCGGAGATATAAACGCTAATATAAGTAATAAACTAAAAGATTATTTATATAATATGAATGAAAAAGAATTGATTACTAAAGTGATGGCAGGAGTAAGAATGAATGAAATAGGTCTTGATGAAGGGGACATAGAGTATCCTTTTATAATGTATCCTATGCCTAACTTGTATTTTACTCGTGATCCCTTTGCATGTATGGGAAGTGGAGTTACTTTAAATACTATGAAAACGCAAACAAGAAAAAGAGAAACTATCTTCGGTAAATACATATTTACCCACCATCCTAAATACGGAAACAATAATGTACCTTTATGGTATAACAGAAACGAAGAATATTCTTTAGAAGGTGGAGACGAATTAATTCTATCAAAAGATGTAATTGCTATAGGGCATAGCGAAAGAACTGATAGTAAATCAGTACTAGCTTTGGCTAAAAGATTGTTTGAATCAAATGAAGAATTTAAAGTAGTACTATTATTTGAAATACCAAAAGTAAGAGCATTTATGCATTTAGATACAGTATTTACTATGCTTGATCATGATAAATTTACGGTTCATGGTGAAATAGAAGGTACTTTAAAAGTTAATGCTATAACTTATGATAAATCTAAAAAAGAAATAGTTGTAAAAGAAGAAATTGATACTTTAGAAAAAATATTATCTAAATACTTAAAAAGAGATATAACTCTTATAAGATGTGGTGATGGTGATAAGATAATATCTGCTAGAGAACAATGGAATGATGGTTCAAATACTTTAGCTATTTCTCCAGGAAAAGTTATAACTTATGAAAGAAATTATGTAACAAATGAAATTTTAAATAAACATAATGTAGAAGTATTAACTATGCCTTCTTCAGAGCTATCTAGAGGAAGAGGCGGCCCAAGATGTATGTCTATGCCATTCTATAGAGAAAACCTATAATATAATAAGTAAAAGCCATAATGAATTAATGTCATTATGGCTTTTATTTATATGATTATAATTATTTAATAATAAATTTAACCCATTAAATATAAGGGTATTGTAGTTTCAATTACAGTTGATTTTTTACAGTTTATAATTAAATTCTGAGAGGCATTTTAAGATAGCATCTTTTGTAAGACTAAATTTAATACCTTGATCTTTTAATTTTTGATTAGATATTCTTAAGTCTCTAGGTTTGTCTTTGTATTTTTCAAAATCTTTTTTAATTAAACAGTCTAATCTATTTTCTAAACCTAATCCTTTTAAAACAAGGCAAGCACATTCATATCTATTTAAATTGTTTTCGCTGCCTATGTTATAAATACCATAAGGAATATCAAAGATTTTTTCAAAATTTTCGATTAATTCATATATGTATGTCATTCCTCTATATTCATTTACTGGTTCCTTTATGTCTTTTCCATTTAAAATAGAATTTATCATATTTGAAACTATATTAGCATTAACTTTACAATTTTTTTCAGGAAGTCCAAAGAGCCAAGTGAATCTTAAAATCCAAAGTTCATCTAATATGTTTTTTATTTTATTTTCTGCTTCTAGTTTTTGTTTTCCGTATTCAGTATTAGGTATAGGTTTTATATTTTCTGTATAAGGACCTTCTTCCATATTTCCGTTATACACTTGTTCTGAACTTAAAAAAATCATTTTACAATTTAAATCTTTGCAAGCTTTACCTACGTTTAAAGTTCCATTTACATTTATATCATAGGTAAAAGCAGGGTTTTCTTCACAAAAATTAGTATTAGCAATGCCAGCGGTATGGATGACATAATCCGGGGCGAATTCTTTTATAGCTTTATATGTTTTATCTTCATCTGTTATATCTAAATCTTTGTGGCTTAAAGCAAGTATGTTGTACTTATTTTCATAGAATTTAGTGAATCTTGAAGCGAAAAAACCATTGCCTCCAGTTAATAATATTTTTTTCATAAATATATTCCTCCTAAGTTAAAGATTCATAATTATTATATCATATACTATTAATCTAACTTTGAAATTAATAATAGTAACAATAGAAAAAATGATTTTTAATTTTAAAAAAATAAGATACATAGGAAAATGGGTGAATTAATATGGTTCAATTTTTTAAATTTAAAATCTTAGAAAAAATACCATTAATTTTCTGTAATATAAATCATAAAACTGCACAAAATGATAGTACAGACATAAAAGTAAAGACTTAAAAAACAAAATATAACCATATAAAAGGAGGTTGTTTAAAATGGCATATAATTCAAACAAATTAGTAGTACCAGAAGCAAGACAAGGATTAAACCAATTAAAAATGGAAACAGCTAATGAAGTAGGCATAAGTAACTATGACTCTGTAGATAAAGGAAACTTAACTTCAAGACAAAATGGTTATGTTGGCGGAAACATGGTTAAAAAAATGGTAGAATCTTACGAAAGAAATCTATAATTTTTAAAGAAACAGATGTAGCAAAATATTTCTAAAAAATATTTCAACTTATAGAATAAAAATCTCACTATTGGATAAACTTATAGTACAGAACAAAATACAAACTAAACTAAAGATAATTTATAAAAGGAGGTTGTTTAAAATGGCATATAATTCAAACAAATTAGTAGTACCAGAAGCAAGACAAGGATTAAATCAATTAAAAATGGAAACAGCTAATGAAGTAGGTATAAACAACTATGATTCTATGGATAAAGGAAACTTGACTTCAAGACAAAACGGTTATGTTGGCGGAAACATGGTTAAAAAAATGGTAGAATCTTACGAAAGAAATCTATAATATTAGCCAAAACATTTAACCTAAATTATATAAAATAAAAGAGTACCTAGATATTTAATATCAAATGTCTAGGTACTCTTTTCGATTCTATTTATAAACTAACTGCAACTAGAGCAGCTATCACAACCTGAACCTTCTGGTTGTATTTTAGGTTCTACTGAAAAACCATTTAATCCATTTTCTTCACTACATTTTAAAGTAAAACCGCCAAATTCTTCATAAAGGGATTTTTCAACTAAAAATACTAAATCCTTAATAGGAGACACTAAATCATTTTCTTTTTGTTCATCCAGAACGATATTAAATGAAGGACCTCCTCATCCACTTCCTTCTAAATAAACTCTTAAAATATTAGAATTTATATTATTAGAATCTAACATATTCTTAAATTCATTATAAGCTAAATCGCTCATTTTTATTGGTAGCATATTAAGTACCTCTTTCCTTTGTAAATTTATTATATAAACTATATTTATAATAGTATTATAAAATATAATTTTTTTCAATACATATTTAGTATATCTATAAATTTATTTTATAGTCATATTTTTTAGAATTAAATAAAAATTTAAAATGTTTTTTATGTTTAGAAAATAATAAGGATAGTTTTCAGTATTTAGATTTAATTTAGAATATTAAATCTATTTTTAATATTAAGTATACATAGTAGTTTACATAATATATATTGTGTAAACTACTATGTATATTATAAAATATTTTTTTATTAAAATTTAATTTTTACCTAAATTGTATATACCTTCTGTATTATATTTATAAAAAATATATTTTCACATTCGTAGAAAAGTAAGTTTTTGATAAAACTTTTTTTCATAAGAAACAAATAAATAGATGATAGATATTTTACATGTATATTGCATTTTTAAGAAAATGAATTAGTATTAATACTAAATTATATTATTTTTAATGAAGAATAATATGAAAATAGATTGAAATACAAATTCAAAAACTAATTGATAATATATTTCAATTGATATAAAAAGCTTGAATAGAATAGGTAAATATTTAAATCTTTAATACTACTAATATTATATACTTATAGTATTAGTAGTATTAAAGAAAAAGGATTTTGAAGTATTTTTCTTTTGAATTTTAACTTTAACAAGGTTGTATTAGTACTAATAATGAAATTTATAATAAAAAATATATAAATAAGCAGGAATTTACCCCTCTTTTATAGAATATTATATTCGTTAAATGTATATTTAGCGAAGTTGTAGCTATTTTTAGGAGGTTTTTTACAAATGAAGTACAATTTAAGTAAAATATATGATAATTCAACGCCTATGAGAATTAATGATTTTCTAAACTATTTAAGAACTATAAAAGGAAAATCCGAAAATACTATAGATGCTTATAAGTTAGATTTAATTATGTTTTTTAGGTTTTTGAAATTATACAAAGGGATGCTAAATGAGAATATTGAGTTTGAGGAAATAAAAATATCTGATATAACTGATGATATTATAAAAGAAGTAACACTATCTGATCTATATGCTTTTATATCTTTTGTTGAAAATTACAGACATAATGGCAGTTATGCTAGAGCTAGAAAAATAGCTACCCTAAAATCTTTTTTTAAGTTTTTATATGGAAAAGCTAAAATAATAAATGAAAACCCAGCATCAGAACTTGAAAGTCCTAAAATAAGTAAAAGAAATCCAGTTTATTTAACTTTAAATGAAAGCTTAAAATTGTTATCTTCTGTAGAAGGAAGATTTAAAGAAAGAGATTATTGCATATTAACTTTATTTTTAAATTGCGGTCTTAGACTTTCAGAGCTTTGTGGTATAAATATATCAAATATAAAAAATGACCTATTAACTGTTATTGGGAAAGGAAACAAAGAAAGAACTGTTTATTTAAATGATGCATGTATACAATCTATAGATTCATACTTAAATGTAAGAAAAGAAAATAAAGAAAAAATAGTAGATAAAGATGCACTTTTTTTAAGCAAAAACTATACTAGAATAAACAAAAGATCTGTAGAACTTATGGTGAAAAAATATGTAATAAAAGCAGGCCTTGATAAAGATAAATATTCACCTCACAAGTTAAGACATACAGCAGCTACTTTAATGTATAAGTATGGAGGCGTAGATATAAGAAGTCTTCAAATGATATTAGGCCATGAAAATGTATCTACAACCCAAATATACACTCATGTAGATAGCGAAAAATTAAGAGAAGCTATAAAATCAAATCCATTAAATCAAAGCAAGTTTTAAAAAAATAAAAAATAGATTTATTTTTAAAGTTTAAGAGAGCTTTTACAAATTGAAATCCTTATAATGATTGTTATTTTATAGTTGTTATGTATATTTGGTTACACATCAATAAAAGAGGGCAAAGTAAAAAGATAATAACTAACTAGTTGTATTAGTTAGTTATTATCTTTATCATTTAGTTTTATAAACCCTGGAAATTGTTCCTTCCCTACTCTCTTTAGTCTATCATCATCTTCTAAAACTTCTTCTAGTCCATCTATATCATCAATAAATTCTATAGTTATGTCTTCCCTATTTTCTATTGAAGTATCCTCTAATGCTTTATAATCATCATTATAATCTTCTAATAAAGATTTTAGTTTTTCTTTAGAATCTATGTTATCTTTATTGTTTTTATCTTTAACAAATTCATCTATTTCTTCCCAATTTTTATATTCTGATTGAATTTCTTCTACTGATTTTTCAAATTCATCTTTATTTATAAATTTTTTATCTTCATTAACGTCAGTTATTTTTATAGCTTTAGTATCATACCCTTCTTTTTCTAGGCATTTACCACAGTTATCACATTTTTTATTAGAGTCTAAATCACATACATCACATTCTCCACAGTTGTCACAGACTTTTTTTTCATTAAATATACAATATTTTATTTCCATTTAAAAACCTCTTTTCCATTTTGCATTTAATATTTTAAAGCAACTATAATTATAACAGATAAAGTCTAGTTATTCTATTAAATCATATATTTTCATATTTCTCTATAAGAAAAGAACATAAGTTTGATGAAATTTGAATTTTGTGGTATAATTTAAATTAATAAATATTAAGAGAGGTGTAATTATGGCCAGGACCAGTAATAAACCAGAAGAAATTTATAACTTCATAAAACTTCAAATAAAAGAAAAAGGCTATCCTCCTTCTGTGAGAGAAATTTGCAAAGCAGTAGGTTTAAGTTCCACCTCTACAGTACATAGCCATCTGAAAAAATTAGAAAAAAGAGGCTTGATAAAAAGAGATAAAACTAAAACTAGGGCTATTGAAATTTCAGAAAATATCACTAAAAAAGAAATTGTAAATATTCCTATTATAGGAACTATAACTGCAGGAGCTCCAATTTTAGCTATAGAAAATATTGAAGATATATTTCCACTCCCAATAGAATATGTAAAAAGTACTAATGAACTTTTCATGTTAAAAGTATCTGGAAAAAGTATGATTGATGTTGGAATAATGGATGAAGATTTAGCTATAATTGAAAAATCTAATACTTGTGAAAATGGTGATATAGTTGTAGCTCTTATAGAGAATGAAGCTACTTTAAAAAGATTTTTTAAAGAAAAAGATCATATACGACTTCAACCTGAAAATAAAACAATGAAACCTATAATAGTAGATACATGTAAAGTTCTAGGAAAATTAGTTGGATTATATAGAAAGTATTAGTTGTTATTATAGACAAAAACGGATGGTTTTAAACCATCCGTTAGTTTTTTATATTTATAATTTCATATTTTTATAGTTATAATCACTAATTTTATTATTCATAAATAAAGAATTTAAATCTTTAAATTACCATTGATAATGGTTAACTCCGCCTTTTGAATCGTTACTACTATCAAACCAAGAATCTAAAAGTTCAAACCAGTTACCAACTTTATTAACTCTAGAATCTTCACCATCTTTACACCATCTTAATTTTCCGTAAGGTTCTAATCCTTCTTTAACTGTATCTATTGAATTATACCAAGTGTGCAATTTACGATAAGAAATTGTTTTATATCCTGACCACCAATCACCATATTTATATTCTCCATCTCCATCTGGCAAGAATATACTTAATCCGTTTTTACCTTCTTTAAATGATTGGTATGAATTTTCAAAAGAATAAACTACCATTTGGTCTATTTTATTCATACAATTTGAAGCTAAAGTTCTAGTTTCCTCACTAAAATTACTACTTTGATTTATTTTTTCACATAAATCATATATATCAAAGTATGGATAAGAAGCCCAATAATCTGCTTGACTTTCATCAAAATAATGCATTACTTTAACACTCTTTGTTTTACTTCCCCTTAAGTCTTCTATTTGTGCTTTTTTATTTTCTTTACTCAAGTTAATAGCTAATTTATCTATAGATTCTTTTACTGAGTTAATCTTAGTTGAATCATAAAAGCTTAATTGTTGGTCATAACCATATCTATCACCTTTTGTACAATCTCTCTGTTCTTCTACAAAGATTGCTCCAAGCTCTTCGTTAGTAATAGTTGAAGGATCAAAACTTTTCTCTTTTCCGCCTAATGTTAAATCACTTTCATTGGTAACTTCTCCACCCTTTTTTATTCTATTGAAAATAGTATCATATTGAAAACCATCACCCCAAACTGATGGAGCAGAACCTATTATACTATCAGCTGAAAATCCACCATTACCTGGTTTATATTGATATGCTACTTCTGCAGTACCCATAAAGCATGCATCAAAAGCAAGAACATCAACAGATTGAGAAGAATTTAAATGATCTGAAATTTCTGGCATATAAAGACAATCTTCATCATTGCTATAATCCCAACAAATTGCCTTTTTTAATTTAGGATTTTGTTTTAATTTTTCTTTTGCTCCTCCACCATGATTAGACATTACAAGAACATATTTATCAGCTTTATAATTAGCTTTACAATAGTTAATGAACTTTTTAAGAACATCAGGATTCCCCATATTGGCTTCGTAGTTGCTATTCTTAGTTATTTCAGGAAATTCATTTCCTCCATCTAATCTTTCTGTTTTATTATGCTCTATCTTATATAGTCTTGTATCTGTAAAATTTTCTCCTAAAGTTGTTTTTTGATTAGTATATCCTGGTGTTCTATCTACAAGTGTTATTAAATTCAAATTAGGATTATTATGGTACCCTTTTTTCATTTCATCAATATCTGATAATAAATGAGGCTCTAAGTTGTTGTCAGCATCACAATAATACATAATTGTTACTTTTTGACCACTGTCTTTAGCTTTTTGTACTTCTTCTTGAACAGTTGAATTGTTTGGATTTGAGTTATCCGTTGTTTTAGCATAAACAGGCTTTGCTCCAAGTAAAGAAAATGTGAATAAAGCAGATGCTAGGATAACTGATAATTTGTTTTTTAACATTAAACATACCTCCAACTTGATATTAAAATTTAATTATGCAAAATATTATAAGTATGTAAAATAATATTTGAAAACGTTTAATGAAATTGATAAACACACTCAATATGTATGATATGTATATATGTACAATATGTTTACAAATGATTAATAATTTATGAATTATGTAATTATTAATGGCAAACTTTATAATTTATCATCAATATAAATAATCTATTAAATAGATTGAAAATCTAAAATTTTTCTGTAAATAGAAATTATTAAACGTTTACTTAAACTTTATTCTTGTTACTAATCTATTATTAACATATTATAAATATTACTTAGATTTTTGAATATGTTGATTTTAAAAGATTATATTTTCAGTTGTATTTCTTCCATTTAACTTTTAATCTATAATAATATATATAAAGAATATTCTTTATTTTTAAATACAATAAAAAACAAGTCATTATTTAATACAGATATAAACTTAAATAGTAAAGATACTATAATAACATTAAGTACTTGTGCCTATGACTTTGATGATGCAAGGCTTGTAATTCATGCAAAATTAGTTAAATAGTTATTATAAAGATATAATTAAAATAATATTTAATAATAAGAGGGATATAAAGCTCACAATTATAAGCTTTATATCCCTCTTATTATATTTGTAAAAATCAAATTTTAATTTACTCTGCTAATATTTTAGAAAGAGAAATTAATATACCTATCTTAGCATGGTCAAAAGTAAGTCCACCTTGAAGGTATCCTATGTATGGTTCTCTTATTGGTGCATCTGCAGACAATTCTATGGAAGATCCTTGTATAAAGGCTCCTGCTGCCATAATAACTTGATCATCATATCCTGGCATATCCCATGGCTCACAAGTTACAAATGAATCTATTGGAGAGCCTGCTTGTATTCCTTGGCAGAATTTTATTAATTTATCTTTATCATTAAACTTTATAGCTTGAATTATATCGCTTCTTTCATCATCATATTTAGGCAATACTTCAAAACCTGCAAGTTCCATTATTCTAGAACAAAATACTGCACCTTTTAATGCTTCAATTGCTATATGTGGAGCTAAAAATAATCCTTGATACATAGATCTCATAACACCAAATGTAGATCCACACTCTCCACCTATTCCAGGAACAGTAAGTCTGTAAGATGCTTGTTCAACATAATCTTTTTTACCTACTACATATCCACCGGTTGGAGATATTCCTCCACCTATATTTTTAATTAAAGAACCAGCAAGTAAATCCGCTCCTACATCTGTAGGTTCTATAGTATCTATAAATTCACCATAACAGTTATCTATGAAACAAATAATTGATGGGTCTACTCCTTTTATAACTTCAACTAATTTTTTTATAGAAGATATTTTAAGTGCTTTTCTGTAACCATAACCTGTAGATCTTTGAACATGAACTAATTTTATAGTCTTGTCTTCCTTTAAAGTAGTTTCTATCTTTTCAAAATCTAATACACCATCTTCTTTAAAATCTAATTGTTTATATTTTATTCCAAACTCTTTTAAAGATCCTTTTCCATTTCCAGCTATTCCTATCACACCATGTAGAGTATCATAGGGAGATCCACACACTGAAAGCATAGTATCCCCAGGTCTTAAGTTTCCATAAAGACAAGATGCTATTGCGTGAGTTCCATTTACAAAATGAGGTCTAACTAAAGCACTTTCAGCATGAAATATTCTAGCATAAACTCGTTCTAAAGAATCACGGCCTATATCATCATATCCATATCCACTTGAATTAGTAAAATGTGAATCACTTATTCTTTCCTCTTGAAATGCATCTAATACTTTTATTTGATTATATTCTCTTATAGCATCATATTTATCAAATTGACCTTTAACATCTTCCATGGCCTTATTATAAAGTTTAATTGTTTTATCATTTATTCCATATATTTTTTTCAAACTTTCTTCTGTTATTTTTAGCATTTTATATTGTGCTCCTCCTTAAGTTTATGTATATAAGCTATCAGTTAATTTATTATTAACTATAAGTTTTTTATAGAAAATTTATATTAATATAACATGTTTTAAAATTATAGAATTAGTTCAACTAATTATCATTAAATTAAAGAAATTCAACTTAAATTATTATTTGTTATCTATTAATTGCTATTTATGTTTTATATTAACGCATAAAAAAGAATAGGTATAAACCTATCCTTTTATCTGTCTGAATCAGGATTTGCTGTAAATAATAAAGGTTTAGATGGAGTTATAGTAGATATTGCATGTTTATATATCATCATTTGTTTTCCATCACAATCTAGTATCACTGTAAAGTTGTCAAAGCCTTTTACGAATCCTTTTAATTGAAATCCGTTAGTTAAATATATAATAACTGAAGTTCTATTCTTTCTTGCTCCATTGAGAAATATATCTTGTAAATTATTAACTACTTTACTCATTATTTTACCTCCTCTATTACATTTTACAAAGTAGAATAAAAATAAAATTACTTCATTATACTATTATTCTATATGTGATTATTAAAACCCTTTATTTTTATCTATATCTCTTTTGTTTTTTATAGTATTTATAATGTATTCTACTATATCATCTTCATTTTTGTATTCATCTTTATTTATCCAAATAGCTCTTTTGTCTTTTCTAAACCAAGTCAATTGACGTTTAGCATAATTTCTACTTCCTTTTTTTATAAGATATATAGCTTCCTCTAAAGAAATTTTACCATTTAAATAATATAGTATTTCTTTATATCCAATACCTTTCATAGATTGCATTTCTTCTGTATATCCCATGTCTTTTAGTTTCTTAACTTCTTCTATAAGTCCATTATTTATCATTATATCCACTCTTTTGTTTATTCTTTCATACAAAACTTCTCTATCCATATTTAAAACAAAATAGTATATATTATAAGGGATATCATAAAGTATTTTTTCATTTTCTTTTTTATATTCACTTATAGTTTTCCCTGTGATTTTATAAACTTCTAAAGCTCTAACCACTCTTTTTAAATCATTTGGATACAACTTCTCATAAGACTCTGAATCAATTTCTTTTAAAAGACCATGAACATATTCTTTACCCTTTTGTGAAGCTAAATCACAAAGATATTGTCTATATTCTTCATCTTTATCTGCATCTGTAAATTCATAATTATATATCAAAGAATTTATATAAAGCCCAGTTCCTCCTACTATCATAGGAAGCTTCTCTCTATAGGCTATATCATCTATTACTTTTTCTGATAACTCTTTGAATTTGGCTACGTTAAAACTTTCTTCAGGATTTACTACATCAATAAGATGATGAGGTATTCCTTGCATTTCGTCTTTTGTTATTTTAGCAGAACCTATGTCCATATATTTATATATCTGCATAGAATCTGATGATATGATTTCTCCATTTAATTTTTTAGCAAGTTTTATGGATATATCTGTTTTTCCTACAGCTGTAGGGCCTGATATTATAAGTAATTCTTTCAAGTCTTCTTCCTCCCTCATTACTGTATTCTTTTAAACTTTTTTTCTAGCTCATTTAAAGTAATTTTAATTAAAGTTGGTCTACCATGAGGACATGTAAAAGGGTTATCACTATTTGTCATATCTCTAATTAGTCTTTTGATTTCTTCAATAGATAAACTATCATGAGCCTTAACTGCAGATTTGCAAGCAAGTGTTGCTATAGACATATATTTAACTTCAGTTTTCTTTCCAGAGCCCATAGATTTCAAGTTATCTAATATTTCTAAAAATAGTTTTTCTACACTAGGTTTTCCAAGTATCATAGGAACTTGCCTTATACTTATAGTATTTTCTCCAAAACCTTCTATTAAAAACCCTGTATCTTTAAATATATTCTCGTTTTTTAAATATATGTCATAGTCTTCTTCAGAAAGTTCTAATACATCTGGAGTTAATAAAAGTTGAGATACTATGGCTGCCTCATTTATTTCTTTCATAAATTTTTCAAATAATACTTTTTCATGAGCTGCATGTTGATCTATTATATATAAATCATCATCTTTTTCTATTAATATATAAGTATTTTTAAATTGTCCAATTATTTTTATAGAGCTATCTTCTAATTGTCTTTCAACTTCATTTTCTTTATTTGTATTATCTAAAGTAGTATATTGGGTAATTTCTTCACCAGCATTTTTATAATCTAAATTTTTTTCCGGAGTATTATAATTAATAGTATTATTTAAATCATTCTTTGAATTATTTTCATTTTTAGAATTATAATGATTTTTATCTTCTTTTGCAGTACAATGATAGTCTTTGTATGCATTTCCTTTATTATGCATTAAATTTACAAATTCTTCTTTAAGTTCATATTGATTCTTTTCATCATTTTTATCAGAAGTAAAATTGTTTAAGTCCACAGGAAATTTTACTTTATAAGTATTATCATCTTTATAAATTTGATTAGAACTATCTACATTTTTATTTAATGAATTTAAATTATTTTCTCTTTGGCTCATATTAATTTGCTCTAAAGAATTTTCTTTTTCTTTTTTTAAAGTATTTAAATCTAAAATTTCTTCTTTTTTAAATAACTCATCAAAGTTATCTTTTAAGCTATTTTTCAAAGCTTCATGTACAGTATCAAATACTAATTTAAAAATAAATCTTTCATTTCTAAATTTTATTTCTGATTTAGTTGGGTGAACATTTATATCTATATACTCTGGAAATATATCAATAAACAATATGAAAAAAGGGTAGTTATTAACTGTTAAAAAAGATTTAAAGGCACTTTCAACTGCTGCACCTATAATCTTACTTTTTACATATCTTTTATTTATAAAAACACTTTGTTTACTTCTACTTTTTTTACTTATATCTGAATTACCTACATATCCATATATAGATGCTATATCTGTATGATCTTCAAAGTTTATTATGTTTTCGTAAACTGTTTTTCCATATACACATCTTATAGTATCTTTTAATTTACTTGTTCCATAGCTTCTTATAGTTTGCTTTCCATTGTTTATAAAGGTAAATGCTATATCACTGTGAGATAAAACTAGTCTGTTTACAATATCTTTTATATATGTAGAATCACTTTTAAAAGATTTTAAAAACTTAAGTCTAGCAGGTACATTAAAAAATAAATCTTTAACCTCTATGGTAGTACCTACATTACATCCAGCTTCTTTTGAATACTCTAATGTTCCACCATTTATAGAAATTTCTTTTCCAAAATCTTTTTCTTCTACTCTTGTTGTAAGTTTAACTTTTGCTACAGAAGAAATACTAGCTAGAGCTTCTCCTCTAAAACCCATTGTGCTTATTTTATATACATCATCAATTCCTTTTATCTTACTAGTAGCATGGGGCATAAAAGCTTTTTCTACATCATCTGGATGTATACCTTGACCATCATCAATTATCTTTATACTTTTTTGGCCTCCATCAATTATTTCTATACTTATATTTTTAGCACCTGCATCTATACTATTTTCTACAAGTTCTTTTACTACAGAAAAAGGTTTTTCTATAACTTCTCCAGCAGCTATCTTATTACTAGTTTCTACATTTAAAATATTTATTCTTGACATATAATCACCATTTTATAATTTTTTAGCTTTACTTATTATATCGTATAATTTATTAAATCCTTCCATAGGAGTTAAATTTAATACATCTATACTTTTAATATAAGTTAAAAGCTGATCTTTTTCAATATCATTAAACCCTAATTGTTTTGGTGTATCTTTTTTTGTATTAGCTGATTTTTTATCTATTTTATTTTCTTCTTCATCAAAAGATACACTTACTTCTTTTGATGCAATCTCTTCTTCTAATTGTGATTTTAAAGATTTAGTTTTTTCTTTCTCTTCTTTTTTATACTCTTTATCTATACACTGATTTATTTTATTTTCTTCTTTTTCTTTACTTTCGATATTACATAGTATTTCTTTAGCTCTATCTATAACTTCTTTTGGAATACCTGCTAATTTAGCAACTTCAATTCCATAGGATTGATCTGCACCGCCTTGTATAATCTTACGAAGAAATATAATTTCATTTTTTAGCTCTTTAACTGAAACTGAATAATTTTTTACTCCTTTAATCATGCCTTCTAATTTGGTAAGCTCATGATAGTGAGTTGCAAATAAAGTCTTGCATCTTAGCTTATTATTTTTACACATATATTCTATAACAGACCAAGCAATGCTAAGACCGTCATAAGTACTAGTTCCACGTCCAACTTCATCTAAAAGCACTAAACTATTAGGAGTAGCATTTTTAAGAATATTAGATACTTCCCACATTTCTACCATAAAAGTAGATTTACCTGCAGCTAAATCATCTGAAGCTCCTATTCTTGTAAATATCTTATCACATATAGAAATGTCTGCACTTTTACATGGAACAAAACTTCCTATTTGAGTCATTAAAACTATTAAAGCAACTTGCCTCATATAAGTAGATTTACCTGCCATATTAGGACCTGTTATTAATAAAAGCTGCTCATCATTTGTATCTATTTTAGTATTATTAGATACAAATTCTCCTTTAGGGATAACTTTTTCAACTACTGGATGTCTACCTTCTTCTATGTGTATTTCATTATTCATATTTATAGTAGGTCTTTTATAGTTATTCTCTAAAGCTATTGTAGTTAATGAACTTAAGCAATCTATATCAGCTATTATTTTAGAAGTTTTTTGCATTCTTCCAATATTTTTTTCTATAGTATCTCTTATTTCTATAAATAGTTTGTATTCAAGATCTATAAGTTTCTCTTCTGATCCTAATATCTTGTCTTCCATTTCTTTAAGTTCTGGAGTTATATATCTTTCTGAATTAGCAAGAGTTTGCTTTCTTATATATCTTCCTTCTGGTATAAATTTTAAGTTTGATTTAGTTACTTCTATAAAATATCCAAAAACCCTATTGTATTTTACTTTTAAAGATTTTATTCCTGTAACCTGTTTTTCTTGGTTTTCTAAAGAGGCAATCCACTTTTTACCGTTAGTTTTAGCAAATCTTAAAGAATCTACGTCTTCACTATATCCATCCTTTATTATATTTCCTTCTTTTACAGATAAGGCTGGACTATCCATTAAAGATTTATCTAAAAGGGAATGTATATCTTCTAAAGTATCTAGGTTTTCATACATAGATGATAATAAATTACTACTTAAATTAGAAAGTAACTCTTTTATTCTAGGAACTTTACTTATAGAATTTTTTAAAGAAATAAGTTCTTTAGCATTTACACTTTTAGAAGCAACTTTACCTACTATTCGTTCTATGTCATATATTTCTTTTAAGCATTCTTTTAAATCTTCGTGGAAGGACATATTGTTTAATATTTCTTCTACAGCAGAAAGTCTATTTTCTATAGCTAATTTATTTATTAAAGGTTGTTCTATCCATCTTCTAAGTTGTCTTGCTCCCATTGCAGTATTAGTTTTATCAAGTACCCATAAAAGAGAACCTTTTTTAGTTTTTTCTCTTAAATTCTCTGTAAGCTCTAAGTTTCTTCTTGAATTCACATCTATAGTTAAATAATCAACTATATTATAATGGTTAATTTTATTTATATTTGATAACAAATTTTTTTGAGTATGCAATATGTATGATAAAAGACCATTACCAGATTTTAAAATTGAATTATTAAAATCCTCCTTATTAAAATCTTTAAATTGATCTTCTATTATATTTTTAGTGTAATCTTCTTCTTTTAAAGTAGTTATAACTATACCTGGAAATCTATCTTTTATTATATTTATAAAGTTTTTTCCAAAATTATGTTGAAGAAGTATTTCTTTAGGAGAAAATTTTGATATTTCATCTAATATTATAGATTCATCAAAAAAAGTGCTTGTACAATTAAATTCTCCCGTTGAAATATCTGCAAACCATAGTCCACAGCTGCTATTACTTTTTTCTAAATACATACTCATAATATAACTGTTTTTATTTTCTTCTAGAAATGAAGAATCTGTATATGTTCCAGGAGTTAATATTTTTCTTATACCTCTTTTTACTATTCCCTTAGCTAAAGAAGGATCTTCTAGTTGTTCACAAATAGCTACTTTATATCCTCTACTAACTAATTTACTAATATAAGAATTGGCTGAATGATAAGGAATTCCACACATAGGAGCTCTTTCTTCTAAACCGCAATCTCTTCCTGTAAGAACTAATTCCAACTCTTTAGATGCTATTTTTGCATCATCAAAAAACATTTCATAAAAGTCACCTAATCTAAAAAACAATATACAATCACTGGAACTTTCTTTTACTTCTAAATATTGTCTCATCATTGGAGTTAACCCCATTATAGTTCCTCCTTATTTTAACATTTATATTCTAAAAGAAGCTCTACATAGAGCTTCTTTTACTATTTA
The DNA here is from genome assembly GCF_039521385.1 of Clostridium oceanicum. Lineage (NCBI taxonomy): Bacteria > Bacillati > Bacillota > Clostridia > Eubacteriales > Clostridiaceae > Clostridium > Clostridium oceanicum. The sequence continues at coordinate 2,209 of NZ_BAAACG010000010.1, read as the reverse complement.
ACTTCTTTACCTAATAGTGAAAATGACTTAGCTTCTGTTATTTTAACATTAACAAGTTCTCCTATAGTACTTTTATCTCCTGTAAAGTTAACAAGTTTTCCTGTTCTTGTTCTACCCATTAATCTTGAAGAATCGTTTTTGCTAGGTCCTTCTACTAAAACTTCTACAGTTTTACCATCATAAGCTTTATTTTTCTTTTGAGAAATCTCATTAACTACTTTTTTTAATCTATCAAATCTTTCATGTTTTACTTTTTCGTCTACTTGATTTTCATAGCTATATGCTGGAGTTCCTGATCTTTTAGAATATAAGAATGTAAAGGCAGAATCATATTCAACTTCTTTCATCAAACTTAAAGTATCTTCAAAATCTTCTTCTGTTTCTCCTGGAAATCCTACTATAATATCAGTAGTAAGTGCTACATTTGGTATAGCTTTTTTTATTTTAGAAACTAAGTTTGAATATTGCTCTCTTGTATAAACTCTGTTCATTTTCTTAAGAATATTTGTAGAACCTGATTGAACTGGAAGATGTACCTGTTCACAAAGCTTGTCACAATCTCTAACTGCTTCTATAACATCATCTGTTAAATCCTTAGGATGAGAAGTCATAAACCTTATTCTTTCAAGTCCTTCTATAGTGTTTAGTTTTCTTAAAAGATTTGCGAAAGAGAGTTTAGGTTCTAAATCTTTACCATAAGAATTTACATTTTGACCAAGTAGTGTTATCTCTTTATATCCTTCACTTACTAAGTCTTTTATTTCTTTTTCTATGTCGCTATAATGTCTACTTCTTTCTCTTCCTCTTACATAAGGAACTATACAATATGTACAAAAATTATTACATCCATACATTATAGTAACAAAAGCTTTAACGCTACCTTTTCTATCTATAGGAATATTTTCTACAATACCTTCTTCTTTAGGTTGTATACTTATTATAGATGCTTTATCATCTTTTACCTGATGTAAATATTCTATAAATTTATGTGAATTATGAGTTCCTATTATAATATCTACAAAAGGAAATCTCTTTTTAATTTCCTCTGCCATTCCTTCTTGTTGCATCATACAACCAGTAACTGCAATAACTAAGTTAGGATTTATATTTTTAAGTTTCTTTAATCTTCCAAGGTTTCCATAAACCTTTAATTCTGCATTTTCACGTACACAACAAGTATTAAATATTATTACATCAGCTTCACTTGTTTCTGTAGTTTCTATATATCCATCTTCTTTTAACATACCAGATAATTTTTCTGAATCTTCTTCATTCATTTGGCAGCCCCAAGTTTCAATTAAGAAGCGTCCTTTATTTTCTTTTATATCATTCATTTCATTTCCTCCAAAACTTGATTTTACCTATGTATTATAGCATAAAAAGTGCCATAAATAAAAGTGTTATAAGCTTTATTGAAAATAATTCTTAATAATATATTCTCAAATTATACAAAACAAAAACACCTACAATTTCATTTGTAAGTGTTTTAAATTTATTATTTAGTTTATGATGTTAAGAAATCTAATATATTCATTCCTGTTGTAGTTTGACCTTTATATAATTCCGTATAACCACATCTTGCACAACTTATTGTAATAAATTTTTTATTTTGAACATCAAACATTTTGGCTAAAGTTCCTCCAGTTGCTTGAAATTGATCATCTTCATATTCAGTGCAACCACATTTTGGGCAAATATATTGTTTTTTCTCCATTTTAGCTTCCTCCTATATAATAAAGTGTTTATCTTACGTAGGTATATTTAAATAAATAATTAGTTGGTATTGTAGATTACTTTTGCTTTAAAAGATACTAATAGTAAAATTACTATATCTTACAAAGAATTTATATAATTTTTATTTATTATTATTTATATACCTCATTTATATATTATTATATAGAAATTATAAAATAGTTCTATACATTTTATAATTTATTAAGTAAATTTTAAGATTGATTAGTAAATTTTGGTATTATTTAAAAATCAAATAAAATATATCTTTACATTTAACAAAAAAATTAATAATAAAGTGGCTGCCTAAAACTTTTGTTTTGAGGCAGCCACTTTTAAGATATATTTTACAATTAAAATAATTTTTATTTAGTTAAGTTTTTTAGTAAGTCAGAAGATACAACACCTTCTCCACCAAATACAATTAAATTATTATATTTATGTGCATCTATTAATTGGTTTTGTTTTTCAGTGTTCA